>DXFM01000004.1 GCA_019114465.1 Candidatus Lachnoclostridium avicola
CATAACCATCGTCAAATTTATGCTCAACACAATATACAAGACCGATTAAAACTGTCTACCGTGTACCCCTTAAAGGTCAAAAAAACCCATAATACACACAAAACACATCTCAAATTGATAGTACATATAACAACAAGTATGAGCACCACTTCGATCACTCCGACCCCATCCTCTTCCGTCCAAAACGCCTTCAGTTCCTTTCTCAGATCCATACACATTCTCCTTTCCGGCCGCCGGCAGCCGCCGCCCCTTAAAACGACAGCAGCGCCGGAGCCATCACCATGGCCATCACCACTCCCAGCATGAGAAACAGCGGAAGCAGCAGCTTTGTTCCGGCCTCCTCTCCCTGCCTGCGGGCCAGGGTTTTCCGCTCCTCGAAGGCAGACGCCATCTCCAGTCTCATCATCGCTCTCAGATTTTTCGTTCCCTCCCGGCGGTTCTGCTCCAGCAGACCGGCCAGCTTCAGATAGGGATGCAGCCCGCAGCTCTTTCCAAACTCCTGGTAAGCTTTTCCCTCCGGCACCTTTTTCTCCATCTGTTCCAGAGCCTGCCGCATTTCCTCATAGGCATACCGCTTCTTTCCGCCTTCCGAGAGTCCCTTTTCATAGCTTCTCACCACCCGTTCCCAGGCGCCCCGGACCGTCAGGCCAGCCCCCAAAAATACCGCCAGCTTGGAGACTACTTCCGGATAGTCCCTGAGAAGCTCTCTCTCCCTCCTTTCCCTGCTTCTCTTTTTCTGCTCTTTTTCCTCTGTCTCACAGAACGCGGCGGCAAGAATGCCGAAAAAGGGCAGCGCCCACAGAGGCTTTCCCTCCGGGTCCCTGTAGGTGAGTTTCCGTCCCTCAAAGCTGTCAGGCAGAACAAATTTTTCTCCGCCCTGAGCTTCATCCTCCCGCCGGACTTCCTCCAGAAACCGTTCCACCGTCTGCTCCCCCGCCGTTTTTACCGGCGGAAACAGGGTGAGCGCCAGCTCATACGCCGCCTGATGAGAGCCGTCGGAAAGCTCCGCCTCCAGCCACACCTCTTCTCCCTCCGGGGAAGCTTTTTCCCCGTACACCTTCCCAAAACTGTCGATCCATTCCCCGTCCGTCTTCCAGCGGATCTCCACCCCGTATTCGTCCACACGGGAAAGCAGGTTCAGATCCGTCCGCACCGAGGACAGAGAGGGATTCTCCCCCAAAATCATCCCCGGCAGCTCCTCCCAGATTCGTTCAAACAGCTCCTCCGCCTCTGAATCTGTGTAGAGCCGCTCGTTTACAGGCACATCGATTTCCGTCTCCTTCTCCAGCAGGCCGTCCACAGCCAGCCGGTGAACGGCCGTCCCCTCCCCGTGGGGCTCCCGCTCCACCACGCCGGCGTCCTCCCTGCCCAGACCCGCCGCCGCTGCAGCTCCGTAGAGCAGAAAACCTCCCAGCACACAGCCCAGCTGTATCTTCCTCTTTCGGTTTTTCTCCATCCGCTTACACCTCTATTTCCAGAATTCTCCAGGAGATCACCAGAGCCGCCCCATAGCAGAGCAGACAGGCTGTCATCACCGCCCGCCCTGCCCCGGTGGTGTACATCACATCAAAAAATCCCGGAGAAGTCATGTCCACATACAGCACAATGGCGTAGGGCAGGCAGCTCATCACCCGCTGTTCCATCCTTCGGGAGGCAGTGGCCGTGCGGATATCTTCCTGAATCTGCATCTTGTCTCCCATCACTCCCGCAGTGTAATCCATAATCGCCCCAAGATGGCCTCCGCTTCTCTTCGCCAGCTGAAAGATCTCCGCAAAATTCTGCACATCCTCCAACCCGCTGCGCCTGCCAAAATCCGCCAGCAGCCCTTCCACCGGCCGGTTTAAGCCCATCTGGGAAACGATATAGGAAAACTCCCGGACGATGAGCCCCTCCTCCCCAAACAGAATGGTCAGCTCCTCCACGCTTGCCCGAAAGGCGTTTTCCACGGAATAGCCGGATCCCAGGGAGGCGGACAGCACCCGGATTCCCTCTTTAAATTCACCGGAAAGGCGTTCCAGCCGTTTTTTCTTCCACTGTTTCTTCATAAAAAATGGAACACATGCGCCGAAAGGCAGAAAGATCAGAAATGCTTTCAGATTCCTGTAAAATACATAGGCTGTAAGAGCTGCCAGCCCGATTCCCGTCGCCTCCCCCATAAGCCATTCCCTCGGGGACAGACGGTATCTCTCATAATTCACAGCCTGCTGCCGCAAGCTTGACTCTGTTTTTAAGCTCCCCCGTTTTTCGGAGGCGGCCTTCCACTTTTTTCCCCGCTGTTCCTTCTTCCTCCTCAAACCGGAACAGGGGATGGAGAACCACTTTCCCATTGTCACAGCCTCCTATCTCCGCAATCTCCAGCACTTTTCTGCTCCCGTCCCGGAGCCTTCCCAGATGCACCATCACGTCGATGGCCGACGCGATCTGGCTCCGTATGGCTTCCAGGGGCAGATCCGCCCCCATAAGCACCATGGTCTCCAGGCGGGCCAGCATATCCGCTGTGCTGTTGCCGTGGCCGGTGCAGAGAGAGCCGTCGTGGCCTGTGTTGAACGCGGAGAGCATGGCAAACGCTTCCTCCCCCCGCACTTCGCCCACGATAATCCTGTCCGGCCTCATGCGAAGGCTCGCCCGGATCAGGTCCCCCACGGAAATGGGACGGTTCCCCTCCCCGTTGTCATTGCGGGTCTCCATCCGCACCAGATTGGGAATCTGACGGATCTGCAGCTCCGCGGAATCCTCAATGGTGACGATTCTCTCATCCGCAGGAATGTACGCGGAGAGGGCGTTGAGAAAGGTGGTCTTTCCGGAACCTGTGCCGCCGCTGATAAAAATATTGTATCCAGCCTCCACAAGGGTTCCCAGAAACCGGGCCGCCTCCTCCGTCAGCGCCTCCAGTTCTATAAGCCGTTTCATTGTGATGGGCTCCGGAAATTTCCGTATGGTTAATGCCGGACCGTCCAGCGCCACCGGCGGCAGCACCACATGAACCCTGGACCCATCCGGCAGCCTGGCGTCGGCAATGGGATCGGACACGTTCACCACCCGGTTCACCCGGCTGACGATCTGCTGGATCGTGTCCTCCAGCTGTTCCTCCGACTCAAAGGAACCATTCCACCGGCTTATGCTTCCTCCCCGTTCCACAAAGATCCGGTCCCTTCCGTTTACCATGATCTCCGTAATGTCCGGCCGGTCCATCATCTCCTGGAGAATTCCCAGACGGCGGAATGAATCAAACAGCCTTTCCCGCAGGCTCAGACGCTCCGGCAGAGGAAAAAAGCCTTCCTTTCCCAGCCCGGCAATCTCCTCATCGATCACCTCATACAGCTCCTCATCCTCGATCTGGCGGTAATCCTCCAGCCTCTCCCGGACGTTTCTCCTCAAAAGCTCCCACCGCCCGCCGTCATTCTTTGTCACAATTCCGTCATTCTTCTTCACGATTCCTTCCTCCTCCCACAAGGCCGCGGACAAAGTCTCCCAGCTCTCCCCACAGCAGCTGTTCCGGATAATTTTCTCCCGCCAGAATCCTTCCCCCTGGGGGCAGCTTCAGCTTTTCCAGACGCTCCGCCACTCCGTCCCGCCCGGATTCAGCCAGATAGGACTCAAATTCCCGGATCTTGGCCTGGGATACCCAGTCCTCCAGCACCGGCATGTAGATCACGTCGCAGGCCTCCAGAATCTCCCCCGCCTGGCGGCCGGCCTGACCCACATCCACAACGATCACCCCGTACCCGGACTCCGCCGCCATATCTTCGATAAATCCGGCCAGCTCCATTCCGCTGATGCCTTCCAGGTCCTCCGGATAGCGGACCGGAGGAATGTAATCCACATTTCCCCAGGTGTAGACAAAGGCGCCGATCTTTTCCCAGCAGCTTCCTCCGTGGCGGTAGCGGTAGAGCAGATCCGAGAGACATTCCCCGTAGGTCTCCCCGGTCATCTCTCCCAGGCCGGAACAGTCTTCCAGGGTGACAAACAGCGTCCGCTCCGTCTCCTTCCACACCTGGGCCAGAGTCAGAGCCAGGGCCGTTTTCCGACAGCGGCCCACAGGGGAATAGACCCCGATGACCCGGCCCCGCCCGGCAATGGACACGGACTCCCGCCCGTCTTCCCCTTCATACCAGGCCATCACTTCCCGCATGAGCCGCTCGGAATTCTGATACTTGTATACGGACGGCAGCCGCTCCGGATCCGCCCGCTTTTCTTCTCCCAGGTAAATGACCTGTCTGGCTCTGATTTCCTTTAAATCTTCCTCCGCCGCGTCCCATCCCGTCAGCAGAATCTCCACGCTGTGTTTTGCCGCGTATTCCTTCAGCCGCTCCGCCGACGCGAACGCCACTGCGCGGAACGGAATTCTTCCCCTTTCATTGGCAAAATCCGCCAGCCGCTCCGCGTACAGGGGATTGGTATCCCACACCGCCATAATTTTCCGCATAGACTCCCTCCTCTGAAGTTTTCATTCCGCCGGAAGCTCTCCCGGCTCCTACCGCACCGCCTGTTCCAGCAGAAGATACGCCGCCGTTCCGGCTGAAAGGCAGAACGCCAGAGGGATTGCCGCCTCCCCGCCGTCTCTCTCCCTGCGGTAGTATGGTTCACAATTTTTCGTCATGGTAACCCGCCTGATATAGGCTGCGAAATAAGACAGGCGCCTCCACAGAAGCCTTCTGCGCAGAAGCCTTGCCAGGGACCAGAACGCCCCCAGAACAAACCCCATAGCCAGCGCCGGAACTGCCCGCTCCGGCCCCAGAAAACCGGTGATCACAGCGATCACCTTCACATCCGCCGCTCCCATCATCCGAAACAGGAACAGAGGAAAAAACACCAGACCGGCAAACAGCCCGGCAGCCATCTCTCCCCTTCGGAAAAGAAGCCCGGCGGCCAGTCCGGCCGCAGTTGCGTAGCGGGAAATCCTCCCCTCCATCAGATCCTGAATACTAAAAAATGCCAAAAACAGACACAGCACCCCATCTGTGTTCAATATAAAATCTCCCCCTTCTGCGCTCTCAGTGTACGGGAATTTTCTGCCTGAACCGGCTGGATAAAAAGAATCTTACATGCACTTCGAGTGAAGTGCGAAACGTGCTCTTATTATGAACCATTTTCAGAGAATTGTCAATCCCTTTTTATTGACTGCCTCTACTGCGCGGTGGTAAAATGAATATATTTCCATTTCCGGTATATACTAACTCCATCAATTACAGGGAGATGGGAATATGAAAGGTTTAAAATTTTCCAGAAACAGAGAGCTTCTGAAGGAGGAGCGAAAGCTCCGCCGGGAGATCGAACAGACCAAAGGAGCCATCGACACGGCGCGCAACCACTTCGAGCAGGTCGTGGATCCCACCCTGATCGACTGCTACATTTACGAGCTGAACGCCGCCCAGCTGCGCTATCAGTTTCTCCTGCAGAACTTTAAAAAGCGGGAACTTTAAGGAGGAAATCATGATGAAACAATGGTATGAAAGTTCTGTATTTTACCATCTGTACCCTCTGGGATGCACCGGCGCCCCGGATTTTAATCACGGGGAAGCCGCTTCCCGTTTTGACCAGTTAAACGCCTGGATCCCCTACATAAGCGGCATGGGATTCAACGCGCTGTACATAGGTCCTTTATTTGAATCCTCCTCCCACGGCTACGATACCAGGGACTACCGGAAGGTGGACTGCCGTCTGGGGACCAATGAAGAATTCCGGGATTTTGTGGCCGCCTGCCACAGCGCCGGGATACGGGTGGTCATCGACGCCGTTTTCAATCACACCGGCCGGGAATTTTTCGCGTTCCGGGACATTCAGGAGAAAAAATGGGATTCCCCCTACAAAGACTGGTACCGGGGCGTGTCCTTTCACTGCTCCAGCCCCATGGGAGATCCCTTCTGCTACGACGCCTGGCAGGGACAGTTTCAGCTCCCCTGCCTGAACCTGAAAAATCCGGAAGTGAAGCAGTACATATTCGACACCGTCCGTTTCTGGGTGGACACGTTCGGCATCGACGGTCTGCGCCTGGACTGCGCCGGCGATCTGGATTTTGATTTTATGAAAGAGCTGCGCAGAGCCACCGCCCCCATGAAGGAGGCTTTCTGGCTCATGGGCGAAGTCATTCACGGGGAATACGGCCGCTGGGTCAACGACGAAATGCTCCATTCCGTCACCAACTACGCCCTTCACAAGGCCTTTTACTCCGCCCACAACGACCACAACTACTTTGAGATCGCCCACACCATCAAACGGCTGCCCTTTAAGGGAATCCAGCTCTATACATTTACAGACAACCACGACGAGGACCGGCTGGCAAGCAAACTGGCGGATAAAGCCCACTTTGAGCCGCTCTACACTCTGCTGTTTACCCTGCCCGGCATCCCGTCTATTTACTATGGCAGCGAATGGGGCATGGAGGGAAAGCGGACCAGCCACAGCGACAAAGCTCTCCGCCCGGCTGTCACCGCCGAAGAAGCGGAAAGCCGTGAGAACGGGCTGAAGGATCTGATCCGGAAGCTGATCCGGATCCACCGGGAGAACCCGGAGTTTCACGGAGGACTGTATCAGGAACTGTATCTTACCAACCGGCAGTTTGCCTTTGCCCGCTACGGATCGGAATCCATTATCATCACCGCCGTCAACTGCGACAGCAGCCCAAGCGCCTTTGTGCTTCCGCTGCCTATCTGCAGCCGGAAGGCGGAAAATCTTATGACAGGGGAAGAATTTCCTGTGGAACACGATGTCCTTCCCGTCCGGCTGGAAGCCAATTCCGCAGCTGTGATCAAGCTGTGGGACGCTCTCATGGAGGACGGAAAGCCGCTGGATGAGGGGGACATGGATCCAGAGGAATTAAAAGAATTACTGGGGGACCAGTGGGAGGAATAAGAAATGAAACAGACGGGGGTTATTACAGACGTTGACCGTTACCTCTTCGGCAACGGCACACACTACGAGATCTACAACAAGCTGGGAGCTCATCCCAGAACCATAAACGGAAAGAAGGGGATGTACTTTGCGGTGTGGGCGCCCCACGCCAGGGAAGTGCACCTTTCCGGAGATTTTAACGGGTGGAGCAAGCGCAGCCACCCCATGACGCCGCTGGCGGACTCAGGGATCTATGAGCTTTTCGTACCCGGCTTAAGAACCGGCCAGCTCTACAAATACGCCATCACCACCAGGCGGGGAGATGTGATCCTGAAAGCAGATCCCTACGCGTTCCAGGCGGAATACCGCCCGGGAACCGCTTCCGTCACCGCTAACCTCGAGGGATTCGGCTGGTCCGACTCCAGATGGATGGACCGGCGGAAAACGGCGGACGTGACAAAGGAGCCCTTGAGCATCTACGAGGTTCACATCGGTTCCTGGAAGCGAAAGGACCGGCCGGAAAAGGACGGATTCTACACCTATAAGGAAGCGGCGAAGGAGCTGGCTGAATACGTCTCTTCCATGGGCTACACCCACGTGGAGCTCATGGGCATCGCCGAACACCCCCTGGACGCGTCCTGGGGATATCAGGTGACCGGCTACTACGCCCCCACCTCCCGCTACGGCGCCCCGAAGGACTTCATGTATTTTGTCAACTACATGCACCGGAAGGGGATCGGAGTGATTCTGGACTGGGTGCCGGCCCATTTTCCGAAAGACGCCCACGGACTGGCCAATTTTGACGGACAGCCCCTCTACGAGTACGCCGATCCCAGAAAGGGAGAGCACCCCGACTGGGGCACCAAGGTCTTCGACTACGGAAAAAATGAGGTGAAAAATTTCCTCATCGCCAATGCCCTCTACTGGATTGACAAATACCACATTGACGGGCTGCGGGTGGACGCCGTGGCCTCCATGCTGTATCTGGACTACGGCCGCAGCAACGGCAACTGGATCCCCAACAAGTACGGCGGCAACCAGAACCTGGAAGCCATCGAATTCTTCCGCCACTTGAACAGCATTGTGAAGCAGCGGGGAAACGGTGCCATGGTCATCGCCGAGGAATCCACCGCCTGGCCTTCCGTCACCCATGACCCGGCCTCCGGCGGACTGGGCTTTACCTTCAAATGGAACATGGGCTGGATGCACGACTTTCTGGAATACATGAAGCTGGATCCCTATTTCCGCAAGTACAATCACAACAAGATGACTTTCGGGATGACCTACGCCTCCAGCGAGAACTTCATTCTGGTTCTCTCCCATGACGAGGTGGTCCACCTGAAGTGTTCCATGATCAACAAGATGCCCGGCATCTACGAGGATAAATTCGCCAACCTGAAAGTGGGCTACACCTTCATGATGACCCATCCGGGGAAAAAGCTGCTGTTTATGGGACAGGACTTCGGACAGTTCCACGAGTGGGATGAAAAGGTGGCCCTGGACTGGTATCTGACAGAGGAACCTCTCCACGCAGACCTGCAGAAATACTACTCGGACCTGCTTCACCTGTACCGGACCTATCCGGCCCTCTACCGGCTGGAGAGAGACTGGCACGGCTTCCAGTGGGTCAACGCCAACGACGGGGACCGGAGCATTTTCAGCTACATCCGCCGGGACGAGACGGGAAAGAAAAACCTGCTGGTGATCTGCAATTTCACTCCCATGGAGCGGGCGGACTATCGGGTGGGAGTGCCGAAGCGGGGAAATTACACCCTGGTTCTGGACACGGCCCACGGCCTCTACAAGCGGGGAGACCACGCCCCCGTGTTCCGATCCGTGAAGAAAGAGTGCGACGGGCAGCCCTGCTCCTTCGCCTATCCTCTGCCGCCCTACGGAGCCGCCATCTTCCGTTTCTCATAACAAAAGACGACTGAATATTTCATACATAAAAGGAGGTCTGCTCTATGCAGAACATACTGGTTTGCGACGACGACAAGCAGATCGTGGAAGCCATTGACATTTATCTGACCGGGGAAGGCTATCATGTGATCAAGGCCTACGACGGCTACGAAGCCTTAAAGATCCTGGACAGCACGCCGGTGGACCTGATGATCCTGGACGTGATGATGCCCGGGCTGGACGGCATCCGCACCACGCTGAAGGTGCGGGAGACCAGCAGCATCCCCATTATCATTCTGTCCGCCAAATCCGAGGACAACGACAAGATCCTGGGGTTAAACATCGGGGCCGACGACTATATCACCAAGCCCTTCAATCCCCTGGAGCTGGTGGCCCGGGTGAAATCCCACATCCGCCGCTACACCCAGCTGGGCAACATGAACCAGCAGCAGGCCGGGGAACAGATTTACAAGTGCGGCGGACTTACCATCAACGACGACAACAAGGAGGTGCAGGTGGATGGGGAGACCATCAAGCTGACTCCCATCGAGTACAACATCCTGCTTCTTCTGGTGAAAAACGCGGGGAAGGTGTTCTCCATCGACGAGATCTACGAGCAGATCTGGAACGAGGAGGCCATCGGCGCCGACAACACCGTGGCCGTCCACATCCGCCATATCCGGGAAAAGATCGAGATCAACCCCAGAGAACCCCGGTACCTGAAGGTGGTCTGGGGCGTGGGATACAAGATCGAAAAGCAGTAAGGAGAGCCTATGAAAAAATTTACCGCTCTGCTTCTCCATCTGGCATTCGTGGCCATCGCCGTGCTGGGGCTGAGCCTGATGTATCTGAACTACAACTACGGCCGGGGAATCCATCTGTTTTCCAATTCGGTCTACGAGGATTCTGACTTGTTTAAGGAGCAGCTGGAAAAGGACGTCAGCCGGATTTTCGACTATGTAAACTACAAGGATGTGTTCGAGACAGACGGACAGCTGGATTACAACAAGAAAATGGTGGGCGTGTCCTACACCTCAGGCATCGAGACCCAGACCATGACCTACACGCTGGATGAGCTGATCCGATACGGCAAGTCCCTGGGATACTACTTAAACAGCGACTATGAGGTGGTGCGCACGGAGGTGGAGGAGACTCCCCACCAGGAGGACAATTTCGTGGTGGACTGGCGGGTCTACATGCCCAGCGACAATTATTCAGAGCCGGGAGACGCCTACTCCACCCTGGAAGGCCTCTCCTTAGAGATCATGACCCGGCTGGGCAGCTATCTGAGCACTTACAACAACTTGATTGCCCAGCCGTCCAACCTGATCTTTCAGGTGTGCTACAACCGCTCTGAGTCCGACCAGAGCATGTACACCAACGCGCCGGACATGACTCCCGACGCCATACGGGCCATGGGGAAATACTGCTACGTGGACGGGACCACCCTGGGGCCGGACACCAATATTTCCGTGCTCCCCACCAATATTTCCCAGCTGGCGGAGGCCAGCAACCCTTACGACAACAACAATTACTACGTGGCCATCGGCCTGGACACCACCTACCCCCATACAGATGCCTACTCGGAGGGCTACGATTCCTTCCAGAACATGCGGGTCATGTACGTGGGCGGAATTTTCTGCATCCTGTCCGGCGTGCTGGGAATGGCCCTCACCCTCTACCGCATCCTGACAGCGGAGAAGGAAAGTCCCTTAAATTATTATGACGCCCTGAGCACGGAGAGCAGCGTTCTCCTCACTCTTCTGGGGTGCCTGCTGGCCGTATTTTTAAGCTACCGGGTGTTCTCCAAACTGCTTCACCTGGTGGTAAAAGTGGACTACTGGGCCTACACCGACATGCTGGTGAGCGCCGTGTGCATCTATTTCCTGCTGCTGTGGGAGACTGCCAGTATCATGCGCCGCTACGGGGCGAAAACTCTGTGGACCAACAGTATTTTCAAGAACGCGAAAAAGTTTCTCAACCTGTATTTTTCTGAGAAACGGCTGACCATGGTGGTCGCCTTCATCTATTTCTGCTTTATCGGCGCCAACCTGGTCATTTTATCCGGCGTGTACCTGTCTTTCTACCACGGACATGGGGCGCTGAAATACATTGTGGGGATCCTGCTCTGCGTTGTCCTCGTCGTGCTGGACCTGTGGGGCTTTCACTACATGTTCCACAGTGCCTGGGAGATGGACAAGATCACGGAGGCCGTTGACAATCTGTCCTCCGGCGATACCAGCTACCAGATCGACACTTCCCTGTTCTCGGGGAAAGAAAAGGATCTGGCGGAAAACCTGAACAACATTTCCCACGGCATGGAGGACGTGCTCCAGGAACAGGTGAAGAGCGAACGGCTGAAGGCGGATCTGATCACCAACGTCTCCCACGACATCAAGACGCCCCTCACGTCCATCATCAACTATGTGGACTTAATCAAGCGGGAGCACATCCAGGACCCCAAGATCCAGTCCTACTTAAGCGTGCTGGAGCAGAAGTCCCAGCGGCTGAAGAACCTGACGGAGGATCTGGTGGAGGCGTCCAAGGCCAGCTCCGGCAATGTAAAGCTGGAGATCAGCGATCTGAATTTTACTGAGCTGGTCCAGCAGACCGGGGGAGAATTTGAGGAGAAATTCGCCGCCCGGCGCCTGGATCTGGTGACCCACATTCCCGACGGACGGCTGATCATCCAGGCGGACGGAAGGAGGCTGTGGCGGATTCTGGAAAATCTGTACAACAACGCCTGCAAATACGCCATGGAGGGCAGCCGGGTCTACGTGGACCTGAAGGAGGAGGACGGCATGGCCGTCTTTACCATCAAGAACGTGTCGGAAAGTCCCTTAAATATCGATGCCAGCGAACTGACGGAGCGTTTCGTCCGGGGAGACGTGGCCAGAACCACAGAGGGAAGCGGCCTGGGTCTCTCCATCGCCAAGAATCTGACCCTGCTCCAGAAGGGAACCTTCGACATCATCATCGACGGGGATCTCTTTAAGGCCCTGGTGGCCTTTCCTGTGAAAAAACCGGAGGACCCCCAGGAAAAGCAGCCGGATATTCCGGAATAAATCATATGTTACAGTGCAACTCTCATATCCGCTGACGCGGACACCATGAACCATGAAAGCCCTCGGATCGCTCCGTGCTGCGCACTCACGCGATCCGACCTGCATTCGCAATCCGGCCTATCGGGCTTTCACGGTAAAAAACCGCAGGAAGCCGCGGGGCCGTATTTACAGCCCGCCGCTCTCCCTGCGGTTTTCCTGTTTACAATCCTCTTTTTTCCGGATCAGCTCTTCTTTCTCTCGGCGGCTCAGCCTTTTTATGGCCCATTCCCGACTCATGGCCTCCTCCTTCGTGGCGAATTCCTCGTAGTAGACCAGAGTCACCGGCCGTCGGCTCTTGGTGTACCTGGCCCCTTTTCCGCTGTTGTGGGCTTCCAGCCGTTTTTCCAGGCAGTTTGTCCACCCGCAGTAGAGAGTGCCGTCAGCGCACTTTACCAGATAAGTATAATTCATTGGTATCTTCCCTTCCCTCTTCCCCCGGCACTGCACGGGTATGTAAACGGCTGCGGCGTCTTGCAAATACGCGGCGGCCGCCCAGGTTTCCCTGATCTATGATGAAGCACCGGCCGGGTGCAGTGCCTGCGGCGGCTTTCGTCCGCCGGACTGTTTTCATACTTTATCTTATGCGGCAGACCCCGGATGGGTGCATCCGTTTTCTCCTCCGGCGGCCCCGCCCGGCTTCTTCCGGCTCTCTCCTCCGGCGGCCCCGCCCGACTTACCCGGCCCTCACCCCTGGGCGATCTCCTTTACCAGAATCAGCTTCTCCCCGGGCTGGAGCAGATCCGAGGTCAGGCCGTTGGTGTCCATGATGTTATCCACCGTGGTGTGAAATTTCTTCGCGATTTTCCACAGGCTGTCTCCCGGCTGGACGATATAACCCACAATTCCCGGCAGCTTCTGCAGCTTCTCCGTGTCCAGAGGCTGGACGTCCACCCCGGTGATCACCGGGCGGCATACGGGCTGAAGCACCAGCAGATCCAGATTGATAACCGCCTTGATCTCCACCATGCTTCCCCCCAGCATCACCGCCGACATATTGTCCAGGCTGGCGTTCAGCTGGTAAATGCTGTTCTGATCGATTCCCTTCGCCTCCACCATCTGATGAAAGGGAACGATCTCCGTCACCGACTGTACCGGCTGACTGTCGTCATCGGTGAGATATAAAAGCTGGACCTCCAGGGCCCCCTCAATGTGCAGGGTGTCATCCTTCACTTCCGTCTCGTCGATCTTCACCGATCCCTCGCTGTGACAGATCTGCAGGATCCGGTCGTGGCGGCTGATCTCCAGCTTCTCACTGATCTTGCATTTGCACAGGTTTTTCGTGAGAATCTGGTCAAAACACACCTCTCCCGTCTCCGGCACGATCTCCCGGTTGGTGGAATAGAGATCGCTTAACAGCTGGATCTTCTCCTCCTCGTAGAGCTTCATGTCCAGCTCCACCACAGCGTCCAGTTCCAGCTCCCGCATCTCCCCGTCATAGTCCGGCTTCGCCTCCACATCCCGGTGAACCAGGCGCATGGAGACCACAGGAATCATCTCCTCCCTGCAGCCCGCCACCTCCAGCTCCCCGGAAAACGGGACGCTCTCCTCCACCCACTGGACGGGGGCCCCGTCCCCCTCAGAGTCATAGATCACAAACACCGCCAGTTCCCCGTCAATATGTACGCTTCCGTCGGCGGGACGGCTGGAAGTTCCGGAGAGGCGCACCTCGCTCCAGAGGATTTTCTCCAGGTTGGGCTTGCTCCCCGGCAGGGTGAGATTCTCCTTTACCCGGTAGGTGTCCTTCTTCCGGACGGCGATCTCCGCCACCTCCAGCTCCTCCTTCAGGGCCTTTACGTCCTCCCCGTTTCCGGCCAGCGCCACGTCCACCGCCGCTTCCGCGTCGAACATGGTCTCCACCTGGACGTTTAAGGTCACCAGGGCCTTCACATTGATCTTTCTGGAGTTGATCATGCCGGCGTTCAGATCGTCCAGATCCCAGGTCACATTCACGTAGTCGTGCTCCGTCAGCCCCGGCACATTCACCGTCTCCTCAAAGGGGATGGATCCGCCCAGCGCCTGCAGGCCGCCTCCTTCCCGGCGGTAGAGCACCTTAAAATCCAGTTTTCCCCGAATCACCACCTTCTCCCCCTGGGGGCGGGAGGACTCGACCTGAATGCCTCCCGTGTCCAAAATGACCTGTTCCATATCGTCCATCGTATCCGGCACGATGAAATCGTCGTCCAAAGTCAGCTGGGTGGCGGCGTGGTTCTTCCACCGGTTCATACGGATGTTCTTCTTCACCAGTTCCATGTTGGCATACCTTCCTTACTTATTTTTCTAAGAAAGTCTATGCCCGGGACAGCCGGTTTATGTATCCGTCCTGTCCTCCCGGACGCCGCCGTTCTCCCCGTACCGATCCATGAAATGATGGCGGACGCCGCCGGACACATAGCCCAGGCAGATGTCCAGGTTGACGTTTTCCGCGCTCTTTAAAATGTTGTTCTCCACGCCGGGATTGGTCTTTTTCAGCATGGCAATCAGCTCCTTCACTTCCTGGCGCTTGGAGGTGTGGACGATGTCCGCCGCGTCCGCGGCCTCCCCCCTGGCCTCCCGCTCCCTGGCGATCTGCTCCGTAAATCGGCAGGCACACTGGAGGAAATGAAGCTCGTTGTAATCCTTCCAGGCCAGAATATCCTCCTCCCTCACGTAGTAGAGGGGGCGGATCAGCTCCATGCCGGGAAAATTGGTGCTGTGGAGCTTCGGCATCATGGTATTGAACTGGCCTCCGTAGAGGATCCCCATGAGGGTGGTCTCGATCACATCGTTGAAATGGTGGCCCAGAGCGATTTTATTGCAGCCCAGAGCCTGGGCGTTGGCGTAGAGAAATCCCCGGCGCATCCTGGCGCAGAGATAGCAGGGATTTTCCCGGATGTCCGCCACGGTGTTGAAAATATCCGACTCCACCACATGGATGGGGATCTCCATCAGGCGGGCGTTCTCCTCGATCATCCGCCGGTTGTCCGGATGGTAGCCCGGATCCATCACCAGAAATTCCAGCTGAAAATCCACATTTCCGTGGCGGCGGATCTCCTGCATGCACTTGGCCAGAAGCATGGAATCCTTTCCCCCGGAAATGCACACCGCCACCCGGTCTCCTTCCTCCACCATGCGAAACTCCTGCATCCCCCGGACGAAGGGACGCCAGATCTCCTTGCGGAACTTTTTGATAATGCTGCTCTCAATTCTCTGACAGGGGGTTTTCATCGGCCCAGACTCCTTTTCTCATTCTCAAAATCTCATCTTTACTATTATAATCGGAATTGGAATGTTTACAAGAAAATTTTTGCCGGGCATATCATGCAGAGCGCAGGCAGCCTGCCAGGGTCAGCATGACCATACCGGCCAGAATCGAACCGTGAAACGGCAAAACAGCTTTCGCTGTCCCAACCAGAAGGTTCGACTGTGAAAGCTGTTTCCGCAGGAATTTATTCGTTTTTTTTCGTCTCTCCGGCCTGCTTTGAGGAGGTCTGCAGCCGCTGGATATGGACGGTCAGATAGATGGTCTCCTCCTCCGACACCCGGTAGGGCGTGGTTCTCTCAATATAGGCCGCCACCTTGCTGGCGCAGTCGTAGGAATCCAGATACTGGGCCCGGATCATGTCCATCAGGCCGGGATCCCAGATCTTGGACTCATTTTCGTGGATGGCCCGCTGAATGAAAAACTTCAGATGGGTCACAAACCGCTCGTAGTCCAGGGACTCCTCGTCGATGACAATGTGAAAATGATAGGTGATAATATTCAGCACATCCTGAATGATCCTGGTCATGATCCGGGATAAATCCATGTCAATGTCCAGCTCGGAATTTAAAATGTGCATGGCGATAAATCCCGCCTCGTCCACCGGCATCTCAATGCCCGTATACCGGCGGATGATGGCGATGGCCTCCAGGCCGATATGGTACTCGTGACTGTAGTAGTGCTTGATCTCCCACAGCATGGAGTTGCTCAGCACCACTCCCTGGCGGATTCTCTGAATGGCAAAATTCAGGTGGTCCGTCAGGGCAATGTACACGTTCTCATTTAACTCTTTTCCCAGGGAGAGCTGGGCATAGCTGATGATCTCGTTGGTCATGTGCATAAATTCGTAGGGAATCTCCTCTGACAGCCGCTTAAAATTCCTCACCCACTTTTCATCAAAGCGGGCGAAGGTCTTCTCCACCGCCTCCGGAGGCACTTCATCCCCCAGTTTTTTCCCAAAACCGATTCCATTTCCCATGAGCACCAGCTCATGACTCTCGTCGTCCACCGCCGCCACCACATTGTTGTTGATCACGCGGGTTATCTTCATGCAGACTTTTTCCTCCCCTCCCCGGAAAACTGTATTTTTCTTACAGCTCCTCTCCGTTGGAAGCAATCACACGTCTGTACCACTCAAATGATGCCTTTTTGCTCCTCTTCAGAGTTCCGTTTCCTTCATTATCTTTATCCACGTAAATAAATCCGTAGCGCTTCTTCATCTCACCGGTGCTGGCGCTCACCAGGTCGATGCAGCCCCAGGGAGTATATCCCATCAGCGGCACTCCGTCAATATCTACCGCATCCGCCATGGCGTTAATATGCTCTCTCAGGTACTCGATCCGGTACTGATCGTCCACAAATCCATTCTCGTCCGGAGTGTCCACCGCTCCCAGGCCGTTTTCCACGATGAAGAGAGGCTTCTGATACCGGTCGTAGAGGGCATTCATGGTGATCCGAAGGCCCAGGGGATCGATCTGCCAGCCCCACTCCGACGCCTTCAGATGGGGATTCTTCACGCTGGAGAAAATGTTTCCCTCCGTCTCCCCGTACAGCTCCGGCTGGGCGCTGGCCACCCGGGAGGAATAGTAGGAGAAGGAGATGAAGTCCACCGTGTTCTCTCTCAGCACTTTTTCATCCTCCGCCGTGATGCCGATATCGTATCCCTCTCTCTCAAAGAATTTCTTCGCGTATTCCGGATACTCGCCCCGGGACTGAACGTCGATGAAGAAGTAGTTGTCCCGGTTCATCTTCATGGCCTCAAACACGTCCTTCGGATCGCAGCTGTAGGGATAGTACTGTCCCGCCGCCAGCATACAGCCGATCTGATTCTCCGGATCAATCTCATGGGCCAGCTTCGTGGCCATGGCGGAAGCCACCAGCTCATGGTGGGCCGCCTGGTACTTCACCAGCTCCGCGTTTTCTCCCTCGTCGATGAGCACTCCCGCTGCCATGAAAGGCATATGAAGGATCATGTTGATCTCGTTGAAGGTGAGCCAGTATTTTACTTTGCCCTTATATCTGGTGAACAGGGTATTGCAGTACTTTACGTAGCAGTCGATCATCTCCCGGCTCTTCCAGGACCCGAACTTCTTCGTGCAGGCCACCGGAGCGTCGAAATGGACGATGGTCACCAGGGGCTCGATGCCGTACTTACGGCACTCGTCAAACACGTTCTCATAAAATTTCAGGCCCGCCTCGTTGGGCTCCTCATCGAAGCCGTTGGGGTAAATGCGGCTCCAGGCGATGCTCAGGCGGTAGCACTTAAAGCCCATCTCCGCGAACAGGGCGATGTCCTCCTTGTAGTGATGGTAAAAATCAATGGCCTCATGGCCGGGATAGTTGTATCCCTCCTCGCACTCCAGCATTCTTCTGGTGCCGTTCATCACCGCCCGGCGCTCCGGGCCAGAGGGGATCAGGTCCACATTGGCCAGACCTCTGCCGTCCACGTCGTAAGCGCCCTCGCACTGATTGGCGGCCGTGGCGCCGCCCCATAAAAAGTCTTTCGGAAAACGTCCCATATGAAACCTCCTGTAAATATAAAATTTAAGGGGCTGCCGCCTGCCGGAACCTGCGTCTTGCTTTCATCACGTCTGTCCCTGGGGCGGCAGCCCCTGCCTTTTTAGCGTCCTATGAAATTCAGAAAAATCAGATGATGGAGATCAGAGCATCTCCCGCTTTTACATCCTTTCCAGTCTCGCCGGAAATATCCACGAAATCATCGGCGTTGGTCACAAGCACCGGTGTAGTTACATCATAACCTGCCTCTTTGATCTTGTCCATATCAAATTCCACCAGCAGGTCTCCCGTCTTCACCTTCGCGCCGGTCTCCACCTTCGGGGAGAAATACTTTCCGTCCAGCTTCACCGTATCCATGCCGATATGAATCAGAATCTCCGCCCGGTTGTCGCCGGTGATGCCCACTGCGTGTCCCGTGGGGAACATGGTGGAAATCTCTCCGTCACAGGGTGCGTACACCTTTCCCTCAGCGGGAACAATGGCCACGCCTTTGCCCAGCACGCCAGAAGAGAACGCCTCGTCCTTTACCTCAGACAGAGGGATCACATGACCGCTGATGGGAGCTGCAACCGTGCCCTCCTCACCGGCGATTTCCTGCTTCTCCATGGGCTTTGCAGCCTCTGCCTTTTTCGCCGGCTCTGCTGCCGCGCCGTCGCTGTAGGTGAACCAGATGATCACGAAAGTCAGCACCATCACAGCCAGGGTAATGAGCACAATGGTTCTTAAGTCATACATCACATCGGTAATTCCCAGCTTCGCAATAGCGTCTGAGGTGGGAATGAAGCAGGGCAGCTTAAATACGCCCAGTCCGCCGGAGGTGTAGGTGGCCACTCCGAATGCTCCCATGAGAGCGCCGCCGATTCCCGCCGTCAGGCAGGTGATGTAGAACGGTTTCTTCTTGGGAAGGGTGATACCGTAAATAGCCGGCTCCGTCACGCCGCAGATACCGGACAGAAACGCGGGCAGAGACAGACTCTTTAACTTCTTGTCCTTCGTCTTCAGCATGATGGCAAATACAGCCGCCGTCTGCACGAAGGAAGCGGTAAAGTTGGTGGATACGAAGGTATCAAATCCCAGAGTAGAATAGTTGTTGTACATAACAGGAACCAGTCCCCAGTGAAGCCCGAAGATAACCAGTACCTGCCAGAGAGCTCCTACCAGGAAGCCTGCCACAATGGGATTGAAGCCGTACACAGCGGAGCAAAGAGCGCCGATGCCGCCGGACAGCCAGGAGGCCACCGGTCCGATTACCAGGAAGGAGATGGGCACGGAAACCACCAGAGTGAGCATGGGAACGATAAACAGCTTGATCACATCGGGGATCACCTTGTTCCACAGCTTCTCCACTTTGCTTGCGAACCATACCGCAAACACAATGGGGATAACAGAAGAGCCGTATCCTGCGGAAGGCCAGATAATGGGAATTCCCAGGAAAGTCTCATGGATAGCCGTCTCCATAAAGGTGCCGGCAAACAGGGTGGTAACCACGGTCTCGCCGCTGGCGATGGCCGGGAACTTCACTTCCGCGTACAGGAAAGCCGCCGCGATGGCCATGCCGGTAAAGTGATTCAGCTTGAATTTCTGGGATGCGGAGTAAGCCAGCATCACAGGCAGGAAATAGAAGAATCCGTCGCCGATGGCGTAGAGGATCATGTAAGTTCCCGTATCCTTAAACTCATTTCCCAGCAGGAATACTGCCAGACCCAGCAGACCTTTTACAATACCGGTAGCTCCCAGCAGACCCAGGATGGGGGTGAAGGTTCCGGACAGGGTGTCGATCAGCTTGTCGCCGATTCCCTTCTTGCCGCCGCTGCTCTCCGCCTCCGCGCCGTCTGCTCCGGCCGCTGCGAAATGGCCGATGTCGTTGACCGCGTCAAATACATCCGGCACGTGGTTTCCAATTACCACCTGATACTGGCCGCCGCTCTGGATAACCGTCACGATGCCGTCCGTGGCCTTTAAAATTTCTGTGTTTGCTTTGCTCTCATCTTTCAGCCGGAAACGCAGTCTGGTGACGCAGTGGGTCAGACTGATCACGTTTCCCTTTCCCCCGACGTTCTGGATAATAATCCGCGCCAGGCCGTCATACTTGCTTGCCATAATATCCTCCTTTTTCGCGCCCTCAGCCGGTTCTTCCGGACGGACCGGCTGCTTCGGGCAAGTCTGCATTCTGCAAACAAAAAAAGACCTCGGCATACAAAAAATGATCCACCGCCTCTCCGCTGCTTACGCACAGCGAAACTGGGGCCGTGAGCCTTCCTGCATGTCTGGGTCTTGCCTACTGAAAGTAACAATCCACATAGTAACATGTGTCTTATTCTGTTTCCGAACGCTATTCTAAAACATATTGGCTTTTTTTTCAAGAGTTTTTTTCATTTTGTCTGTATTTCCCAATTTTTCTCTCTGTTTCTGTGCATTCTGCTTAACATTCATTTTTATGGACAATTCTCCCCTTCTCTGATATACTCAAAAATTAGGAGGGATTGTATGGATATCTGAACATCATTCCCCAAAGTCGTAAAAAAGGAGGATAACCATATGGAGATGAGCAAAAATTTCCTCTGGGGCGGCGCTACGGCGGCTAACCAGTACGAAGGAGGATATCAGGAGGGCGGAAGAGGACTTTCCATCAACGATGTGGAGATGGGGGCCCGCCACGGAGTCCAGAGAGAGATCCACGACTATGTTCACCCGGACGCCTACTATCCCAGCCACGAAGCTACGGATTTCTATCATCATTACAAGGAGGACATCGCTCTGTTCGCGGAGATGGGCTTTAAGTGCTACCGCTTCAGCATTTCCTGGAGCCGCATTTTTCCCAACGGCGACGAGGAGACCCCCAACGAGGAAGGCCTGAAGTTTTATGATAACGTGCTCACCGAGCTGGAGAAATACCACATTGAGCCCCTGGTCACCATCAACCACTACGAGATGCCCTTAGGGCTGGTAAAGAAGTACGGAGCATGGAGAAACCGGAAGCTCATCGACTTCTTCCTCCGCTACTGCGAGACCCTGTTCACCCGCTACAAGGGCAGAGTAAAATACTGGCTCACCCACAACGAGATCAACGCCCTTATGCGTTCCAACCGCCCCTGGCATCAGGCCGGCATCATCTATCAGGAGGGCGAGGACAAAGATCAGGTGATGCTGAACGCCGCCCACTATCAGCTGGTGGCTTCCGCAAAAGCGGTGGTGCTGGGCCACAAGATCGACCCGGAGAACCAGATCGGCTGCATGCTGCTCTACCCCCTGACCTACGCGGCCACCTGCCGTCCGGAGGATCAGATCGCAGCTATGAAGAAGAACAACATGACCTACTACTTCGGCGACGTGCACTGCCGCGGCTACTACTCCAACGTCTGCACCGCCATCTGGCAGGAGCTGGGCAAAAAGCCTGACATTCAGCCCGGCGACGAGGAGGCTTTAAAGGAAGGCACCGTGGACTTCGTGTCCTTCAGCTACTACTTCTCCTCCATCGAGGGACAGAACGTGGAAGAGCTGACCGGCAACATCGTTTCCGGCGGCAAGAACCCCTACCTGGAAGCTACGGCGTGGGGATGGCAGATCGACCCCATCGGCCTGCGCACTTCCTTAAACAACTTATACGACCGCTATCAGAAGCCCCTCTTCATCGTGGAGAACGGCATGGGCGCCATCGACACCGTGGAACCGGACGGCTCCATCAATGACGACTACCGCATCGACTACCTGGCCAAGCACATCAAGGCCATGATGGACGCCATCGAGCTGGACGATGTTCCGGTGATGGGCTACACCCCCTGGGGCTGCATCGATCTGGTGAGCGCCGGCACAGGCGAGATGAGAAAGCGCTACGGCTTCATCTACGTGGACAAGGATGACGAGGGCAGGGGAACCCTGGCCCGCAGCAGAAAGAAGAGCTTCTTCTGGTATCAGAACGTGATCAAAACCAACGGCCAGTGCCTGAAATAACCTGAATAAGGAGTTACGACCATGAAACCAATGCCAAAGGATTTTCTCTGGGGAGGGGCTACCGCCTCTTTCCAGTTTGAGGGCGGCTTCGGCGAGGGCGGCCGGGGCCTTTCCACCCATGATTTTGAGACGGACGGCAGTCCGGAGCATCCCCGCCATCACACCTTAAAGCTGGCGGACGGCAGCTACGGGGAGGCGAAGAGCAGCTTCTTCAACCCGGACGACATTCCCGACGGGGCCGTCCCCTGTTTCTACGATGACTGCTACTATCCCAGCCACAAAGCTGTGGATTTCTATCACCGGTACAAGGAGGATATCGCCCTCATGGCCGGCATGGGCTTTAACGTGTTCCGCTTCAGCATCACCTGGAGCCGGATCTTTCCCACCGGGGAGGAGGACACCCCCAACGAGGAGGGAATCCGGTTCTATCTGGACGTGATCGACGAGCTGGAAAAATATCATATGGAGCCTCTCATCACCATCTGTCACGATGAGATGCCCACGGCCCTGGCGGACAAGTATGACGGCTGGAGCAGCCGGAAGGTGATCGACTGCTATTTAAAGCTGTGCCGGGTGCTCTTTGAGCGCATCGGCTCCCGCTGCCGCTACTGGCTCACCTTCAACGAGATCAACGCCATCCGGGGCTATGCCTCCTGCGGCACCAGAAAGGCGGACAACCAGACCCACTATCAGGCCATCCACCACATGTTCCTGGCCAGCGCCCTGGCCACCAAAATGGGACATGAAATGATGCCCGGCTCCAAGTTCGGGGCCATGTACGCCTTAAGTGAGATCTACCCCGCCACATGCAGACCGGAGGATATGATGCGCCATATGCAGTGCCGGAGAGAGAGCCTGTTTTTCATCGACGTGATGGCAAGAGGCTACTACCCCTCCTACGCGGGGGACATCTTTGAGCGCCGGGGAGTGACCCTGAAAAAGGAACCGGGAGACGACGAGATTCTGGCCGCCTCTCCCCTGGACTACGTCTCCTTCAGCTATTACCGCTCCTGCACTGTATCCGCCCAGTCCAAGTTCAACGTCATCGGCGGGGATCCCAATCCCTACCTGACCGCCACCCCCTGGGGCTGGCCCATTGACCCCATTGGACTCCGCTATGTGATGAACGAGATCTACGACCGCTATCAGAAGCCTCTCTTCATCGTGGAGAACGGTCTGGGAGCTGTGGATACGGTGGAGGCGGACGGCTCCATCAACGATGACTACCGCATCGCCTATTTGCGGGACCACCTCCGGGAAATGCAGAAGGCCATCTGCCAGGACGGAGTGGAATGTCTGGGCTACACCATGTGGGGCTGCATTGATCTGGTGTCACTGAGCACCGGAGAGATGAGAAAACGCTACGGCTTCATCTATGTGGACATGGATGACAAGGGAAACGGCACCCTGGAACGCCGGAAAAAGAAATCCTACGATTGGATGAAAGAAGTGATCGCCACCAACGGCGCATGTCTGTGGGACGAGTAAAAAAAGAGGGGGCTGCCGGGAAATACATATTTCCCGGCAGCCCCCTGTTTAGAGCTATCTATCTCCCGACAGCTCCATCCTGATTCTGTGTTTTTTCCAATTTTTTACACGTAATATTCCATGGGATAAGTCAGATAGCTGTGAGGCTCCAGCTGGTCGCAGGTTACATAGCCCGCAGGCGCCGCAAGGAGGCTGGGAATCCGGTTCACAACAGTCGCGCAGGTGTGCTCTACAGTGGCAGGTTTCACTACATGGAACTCGGTGTTGGGTTCGCCGGTAATCCACCAGTCGCACTGATCTCCGTCTTCCGGTCCGTAAACTTTGCCGATGGTTTCCTCTTCAATGGTAATGCCCTGCATGGTCTCAATGGTAACTACCGCGGACATGCCGATACACTTGCCAGCTTCAATGACCTTGCCCAGAGTGGAACTGTAAACATCGTGGTCCACAATATAAGGCACATGCTTCTGGGTAATAGTTTTAATGGTCAGACCCAGCTTGCTGCAGATGGCCTCGCTGGCATTCCAGGCGTAGGAGGGTTCAAATTCCTCAGGATGAGCGATCTGAGCCTCAAATTCCTCGGGAGTCAGGCCGCAGCCATGAGCTTCTGCCAGAGCCAGTCCATAATCTTCCACATTGTAGCTGTAAGCGCCTTTAATTTTTGTAATCTTGTTGCAGCCGCTGGCAACCATGGCAACCATATTGATCCAGAAAATATCCTGCATACCGGAACCGGTAACGGTGCAGCCGTACTCTTTCGCCAGCGCATCCAGCCGGTTGATCTGAGCGGCAGCGGTAGTCCAGGGATAGATTGCCTCTTCACAGGTGGTAATTACGTTGATTCCGCGGGAAACGCACTTCTCCACATGATCATAAATATCCCCAATAAAGCTGAACAGCGTAACAACCGCCACGTCCGCGTCGCATTCGTCCAGCACTTTATCCGCGTCATCAGAAATCAATACGCCGGTCTTAAGCCCCAATCCGGCGAAATCCCCTACGTCCATTCCTACTACCGCAGGATTCACATCGATCGCCCCTACGATCTGAGCGCCATGCTCATAAAGATACCGGAGCGTATACTTTGCCATTTTACCGCATCCATACTGAACAACCTTAATCTTCTCCATAACAAAACCTCCTGTTCTGAATGAATATTAACAACTCCTGATAATAGCTCCCGAGATCCAAAACCGGGATCAGGAACCTTTCTGATCCTGGTATCTTACCTCTTCTGATCTCAGTTTAATCCCTCTTGCTACAGGAGAGTCAAGAGATTTTGTGAATTTTTTATCGTTCTACTTTTGAAAGCTCACCGGCACCTGCAGCCGGAGAAACATGCTGCGCGGATCGCTGTCAAAAACGTGAAATCCAGTCATTACCTCGCAGATATAATCCCCGGCAATCCCGTATCCCTGATCCCTGCAGAACTCCCGCAGCTGTCTGGCATAGGCAATCTCATCGTCATAATTATCCAGATAAACACAGGCATACATGCCGCTTTCCACGATCCCGGCAGCTTTTGTCTCCCCATATTCCCGACGGCCGGTAAAAATAAAAATCTGATCCGCCTGAAAACGGTCCGCCTGAAAATCCTCCCGGGCAATGGACGTGCCGATATTATAAGAATGAATCTGGGCAAATCCTTCCTCCTCCATCTTCATTCTCAGCTCCCGCAGCAGATTTTCATAGCTGTGAACATCGTCATTATAAAAATTTGTCGAGCAGGGAATTCCCCAGATATACCGACGATCAATGTATTCCAGAGAGAAAGTACCCGTAGTTGGAGATTTCCGGTATCTCTCGATGGACAGAATAGCCCGTTCCACCGCGTCGTGCCGCGCCTTCAGCTCCCGGATTTGCCGATGGAGCTGCTCATTTTTCCTGGAAAGAATATCTTCGATCAGGGAAATATCTTCTTTTTGCAGAACCTGACCGATCTCTGCCAGACTCATTCCCAGCTCTTTCATGTAGACAATCATGTCCAGACGGGCGTTCTGATTGATGTCATAGTACCGGTAACCGGTCTTCGGATCGGTATAGCAGGGTTTCAGCAGCCCTTTTTCATCATACAGCCGCAGAGTAGAAATGGAAATTCGGTTCAGAGCGGCCATTTTGCCGATCGATAACAGATCTTTATGCATACGTATCATCTTCCTCAAACTCTCACCATAATGGAGAGTTTTTTAGTCCCTTCTGCCTGTCCCGGCATTTACCCTAACGGCATCTCTCCCGGAAAAAGGCAATCTCCCGCGCATATCCGTCCAGCTCATTGGGCGTCTCCAGGACAAAGGGCAGGTCCCTGAGAGCGGGGTGGTTCACCACCCGCACCAGCGCCTCCGCGCCGATACAGCCCTCGCCGATCTTCGCGTGGCGGTCTTTTCTGGCTCCCAGCGGGTTCTGACTGTCGTTTAAGTGGACGGCTTTCAGGCGGGAAAGGCCGATCACCCGGTCAAACTCTTCCAGCACCTCGTCCAGATGGCCGGCAATGTCGTAGCCTCCATCCCACACATGGCAGGTATCCAGGCACACGCCCATGTGATCGGAAAGCTCCACCCGGTCCAGGATCTCCCTCAGCTCCTCAAAGCTGCGGCCCACCTCGCTCCCCTTTCCCGCCATGGTCTCCAGAAGCACCGTGGTGTGCTGTTCCGGCTTCAGCACGGCGTTTAACGTCTCCGCAATCAGCCGGATTCCCGTCTCCGCCCCCTGCTTCACATGGCTGCCGGGGTGAAAGTTGTAATAATTTCCCGGCAGGTACTCCATTCTGGCCAGATCATCGGCCATGGTCTCCAGGGCAAATTCCCTCACCCGCTCTTCTGCCCCGCAGGCATTCAGAGTATAGGGTGCGTGGGCCACAATCGGTCCGATCCCCAGCTGTCCGGCTCTCTCCAGAAACCGGTTCACATCCTCCACATCCAGAGCCTTTGCCTTCGCGCCTCTGGGATTTCTCGTAAAAAACTGAAACGTCGTTCCCCCGATTTTTTCCGCCGTCTCCGCCATGGCCAGGAAGCCTTTGGAGGACGACAGATGACAGCCGATTTTAAGCATTTCTTCCAATTCCTTTCTTTCTCACCATCTTCACCGCAGCCGCCACAAACACCCCTGACAGAGCCAGCTGTATCACAATGCTGAACGCCAGCCAGTGATCCAGAATCAGGCCGGACGGCCGCGTTCCGTACATCTCCAGCACTCCCCCGGCCCCCGACGCCGTTTGTCCCTGAAGGATCAGAAGAAAGGTGGCCGCCGGGTTCACCAGCAGCGTGTAGAGGAAACCGCCGGAGTTTACCGTCTGCTCCCCTATCATCCCCATGGTATATCCGGACTGGTTCCAGTTCATCCTGGCCATGGAGTAGGCGAAGCTGTTCACCGCCAGAGTGCCGGCCACCGTCAGGGCCAGCACCCCGTACGCCGCCACAGTGGCCACGGTGGACCGCTTAAACAGGGAGGAGCAGCAGATGCCCAGACTGCCCGCAAAGAGGGCGGAGGTCACAAAGCAGAGCAGCATGAAGAGCACGTCCCGGCCGGTGATTCCGCCGTACACGAACACCAGGGCAAATACCGGAAAGCTGGACACGATCACCAGAAACATGGTGACCAGAGCCGCTCCCAGCTTTCCCGACACGATCTCCCAGGAGTTCAAGCCGGTGGTGAGCATCAGATCCAGCGTCCGCCTCTCCCGCTCCCCGCTGATGGTCCCCGAAGTGATGGCCGGCATGATAAACATCAGCATGACAAACTCTATGGTGGCCACAAATTCATACAGATCCAGAAAGCTGCTGTACTGGACATCCGCCGTCAGCCGTACCTGAACCACGTTGGAATACATGTTCAACAGGGCCACCACCGCCAGAATGCCGTTGAAAACTGTGATGATCAGAGGCATTCTCATGCTCCTGGAGCTGACCATCATCTCCCGCTTATAGACCGGATTCATTTTCATATTTCAGCACCGTCCTTTCCTCATCCTTCCCGGTGATCTGCATAAACAAGGACTCCAGGCTCCCCTGCTCCCTGGTGAAGCCGCTCACCAGCAGGCCGGAGTCCACCAGCTGCTGCAGCAGCACCGCCTCGTCCTGCTTGTCTCCCGTGAAGCGCACGACAATGTCCTGCTCCTTCACCGTGATGGTATGGACAAAGGGGTGGCTCTTTAAGATGTTCAGGGCCTTGTCCGTCCCGCCGCCGAACAGAGTGATCACAATGGGGTTGGAGCTGTTCACCTGAGACAGGATGTCCCGGATGCTGCCTGTGAGGGCCATCCTTCCCTGGTCAATGATCCCCACATCCGTGCAGATCTCCGACAGCTCCGACAGCACGTGGGAGCTCATGACAATGGTCTTCCCCTGGTCCCTCAGCTCCCGGAGAGTGTCCTTGAAGTCAAATCGCGTCCTGGGATCCAGGCCTGCCATGGGCTCATCCAGAATCAGTATCTCCGGATCATGGATCAGGGCCCGGGCCAGGCACAGCCGCTGCTGCATTCCCTTGGACAGGCCGTCCACATAATACTCCGTCTTATCCTCCAGACCGATCTGTTCCAGGAGGGCGCTGCACCTTCTCCTGGCCCTCAGCCCTTCCAGTCCGTAGCAGGCGGCAAAAAACTCCATGTACTCCCAGACCTTCAGATTGTCGTACACTCCGAAAAAGTCGGGCACATAGCCTACATGCTTCTCCCATCCCCCCGCGGAGGCGTCCTCGCCCCCGAGACGTATGGTGCCGCCGTCCGGCTTCAACAGACCCACGATAATCTTTATGGTGGTCGTCTTGCCCGCCCCGTTGGGCCCCACAAAGCCGTACAGGGATCCTTCCGGAACCGTCATGTCCAGGCCGTTTAACACCTGATATTTTCCAAATTTCTTTTCCAGGCCTCGAATCTCCAGCATTATATCTCCCTTCCTGTCACCATGGGCATGGGAAGCACCACCCAGCTGTACATAGAATCCTCCGAGCCGACGAAACGGACCGTCAGCTCATTTCCGGGGGACAGATAGACCATCAGTTCCTCTCCCTCCAGCGCCATATCATCCATCCGGTCAAAATTTCCCGTCACATGGTTGTACACGTACATCTCTCCCGCAAACAGCTGCCTTCCCGAATCCTCATTTCCGGCAAACACCGGGCTTACGGGGCAGAACTCCACCCGGCTCACCTCCAGGTCGCCGCCCAGAGAATACTCCACGGTGGCCGGCTCCGGACTGTAGATCATATTCCCCGCCGGATCATAGCTTCCCTGAACCGCCTGGGCTCTCTTCAGCAGCCCGGAGCGGTAGCGCATGCGGTCCTGGGTGGCATTCACCTCTATGGAGGAGGTGAGCATGGTCAGTCCAAAGGCGTCATACTCCTCCATCCACGTCTTCTCCTCCTCTTCCGACTCCGCCCGAAAAGCCACAGCCCTGGCCTCCGACCGGTAGCCCTGAAGGCTGTTCTGCATGTAGAACACCAGCAGATTGGTCCTCTCCAGCGTCTCCATATAGGCTTTGTCGTTAATATCCGCCTGCTCATACCGGGACAGCCCGGTGAGGAAGGAAGCCACAGAGTTGGGATCGTTTACCGGAGAGCCGAAGGTCTCCAGTCCGTCCAGCTCCACCGTCTCCCCCGCCTTCATATTTCCCACCGGCACCAGCCGGCCGTAGAGGATCACCGCCACATTTTCCAGGTCAAAGGAAAACTGGTTGGTCACCGAACCGCCCACCTTCCCGTCGTAATAGCTGATATTTCCCGTCAGACCGCCGCCGGTGCTGTTCTCTTCCTGCCGGGTAAGGCGGAAGTATCGAGAATCAAAAGCCGCTGTATCATGGACGGACACTGACGTGGAGTCCTGTCCGTACTGTACGGACACCTGCCTGTCCTCATCTCCGGTAAACCTTCTTCTCTCCTCTCCGTAGTAATATACGTCCCGGGTCACAGGAGTCACCGTGTAGGAGGAATCCACCTTCACCTCATAGGGGGTGCTGTAGGGATTTCTCAGGTTCACGTAGCTGGTCTCCGTCACCACATCCGCGGTGACATCCTCCACCGTGGCGTAAGTGACGAAAGTTCCGTGAAACCTGGTCTTCGCCCCCATTCCGTAGAGGATCACCGTAAACACCACCGCACAGCCCGCCAGAGCGGCGCCGTAATAGTTTCTCAGCTCCCGCTTCTTTAAAAACAGATACAGCCCCGGGCCGGCAATGGCGATGTAGACCACCGTCACCAGAAAATACAGTCCCACATTGGGCAGCTTTTCCACATTTCCCGTGTTGATGGCGCTCTGAACCGCCCAGTACTCTTCCCCTGAACTGCCGTAAATGTAGGCGGACAGCCGGGAAATCCGATCCTCCCCCAGAATGCTGGTGAACATTTCGTCCACAAAGCCGCTGTTGGCCCTTCCGTAGGCCTCGATGTCTCCCAGGTCGTAGGCCGTCACCGCCACGATTCCCTGCTCCCGCATGGCCATGGACAGCAGGGGAAAGCCGTCGTCCGCCGTCAGCACCGTTCCCCCGTGCAGGGAGATCCTAACGCACGGGACCTCCACCGCCTCCGTGGCGATCTCCCCCATGACGCCGTCCCCGTCGGGATGGATCTCCGCCACCTGGGGACTGTCATAGGATTCGTCCAGCAGCTCCGGCGCAAACCGGCCCAGAGTGTCGTCCACCCGGTTTCCTGTTCCCAGAATCATCACGCCTCCGGCTTCCACCCAGTCCATAATGGCTCTGGTCTGCTCCTCCGTCAGATTCCGCAGGCGGTAGTCATTGACCACCAGCACGTCCAGCATATCCAGTCCCATCTCCTCCGACGGGAACTCCTTCGTGTCGATGGAAAACGCCCGGGTCCGCAGAGAGCCAAAGCTGACCCCCACGCCATCCAGATAGGAGAGCCGCTCCGGATGATCGCTGAGAAGCCCCACAAACAGCTCCGCCGTCTCCTGGCTGGCCTCAATCTTCAGCCGCTTTCGGTTCACTTCCCGCCCGCTCCCGTCGGTCACAGAGACGTACACCTGGCTGGATCCCATTCCCAGGGGCACGTAAATGTCCTTCTCCAGGCTTTCTCCCCCCGCCACGGAAATGGGGTACTCGTAGGAGTAGATCTCCTCGTCCGCCTCCATGGTGGCGATGGCCAGAATTCCGGAGAAATCTTCCTCCCGGCTGTTCCCCACCCGGATTTCCATGGGCGCATACCGCCCCGCCCTGGCGTTCCCGTCATAGCCGCAGGAAACGTCCAGTGACAGGGAGCCGGAGAAAAAACCGATTCCCCCGGCAGAGGCGTCCTCCGCCGGAGATGCCCCTGTCCGGGACGGCTCCTCCTCCGCGGGAAGTTCCTCCGCCGGAAGGGATGCCCCCGCCGCAGACAACACCGGCGCCGCGCCGAAAAAAGAAAGGGCCAGAACCAGCCCTGCCAGCCTGACCCCCCTGCATATTCCTGTTCTCATTTCCTTCACCCGATCTTTCCGAAATTTTCCCGGTTCACATCAAAATCCACCTGGAGCCGCACAGTAAACACGGTGCCGTCCATATCGCTGGACACGTCGATGGTCCCGCCGTGCATGTCCACAATATTTTTCGCAATGGCCAGCCCCAGCCCCGTCCCCCCCGTGTTGGAAGAGCGGGAGTGTTCCACCCGGTAGAATTTGTTAAATATCAGCGGAAGCTCCTCCGCCGGAATCACATAGCCGTAATTGATCACCTGGACGGTGACGATCTCCTCCTCCGCTGTCACCTTCACCAGCACCCGCTTGCCGTCGGCCCCGTATTTAATGGCGTTGCCGATGAGATTGTCAAACAGGCGTGCCAGCAGGTTGCCGTCCGCAGTGATCACCTTCGCGGGCACATTGCTCTGCAGCTCATAGGAGAGATTCTTGTCCACAAAGCTGGGGTAGGACTCCTCCAGCAGCTGCCCCAGCAGCTTCACAATGTCCACTCTGCCCACATTCATGGAAATCTTTCCGTAGTTGAGCTTTGTGAAGCCGAAGAGATCCTCGATCAGCTTTTCCAGCCGCTTCGCCTTTGTGTAGGCGATGTCGATATATTTGTGCTGGATCTCCGGGGAGACGTCCATCTTCCCGCTGAGAAGCTCCAGATAACCGATGATGGAGGTCAGAGGCGTCCTCAGATCATGGGCCACATTGGTGATCAGCTCATTTTTCGTCCGCTCCGACTCTCTCTCCTTGTCCATCAGCTCCCGGATCTCCGCCACCATCTTGTTCAGATTCTCCGCCATGCCGGAAAACTCATCGTCCCCCACCACTTCCACGGAGGTGTTCAAATCCCCCCGGGAAATATTCTCCATGGCGTCTGAGATCCTGCCGATGTAGCGGATGGATTTCTCCTGAAGGGCCAGAAATGACAGGGAGAAGATCAGAATCCCCACCAGCACGTAGGCCAGCACCACAGCCACATCAGAGCCGGCGATCATGGCCAGCAGCAGGTTCTCGCTGCCCTCGTTGAGGGCGTAATCCGCCAGCATGGACAGATTTGCCACCAGAAATACCTCCACCAGGCAGGTGATCACCGTGCTGAACAGAATGTTGGTCACAACCCTTGTGTGATACTTTTTGCTCGTATTACTTTTCAATTTTGTAGCCTACCCCCCACACGGTGGTGATAATCTTGTTCTGTCTGGTATCCTCCTTCATCTTTCCTCTCAGGCGGCGGATATGTACCATAACCGTGTTGTTTGCCTCATACACTTTCTCGTTCCAGACCTTCTCGAAGATCTCGTCCGTGCTGAAGACTTTGCCCGGATTGGACGCCAGAAGGTAGAGAATATCGAATTCGATGGGGGTCAGCTTGATCTCCTCCCCGTATACCGTTACCTTGTGGTTGTCCTTGTTGATCACCAGGCCCCGGATGGAGATCTCATTTTTCTCCGCCTCCCGGACCGCGCTGTTGGGGTTCAACTGGGTGTACCGGCGCAGCTGGGATTTCACCCGGGCCGTCAGCTCCAGGGGATTGAAGGGTTTTACCACGTAATCATCCGCCCCCGTCCCCAGGCCCAGAATCTTGTCCAGATCCGTGGATTTGGCGCTGAGCATGATGATGGGAATGTTGCTGGTCTCCCGGATCTTCCGGCACATCTCCATGCCGTCCATTCCAGGCATCATAATGTCCAGAAGCACCAGATGAATATCCTCTTTATTTAAAATATCAAGCCCTTCCTGGGCGTTGCTCGCCTTAAACACTTTATAGCCGTCGCTCACCAGATAAATTTCCACCAGTTCGGCAATTTCTTTTTCGTCATCAACTACCAGAATATTTGTCTCCAACCTAGCTTCCTCCTTTGGCCGAGTTTTGTACTCTAACTATACCACATTTCCCCCTGGTTTACTTTACTTTTCTCTTACAAAAAAGGGAACTTCCGGAAATGACTCCGGCCGTTCCCTCTCTCGGTTCACTGTCTTTTTACTGGTCTTCCTGGGGCTCCGCCGGGATAAATACCCGCCGGTCCTTCGGCTCCTGCTCCGCCAGTTTCTGTCTCACGGCTGCCGCCGCCTCCTCGCAGAACTGATCCTGGGAGCATATCTTCTGCTTTCCTCTCAGGTCCACCTTCTCATAGGAGCCGTCCGGCTGAAGGATATGGGCCTTCACATTGTCCGCCAGCTGCACCTCCAGAATGTGCATCACCTGCTTTTTGATCTCCGGGTCCTCCACCGGGAACATGATCTCCACCCGCTTGTCCAGGTTCCTGGGCATCCAGTCGGCGCTGGCCATGAACAGCTGGGGCCGCCCTCCGTTTTCAAAATAGAAAATCCGGCTGTGCTCCAGGAAATTGCCCACAATGGAGCGGACATGGATATTCTCGCTCAGCTCCGGCACGCCCGCCTTCAGGCAGCAGATGCCCCGGACGATCAGTTCGATCTTCACTCCCGCGCAGGATGCCTCGTAGAGAGACGCGATCACTTCCTTGTCGCAGAGGGAATTCATCTTTGCGATAATGTGGGCCGGTTCGCCCTTTCTGGCGTTCTCCGTCTCCCGGCGGATCAGCTTCAGCAGCTTTCCCCTCAGCCACAGGGGAGCCAGCACCAGCTTATTCCAGCCCAGAGGCTCCGAGTAGCCGGAGAGCATGTTGAACACCGCGGTGGCGTCCTCCCCGATGAGGGGATTGCAGGTCATGAGGCCGCAGTCCGTGTACTGCTTAGCTGTGGAATCGTTGTAGTTTCCCGTGCCCAGATGAACGTAGCGGCGGATGCCGTCCTCCTCCCGGCGCACCACCAGGGTGATCTTGCTGTGGGTCTTTAAGCCCACCAGGCCGTAGATCACGTGGCAGCCCGCTTTCTCCAGGGTCTTCGCCCAGTTGATGTTGTTCTCCTCGTCAAATCTGGCCTTCAGCTCCACAAGCACGGACACCTGCTTGCCGTTGTCCGCCGCAGCCGCCAGAGCCGCGATAATGGGGGAGTTGCCGCTGACCCGGTACAGGGTCTGCTTGATGGCCAGCACGTCCGGATCCTTGGACGCCGTCCGCACGAAATCCACCACCGGATCAAAACTCTCATAGGGATGGTGGAGGAAAATATCTCCCTTCCGGATATTGGTGAAAATATCATCGTCGTTCATCAGGGTCGGAACCCTCTGAGGCGTGTATTTGGGAGTTTTCAGGGCGTCAAATCCGTCCAATCCGTACATTTTCATGAGGAACGTCAGATCCAGAGGTCCGTTGATAAAGAAAATGTCGTCGTTCTCTATCCGCAGCTCCTTCTTTAAGATCTTTAACAGGCGCTTGTCCACCCGCTCGTCAATCTCCAGACGGATCACTTCCCCCCACTGGCGCTTCTTTAACTGTTTTTCAATCTCCACCAGCAGGTCCTCCGCCTCCTCCTCGTCAATGCTGAAATCGGCGTTTCTCATAATCCGGAAGGGATGGGCCGTCACAATGTCATAGTTTAAGAACAGGGACTGGATATTTCTCTCAATGATCTCCTCCAGCAGGATTACCGCCCGTCCTTCGCCCTTCTCCGGGATCTCCACCACTCTCGGGATCACGCTGGGCACCTGGACCATGGCAAAATCCAGGGTGTCGTCCTCCCCGCTCTTTTTCTTCACCAGGGCGGCAATGTTTAAGGTCTTGTTCCGCACCAGGGGAAACGGCCTGGAAGAATCCACTGCCATGGGCGTCAGAACCGGATATACATAGTCGTGGAAATACCGGTCCACATACTCGCCCTCTTCCTTCGTCAGATCCTCATGGCTGACGATCACCCGAAGGCCCTGCTGCTTCAGGGCGGGAACCAGCGACCGGCTGTAGGTGGAATACTGCAGATTCACCAGCTCGTGAGTCTTCTCCGCGATCTTCTCCAGCTGCTGCTTCGGCTTCATGCCCGCAATGTCCGGCTTCTCATAGCCGGCATGCACCATATCTTTTAAGGACGCCACCCGGACCATGAAGAATTCATCCAGGTTGGACGCCGTAATGCTCAAGAATTTCAGTCTCTCGAACAGGGGGATGTTCTTATCCCTGGCCTCGCTCAGAACCCGGTAGTTAAACTCCAGCCAGCTCAGCTCCCTGTTCACATAATTTTTCGGATTGGTATAGATATCTTCCGCCGCCATCACTTTATCCTCCTTTTCTGCTTCAGTACCGGGCGTATTCCGTAGATCTCCTCAAAGAACTCCTGCTTCTGCTCAAAGGCGATCTTCTCCGCGGTGATATCCCCTTCATAGGAGGTGGACACCGTCAGGATTCCCTCCTTCACCGCGATCTTCGCCCCCGCCAGCTTCTGCTTGTGACTTCTGTCCATGGAATTGGCCAGCCGCAGAATGGCTACCAGCTTGGCCGCCAGCATGCTGTCCTCCCCCGACTCCTCATAGCTGAATTCCTGCCGGTTGAAGCGGACCACATTGGCCACCAGCTCCCTCTCCCTGTGGGAAAGGCCGATGATCTCCGTACTCATGATAATATTGTAGGAGCAGATGCTGGCATCCCGGACGCTGACAAATTTGCCGCAGGAATGGAGATTGACCGCGATCTGAAGCAGCAGTCTCTCCCGCTTTCCCATACCGTGGTACTTTTTCATGGCGTCAAAGATTCCCAGAGCATACTCCTCCAGAGCCTGAATATGGGGGATATGGCTCTTATACCGTTTCGCCATCACTCTGGCGGAAGCGATAATATCGCCGGAAAAATCGTGTTTGAATTTGACCAGCCTGGTCTCCTCCCCATACTCGGCAGCCATGCCGTCCAGCAGGCACACGCCGGGCACCCACATGGTCTCCGCTCCCGTCAGCGCCATCACCCGCTCATAGATGGCGGCGCTGGGGGTGAGCAGGGCCGCATATTCCGGGCTCACCCCGTACTCATCCTCTTTCTGCCCACGGCTCATGGCCGTCAGTTTTTTATAGAAATTCCGGTAGTCCGCGGCGGAAATCCACTCTCCCGGCCCGTCCTCGGAAAAATGGCGGGCCAGATGAATCACCGCGCTTCCTGTGGCGATCAGGTTTTTGATCTCCCGGTCCTTCAGGTACATCTTCCGGAAGGTAAACAGTTCATTGTCCACCATCTCGCTGAGCAGTTCCGTCCGGCTCTCCCGGCTCTCATTCTGAATCCGGTTTAAGAAGCCGCGCAGCCGCATCACCCCCAGGGGAAGATTCTGGGTGGTCACCAGAGCGTCCTTGTCAAACAGGGAGATCTGCATACCGCCAAATCCCACGTCCACCGTGGCCGTTCCCTTCTGGATCATCCGGTTGAACCCCGCGTCCTTTCCCGCTATGGCTTTATAAGTGAGGAACCGCTGCTCCGAATTGCTGATGATCTTCACCTTCAGCCCGGTGCGCACCCGGATCTGATCCAGCACGATCCTGTTATTTCTCGCCTCTCTCAGGGCGCTGGTGGCGTAGGCCCGGCGCTCATCTGCCCGGTACCCCTCCGCGATGCGCACAAAGTCCGCCAGCACTCCGCACATCTCCTCCACTCTCTGGTAGCTGATCACCCCTGTGCGGTATGTATCGCTGCCCAGGGGGAGAGCATAGCGCACATGATCCACCTTGCGGATCCCGCTCCCTGACGAGATTTCATAAATTCCCAGTTCCAGCTCAAAGGAACCGATGTCAATCGCTGCAAATATTCTTCCGGCCACTGTCTCAACCTCCTTATCCATATCCCCATGGCCTTTCTTACGGCGCCTCCCTCAGCCTGGATTAATAATTTCCCAGGATCCTCAAATTGGCCGCCTCCTCGGAAACGCCCTTTAAGGCATTGGCCACCGCCGGCTCATCCAGCCGTCCCTCAATATCCACAAAAAACCGGTATTCCCAGTTTCTCCCGGGAATGGGCCGGGACTGAATCATCCTCATGTTCACATTGTTGTAAATAAAATTGCTCAGCATGTTGTAAAGAGTTCCGCTCCTGTGGGGAAGTTCAAAGCAGAGACTCACCTTCGCCGCGTCCTTCTGATAGACCCGGTTTCTGGACACCACAATAAAGCGGGTCACATTGTCCTTGTTGTAATTGATCCCGGACTTTAAGATCTGAAGGCCGTAGAGCTTCGCCGCCGCCTCGCTGGCCACCGCCGCCTGAGACGGATCCCCCTCCTCCAGCACCTTTTTCGCTGCCACCGCCGTGTTCTCCACGCTGATCTGGCTCCACTCCCCGTGGCTGTTTAAATACTCCGAGCACTGCATCAGCGCCTGGGGGTGGGAAAAAACCGTATGTATCTGCTCCAGACTTCCTCCCGGCACTCCCAGCAGGGCGTGCTTTACCGGCAGGAAGATCTCCGCCACAATGCAGTTGTGGTATTTGATCAGCAGGTCGTAATTGTCGCTCACCGCTCCCGCGGAGGAATTCTCAATGGGCAGTACCCCGTAGTCCGCCCGTCCGTCCTCCACGGCCCGCATGGCCTCCTCCCAGGTGCGCACATGGAAGGCGTCCGCGTCCTCGCCGAAATAGGCCATGGACGCCTCATGGCTGTAGGCCCCTTCCACGCCCTGATACACCACTCTGGCTCCCTCCACGGGAATCCGGTCAATCTTCTGAAAGCCGGTGTCAAAGGTCTGCCCATGCTCCGCCAGCAGGCGGTACTGCAGCCTTCTGCTGATGGTCATCAGCTGGGTAAACAGCTCCGACGCTCCCTGGCGGTACTCCTCGCCCGCCATCTGCCGGACCGCCTCCAGCTTCTGCTTCTCCCGCTCCCCGTCGTACACCGGCTTTCCCACGGAAATCTTGTACTCCGCCACGTCGCCGCACAGTTTCATCCTTTTTTCATACAGATCCACGATCTGTCGGTCGATCACATCCAGTTCTTTCCTGATCTCCTGTAAATCCAATTCTGCCTACCTCCAAGTTTTTCTTTCTTCCAGCTGCTTTTCCAGCATGCCGCGGATCACTTCTCTGGTATATTCCCCCACAAACTTCCTCTGGGACGGCTCCAGCTGCTTTATGTAAATGGGGTCGCCGTACTCAATGATTACATGGGAAGGCCGGATAAACGGCAGATGGGCCTCGAACACCTCCGCCGTTCCCGTTATGGCCACCGGCACCACCGGATGGCCGGACTTCTCCGCGATTTTCAGGCTTCCCTCTTTAAATTCCAGCATGTCCAGCTCGCTGGCTCCCCGGCTTCTGGTCCCTTCCGGGAAGATCCATATGGAAATGCCCGCCTTGATCTTCGCCACTCCTTCCAGAATGGTCTTCAGACCCTCCTTAATATTCTTCCGGTCCAGGAACAGGCAGTTTACATTTCTCATCCAGTCCCTGAGAAGAATATACCGGTCCATCTCCTTCTTCGCCACAAAGCCCGTCAGGCCGGGAACGGTGGTGTATCCCACCAGAATGTCAAAATAGCTCCTGTGGTTGCCCACATACAGCACTGACGTGTCCGGAATCTTCTCCTTCCCCCTCACCGTCACCGTCACGCCGGACAGCCGCAGCAGAAACCGGAACATAAACTGTACGATGGCCAGACTCTGTCTGCTTTTCCGGTCCGGATTCGCCTTTCCCAGCAGCCATTCCACGATGAGGATGGGAATGCTGAATATTAAAAATAAAATGACGCTTAACGCCACCAGAATAAAACGAATCATGTCTCTTTTGTCCTTTCCTTCTCCTTTCGCCTTATCATACAATTATATAAAAATGGTTCCGATAACACAAGCCTAAGACCGTCTCTTTTTTGTTAAATCTGCATGAGATTTTGTTAAATTTTCAAAAAGAAGTCCCGTTCCAAACCACAGGGGAGCAAAGTCCAGACGGATCAGTCCGTTCACATTGGAATGGCGGCCGGAATAGTCCCAGGGGCAGATTCCCCGGGTGGTCAGCCAGGCTCCCGTGGTGTATTCCACCAGAAAGATCAGCACCATATAGAGCATTCCGTGGCGCACCGCCCGGTCCGCCGGCCGGATGTCCCCGTCCCCGATCCACCGGTCCGCCAGACGGCCGATGGGCTCCAGAAGGGCCCCCAGCCCGTAAATGGGAAACATGATCAGGGAAGTCCTGCCCATAAGCTTCCAGTCTCCCCCGGCCAGGGATTCCGCCGCCGTAAACATCACCTCCAGGCACCACCCGGCCACGCCGCATTTTAAAAAGTTTTCCGCCAGTTTTTTCATCTCTCTCACCACTCTCATGCCCTCAGTATGCGCAGGGGCGGAAAAAAATATCACAGATCCGTGACATTTCCCCCCATTGATGGTAAGATGTGACGGTAAAAAAGCAGAGAGGAGATTTATATTATGAAACTGAACAGAGTACTGATCGCAGCTGCCGCCTCCCTGTCCCTCGTTGCGGGATGTTCCCAGGCGGGGCAGGAGCCGGCCCGGACAGACGCCGCCCAGGAGACTTCCGCGGCAGCGGCCGGGACAGAAAGCGCAGAAGACGCCCAGGCCGTCGAGGAAGGGGAAACTGCCGGGGAAACCGCAGGCAGCGGAGAGGAAGATGCCCCCGACTACTCCCAGACCTCCAGCTGGGCCTACCTGGAAACCGACGTGGAGGGAAAGGACGCGGATATCTTTTTCGTCTGCCCGTCGGTCTACGGCGGTTCCGACGACGCCTGCAATATGTCCCTGTCTGACGAGGACACAAAAGAAAGCTTCGTGGGCGCCATCAACATGGAAAAAGGCATCTACGACGGGGACAGCCGCTTCTTCGCCCCCTACTACCGCCAGATCGGATTAAACGTCTATGAGATGGATGAGGAAGACCGGGAACCCTATCTGGAAATCGCCTTCGCCGACGTGGAGGACGCCTTTGAATACTACTGGGACAACTACAACGACGGCCGCCCCGTGATTCTGGCCGGTTTCTCCCAGGGCGCGGATATGTGCCTCCGCCTGATGGAGAACTGCTTTGACGAGGAAGAGAAGATGGATCAGCTGGTTGCCTGCTACGCCATCGGATGGCGGATCACCGCCGATGACCTTGCGGCTTATCCCCAGCTGAAAATGGCTCAGGGAGAGGACGACACCGGCGTCATCGTCTCCTTCAACAGCGAGGCGGAAGACGTGACCGACTCCCTGATGATTCCCGAGGGCACCAAAACCTTTGCCATCAACCCCTTAAACTGGAAGACGGACAGCACGCCGGCGGACAAGAGCCTGAACCTGGGCGCCTGCTTCACCAACTACAGCGGAGAGATCAAGACGGAAATCCCGGAACTGACCGGCGCCTACATCGACGAGACCAGAGGCGCCCTGAAGGTGCCCGACGTGTCTCCCGAGGACTATCCGGCAGGTCTTTCCATCTTCACCGACGGAATTTACCACCTGTACGACTATCAGTTCTTCTACCGCAACCTTCAGGAGAACGTGCAGACCCGGATTGACGCTTACATGAATCAGAACAATCAGTAGGCGAACGGTTCGTTGTTCACTTTTCCCCATGAGAACCATGGTGTTTTCAGACAATTTTAACAAAAGAATTTATATGCATTAAAAATTTCCCTTGTGAAACTTCTGTTTTTCGTCAGTTTATCCATTGAGGGCGGAATTTTGGAGGCCTAAAATAATATCTTGGATAAAACTGGATAAAATAAACTAATCTTAACGAACAGGAGGAGACACGATGGAAGATTTAATGATCACATTTTTGAGAAAATTTACCGATTATCCCTTCGCGGTGAAACTGGACGGCCAGGAATACCACATCGGAGAAGGCGATCCGGAATTTACCGTAGTATTTAAAAAGCCGATTCCCAAAAGCAAGCTGCTCACCAGCACTTCCCTGGCTCTGGGAGAGGCCTACATGGACGGAGACCTGGAAGTGGAAGGAGATCTGTATTACGCCCTGGACCATTTTCTCGGCCAGATGGGTAAATTCTCCACAGACGAATCGGCCCTGAAAAAGCTGATGCACCCTTCCATGTCCAAGCACAACCAGAAAAAAGAGGTCAGCTCCCACTATGACATCGGAAACGACTTCTACAAGCTGTGGCTGGACGAAACCATGAGCTACTCCTGCGGATATTTCAAGCATCCCGACGATACCCTGTATCAGGCTCAGGTCAACAAGGTGGATTATATCCTTCAGAAGCTGAACTTAAAAGAGGGCATGACTCTCCTGGATGTGGGCTGCGGCTGGGGATTCCTCCTCATTGAGGCGGCGAAGAAATACGGCGTCAAGGGTTTCGGCATCACCCTGAGCACAGAACAGAAGGAAGAATTTGAGCGCCGGATCAAAGACGAACACCTGGAAGACCAGCTGGAAGTGGAACTGATGGACTACCGGGATCTGCCCAAATGCGGCCGTACCTTTGACCGGGTGGTGAGCGTGGGCATGGTGGAGCATGTGGGGCGTCCCAACTATCAGCTGTTTAACGACTGCGTTGCCCAGGTGTTAAAGGACGGCGGCGTATTCCTGCTCCACTTTATCAGCGCCTTGAAGGAGCACACGGGAGATCCGTGGATCCGGAAATACATTTTCCCGGGCGGAACGGTTCCCAGCCTGCGGGAGATGATCTACGCCATGTCCGAGGACAACTTCCACGTCATGGATGTGGAAAATCTTCGTCTCCACTACAACAAGACCCTGCTCTGCTGGGCTCACAACTTCAGAGAGCATCTGGACGAGGAGAGAAAGATGTTTGACGAGCGCTTCCTGCGCATGTGGGATCTGTATTTAAACGCCTGCGCGGCTACCTTCCACAACGGCATCATCGACATCCACCAGATCCTGGCCACCAAGGGCATCAACAACGACTATCCCATGGTGAGATGGTATTGATAGAAATTTTCAAAAACGGCACGGGCCATTCACCCGTGCCGTTTTTTCCATTCCCGGATCTGTTCCAGCCGCTCCTTCCACTCTTTTTCTTTCCCTTCCCCGGCGGGCCGGTAATACTCCCGCCCCAGAAGGGAGTCCGGAAGGCACTGCATATTGGTCAGCTTCTCCTCTGTATCGTGGGCGTACTGATAGCCTTTTCCGTACTCCAGCTCCTTCATAAGCTTCGTGGGCGCGTTGCGGATCACCAGGGGCACCGGCTCCGCCAGCTGCCGGACGGCATCCTTTTTCGCCTCCTCGTAGGCCACATAGAGGGAGTTGGATTTGGGAGCCAGGGACATATAGACCACTGCCTGGGTCAGGTGGACGGTGCACTCCGGCATCCCGAGAAAATGGCAGGCCTGATAGGCCGCCACAGCCGTCTGCAGGGCCTGGGGATCCGCCAGGCCCACATCCTCGCTGGCAAACCGGATGACCCGCCTGGCCACGTAAAGGGGATCCTCCCCCGCCTCCAGCATCCTGGCCAGCCAGTACACCGCCGCGTCCGGATCGGAATTTCTCATGGATTTGTGGAGAGCGGAAATCAGGTTGTAGTGCTCCTCTCCTTTTTTGTCATAGAGCAGGGACTTCTTGGAAATACACTGCTCCAGCGTCTCCCGGCGCACCGTGAGGACTCCGTCCCGGTTCAAATCCCCGTTTAACACCGCCATCTCCAGGGTGGACAGAGCCGTCCTGGCGTCCCCGTTGGCAAATACGGCGATCATCTCCAGCAGGTCGTCGGAGATCTCCACCAGCTGGCTGCCGAACCCCCGCCGATCCTTCAGGGCACGGTGCAGCAGTTCCGTCAGCTCCTCCGTCTTCAGCGCCTGAAGCACGAATACCCGGCACCGGGACAGCAGAGCGCTGTTGATCTCAAAGGAGGGATTTTCCGTGGTGGCCCCGATGAGAATGATGCTCCCCTTCTCCACAAAGGGCAGGAAGGCGTCCTGCTGGGCCTTGTTGAACCGGTGGATCTCATCCACAAACACGATGGTTTTCTCCCCGTATCTGCGGTTGGCCTCCGCCTGCTCCATCACCGCCCGGATCTCCTTGATCCCGCTGGTTACCGCGGAGAAATCTATAAAGGCCGCCTTCGTCTGGTTGGCGATGATTCTCGCCAGAGTGGTCTTTCCCACCCCCGGAGGCCCCCAGAAGATCATGGATGAGATCTGGTCGCTCTCAATCAGCCGTCTGAGCACCTTTCCTTTCCCCAGCAGGTGGGTCTGGCCCACAAATTCCTCCAGCGTTCTGGGCCTGAGCCTGGCCGCCAGAGGCTGGTTTTCCTCTCCTCCAAACAGTGTGAGCTGTTCCATTCCGCTCAATCTTACATCCCCTTTCTCTTTCGTCTCTGCCAAACTCTCGCTTTTGATAAGCCATTTCCATTGATTATAGTTCCCCCCTTTCTCCCACGCAAGAGCGGCGGCCGGGGCCTTAAAATTTTTACCAAAAACCGTTGACAAACTGTTCTGCCTATAGTATACTATTTTTGCTGTTGAACAACAGCTTATGCGCGAGTGGCTCAGGGGTGGAGCACCACCTTGCCAAGGTGGGGGCCGCGGGTTCGAATCCCGTCTCGCGCTCTTTTTAATTGGGCGGAAACCTTGATTTTACAGGGTTTCCGCTCTTTTCCTTGTGCCAA
>DXFM01000053.1 GCA_019114465.1 Candidatus Lachnoclostridium avicola
TTCTGCAGCTTTTGTTTGGGGACGGCAGGAAGCTGTCCGCCACCCTGCTGATGATGGGCGCCTCCGCGGTGGTATTTTTCTCCCTGTCCACAGTGACCAACGCTGTGCTTCAGGGAATTGACCTGATGGCCAAGTCTGTGACCCACTCCGCCATCTCCCTGGGCATCCACGTGGTGCTGGTGTATCTCATGCTGGACAAGCTGAACTGGGGCGTGTACGGCCTGGTGGTGGGAAATGTGACCTTTGCCCTGGTGGTGTGTGTGCTGAACTGGGTTTCCATCGGAAGAGCCATGCACTACCGCCAGGAGGTAATCACCACCTTTATTCTTCCCCTCTGCGTTTCCGCGGTGATGGGAGTGGTGGCTTTTGCCGTATATCATCTGGTTCACATGGCTCTTCACTCCAACGCCCTGAGCCTGCTGATCGCCGTGCCGGTGGCCATGGTGGTGTACGGCGTGGGGATCATCAAGACGAGGACTGTGCGGGAGAGAGAGCTGGCGGAGATGCCCATGGGCAGCAGGCTTCTGCGCCTCTGCGAAAAAGTGCATCTGATGTAGGAAATGGCTGAGAGAGAAGAAACGGGAGGATCAATCACATGAAAATAGTGCTTCAGCGGGTATCGGAAGCTTCGGTGACGGTGGACGGCGAAGTGGTGGGACAGATCGGAAAGGGATTTCTGGTGCTTCTGGGAGTCCAGGCCACTGACACGGAGGAGACTGCCGACCGGATGGTGGATAAGATGTGCCGTCTGCGGATCTTTGAGGACGAGAACGGCAAGACCAATCTGTCTCTGGCGGACGTGGGCGGGGAGCTGCTGGTGGTGAGCCAGTTTACCCTGTACGCCGACTGCCGGAAGGGAAACCGGCCCAGCTTTATCAAGGCGGGGCCGCCGGAGATGGCGGACCGGCTCTACGAGTATGCGGCAGAACGGTGCCGGAAGTATGTGAAAAAGGTGGAGCAGGGACGGTTTGGAGCCCATATGAAGGTAAGTCTGGTCAATGATGGGCCGTTTACCCTGGTGCTGGACAGTGAGGAGCTGATCAAATGAGAAGAGAAGTCCGGATGGAGGAGATCTCCGATGGGAAACTGTACCGGGCGGAGGATATGGTGCGGGCCGGATGCGGGGACTGCCAGGGCTGTTCTGCCTGCTGCCATCGCATGGGAAATTCCATAATTGTGGATCCATTAGACATTTACAGACTGAATATTCAGGGAAAAGTGGGATTGGAGGAACTGTTTTCCAGATATCTGGAGCTCCATGTGGAGGACGGCATCATCCTGCCGAATCTGAAAATGACGGGCCCGGAAGAAGCCTGCGGTTTTCTGGACCAGGACGGGCGGTGCAGCGTGCACCCCAGCCGGCCGGGCCTGTGCCGCCTGTTTCCCCTGGGCCGGTTTTATGAGAACGGGGGATTCCGGTATTTCCTTCAGACGGGGGAGTGCCGGAAGCCCAACCGGACGAAGGTGAAGGTGAGCCGGTTTATTGACACGCCGGATTTAAAGACCAACGAGGCGTATGTGGCGGACTGGCATTATTTTCTGCTGGACGCCCAGGACTATGTGAAACGCTGCGGGGATCCGGAGGAGACGAAAAAGGTGAACATGACCCTGCTGAACCTGTTTTTCCTCACCCCCTATGACGGCGGCCAGGAATTTTACGGGCAGTTTTACCGGCGGTTTCAGACGGTGCAGCCCATGAGGGAGGAGTGGAAGCGTGAAGGAAAATCATCGTGTCGGCGGTGAAGCCGTGAAGCGGTACGCGGCCCCCATGGAGGGGATCACCGGCTATATTTACCGCAATGCCCACCACCGGGTATTCGGCGGTGTGGATAAATACTTTACTCCGTTCCTCTCGCCGGGGAAAAAGAGAAGTCTCCGGTCCCGGGAGCTGGGGGACATTCTCCCGGAGCACAACCAGGGGGTTCCTGTGGTGCCCCAGATTCTCACCAATGACTGGGAGGATTTTCTCCACACAGCGGAGATTTTAAAGGAGTTCGGTTATGAGGAAATCAACCTGAATCTGGGATGTCCTTCCGGCACGGTGACGGCCAAAAAGCGGGGAGCCGGATTTCTGGCCTGTCCGGAGGAGCTGGACCGGTTTCTGGATCAGGTGTGCGCCGGGACGGACCGGAAGATTTCCGTAAAGACAAGGCTGGGAGTGGAAAGCCCGGAGGAATTTGGCCCGCTGCTGGAGATTTTCTGCCGTTATCCCTTGAGTGAGCTGATCGTCCATCCAAGAGTGCAGAAGGAAGGCTACCGGGGCACACCCCACCGGGAGGAGTTTCACCGAGCTCTTTTGGAGGCGCCCTTTCCCGTCTGCTACAACGGCAACCTGTTCTCTCCGGAGGACGTGGAACAGTTTTCCAGGGAGTTTCCCCAGGCGGACCGGGTGATGTTCGGCCGGGGACTGATCGCGGACCCGGCTCTGGCTTCTGCTGCGGGGGAGGGAAAAACGGTGACGGAGGAAGCTTTCCGCAGGTTTCACCAGGAGATTCTGGACGGGTACTGCCGGATCATGTCCGGGGACCGGAATGTACTGTTTAAGATGAAAGAACTGTGGTTTTACATGATCCATCTCTTTTCCGGCGGAGAGTACTTTGAGAAAAAAATCAAGAAATCCTCCACTGTGGCAGAGTACCGCCTGTGGGTGGAACGGCTGATAAATGAATGCCCAATCCTTCCCCGGGCAGATGTCTCTTTTCTCAGGCGCGGCTGAAATTTATAAAAACTTTATTGGACATTTCCGCCGCGCCGTGCTATTCTGGGTGCATATCAGAGTTCGTTTTTCGTCTCTTCTGACGGCCGCGGCGTTCTGCCGAAGTTCTGGTTCTTCCGTCTCCAGAATTTACACTTCCATTTTCCCGTGAAATAAGCTAAAATGAAATTCAGGCATGTCATACAGCATGGAATTTATTTGAGGAAGCTTCAAAAGGAGAAGGATTATGAGGATTGGGATCATTACGGACAGCAACAGCGGTATTACCCAGAGTCAGGCGGAAGAGTTGGGGATTTATGTGGTCCCCATGCCGTTTATGATCGACGGGCAGACCTATTTTGAAGATATAAATTTAACCCAGGAGCAGTTTTATGAAAAACTGAAGGCCGGCGCGGATATTTCCACCTCCCAGCCGTCCCCGGAGTCGGTGACCGGCCTGTGGGACAGGCTGCTGGAGGAGTATGATCAGCTGGTTCACATCCCCATGTCCAGCGGGCTGAGCGGTTCCTGTCAGACGGCCATGATGCTGGCCCAGGATTATGAGGGGAAGGTGTTTGTGGTGAACAACCACCGGATCTCCGTGACCCAGCGCCAGTCGGCTCTGGACGCGAAGATGCTGGCGGACGAGGGAAAGACGGGGGAGGAGATCCAGAAGATTCTCTACGACAGCAGATACGATTCCAGCATCTATATCACGGTGGATACGCTGAAGTATCTGAAAAAGGGAGGACGGATCACTCCGACGGCCGCAGCCTTCGGCACTCTTCTGCGGATCAAGCCGGTGCTGACCATACAGGGGGAGAAGCTGGATGCCTTTGCCAAGGCCCGCACCATGAAGCAGGCGAAAAATATTATGCTGATGGCCTTAAAAAAGGATCTGGAGGAGCGGTTCCACGACGGAGAGTGCCGCAGGACCTATCTGGAGATCGCCCACACGGCGAATGACGAGGCGGCGGCAGAGCTGAAGGCGGAGCTGGAGGAGATGTATCCCGGGGCCCCCATCCATGTGGATCCTCTGTCTCTCAGCGTGGCCTGTCATATCGGCCCCGGCTCTCTGGCAGTGGCCTGCAGCAGAATGCTGGAAGGATAAGCGATGAAAACACGAAGAAAGAAAACGGTCAGCATGAGGGCGGTCCTGGTCCTCATGCTGTTTGTCATCGGCTTCCTGCCCATGGTGATTCAGGGACGGATCCTGCTCACCTCCCTGCGGCAGAGCCAGATCGATGCCAGGACTCTTGAGATTCAGAATCAGGCGCTGATCTTGAGCAACCGGCTGACCCAGGCCGGGTACCTGGGAGGGGAGGTGACGGACACCATTCTGGACAGCCAGATGGATGTGCTGGCGGACGTGTTCAACGGCCGTGTGGTGATCGTGGATGAGACTTACCGGATCATCCGGGACACTTTCAAGCTGGCGGAGGGAAAATACCACATTTCCGAGGAAGTGATCCGCTGTTTCCGGGGGGAGACCAGCAGCAAGTACAACAGTGACAAGCATTACCTCATTGAGACCTTTCCCATATACGCTCCGGGATCCACCGGGGAGATCGACGGGGTGATGGTGGTGACGGCCTCCACAGCGTCCATTCTGAATCTGACAGACATGGTGGGGGAGAAGGTCACCATGTTCGAGGTGATGGCCCTGATTGTGGTTATCATCGCCATTCTGGTGGGGGCCAGACTGTATCTGAAGCCTGTGGCGGCATTTAGCCAGGGCTTAAAAAAGATCGCGTCGGGGGACGCGGAGGAGATCCATGTAAACGACTACCGGGAGACCCGGGAGATGTCCGACGCCGTGAGTCAGGCCTTTGCCAAGCTGCGGGAAGTGGACAATTCCCGTCAGGAGTTTGTCTCCAACGTGTCCCATGAGCTGAAGACGCCCATCACCTCCATCCGGGTGCTGGCGGACTCCCTCATGTCCATGGAGGACGCTCCGGTGGAGCTGTACCGGGAGTTCATGAACGACATTTCCGATGAGATCGACCGGGAGAGCAAGATCATCGACGACCTGCTGACTCTGGTGAAAATGGACAAATCGGCCGCTCAGGTGATGAATATCAGTCAGATCAATGTGGGAAGTCTGCTGGAGCTGGTGCTGAAGCGGATGCGGCCCATCGCGAAAAAACGCAATATTGAGCTGACGCTGGAGACCATCCGGGAGGTGACGGCGGAGGTGGACGAGGTGAAGCTGTCCCAGGCTTTAAACAACCTGGTGGAGAACGCGGTGAAGTACAACCGGGAGGACGGCTGGGTGCGGGTGACCCTGGACGCGGACCACAAATTTTTCACCGTTCGGGTGGCGGATTCCGGCATCGGGATCCCGGAAGAATTCCAGACCAGGATTTTTGAGAGATTTTACCGGGTGGATAAGGCCCGGTCCAGGGAGACGGGAGGCACCGGTCTGGGCCTGGCCATCACAAAGAACGTGGTTCAGATGCACCACGGCACCATCCAGGTGGAGAGCGTGGAGGGGGAGGGAACCGTGTTTACGGTGAAGATCCCGCTGACTTATATATCGTAAAGGAGGCGCGGAATGGAGAAGAGACCAATGAGATTTCTTGCTCTGATTCTGCTTCTGGCGGCGTTCTGCCTGTCCGGCTGCGGCCGGGGGCAGAGGCAGGCCGCCGGGGGAGGAGCGGAGGAAGGAGTCTATCAGATCTATTATCTGGATGCGTCGGGAACTGTGCTGACGCCCAATGAATATCGGACGGACACCACGGACACGGACCAGCTGATCGGCGAGCTGATGGACCAGCTGCGCACGGTTCCCCAGGATCTGGACAGCCAGTCCGCCATCCCGGACCGTCTGGATTACCGGGGGTTTCACCGGGAGGAGATGGTGGTCTATTTAAGCTTCGGGGATTCCTACAACAGTATGAGGGACGACCAGGAGATTCTGTGCCGGGCTGCCCTGGCAAGGACCCTGACCCAGGCTCCTGAGGTGAATTATATCAGCATCCTGGCGGGGGAACAGCCCATTCTGGACGCCAAGGGCCAGCCGGTGGGAATGATTTCCGGAAGTGATTTTGTGGACAGCATCAGCGATGTAAACGCCTACGAAAAGACCATGCTGACCCTGTATTTTACTGATGAGAAGGGCGAGCTTTTATATCCGGAGACCAGGGAGGTGGTGCACAATGTGAACACATCTCTGGCTCAGCTGGTGATCGAGGAGCTGATCTCCGGGCCGGAGACGTTTCAGCTCTGTCCCACAGTGCCGGCGGATACCAGGCTGCTCAACGTATCGGTCAACGACAACGTGTGCTACGTGAATTTTGATGAGACCTTTCTGACCGGGAGCGGAAACCTGGCGGTGGCGGACTACATCCCCATCTATTCCATTGTCAACTCCCTGGCGGAGGCGGCGGGGATCAGCCGGGTGCAGTTTTCCATCAACGGTTCGGCAAATGTGAAGTTTCGGGATTCCATTTCTCTTGACACCCAGTTTGAGAGAAATCTGGACTATATAGGAGGAGAATAAAATCAGACGGCCGCTGGCATTTTTGACAGGGGGATTCGTACTTGGAGAGGTATTGGCCCTGGGATCGGTGCAGATGGCTGTTCTTCTGGCGGGCTGCCTGTTGGGGGCAGTCTGTCTGGAGTGCAGAAAGAGCAGAAGCCTTTGGATGGGGCTTCTGCTCTTCTGCGTTTTTCTCGGATGGGGACGGCTGCGGGCCGCCCGGGCGGAGGGGGAGGCCATGAGAGGGCTGAACCTGGACCGGCAGAAGGAGATTTCTGTCCTGGGGACGGTGAGATCCCTGGAGGAGAAGACCAATGGCTGGGGAGGAGAGCTCTCCTCCTGCCGCCTGGAGGAAGCGGACGGGGGAGAGGAGCTGGGGACAGTTTCCGTATTTTTTGAGGAGAGGCCGGAGGCGGAACCTGGAGACCGTCTTCGGGTGATGGGAATCTTCAAGATCTATGATCCGGCGTCCAACCCAGGGGAGTTTGACTATCAGGCTTACTATGACTCTAAAAGTATGTTCTGGAAAATGACGGCGGACAGCTGGGAGAAGCTGCCGGGGGGAAATCCCCTCCTGCGGGTTCTGGGAAGGGTGAAGGAGCGGAGTGCGGGGATTCTGGACCGGTGCGGCGGGGCCAACGCCGGGATCTTTAAGGCCATGCTCCTGGGGCTGAAGGGGGATATTCCGGACGAGGTGTACGCCCTCTACCAGGAGAGCGGAATTTCCCACCTGCTGGCCATCAGCGGCCTTCACGTGTCCATGCTGGGAATGGGTCTTCACGGTCTTCTGAGAAAGCTGCGTCTGGGGAAACGGCCGGCGGCGGCTCTGTCCGGCGGCTTTATGGTGCTGTACGGGATCATGACCGGATTTTCGCCGTCCACCCAGAGGGCGGTGATCATGTTTCTGGCGTCCATGGCCGCGGGATGGGTGGGGAAAACCTACGATCTGGCCTCGGCTCTGTCCCTGGCGGGGGCTGTGATTTTGTGGCTGGAGCCTCTGGCTCTGATGCAGGGAGGCGTTCAGCTGTCATTTCTGGCAGTGGGCGGAATCGGAGTGCTGGGGCGTATGCTGGAGAGAGGAAAGGTGTGGGAGGGCCGGGCCGGCCGCCTGCTGCTTTCCGGGCTGGCGGTGCAGCTTGCCACCTATCCGGCGGTGGCCTATCATTTCTTCATCTACCCGCCCTACAGCATTTTCCTCAATCTGCTGGTGATCCCCCTTATGACCTACGCCATGGTATCCGGTCTCCTGTGCCTGGCGGTGGGAGGATTCTGTCCGCCCCTGGGGCGGGTCTGCATCGGCGGCGGATACTATATTCTGGAGTGTTATGAAGCCCTCTGTCGGCTGTGGGGAAGACTGCCGGGAAGCAGTCTGGTGATTGGCCGGCCGGCGCTGTGGCAGATCGCCCTCTATGGGGCAATTCTCATTCTGTTTGCGGCAGCCTGTTCCGGGCTCAGGAGAAAGAAAGCCTGGCTGGCGGGGATCACTGCCGCCCTGTTTTTCCTGCTGTTTCCCCTGCCGGTGCGGGGGATGAGGGTGACGTATCTGGATGTGGGGCAGGGGGACGGGATTGTGGCGGAGACCGGGAACTGCCGCATTCTCATGGACGGCGGCAGCTCCGATGTAAAGCGGCTGGAGGAACAGGTGCTGAGGCCGTTTCTTCAGTCCAGAGGGATCCGCGCCCTGGACTACGCGGCGGTGAGCCACTGCGACAGCGACCACATCAGCGGCTTAAAGGGGCTGCTGGAGAGCGGGGCGGTGAAGATCAGGACTCTGATTCTGCCGGACCTGGGCCGCTGGGACGAGGCCTGGCAGGAGCTGGCGGCCCTGGCGGAGGACCGGGGAACCAGGGTGGTGACCATGAAGGCGGGGGATGAGATCCGGAGGGGAAAGCTGCGGCTGCTCTGCCTATATCCCTATGAGGGAAAGACGCCGCCGGAGGACAGGAACGACCAGTCCCTGATTCTTCAGCTGAGTTATGGAAATGCAGTATTTCTGTTTACCGGTGATACGGGAACGGGATGCGAGGAGGAGATGCTGCAGCGGCCGGCGGTCCGGGCGGAACTGGGGAAGACGTCGGTGCTCAAAGTGGCCCACCACGGTTCTGCCTCCTCCACCGGGGAGGAGTTCTTAAAAGCGGTTCAGCCGGCCTGGGGAGTGATCTCTTATGGGGAGGGGAATTCCTACGGCCACCCGGCGCCGGAGACGACGGAACGTCTGGAAAAGGCGGGGGTCCGTGTCCTGGAGACGGCCAGAGACGGGGCGGCGACCATGACCACCGACGGGAAGAGACTGAAGATCACCTGGTTCCTGCGGGGAAAGAGGGGCCTTGTCTCCCGGGAACATCTGGTGTATAATCCAGATATTGGCCTGTTCCGGACGGAAGGGCAGGAAAGGAAGAAAGATTGTGCAGACGCTGAACAAGGATCTGAAGGACAGAAATTTCCGAAAAGTATATCTGCTGTTCGGGGAAGAGGATTTTCTGAAAAAGAGCTATAAAAACCAGCTGAGGGATGCCATCGCCGGGGAAGACACCATGAACTACAACTACTTTCAGGGAAAAGGCCTGGACGTGAAGGAGATCATCAGCCTGGCGGACACCATGCCATTTTTTGCGGACCGCCGGCTGATTCTGCTGGAGGATACGGGATTTTTCAAAAGCGCCGCCGGGGAAGAGCTGGTGGACTACCTGCCCCAGATGCCGGACAGCACCTGCATGATCTTTGTGGAGTCGGAGGTGGACAAGAGAAACCGTCTCTACAAAAAGGTGAAAGATCTGGGATATGCGGCGGAGCTGTCCAGACAGGACGCGTCCCAGCTGGCCCGCTGGGCGGGAAGGATCCTGGCAAAGGACGGAAAAAAGATCACAGGCAGGACCATGGAACTGTTTCTGGCGTCTGCCGGGGACGACATGGAGAATATCCGCATGGAGCTGGAGAAGCTGATCTGCTATGTGGGGGACCGGGAGGTGGTGACAGATGAGGATGTCCAGGCCATCTGCACGGTCCATGTGACCAGCCGGATCTTTGACATGGTGGGGGCCATTGTGGCGGGAAATACGAGAAAGGCCATGGATCTCTATGAGGATCTCCTCACCTTGAAGGAACCGCCCATGAGGATTCTCTATCTCATCGCCCGCCAGTTCAATCAGATTCTGCAGGTGAAAGAGCTCATGGGGAAGGGAATGGAGCGGTCGGCCATCGCCTCAAAGCTGAAGCTGCAGCCCTTTGTGGTGAGCCGCACCATGCCCCAGGCCAGAGCGTTTACCAGGGAGCAGATTCTGTCCTATGTGGATCTGTGCGTGGAGTCTGAGGAGGCGGTGAAGACCGGCCGGCTTCAGGATCGGCTGGCGGTGGAACTTCTCATCGCGAAAAAATATAGATAAAAAAGCTCCTGTCCGCCACACCTGCGGACAAGAGCTTTTCATTTAATCAGTTCTTTTGTCTATAAATTAAGCCATAGCGTTGACAGCCTTAGCCAGACGGGATACCTTGCGGGAAGCATTGTTCTTGTGGTAAACGCCCTTGGTCTCAGCCTTGTCAATCTCAGCGGTAGCAGCTACTAAATATGCCTGTGCAGCAGCCTTGTCACCGGCAGCGATAGCAGCGTCTACTTTCTTGATAGCAGTTCTCACTTTAGATCTGATAGCTTTATTTCTGGCAGCTTTCGTCTCGTTTACTAAGATTCTCTTCTTAGCGGATTTAATGTTAGCCAATCTGTACACCTCCAATATTCCTATAATCATCTTCGGTTTGCATCGAAACCTGGACACGGACAGTTCAATGTAAACATACTATTGTATTTTATCCAATCTCCCCGGGGATGTCAATACATATTTCTGCTTTTTTTGAGGAAAATAGGAGTAAAAAAGCAAGGAAAACTGAGACTCTGAAAGGAGAGGATGCTATGAGACCGAGAGAGGGGCGGCGGACTGTCCGGAGAACGGGAAAGAAGAGAGAAAAAGGGAAAACATTTGAGGTTCGGACGGATCTGGCGCTGGAAAGCCGGGAAGGAGCGGCCGGGCGCGGCGGGGCGGAAAACGGAATCGAGGTCCGGGAGTGGAAGGAGAAAAACGGAGGAATCTCCCTGACTGAGGTGGAGGTAAAAAACGAGAAGGGGGCGAAGGCCATGGGGAAGCCGGTAGGCCTTTATCTCACCCTGGAAACCGGCAGAGCGGGAGATCAGGACGACGGGGTCCGGGAGGATGTGGCGGAGGAGCTGGCCGCCGGACTGCGCCGTCTGGCCTGCCGTGCCCTGAAGCGGAAGGAGGAGGCCGGTTTTCCCGGTATTCATGTGCTGGCGGTGGGGCTGGGAAATCCCTACGTCACGCCGGACTCTCTGGGACCGCGGGTGCTGGGCAATCTGAGAATTTCCAGGAAAATCGCGGAGGACGGGGATTTGCCGGTGGTGAGCGGTATTGTGCCGGGGGTGATGGCCCAGACAGGGATGGAGACGGCAGAGATTTTAAAGGGGATTATCCGGGAGACGAAGCCGGACCTGATCCTGGCGGTGGACGCCCTGGCGGCCAGAAGCATCCGGCGCCTGGGGACAACCATTCAGCTGACGGATACGGGCATACATCCGGGTTCCGGGGTGGGAAACCACCGGCACGGGCTGACGGAGGAGACCCTGGGGATCCCTGTGCTGGCCATCGGCGTTCCCACGGTGGTGGGAGCCGCGGCTGTGGCTCAGGATACGGTGGCCGCTGTGGCGGCCGTTCTGGAACAGGGAAGCAGGACCAGAGGAGTGGGAGCCTGGCTGGAAGGGATGGGAGGGGAAGAACAGTACCATCTGATCCGGGAGGTGCTGGGCCCGGAATTGAGCCAGCTCTATGTGACGCCGCCGGATATAGATGAGACCGTAAAGCTTCTCAGCTTTACCATATCAGAAGGAATCCACCGGGCGTTCTACGGCATATGATAATACCAGGGCCGCAAAAATCTCCGGGCGGGAAGGAGCAGCCGGCAGAGGAGCCGGCGTTTCCTTCTGGACCGGACTGCGGCAAAGAAGGCGTGGGGAGGCAGGTGGTGGGGTGAAAGGCGGGAGAAGAAAGAAGGCCGGCCGGGCAGTCCTCGCGGCGGTTCTGGCTGCGGTGGCGGTTTCCGGGGTCAGGCTGTGGCGGCCGGGAGCCGGAACCGGCGGGAATCTTCCGGAAGGCAGTTATCTGCGGGAACAGGCGGCCCTTGCCTGCTTTTCTTTTCTGTGGGGCGGCCATTATCCGGCGACGGGAGAGGAGATGGACATCTCCCTGACGGAAGGGATTCTGGCGGCTCTGCCGGCCTACCGCCTGGGGAGAGAACGGCTGGAGGCAGAAAGGCGGGCCGCCGGGAAAGATCCGGCCTTCGCTGCTTACCTGGAGAATCAGAAATTTTTCGCGGAGTATGGAGATTTTTCCCTGAAAAATGATGGCTCCGGCGACGCAGCCGGCGGAGCGGCCGGAAGCGGGGACGGCGGCGGAGGGGAGAGGGAGAATTCCGCCGGATACGCCAAGCCGGAAGCGGGCGGGGAGACGGCGGAGGCGGCGGCCCTCTCGGGGATGGACGGACTGCCGGTGACCGGTCAGGTGTACACCTTGAGCCAGCTGGCTGACTATGATTTTCTCATGAAGACCTTTTACAGCGTCCACCCCTCCACCACCGCCGGACGGGAGGATATGAACGCAGAGGAGCTGCTGTCGGAGGACCTGCGTCTGACGGGAGGCAGCGATTCTCCCCAGATTCTCATCTATCACAGCCATTCCCAGGAGACTTATGCGGACTGGGGGCCAAATCAGCCGGAGGCCACGGTGGTGGGAGTGGGGGAGTATCTGACGGAACTTCTCCGGGAAAAGGGATACAACGTGATCCATGACACTTCCGTCTATGATCTGAGAAACGGAACCCTGGACCGGAGCAAGGCCTATACATATGCCCTGGAGGGAATCACCGCCATTTTGCAGGAGAATCCCTCCATCGAGGTGGTGCTGGACCTTCACCGGGACGGAGTGGATGAGAATAACCGGCTGGTGGAGGAGGTGAACGGAAAGCCCACGGCTCAGATCATGTTCTTCAACGGGATGAGTCAGACGCCGGACGGTCCCATCGAGTACCTGCCCAATCCTTATCGGAAGGATAATCTGGCTTTCAGCCTGCAGCTGCAGGTGAAGGCGGCCGCCTATTTTCCAGGCCTTACCAGAAAAATCTATCTGAAGGGACTGCGCTATAACCTCCACGTCCGTCCCAGATCCTCCCTCATCGAGGTGGGAGCCCAGAATAACACCTATGAGGAAGCCAGAAACGCCATGGAGCCGCTGGCAGAACTTTTGGATATGGTGTTGCAAGGAAATTAAAAAAATGGTATGTTATTGTATAGCGCAGACTGCCGGAAAGCCTGACAGAATCAGGCTTCGGCGGTTGCAGAGACGGGCGGCCCTTCCGCCGAACACACCCAATGAAATGAAAGAGGAATATTATTTATGGCAATTGACCAAAGCAAAATCAGAAACTTTTGTATTATCGCCCATATAGACCACGGCAAATCCACCCTGGCGGACCGGATCATCGAGATGACCGGCCTGCTCACCAGCCGGGAGATGCAGGCCCAGGTCCTGGATAATATGGAGCTGGAGCGGGAGCGGGGCATTACCATCAAGTCCCAGGCGGTGCGCACGGTGTACAAGGCGAAGGACGGGGAGGAGTATATCTTCAATCTGATCGACACTCCCGGCCACGTGGATTTCAACTACGAGGTGTCCAGAAGCCTGGCGGCCTGCGACGGAGCCATTCTGGTGGTGGACGCCGCCCAGGGCATTGAGGCTCAGACTCTGGCCAACGTCTATCTGGCTCTGGATCACGACCTGGACGTGTTTCCCGTGATCAACAAGATCGACCTTCCCAGCGCCGATCCGGACCGGGTGGCGGCGGAGATCGAGGACGTGATCGGACTGGAGGCCCAGGATGCCCCCAGGATTTCCGCGAAGACAGGGCAGAACGTGGAAGAGGTGCTGGAGGCCATTGTCCACAAGATTCCGGCGCCTGAAGGAGATCCCAATGCTCCCCTTCAGGCTCTGATCTTTGACTCCCTGTACGATTCCTACCGGGGTGTCATCGTATTCTGCCGCATTAAGAACGGCACGGTGAAAAAGGGAACCCCCATCAAGATGATGGCCACCGGAGCCACCTTTGAGGTGGTGGAAGTGGGATATTTCGGAGCGGGACAGTTTATCCCCTGCGACGAGCTGGCTGCCGGCATGGTGGGCTATATCACCGCCAGCATCAAAAATGTGCGGGAGACCCGGGTGGGCGATACCATCACCAACCGGGATGATCCCTGCGACAAACCTCTTCCGGGCTACAAGAAGGTGACTCCCATGGTGTACTGCGGCCTGTACCCGGCGGACAGCGCCAAATACCCGGATTTAAGGGACGCTCTGGAGAAGCTGCAGCTCAACGACGCCTCCCTGTTCTTTGAGCCGGAGACCTCTCTGGCCCTGGGATTCGGCTTCCGCTGCGGTTTCCTGGGACTGCTTCACCTGGATATTATCGAGGAGCGTCTGGAGCGGGAGTACAATCTGGATCTGGTGACCACGGCTCCCGGCGTTATCTACCGGGTTCACAAGACCAACGGGGAGATGATCGAGCTGACAAATCCCTCCAACCTGCCTGATCCCTCGGAGATCGAGTATATGGAGGAGCCCATTGTCAGCGCGGAGATCATGGTGACCTCCGAGTATGTGGGAGCCATCATGCAGCTTTGCCAGGAGAGACGGGGAAATTACCTGGGAATGGAGTATATTGAGGGGACGAGAGCCCTTCTCAAGTATGAGCTCCCCTTAAATGAGATCATATACGATTTCTTTGACGCCCTGAAGTCCCGGTCCAGAGGCTACGCTTCCTTTGACTATGAGCTGAAGGGATACGAGAGGTCCGACCTGGTGAAGCTGGACATTCTGGTAAACAAGGAGGAAGTGGACGCCCTGTCCTTCATCGTCTATGCCGGTTCCGCCTACGAGAGGGGCAGAAAAATGTGCGAGAAGCTGAAGGAGGAGATTCCCAGACATCTGTTTGAGATCCCCATCCAGGCGGCTGTGGGAGGAAAGATCATCGCCAGAGAGACGGTAAAGGCCATGAGGAAGGACGTGCTGGCCAAGTGCTACGGCGGCGATATTTCACGAAAGAGGAAACTGTTGGAGAAGCAGAAGGAAGGAAAGAAACGCATGCGCCAGATCGGAAATGTGGAGATCCCTCAGAAGGCGTTTATGAGCGTGCTGAAATTGGACGATGAGTGATGAGAAAAAACCCCTGGAACTTTATATTCATATCCCGTTCTGCGAGCGGAAATGCGCCTACTGCGATTTTCTCTCCATGCCTGCCACCCTGGGAGTTCAGCGGCAGTACGTGGAAAAACTGATTGATGAGATTATCGGGGAGAGCGCCGGGATCCAGGGGTATGAGGTGACCAGCGTATTTATCGGCGGGGGAACTCCCTCCATTCTTCCGGGAGAGTACATTCTGGGAATCCTCCAGGCGACGGCGGACTATTTTGATCTGCGGAAAGATGCGGAGATCACCATAGAGATCAATCCCGGAACCCTGGACGAGCACAAGCTGGAGTGCTACCGGGAGGGAGGAGTCAACCGGATCAGCCTGGGGCTTCAGTCCTCCGACGACTGGGAGCTGAAGATTCTGGGCAGGATCCATACATATGATGATTTCCTCCGCTCCTACGAGCAGGTGCGGATGGCGGGATTTTCCAATGTGAATGTGGATCTGATGTCCGCCCTGCCGGGACAGACCCTGGATTCCTGGGAGAAGACGCTGAAGAAGGTGCTGATGCTGCGGCCGGAGCATATTTCCGCTTACAGCCTGATCATTGAGGAGGGAACCCCCTTCTATGAGCGGTACGGAAATGGGCAGAAAGCATTTCCTCCCTTGCCGGACGAGGACACGGAGCGGGAAATGTACCATGTGACCAGAACTATGATGGAGGAACACGGATACCACCGCTATGAGATCTCCAACTACTGCCGCAGTGGCTTTGAGTGCCGCCACAATCTGGGATACTGGACCGGGGTGGAGTACCTGGGCCTGGGTCTGGGGGCATCTTCCTGCGTCAGCGGCTTCCGGTTTAAAAAGGAGGAGAACCTGAGAACCTACCTGGAGCAGGCGTCGGCGCCGGATTTCCCCTCCTGCCTTTACCGGGAGATCCACAAACTGGATGGGAAAGAACGGATGGAGGAGTTTATGTTCCTGGGACTGCGCCTGACCAAAGGGGTGTCCGGGGCGGAATTTCACCAGCAGTTCGGCCAGAATATGTGGAACGTGTACGGCCAGGTGATTGAAGAGATGAAAAAAAACGGTCTGATTGCCGTGGAGCCTCCCAGGATCCGCCTGACGGAGAGAGGCATGGACTTGAGCAACTATGTGATGAGTCATTTTCTTCTGGATTAGGAGAAAAAAGGGGCAGGGAGACGGCCCGGAGAGGAAACTGCTGGGAATTGGGCGAAAACTCTTGATTCCGGCGGGATCCCGTGATACACTTTCCCACGTAAAAAATAAATAGAAAAGCAGCGTCTGCCACCGGGCGGACGGGAAACGTGCTTGAATATATTCCGCAGGTCTTTGAAGGAATATATGCAGGCACGTTTTGTTTTCAGGAATATTGATTTTTCTGGAGGCAGCCGTCCGGCAGGGGGCTGCCGGGGAGAGGAGAGAAAGTCATGGGAAGATCAAAACTGGGAATCTGTATGTTCTGGAATGTTCTGGGAATGCTGGGGCTGTCGGGAAATATTCTCGCGGATACATTTTTTGTGGCCGACCGGCTGGGAGCGGACGGGCTGGCAGCCTTAAACCTGGCGGTCTCCGTCTTCGGCATGATCAACGGAACCGGCATGATGCTGGGGATAGGAGGCTCTACCCGGTGGGCTATCAGCGCGGCGGCAGGCAGGGAGAGGGAGGGACGGGGGGCCTTTCTCCTGGCCTCTGCCATGGGAGCAGGAGCGGGGCTTTTCCTGGCTGCCGCCGGCACCTTCGGCGCGGAATGGCTGGCCGGAGTCCTCGGAGCGGAAGGGGAGATCCTGCCCCTGTGCGCCTCTTATCTGAAGATTATCCTGCAGTTTTCCCCCCTTTTTATCTGCAATCACGTATTTATCGCCTTTATGCGGGGCAGCGGAAGCCCGGGGATGGCCATGGGAGGGATGATGGCCGCCAGCCTGACCAACATTGTGCTGGACTATCTGTTTATGTATCCTCTGGGCTGGGGAATCCGTGGAGCGGCCTTTGCCACGGCCCTGGCTCCGGCGGCCGGGCTGGCGGTGGCTGCTGTGTGGCTGGCGGGAAACCGGGCATTTTTTTCTCTCAAGGGCGCCGGAGCATTTTTCATTTCCTCTTTCTGGCCGGCGGCTGGAGATCTGATCCGTCTGGGAGGAGCGGCCTTTGTCAATGAAAGCTCCACCGCGGCGGTGATGGCGGTGTTTAACCTGCTGATCTTAGAGAAAGCGGGGAGCGTGGGAGTGGCGGCCTACGGGATTGTGGCCAATTTGGCCCTGGTGACCGCCGCCGTCTTTACCGGGATCTCCCAGGGCTGTCAGCCCCTGATTGCCAGTGCCCACGGAAGGGGGAGGGGAGAGGAAGGGGCGGACATTTACCGGAAGGCAGGGCGCCTGGCCGGCGCTCTGGGCCTGACGGCCGTCCTGGCCGCCTGGTGGTTTGCCCCCGTCCTGACGGCCCTGTTTAACGGCGCCGGAGATCCGGTTCTGCAGCAGACAGCGGAGACGGGCCTGCGGCTGTATTTTATCGGTTTTCTGTTTGTGGGGTGGAATCTGATGACAGCCGCCTTTCTGGGGGCGGTGGAGCGGACGGGGCCGGCTTTTCGGTTCTCCGTTTTCCGGGGCTTTTTGGGAATTGTGGGCGCGGCGCTGGTCCTCTCCCAGATGATGGGCCTGGCGGGAGTCTGGCTGGCGTTCCCGGCGGCGGAGCTGGCCGCCAGGATTCTGGGCCGGCGGTTTATGCCGCTGCCTGGGGATACTGTTTTTCAAATTTCCGGAACAGACGGCGGAGTATGAACACTGCGGTGATAGCAAGAACAACTTCCGCCGTAAACTGAGCGTAGGTCAGTCCGTAGAGCGGGAAGATCATGTTCAGGATGCAGAGGGCAGGGATCTCCAGCACGATTTTCCGCAGCACGGCAAAGACGAAGGAGTACTGTCCCAGACCGACGGACTGGAATACTGCCACCGCCAGGAAGTCGGTGCAGAGGAAGGGCAGAGCCAGACAGAATCCCCGGAGGAACCGGCTGCCGTAGGCGATGATCTCTTCATTCTGCATAAACAGGCGGATCAGACTGCCTGCCGTCAGAGAATAGAAGATGCAGATCGCAAGCATGAAGAAGATGACCACTTTCGCGGCAAACAGTACGGTATGCTTCATTCTCCTGATATTTCCGGACGCGTAGTTGTAGCTGACCAGAGGCATGATTCCCTGGGACAGGCCCTGGGAGACGTAGTTGGGGATGGTATTTAACTTCTGGGCAATTCCCATGGCCGCCACGGCGTTGGGGCCGTAGCCGGCGGTGAAGTTGTTCAGGATCGTCATGCCGGTCACGTTCAGCAGGTTTTGGATGGAAGCGGGAATTCCCACTCCGCACACGCCTTTTACGATATTTTTCCGCAGACAGAACATGCGGGGATTGATGCACACGTAGGTTCTTCCTCTGCGGACAAACAGCAGGACAAAGAAATAGAGGCAGGCCACGCAGTTGGAGAGAAAGGTGGCCAGGCCGGCTCCCGCCGCTCCCATGTGGAAGCCCCAGGGAAGGATGAAAATGGGATCCAGAATCATATTCAGGATACAGCCGCTCATGGTTCCGATGCTGGCGTGAATGGCGCTTCCCTCGGAGCGGACCAGATAAGCCATTACCACATTTAAAATAGAAGGAGTTGCGCCCAGGCAGGTGGTCCAGAGCAGATAGCCCGCCGTGGCGTCTGCGGTCTCCGGAGTGGCTCCGAGAAGGGTCAGAAGCGGAGAGAGAAATACGGTGCACAGCAGGGAGAACAGAAGACCGGCGCCTACAGAGCAGTAAAATCCGAAAGCGGAGCTGCGGGCTACCGTGTCAAAATCCTTCCGTCCCAGGGCCCGGCTCATCATACTGGAGCTTCCCACGCCGAACAGGTTGTTCACCGCGTTGAAAGCCAGCAGTACAGGTGCGGCCAAAGTGACCGCCGAATTTTCAATGGGATTGTTGAGCATTCCCACAAAGTAAGTATCCGCCAGGTTGTAGAGTACCATAACCAGGGAACTGAGAATGGTGGGTACTGCCAGTTTTGCCACCGCCGTTGGGATGGGGGCTTCTTCAAACAGTTTGATTTTGTCATTGTCTTGCATTGGATCTTTTCTCCCCTTTTCATGAATTTTTGTGTAGTTACTTATTATTATAGCGCGGAAAAGGGGAGTTGTACATAGGGGGAGGAGAGGAGAAGACAGAGGGGAAAGGAGTTACTGAAGAAGAAAGACTTCCATGGTCCGGCTGCCGTACATCCGGGTCTCTTCATGGGTATCAAAGAAAATATCCACATGACTGCCCTTGACGCCGCCGCCCCGGTCTTCTGCGGTGTAGATTACCCCGCCGATGAGAACGCGGCTGCCATAGGGGATCACCCGGGGATCCACGGCGATGGTGTGGCCGGAGGTGGCTACAGCTCCTGTGGAAGTATTTCTTCCCCAGCCCTCTGAACAGGTGGAACAGGGACAGTAGGCGGTAGTAGTGAAAGCTCCCAGCGGGCGGAGGGAGGCTGCGGAGGAAGTTGATACCGATCCGCCCTTCTTTTCCAGAACCAGCAGATTGGGAAGACGGGAGCCGTCCGCCTCAGCTTCCGCGATGTAGACGCCGTCGGGAAGGGAGGAGAGGGCGGCGTTCACGGAAAAACCGTAGTTTCCCGTGCCGATGCCCTCTGCCGCCAGATGGGAGAAGGAGTCGCCGGCGACGGCGCTTATGGCGCGGATCACCGATAAGTCGGTTCCGTTTCGGAGAGTCACAGTCACAGACGGCGCCGCCTGGGGATCGTCGGGATTCCAGGCCCAGCCGGAGATGGTGTCTCCGGACACTCCGTCCAGGTGGCCGGTGCAGGCGGCGAAGGAGACCAGACCGCAGGAAAATGCGGAGAGAACAGCAGTTACAAAAAATGTTAATATGAATTTAAACTTCATTGTAATATACCTCGCTATTTTGTAAATATTGTAATAATTTTGTAATAAATAGCCGCAATGGTATATTTTACTACGATTTTTTCATTTGTCAAGTGCCGGGGAGTCGGAAGGGAAGGGGGCCGAAGAGGCCAAAGGGAAGAAGATAAAAAATGGCCGGCCGGGGAAGGAACTCCTCCCGGCCGGAATGAAATATGTATCTGAGTGAGTTTTCCTATGTAAGAAAGGACGGCAGACCAGCCGTTTACGGAACGACGGCGTACACTTCCTGGCTGCGCAGGCCGTGATTTAAGGCCTCCTCATGGGAGCCGTAGAAAATGTCGATCCAGTTACCCTTTACAGAACTGCCCATATCCTCCACGGTGTAGACCGTCCCGTCAATCCACAGCTTCGTTCCCACGGGAAAACGGCTGAGATCCGCGGATATGGTGTGACCCGGGGTGGGAACCGTGCCGGAGTAGGTCAGGTTATGACCGCCGGAGCACTTTCTGCAGTTGCAGTAGCCGCTGGTGGTAAACACCCCCAGGAGTTCTCCCCGTTCTCCGGAAACAGCCTCCGTCTTATCTTCCGCAGGCTCCTCTTCCTGTCCGAAAGCTTCCTCCTGAATCAGAATGCCGGGGCCGGCCGCCTCATTATCGGCTTCCGACGCCATCGCCGGGAAAGCCAGGCAGGCGGAGAGAAGGGCCACAGCCGCTGTCATACGCAGGTATCTGTGCAATACGTTCATAGAATACTCCTTACAATTTTTCCAATGCTCTCCATCGGCAGAGGCCGGGAGAAAAAATTATCACAAATTGTTACAAGTGTTAGAACCTTTTTCTATTATATTACAAAATTGTTAAAAGTCAATAAAAAAGACGGAAACGATAATTTACGATACCTATTGAAATTTAGATTTTAGGATTTTATAATAACATCAGTTTTCCAAAATATGGTGACATAATGTTTTATAAAGGTTATTTTGGAAACGAAATTTCATCAAAGAGGGAGGAAGGAGAATGAAAGAGAAGGCAGAAAGGGGACGTAGCCGGCGCCGTCGTTCTTTGAAACGTCTGGGAAAAAGAAACGTAAAACAGCTGCTGTCAGTGGTTCTGTGTGCCAGTATGGTGGGCACAGGAAATGCTGGAGGCATGCTGACTGTGCTTGCGCAGGAGGAGGGACAGGTTTTTCACTTGTCAGGTGATAATTTGGCCCGTGCGATTACGGATGCTGCAGAGGATGAAAGCGCAAAATACCTGGGTTATGAGTTTTCAGGGGCTGAAAAAGAAAATTATGAAGAATTGTTTAGCGAAACAGAATATCTGTATGAGTTAAGCCCGGAAGTGATAAAGGATTCAGGCAGCCTTAATTTAAAAGTTTTTGCAAAACTGGATTCTAAAGGATTTCAGGATGATTCATATCAGATTACCGGCGATGAGGAGTTGATATTCCTGCTGGAGAATGATACGGAAGAAACTGTTTCCGGGCGGATCATAGTAGATCAGCTGGAAACAGAGGTTATTACTGTGGAACCGAAAACTGCTCTGGTATCAGAAGAACTTAAAGAGAAACTGAAAGAAATCGGAGTGGAAACGCCTGCTGAGATCCCGGAAACGGATGACAGTGACAATGCAGAAGCTGTAGAAGAAACAGAGACTGAAGAAGAAACAGAAGCGGTCGGGACGCCGGAGAAAGAGGATCCTGCAGAGGAAACCGAGGATACGGAAACGGATGACAGTGACAGTACAGAAGCTGTAGAAGAAACAGAGACTGAAGAAGAAACAGAAGTAGCCGAGACGTTGGAGGAAGAGGATTCTGCGGAAGATGCCGGGGACACGGAAACGGATGAAACTATAGGTGAAGATTCTGAAAACCAGGAGCAGGAGGAAACTATCCCGGACACTGACGTGGAGACAGAGACTGGCTCAGAAGGAAATGATAAGGTCGATGACGAAAGTGATGTGAGTGGGGAACAGCCTAGAGAAGAAAACGAAGAAACTTCTGGCGACGAACTCCTTTCTCTGTCCCGCCATGAGGCACCGGAGCTGGCGGCAACTCCCAGTGAATGGCGAGCAGCATATGCTGAGGAGAAAACATCTGATTTGGAATCTGCTTCCTCAGTCGGATCATATTATAACAGTGTCATTGTGGATGAGAAAATGTCGGCAGCAGCTTTTACAGCGTCCGCAGAAGAACTGGAACTGACGGGACTGGATCTGTCCGGTTATGAAAAGGCAGTTTTGAAGGACGGCATTAATATTGTAAAAGATGGCGCGGAAAATAAGCACTATCAGATTAATGAGGGAAAGGCCGTTATGATCTCCGGCCAGGATCAGTCAGAGGATAATCCTATTGTGTTTAAGGATTGTGTATTCGAGCTGGTAGGCGGAACGATGAGAATCAGCGGCAATCAGGATGGAATCTCATATAACAAGGGCGAAGTGGTGACGAAGCTTTGGATCGGCGGAAATGTGAAGTTTGACCACTGTGTGTTTGTGGCGGACGATACTGAAAAAACCACCTCCGCCGGTTATGATGCTGCCATTTATTTTTTCAGCGGAGACATTGTACTGAACGACTGCGACTTGAGCAGAACGAACGGAAACGGACAGTTCCTGGGACTGTATGGAAGTAGCGGAAGCGTCACCTTCAATAACTGCAATATTTCCACAGAGGGAAACCGGAATGGCTGGAGTTATGCAATGTATGGAGGTAGTGTCCTGAAACTGAAAGAGTCGACCATGACGGCGACCGGGATGGCTAAGGATGGAAAAGGCAACATTAATGCCTTCTATTCCGGCGACAACCGGACGGGTTACGATGCAATCTTTATTGAGGATTCCACGGTAGATTTCCATGACAATCAGGCCGGCGGTTTCGCGATCAACAATGTAAATATTTATGTGAAGAATTCCACGATACGCGTAAATGACAATCTGGGGAATGCCTGCAACAGCGGCTACTGGATCGTCGAGGACAATTCCTCCATCATTATGGACGGCAATCGAGGCGGACATGCCCTTTCCTGCATTGGAGTGGAGATGAAAGATTCCAGCCTGGAAATTCTTCACAATGGATATGCGGGACTTTATATACAGAGCAAAGATTCAACATTTGTTAACAGTAAGATCAATATCCGTTGCAACGGAGAAAAACTGCTCAGCTACAGCGCAGGGGATGTATGGCTGAACGAACATAAAGCTACTTTCACGGACTGTCCGTCTGTGTGGCTGGGAGCCGTTGGACGGAAAGGAAAAGTGGTTGAGGAAAATTGCGGTGAATTTGTAGCTGTGGATCTGAATGATTTTGCAGTGGATAACTTAAAGAGCAATACTGCGCCCATACTGGAGGGAGTTGCTCTGGATGGAGATGAGGAACATATTCTGATTTTGAATAACCGAATGAAGTCGGACTATGCCCGCGGCAACGGAGAAGTTACTGCATCTTCCAATGACGTGGATCTGTTTGCAGATGATGAAGTGTCCATGGAAGCAGCTCTTGGAAAAGATACGGCTAAAATTGGTTCTATGACGGACGCTCAGCTGTCTCACCACAAATATGACTGGAACGGAGGAAAAGTGGCAACTCCGGCTGATATGGAGCATTACGGTGCATGGGCATACCCCTGCACAGATGTATGTGCGGTGTATGAGGATCATACGGGAGCTCATCTCTATAGCTTTGACTGTGAAGGAACGTATGTATATGGACCGTTAGTAGGACTGGCATTTGATGCCAATGCGGGAGAGGACAGCGTGACCGGAATGCCGGAGGATAGAACGGCGCTTTTCTATGGCAACGGTACTGCAAGTCCGTCTGAAATCCCGGTGCGTTTGGACAATTCCGATGAGTGGGATTGGAAATTCACAGGCTGGTATACAGACCGGGAATGCACTCAGAAGTTTGATTTCGCTTCTGCCCTTACAGATAACTGGACAGTTGTATATGCGGGCTGGATTCAAGCAGAACCGGAGCCAGAGCCGACACCTGATCCCGATCCGTCTAACCCCGGAAACCATGGCGGTGGTTCCAGCGGCAGCAGTGGCGGAAGCGGAAGCATCAGTACGCCTGTGACAGAAATTACGCCGGATTCTATACCTCTGGCTCCTGGTCCCTCGGAAACAGTGATTTCTATGCCTGAGGAGATTCCGGAAGAGGCGGTTCCGTTATCGCCCCTTCCCAAAACAGGAGAACGGATGGGACGGAAAGAGGTGACAGCGTTCTTTGCGGGAATCCTTGCAATTTTGTATCTGGGACTTACAAGGAAAAAAGGACAGGATCTGTAATCATATTATTTGATTAATATAGGATTTGATTTATGAGGGAGGAGTGGACGAATTGCAGGATTTGTCCTCTCTTCCCTCTTGCATTTCCCGCCATAACCGGTTATAATGGTCTCAGATTACAGAAAGTGAGGTGTCGCAATGAGTTCTATTTCTCGCAGATCATTCAGATAAATGAAAGAATGTGCGGCTGAGGGGGGAAGTGTCCCCGAATGCCATGTTTTGCGGGAAAAGAATCATTCGGCGGTGGATATCTGGAGACAGAGCCCAGTTTCTGGAGACAGAGTTCAGTTTACAGAAGACGGAGGAATGAGACGGTTCCAGCCGTCTTTTTTTGTGCCGTGGAAAACTTTACTCCCATGGAGTACTTCGTTTCTGTGAGACAGAAACTTTCCTTTCCCGTAAAGACGGAGCCGGCCGCGGATCAGGAAAGAGGGAATGAAATATGTCTTTGATCGATGTTTCCGGCCTTTCCTTCGGCTATGAGGGAAGCCCGGATATGGTGTTTGACGGCGTGAGTTTTCAGGTGGATACAGACTGGAAGCTGGGGCTGATCGGCAGGAACGGAAAGGGAAAGACCACCCTGCTGAAGCTTCTCATGGGAGAGTATGAGTACAGGGGGAAAATATCCGCTTCCGTGGAATTTGAATATTTTCCCTGCGCCGTGGAGGAGCGGGAGCTGGATACGGTGGATCTGCTCTACACCCTGCAGCCGGACTGTGAGCTGTGGCGGGTGAAAAAAGAATTTTCCGGTCTGAGGCTGGGGGAGGAGGTTTTGGAGAGGCCATTTTCCTCCCTCTCCAACGGGGAGCAGACGAAAGTGCTGCTGGCCCTGCTGTTTTCCCGGGAGAATGGTTTTCTCCTCATTGACGAACCCACCAACCATCTGGATATGGAGGCCAGGGAGGCGGTGGGCCGCTACCTGAGCGGGAAAAAAGGATTTATTCTGGTCTCCCACGACCGGGCGTTTATGGATGCCTGCGTGGACCATGTGCTGGTGTTAAACCGGACTACGGTGGAGGTGCAGCGGGGAAACTTCTCCACCTGGCAGGAGAATAAGCGGATGCGGGATGAAGGGGAGATCCGGCAGAATGAAAAGCTGAAAAAAGAAATCGGACGGCTGACGGCCGCCGCCGGGCAGGCGGGCCGGTGGGCAGATGGGGCGGAGGCCACCAAGCTGGGCCGGGGAGCGGCTGTCCACGCCACCCAGAGCATCTCCAGAGCCTATATTGGGGAAAAATCCAGAAAAATGCAGATGCGCAGGAAAAATCTGGAGAAGCGGCGGGAGAGAGAACTGGAGGAAAAGAAAGAACTTTTAAAGGACGTGGAGACGGTGGAGGATGTGAAGCTTTTTCCCCTGACTTACCGGAAGGAGATTCTGGCGGAGGCAAAGGACCTGTCCCTGTCCTATGACGGGCGGACAGTGGCCGGCGGACTCTCCTTTCTGGTCAGGAGAGGGAGCAGAACCGCGCTCTGCGGAAAAAACGGCTGCGGAAAGAGCAGCGTGTTAAAGGCCATCCTTCAGGCGGCGGGGGCGGACTGTCCCGGGCCTTTTCCGCAGACGGAGGGAATCCTGGAGATTGGAAGCGGGCTGGTTGTTTCCTGGGTTCCCCAGAGCGCGGATTTCCTCGGGGGAACGGTAGGAGAATTTGCTGCTGAGAGGGGGATTGAGGAGAGCCTGTTAAAAACCCTTCTGCGGAAGCTGGATTTTTCCAGGGAGCAGTTTGAGCTGGATATGAGGGATTACAGCGCCGGGCAAAAGAAAAAGGTGCTGCTGGCGGGCAGCCTGTGCAGTCAGGCCCACCTGTATATCTGGGATGAACCGTTAAATTATATTGATGTATTTTCCAGAATGCAGCTGGAAGAACTGATTCTCCGGTATTCCCCCACCCTGCTGCTGGTGGAGCACGACCGCGCATTTTTGGAGAGAATTGGAGCAGATTTTGTGGAAATTGATTCCAAAATGTGATATACTCGGTTAAAAGCAGAACCGAAAGGAGAATTTGCATATGCTGACAGAAGGAATGAAGGCGCCGGACTTTGAGCTGCCGGATCAGGACGGCAATGTGGTGCGCCTGGCGGATTTTGCGGGAAAGAAAGTAGTGGTTTATTTCTATCCGAAGGACAACACTCCCGGCTGTACCAGAGAGGCCTGCGCGTTTGGAGCGGCCCATCCCCGGTATGAGGAGCTGGGGATTCCCGTGGTGGGAATCAGCAGGGATACGGTGGCGTCCCACAGGAAATTCGCAGATAAATATGAGCTCCCGTTTCAGATTCTCTCCGACCCGGAGCTGACGGCGATCCAGGCCTACGATGTGTGGCAGGAGAAAAAGCTGTACGGCAAGGTGTCCATGGGAGTGGTGAGATCCACCTATCTGGTGGATGAGAACGGAGTTATCGAAAAGGTCTGGCCGAAGGTCAAGCCGGACACCAACGCCCAGGAAATTCTGGATTACCTTCAGGGGAAGGGACAGGAGAGCTGACGGCGGATGGCGGAAGACCGGTCCGAAGGCCCGGAAGGGGGACTGGTTTTCTGGAACAGGTTTCTGCAGCAAAAAAATTTAAAATCCATGCAATAAAAAATCCTCTCGCTGCATTAACCTATTGAACGGATGAAAAGGAATCCTGGAGGAGACCTTTGACGGAAAGAAATCAGGCTTGGAATTCCCTGATGCACTACACTCATCACACCTTTCTGTCGGAGGAGCTCCTGTCAGGACTGTTTTTCATAATTCCTTTTACAAACCTAATGGCAATTAGAATTGTAGCGGAGAAAGGCTTTTTCTGCGGGGGTGATGCCCGCGGAGAAGCCTTTTTCTGTTTTCTTTTTAACAGCCTATGCCTGTCAAATCAGAATAATGCCCAATATTTTATTATTTTTTCTAATATATAAAAAACAGAAAATCATATGAGTCAATAAGCTGCCCCAAAAAAGTGATAAAAAAATAACGATTGCAGTGGAAAAATTAACAAAAAAGTCATAAAAATTAATTTATTCTTACTAAATACAGGGGATTATTGTTTTTTGAGGAAAACAATGCTGTGTTTTTTTTAACAAACTCTTCCGGCAAAAAACAGCAGTATTTGACAAATGTGGCTTAATTTTTCATTAAGATACTGTATACAATATAAAAAAAGCGTTTGAGAATGAAGGGGAAATATGTTATACTAGCCACGACGGAAAGATCAGGCTTTACCTTAGCATATGGGTTCTGGGTTAAGGTAAAGCCTGCGATACGTTAAACGTCTAAAGATTAAAGTAGGAAAGAAAGAGGGTTAGTTAAATGGGATTGGCTACATTTAAAGGCGGCGTTCATCCTTACGAGGGAAAAGAACTGTCAGAGAGCAAGCCGATACAGGTGCTGATGCCCAAGGGAGAGCTGGTATTCCCGCTGTCCCAGCACATCGGCGCGCCTGCGAATCCTTTGGTGAAAAAGGGAGACCAGGTGCTTGCAGGCCAGATCATCGCGGAAGCGGGCGGCTTTATTTCCGCCAATGTGGTGTGCTCCGTGTCCGGTACGGTAAAAGCCGTGGAGCCCAGAAGAGTGGCAAACGGAGCCATGGTGAATTCCATCGTCGTGGAAAATGACGGTGAGTACAAGACCGTGGAGGGCGTAGGTGAGGATCGGGATTATACCAAGCTCTCCAAAGAAGAAATCCGTAAAATCGTCAAGGACGCGGGCATCGTGGGACTGGGTGGAGCAGGCTTCCCCACTCATGTGAAGCTGACGCCCAAGGACGACGCGAAGATTGACTATGTGATCGTAAACGGCGCGGAGTGCGAGCCGTATCTGACCAGCGACTACCGGCTGATGATGGAAGAGCCGGAAAAAGTAGTTGGCGGTCTGAAAGTGATTCTTCAGCTTTTTGAGAACGCAAAGGGCGTCATCGGCGTGGAGAACAACAAGCCGGAGGCCATCAAGAAGCTCCAGGAGCTGGTTAAGGATGAGCCGAAGATCACGGTCTGCGAGCTGCTGACCAAGTATCCTCAGGGCGGCGAGCGTTCTCTGATCTATGCGGTGACCGGAAGAAAGGTGAATTCTTCCATGCTTCCCGCGGATGTAGGCTGTATCGTGGACAACGTGGATACTGTTCTTTCTATATATAATGCAGTATGCAAGAGCACTCCGCTGATGAGACGGATTGTCACTGTGACGGGAGACGCCATCGCCAATCCCCAGAACTTCAATGTGAAGCTGGGAACCAACTACGAGGAGCTGATTGAGGCGGCAGGCGGCTTTAAACAGGATCCGGAGAAAGTGATCAACGGCGGCCCCATGATGGGACAGGCCATGTTTGACCTTCACGTTCCGGTAATGAAGAATTCTTCCGCCCTGACCTGTATGACAAAGGATGAGGTGGCAGCCAATGAGCCGACTCCCTGTATCCGGTGCGGCCGGTGCGTGGACGTATGTCCCAGCCATATTGTGCCGGTGCTGATGATGAAGGCGGCCATGATGAACGACGCGGAATCCTTTGAGCGGTTAAACGGCATGGAGTGTGTGGAGTGCGGAAGCTGCGCGTATATCTGCCCGGCAAAGCGCCCGCTGACTCAGGCCTTTAAAGAGATGAGAAAAGTAGTTGCGGCTAACCGCAGGAAGAAATAGGAGGGGGAAGACAATGAATAATATGCTGCACGTATCGTCATCCCCTCATGTGAGAGACAGGGTGACGACAAAGAACCTCATGTATGACGTGGTGATCGCGTTGATTCCTGCGACGGTGTGGGGTGCGTATCAGTTTGGAATTTATGCGCTGGCGGTGGTTATCGCCACAGTGCTGGCCTGCCTGGTCAGCGAGTATGTGTGGGAGAAGGGAATGGGCAAGCCCATCACCATTACCGACGGAAGCGCAGTGGTAACCGGAATGATCCTGGCGCTGAATATGCCGCCGGAGATTCCCATCTGGATCCCCATGCTGGGCGGCGTGTTTGCCATCATCGTGGTAAAGCAGCTGTTCGGAGGTCTTGGACAGAACTTCATGAACCCGGCTCTGGCCGCCAGATGTTTTCTGCTCATCTCCTTTGCCAGCTACATGAATGATTTTACTTCCGCAGCCATTGGATTTGACAGCATTTCCGGAGCGACTCCCCTGGCCGCCATGCGGGCAGGAAGCGATGTGGATCTGGCAGCCATGATTCTGGGAAGAATCCCGGGAACCATCGGCGAGGTTTCTTCTGTGGCTCTGCTCATCGGCGCGGTCTACATGATCGTGAGAAAGGTGATCAGCCCCAGAATTCCGCTGATCTACATAGGAACGGTAGCGGTATTTGTATTTATCTTCGGCGGATTTGACATTATGTATACGGTAAATCAGATCTTCGCCGGCGGTCTGATCTTCGGAGCCTTCTTCATGGCTACGGACTATGTGACCAGCCCCATCACCAAGAAAGGCCAGGTGGTGTTCGGTATTCTGTTAGGCCTTCTCACCGGAATCTTCCGTCTGTGGGGCGGATCTCCGGAGGGCGTTTCCTACGCGATTATTCTGAGCAACCTTTGCATGCCGATGATTGAGAAGCTGACGCTTCCGAAGGCATTTGGAAAGGAGGGCAAAAAAGCATGAATATGAAGGGAATTGTCAAGGACGCAATGATGCTGTTCCTGATTACGCTGATTGCGGGAGCTCTGCTGGGCGCCGTTCATGAGGTGACTTTGGAGCCCATCGCAAAAGCGCAGCAGGAGGCGGCCAACGCCACTTACCGGGAGGTATTTCCGGAGGCGACCAATTTCGTAACGACAGACGCGCTGACGGCCGCTGTGGCTGACAGCGCCGATGAGATCGCAGCCCAGGGCTTCGGTTCCGTGTCCGTGGATTCTGCCATGGAGGCGCAGGATGAGTCCGGCAACGTGATCGGATACATGATCACCGCCACTTCCGCGGAAGGTTACGGCGGCGACGTACAGATCTCTGTGGGTATTGACGCGGACGGCAAGCTGACCGGTTTAGGTTTCCTGACCTTAAGCGAGACACCCGGTCTGGGAATGAGAGCTCAGGAGCCGGAATTCAAAGATCAGTTCCCGGGCAAGTCCACCGCAGAGACCTTTGAGGTGACTAAGACCGGAGCAACCGCGGACAACCAGGTGCAGGCCATCAGCGGCGCCACCATTACGTCCAGCGCGGTGACCGGCGCCCTCAACGCAGCAGCTTATTTTGTAAACAACTGCATTGCCCAGTAGGAGGTGGATTGATCGATGAATAAGTATGTAGAACGTATTTATAATGGTGTCTGGAAAGAGAACCCCAGCTTTGTGCAGATGCTCGGTCTCTGTCCCACCCTGGCGGTAACGACTTCCGCCACCAACGGAATCGGTATGGGACTTTCCACCACCGCAGTGCTGGTGGCGGCAAACTTCCTGGTTTCCGCCCTCAGAAATATAATTCCGGAAAAACTTCGTCTTCCGGGTGAGATCGTCGTTGTGGCGTCTCTGGTAACCATTGTGGACATGCTGATGGAAGGATTTACTCCGGATCTGTACAGCGCCCTGGGTATTTACATTCCCCTGATCGTGGTAAACTGTATCATCCTGGGCCGTGCGGAGGCTTATGCCATGAAGAATCCGCCCCTGCTTTCCGCCTTTGACGGTATCGGCATGGGACTGGGCTTCACCGTTGCCCTGATCTGCATTGGAGGAATCCGTGAGATCCTGGGCGCAGGAACCATCTTCGGAATCACTGTGACTCCGGCTTCCTACACGCCTATTTCCATTTTCATCCTGGCACCCGGCGCATTCTTCGTGCTGTCCATTCTGACAGCTCTGCAGAACAAGCTGAAGGCGCCCAGCGCTACCAACGGTTCCGTGAAGAAGAAAAAGAAATCCGGCTGCAGCGGCGACTGCATGAGCTGCCCCAGCCACAACGCTTAAAGGATATGAGGAGGGGAAATAGATGGTAGATTTACTTATTATTGCGATAAGCTCCGCGCTTGTCAGCAACGTCGTACTGAGCCAGTTCCTTGGAATCTGTTCCTTTGTCGGCGTTTCGAAAAAGGTGAGCACCTCCGCAGGTATGGGAGGAGCCGTTATCTTTGTTATCACCATTGCTTCCATCGTGGCCAGTCTGATTTACGAGTTTGTGCTGGCACCGCTGGGACTGGATTGGCTGAACACGATCGTATTCATTCTGGTAATTGCCGCTCTGGTACAGATCGTGGAAATGTTCCTGAAAAAATGTATGGTATCCCTGTACAATGCTCTGGGCGTATACCTGCCCCTGATCACCACCAACTGCGCCGTGCTGGGTGTTGCGCTGAACAACGTGCAGTATGAGTACAACTTTGCACAGAGCGTGGTAAATGGTATCGGTACATCCGTAGGCTATACGATTTCCATCATTCTGCTTGCTGGAATCCGTGAGCATATGGAAGGAAATGACATTCCCCATAACTTCCAGGGGTCTCCCATCGTACTGGTAACCGCAGGATTAATGGCAATCGCATTTTTCGGATTTTCCGGATTACTGTAAGGGGAGGAGACGAAAATGAATATTACGGCAATTATTATCGCCGCCGTTGTGGTAGCCGCAGTGGGAATCATTGTAGGTTTCGGACTGGGCATCTTCGGTGAGGCGTTTAAAGTAGAAGTGGACGAGAGAGAAGCGGCAGTCCGCGAGGAACTGCCCGGCAACAACTGCGGCGGCTGCGGCTACGCAGGTTGTGACGCTCTGGCAAAAGCCATCGCGGCGGGAGAGGCTCCCGTCAATGCCTGTCCCGTAGGCGGCGCTCCCGTGGGAGAGAAGATCGCGGCCATCATGGGCGTGGACGCCGGCGCGGTGGAGAAAAAGGTTGCTTTTGTAAAGTGCAAAGGCACCTGTGACAAGACGAAAAATCAGTATATTTATTCCGGCATTGACGACTGCCGCAAGGCAGTTGTGGCACCCGGCGGCGGCCCGAAGGCCTGCTCCTACGGATGTATGGGCTACGGCTCCTGCGTAAAGGCCTGCCAGTTCGGCGCCATCGAGGTCATCGACGGCGTGGCTGTGGTGGACAAGGAGAAATGTGTGGCCTGCGGCGCCTGCGTGAAGGCATGCCCGAAGGGACTGATCGAACTGGTTCCCTACGAGGCGAAGCATCTGGTACAGTGTTCTTCCCACGACAAGGGCAAGGACGTAAAGGCCAAATGCGATGTTGGCTGCATCGGCTGTACCCTGTGTACCAAGCAGTGCGAGTTTGACGCCATCCACATGGACAACAATGTGGCTGTTATTGATTATGAAAAGTGCACCAACTGCGGAAAATGTGCAGAGAAGTGTCCTGTCAAGGTCATCCAGTCAGCCGGCTGAGAGTAATAAGGTTTATGGAGGGAACCCTGAGAGGGGTTCCCTTTTTTATGTCATAGGTCTGGCGTACAGAAAGGGATTGACAATTTCCTACCTCTCTGATAGGATAATAAAAGTTAAGCTTAACTAACCAAAATGCGGCAGAGAGGATCATGCTTATTGAGATATGTATGGATCAATCCGGTGACCGACCGGATGTATGACAGGGAGGAACTGAACTGCTTTTTGAAAAATCATGGCTTTTGCCGGGTGAACTGCCGGGAGGACTGGGGCGCCGCGGTGAGGGGAAAATACCGGAAACTGACGAAGGAGGTTACCGGGGCGGTGGCGGATGTGAGATGCCCGGTGGTGGAGCGCCTTTTGAGAGAAATGGATCATCCCGGGCTGACGGCGCCGGATATTGAGCCTATTCTGCTTCACTGCGCCAGAGAGATCAGTGGCAGGGCAGATCTGCAGGGATGGGAGAAGGTGATCACCACTCCCTGCGCCGCTCTGGCGGAGGCGGGAAACCGTCTGGGGCTTCCGGAGACAGAGTTTGTGCCCTGGAACCGTTTTCTGGGACGGCTGGGGGTAAAATTTCCCGGAAAACCCCTGGAGGGAAGTCCCATCCCGCCGGGATTTTTCGGAAGTTCCGAGAAGACGGATGTGGTGACCGGGCCGGAAACAGTGGAGCGGTATCTGAAAGAAAAAGGATGGAGGGGTGCAGAGATGGTGGAATTTTTATACTGTGACGGGGGCTGTCACAGCGGCGACGGGGTGACCGGGCTGTGAGCCGGATCAGGCGGCTGGGGCCTCCGGCAGTGGGGATCGCAGTGATTTTTCTTGTGTGGTACGCGGTCTGCCGGATGGAGCTGTTTAACGCCTATGTGCTGCCGCCGCCGGCGAAGGTGTTTGACAGCTTCCGGAATATGTGGTCTTCCGGGGAGATTTTCCGGGATGTGGGGATCAGCCTGGCCAGGGTTTTGAAGGGGTTTGCCATCGCCTTTGTTCTGGCCTTCATTCTGGGAATGCTGCGGGCGGTACTTCCGGCTGCGGGCCCCTATTTTGAGTACCTGGTGCAGTTTTTCCGGAATGTGCCGCCTCTGAGCCTGATTCCCCTGCTCATTTTATGGTGCGGGATCGGCGAGACCACGAAGACGGTGATCATTGTGCTGGCGTCATTTTTCCCCATGTACTTAAATATTGTCAAGGGCTTTACGGGCTGTGACCGGAAGCTGCTGGAAGTGGGGGAGATGTTTGACTACAGCAAAAAGGAAACATTTTTCAAGATCATTCTCCCTTACGCCTCAGCGGATATCCTGGTGGGAATGCGCATCGGCCTGGGATACAGCTGGCGGGCCATCATCGGAGCGGAGATGGTGGCGGCGTCCACCGGCCTGGGCCACATGATCCTGTTTGCCCAGCAGATGTCCAGGACGGACAAGGTGATTGTGGGAATTCTGGTGATCGGCGTGGTGGGCTGCGTGACCGACCGGATCTTCGGCCTGGTGATCGGGATGCTGCTGAAAGGAAATTACGAAAATGGCTGGAATTAAGATCATAAACCTGAAAAAATCCTATCAGGTGGAAGGCCGGGAGCTGCCGGTGCTGACGGGAGTGAATCTGGAGATACCGGAGCGCCAGATCACTGTGGTGCTGGGCAGAAGCGGCTGCGGGAAAACTACCCTGCTGCGGCTGACAGGAGGGCTGGAGAGGGCGGATTCCGGGGAGATCCGGTACGGAGGTTCCCACCGGACGGCTTTTGTGTTCCAGGAGCCCAGACTTATGCCCTGGCTGACGGTGCGGCAGAACATTCTCTTCGGCCTGCGGGGAAGAGAGAAGAAGGAGAGCGGGCCGAGGGCGGATGAGATCATCCGCACGGTGGGGCTTGAGGGATTTGAGAAGGCCTATCCCTCCCAGCTCTCCGGAGGAATGCAGCAGCGGACGGCTCTGGCCAGAGCCCTGGCCTACCGGCCGTCTTTTATCATGATGGATGAACCCTTTGCGGCCCTGGACCATTTTACCAGGGAGCAGATGCAGCGGGAGCTTCTGCGGGTGCAGAGGACGGAACACTGCAGCATCCTCTTTGTCACCCACAGCATCGACGAGGCTCTGCTTCTGGGCAATAAGATTGTGGTGATTGAAAAGGGAAAAGTTAAACGGGAATTTGTGCTGGAGGAACCGGGGGAGGAGAGGAATCTGCTGGACGACCGGTTTATCCGGCTGAAGCGTCAGGTCATCTCTGATCTGAATGAACATGGAGAGGATCTGGAAATATCATAGAAGATAACCATGATCCGGCGACGGAGCAGGCGGTTACCATAAAAAAATAAAAACAGGAGGATTTTTATGAAAAGACTGATTGCAGTGCTGACAGCGGGAGCCATGGGAGCGGCGGTTCTGACCGGCTGCGGCGGAGGACAGACAGCGGAGACGGCCGGGGAGAGCACTTCTGCGGCGGAGACGGCAGCAGAAACGGAAACGACGGAAGCGGACAGTGAGACCGGGGAGGAAAATGCCTCCAGTCTGGACAAGCTGGTATTTACCTATGTGACTTCCCCCTTAAATGTGCCCAGCATTATCGAGCGGGACCAGGGAATTTTTGCGGATGTGTTCGGGGATATGGGAATTTCTGTGGAGTACGCGGAGATCACCTCCGGCGCGGACCAGACTCAGGCCCTGGCGTCCGGGGATGTGCAGATTCTTTATGCCGTGGGATCCAGCTCTGTGATTCTCTCCGCGGCCAACGGAGCGGATATCAAGGTGGTGGACATGTACAGCCGCTCTCCGGGAGCGTTCTGTCTGTACACGAAGGATGAGACTCTGACCACTCCGGAGAGCCTGGCGGGCAAGACCATCGGCGGTCCTGTGGGAACCAATCTCCATGAGCTGCTGGCCGCCTATCTGGCTACGGCGGGAATGACCATTGACGATGTGAATTACGTGAATATGTCCATTCCTGACGCTATGGCAGGACTGGAGGGCGGAAGCCTGGACGTGGCCATGATCGCTGGGGCGACGGCTTACCAGGCGGAGCAGTCCGGCTATCATCTGATCGCGGACGGAGAGGGACTGATTGACGCTGATATTGCGGTGGCGGTGACAGGAGAGTTCTATGAGGAGCATCCGGAGATCATCGAGAAGCTGGTGGAGGCCCAGGAGACCATCGCGGACTTTATGGAGAACAACCACGACGAGACCATGGAGATCGTGGCGAACGCCCTGGATCTGGACGTGGCGGCAGTGGAAGACATGTACGGCGACTATGATTTCAGCATTGAGGTGACGGACAAAGACCGGGAGGGATTCCAGAAGACGGCGGACTTCATGCTGGAGGCCGGCATGATCGAAAATGAGCCGGATGTGAATTCTTTATTTGTAACCGCAGAATAAGTAATCGGAATGACGAGAGGGACCGCTGCGCCGGAGACACCGGCGGACGGTCTTTTTTTGCGGGATACGCCCGGCGCTCCGGTTGGCATTTTCCTCTGCCTGTGCTATGATAGGGGATATGAAAAAGCGGAGGAGAGGGGAAGATGAATTTTGAACTGATGAAACAGATCCGGGATCAGAAGGGGCGGCCGTCTGGACGGAAAGGAGGAAGAAATTATGAAAATCATTGATGCCCATCTGCATTTCTGCCCGGAGGAGCCGGGATATTTCAGCGAGATCGCCGCGGCGGCGGGACATGAGAATACGGAGGCCCATCTGCGGCAGGAATATGAGCGCCTGGGGATCGTGGGCGGCGTAGTCATGGGAAACGGCGGCGTGACCCTGGAGGAACACAATAAGTACCCTGGTTATCTGCGCTACTGTATCGGCCTGGACAGCAAGTATCTCAGGGAAAACGGGGGAGAGATCCCGAAAACGGCCTGGGACCTGGTGGAACAGCACCTGAAGCGGAAAAACTGCGTGGGAATCAAGCTGTATCCCGGCTACAATCCCTGGTATATCACCGATCCCATGTACGATCCCTGCTATGAGCTGGCGGAAGCCTATGGAAAGCCGGTGGCAGTTCACATGGGGGAGACGGCGGGGACAGGCGCCATCTTAAAATACAGCCATCCCCTGACCATGGATGAGGCGGCGGTGCTCCATCCCCGGGTGCGGTTCGTGCTGTGCCACTTCGGAAATCCCTGGCTGCCGGACGCGGCCTGCGTGGTGCAGAAAAACAGCAATGTGACGGCGGATCTCTCCGGCCTGCTGGAAGGGCGGATCGTGGTGGATGAATTTTTCCGGGAGGAGAAGGGGTATACGGACTATCTGGCAACCTGGCTGAGATACATGGGAGACTACAGCCGGCTGATGTTCGGGACGGACTGGCCCCTGGCCAATCTGGAGGAATACATCGAATTTACGAAGCGGCTGATCCCGGAGCGGTTCTGGGAGGACGTGTTCGGGAAAAACGCAGCCCGGATCTACGGTCTTGAGGACCTGTTAAGGGGATAGAAGGCAGACGGAAAAGAAAATTTGCGGAAACTACTTGCCAGAGAGCGCAGGCTGTGCTATGGTATATAGCAGTTGTTTCCTAAAGGAAGCGATCTCTCTGGAGAGTCTCCGTGTGAGCGCCGAAGGTGTAAGGCAGGAAGAAAAAAGAACCTGCTGTATCTCTCAGGCAAAAGGACAGGGTGTGAAAAACTTTCTCAGAGAGCTGATATGTTTGTATCAGCTTTTTTTGTTTGCCTGAATGTACGTCGGATAAAAACTAATGTGCATATGGTACAAACAATACTTTAAATTCAGGAGGAAGAGAAAATGGAAGCAGTGAGTCAGCTGGTTAGCCAGGCAAGTGATTTTTTGTGGAATGTGGTTCTGATCATTCTGCTGTGCGGGACGGGAATTTATTTCACCATCCGTCTCCGATTTATTCAGGTGAGAAAATTCAGGGAAGGCTGCAGGCTGGTGTTCGGCCATATGAGGTTTAAGGGAGAAAAGAGCGAGGCGGGAGAGATGACGCCTTTTCAGTCGGTGGCCACAGCCATCGCGGCCCAGGTGGGAACGGGAAACTTAACCGGCGCCGCCACCGCTCTCATCAGCGGCGGTCCCGGTGCCATCTTCTGGATGTGGATGAGCGCGTTTTTCGGCATGGCCACCATCTACTCCGAGGCAGTGCTGGCCCAGGAGTATAAGACGGTGGAACACGGGGAGGTGACCGGCGGTCCGGTGTACTATATCCGGGCGGCGTTCCGGGGAAAATTCGGAAAGTTCCTGGCAGGCTGCTTTGCGGTGTTCATCGTGCTGGCCCTGGGCTTTATGGGAAATATGGTTCAGTCCAACTCCATCGGAGCGGCCTTCTCCGAGGTGTTTGAGGCCAGGGGAATCCAGGTGGAGCCCATCTGGATCGGAGTGATCCTGGCGGTGATCTGCGCCTTTATTTTCCTGGGGGGAGTGGAGCGCCTGGCGTCGGTGGTGGAAAAGCTGGTGCCCTTTATGGCGGGAATCTACATTGTGGGAAGTCTGATTCTCATCTGCCTGCATATCACCGCGGTGCCGAGAGCGCTGTGGATGATTGTGGTGGGAGCTTTCAATCCCCAGGCTCTGGGAGGAGCCGCCCTGGGAATCACCGTGCGGGAAGCCATCCGGTTCGGTGTGGCCAGAGGGCTGTTCTCCAATGAGGCGGGCATGGGTTCCACGCCCCACGCCCACGCGAGGGCGAAGGCCAAAAATCCCCACGAGCAGGGACTGGCGGCCATGGTGAGTGTGTTTGTGGACACCTTTGTGATTCTGAATCTCACAGTATTTTCCATACTGACCACCGGCGCTCTGGAGACGGGAAAAAACGGAACGGCCCTGACCCAGGCTGCCTTTGCCACCAGCTTTCCCGGAATCGGCGATATTTTTGTGGCGGTCTGCCTGCTGTTTTTCGCCTTTTCCACCATTCTGGGCTGGCAGTTCTTCGGCCTGGTGAATGTGAAATACCTGTTCGGGGAAAAGGCGGGAGTGATTTATTCCCTGCTGGTAGTGGCCTTTGTGGTGGTGGGTTCCACCCTGAAGCTGGACCTGGTGTGGGCGCTCTCAGATTTCTTTAACGGCCTGATGGTGATTCCCAACGCCATCGCTCTCTGGGCTTTAAGCGGCGTGGTGGTGAAAATCTGCCGGAAATTCCAGGATCAGAAGGTGAGCTGAGGTTGCAAACCTGCCCAAAATCCAGTATGATAGAGGAACAATAGGAAAAGAGGCAGGTTTACATATATGAGTATTTACGAATCCTTAAATCCCATGCAGAAAGAAGCGGTCCTGAGCACAGAGGGGCCGCTTCTGGTGCTGGCGGGGGCCGGCTCCGGAAAGACCAGAGTGCTGACCCACCGGGTGGCCTATCTCATTGAGGAGAAGGGGGTAACTCCCTGGAACATCATGGCCATCACCTTTACCAACAAGGCGGCGGGAGAGATGAGAGAACGGGTGGACCGGCTGGTCAGCCAGGGAGCGGAGGCGGTCTGGGTGAGCACTTTCCACTCCTCCTGCGTCCGTATTCTGCGCAGGCACATTGGCTGGCTGGGGTTTGACACCGATTTTACCATCTACGACGCGGACGATCAGAGGACGCTGATGAAGCAGGTGCTGAAAAATCTGGAGCTGGACCCGAAGCAGTACCGGGAGCGGGCCATGCTGAGCCAGATTTCCTCGGCGAAAGACAAGCTGATCTCTCCGGAGGAATTTGAGTTAAATGCCGGCGGGGATTTCAAGCTGCAGAAAGTGGCCCAGGTCTACAAGGAATACCAGAAGCAGCTGAAGAAAAACAATGCCCTGGATTTCGACGACCTGATTGTGAAGGCGGTGGAGCTTTTAGAGGGCTGCAGGGAGGTGCGGGAGTACTACCAGGAGCGGTTCCGCTACATTATGGTGGACGAGTACCAGGACACCAATTATGCCCAGTTTAAGCTGGTAAGCCTTCTGGCTGGAAAATATAAAAATCTCTGCGTGGTGGGGGATGACGACCAGTCCATCTACAAATTCCGCGGGGCGGACATCAAGAACATTCTCAGCTTTGAGGAGACCTTCCCCGGAGCAAAGGTGGTCAAGCTGGAGCAGAATTACCGCTCCACCGGCCATATTTTAAACGCGGCCAACGGGGTGATCCGCTGCAATGAAGGGCGGAAGGACAAAAAGCTGTGGACGGAAAACGGGGACGGGGAGAAAGTCCATTTCCGCCAGTACGACCAGGCGTATGAAGAGGCGGACGGTGTGGTGAAGGAGATCCGGGACGGAGACTGGAATTATAAGGACTGCGCCGTTTTGTACCGCACCAACGCCCAGTCCCGTCTGTTTGAGGAGAAATGTCTGCTCTACAACGTGCCCTACCGTCTGGTGGGCGGGGTAAATTTCTACCAGCGGAAAGAAATCAAGGATATTCTGGCCTACTTGAGGACCATCGCCAACGGCCGGGATGACGTGTCGGTGATGCGGATTATCAACGTGCCCAAGCGGGGCATCGGCGCGGCGTCAGTGAGCAAGGCGGAGATTTTCGCCTCCGCCAACGGTTATTCCATGTACGACGCGTTCGCCCGGGTGCGGGCCATTCCGTCCATGGGAAAGGCGGCGGACAAGATCCAGAAATTTGTGGATCTGATCGAGGAGTTCCGGGAGAAGATCTCCGGCGGGGAGTACGGAATTCCGGAATTGATTGAGGATGTGCTGGAGCGCACCGGATACAAGGCAGATCTGGAAAGCGAGGGCGAAGTGGAGGCGGAGACCCGTCTGGAAAATATTGAGGAGCTGGTAAATAAGGCGGCAGCCTATGAGGCGGCCGCGGAGGAGCCCAGCCTGGGAGAGTTTCTGGAGGAAGTGGCCCTGGTGGCGGATGTGGACCGGATGGACGATTCCGACGACCGGGTGACCCTCATGACCCTTCACAGCGCCAAAGGCCTGGAATTTGACAACGTGTGGCTCTGCGGTCTGGAGGACGGGCTGTTTCCCAGCATGATGTCCATCAATTCCGACGATCCGGGAGCCATTGAGGAGGAGCGGCGTCTCTGCTACGTGGGAATCACCAGGGCCAGAAAGCGCCTCACCCTCACGGCGGCCAGACAGCGGATGGTGAATGGGGAGACCCGCTGGAACAAGGTGAGCCGGTTTGTGGATGAGATTCCGGAGGAGGATCTGGATGAGTCCCGTCTGGAAACCAGATTTTCGGGAAAATCCATTTCCTTTGATGATAGCGGACTTCCCTGGAACCGGCCGGCGAGGCCGGCGGGGGTCAGCACCTTCGGAAAGGGCGAAAACGCCTACGCCTCCAGGACGGCTTCCTTTTCTTCCGGGGCTGCCCCGGGATTTGGAAAGGCGTTTACAGTGACGAAGGCGGACCGTCTGGAGTACGGAGTGGGGGACCGGGTACACCACATCAAGTTCGGCGACGGAACGGTGAAAGAGATTAAGGACGGCGGAAAGGATTATGAGGTCACGGTGGAGTTTGACACCGCCGGGCAGAAGCGGATGTTTGCCTCCTTCGCGAAGCTGAAAAAGCTGTAGGGTGCTGTTGACGGAATTTTTTGTTTTTTACTCATAATTATGAAAAATTTAAGTAAAATAAGATAGTAAACGCCATGGAAATATGGTATAATAAACGAAAGCTTTGGAGAAACACCGATGTTCCGGAGTGCTGGAACAGGGGACAGAAAGGATGTGGAGCTGGTGGGAAAATTTGATTTATTTGGAAAAGAAGCCATGAACAGATTTGACACGATGGGAAAGGATGCGATGAATCGGGTGGAGGAGATTATGAATACGACGAGATTAAACGATTTTCTGCACAGAAAAGAAGAGGAAGAGAAGAAGAAATCCTGTATTCTCTGGGTACTGGCGATCATCGGAGCTGTGGCAGCTGTAGCGGCAATCGCATACGGCGTATACCGTTTCTTCACTCCGGATTATCTGGAGGACTTCGAGGATGATTTCGACGATGATTTTGACGATGACTTCTTCGATGAGGAAGACGCCAAGGAAGAGACCAAAGAGGAAAAATAATGGTCCATGCCGTCAGGCAGAGGAATCGTGAACCGGGAAGGGGATGCTGCAAAAGCACAGGCTGCGGCATTCCCTTTTTTCGGTTCAGAGGAAACGATGAGAGAAAGGTCCGGTTTGCGCCGGAATCCAGGAAAGGATGGAAGAGTTTGAAAAAAGGCGACAGAGTCAGTGGTGTGATTGAGAAGATGGAGTTTCCCAACAAGGGAATTATGACGGTCGACGGGGAGAGGCTGGTGGTGAAAAATGCCCTGCCGGGCCAGACCGTGCTTGCGGCGGTGACCAAGAAGCGGAAGGGGAGAGGTGAGGGACGGCTTTTGGAGGTTCTGGAAAAGTCCCCTCTCGAGACGGCGGAGCACCCGTGCCCCCAGTCCGGGGTATGCGGCGGCTGCCTGTACCAGACCATTCCCTATGAAGAACAGCTGAAGATAAAAGAAGGCCAGGTGCGGGAGCTGCTGGACGCGGTGTGCAGCGGCTATGAGTTTGAGGGGATCAAGGCCAGTCCCGCGGCGGAAGAATACCGCAACAAGATGGAGTTTTCCTTCGGCGATGAGAGAAAGGACGGTCCTTTGTGTCTGGGAATGCACAAACGGGGAAGCTTTTACGATGTGGTGAACGCCGATGACTGTCGGATCGTACACGGAGACTTCCGGAAGCTTTTGACGGCTACCAGAGAGTATTTTGCAAAGCTG
>DXFM01000005.1 GCA_019114465.1 Candidatus Lachnoclostridium avicola
GGCAAGTTTTACTGCCTGTACTTTGTATTCATGGTCATATTTACGTGCCACTTTGAATACCTCCTTATTCTCTTGGTTTTATTATGAAATCCTTGAGAATAAGCTGTCAACTTTTTTTATACCACACCATAGATACGCCGGGCCATGCTGATTTTTCTTCCGAGATGGAGCGGGCCATGGAGGTGCTGGATTATGGGATTCTTCTGGTCAGCGGAACAGACGGGATCCAGGGACATACGGAGACTATCTGGAACCTGCTCAGAAAGTATCGGATTCCGGTATTTCTTTTTATCAATAAGCTGGATCGGGATACCGCCGACTATGAGGCAGTTCTGAAAAGTCTGCAGGAACGGTTTTCGCCGGCAGTCTGCGACATGTCCTTTTTGACGGATTCTGCCGGGACAGACGGCGGCTCTGTTCCGGAACAGCTGGTTATGCTGGCTGCAGAGGATCACGAGGAGATCCTGGAGCAGTATCTGGACGGCACGCTGAATGCGGCGGGGATGGAGGAGAGTCTGCGGTCCATGATCCGGTCCGGACGGCTCTATCCGTGCATGGGCGGATCTGCCGCCACCGGCGAGGGAATTGACAGATTCCTTCAAATGTTTTACCGTTTTGCTGTCACGGATTACAGGGAAGAAGATCCTCTCCGGGGAATCGTCTATAAGGTCCGCCATGATTCCCAGGGGGAGCGTCTGACGTTTGTCAAGCTTACAGGAGGACAGATTTCGGTTAAGGATTCTGTGGATGGAGAAAAGGTCCATCAGATCCGCATGTACTGCGGAGACCGGTTTACAGCGGTTCCTCAGGCGTCGGCGGGCGATCTGGCTGCTTTCACAGGAATAACTTCCAAGAAGCCGGGAGACGGAATCGGAACCGGTCCCAGCGCGCCGGAGAAGGTGATTCAGCCGGCCCTGCGGGCGAAAGTGCTGTTTGATGAGGAAATTCCGGTAAGGAATATGCTGGAAATATTTTCCATTCTGGAGGCGGAAGATCCCGCACTTCATGTGGAATGGGAGGAAAGTCTGAAGCAGTTATCCATCCATATTCTGGGAAAGATTCAGCTGGAAATTCTGGCTTCGGAGATTGAGAAGAGGTTTGGCGTGACAGTGTCCTTTGGCACTCCGGAAGTGGTTTATAAGGAGACCATAACAGAACCGGTCTGCGGCTACGGCCATTTTGAGCCACTGAGACATTACGCGGAGGTGGCGATCCGCCTGGAACCTGGGGATCCTGGCTCCGGTATCACTTTTCAGAGTGAATGCCATGTGGACCGTCTTGCAGTCAATTATCAGAATTTGATCCGTACTCATGTGATGGAGAAACGACATAAGGGAGTTCTCATGGGAGCGGAACTCACAGATGTGACAGTGGTGCTGACAGATGGTCGGTCCCATGTAAAGCACACAGAGGGAGGAGATTTCCGTGAGTCTCTGTATCGGGCGGTTCGCCAGGGACTGATGAAGGCCAACAGCGTGGTGCTGGAGCCCTACTATGACTTTACCATCACTGTTCCGGAAGAATATGCGGGAAGGGTTCTCACGGATATGGGAAGGTATCACGGAGAGTTTGCGCCTCCGGAAATCAGAAACCACACTGCGGAAATTTCCGGGCAGGGACCGGTATCGGAGCTTATGAATTATGGGGAGGAGCTGGCTGGATTCACCAAAGGCAGGGGATCTGTCAGTTTCCGCTTCTCCGGATACCGCCCCTGTCATAATCAGGAAGAGGTGGTCAGCCGTGCAGCCTATGACCCGGACAGTGATACGGAAAATCCCTCTTATTCCGTATTCTGCAGCAAAGGAACTTCTTTTGTGGTAAATTGGGATCAGGCGGAACAGTATATGCACTGTCTGAGATCAAAGTAGAATGAGGGAGGCTGGTGAGAAGCCTTACGGCTTCTCACGCAGGCGAACCTTATTTCTGGCACTTCGCCGCCGCTCGTCCTCCAGGGCAGCGTAATGCTTTTTCGTCGTATTGACGTCGGAATGTCCGAGAACGTCAGCTACCAGATAAATATCCCCCGTTTCCCGGTAGAGATTGGTTCCGTAAGTGCTTCTCAGTTTGTGAGGGGTGATTTTTTTCAGCGGAGTTACGATCCGGGAATACTTTTTTACCAGCTTTTCCACACTGCGGACAGACATTCTTTTTCTCTGAAGGGAGAGGAAGAGAGCGTCTTCGTGACCTTTCTCCGGAATGATGTGTTCCCGCTCCTTCAGATATTCTTTCAGGGCATCCTCCACCTCTTCTCCGAAATAAACCGTTACCTCTTTTCCGCCTTTTCGGTGGATGCGGATTCCGTCATTTTTGAAGTCCACGTCATTGATGTCCAGTCCCACACATTCAGAAACCCGGATTCCAGTGCCGAGGAGGAGAGTGAGAAGAGCAAGATCTCTGACTTTTGTCTTTTCGTGAAAGGCCTTTTGGCGTTCGGTCAGGTCTTCGCCGCTTTCCACCTCATCCAGCAGCTCTGCCACCTCGTCCACATCCAGGCGGATGATTTCTTTTTCGTGAAGCTTAGGCATCTGTACCAAGGCGGCAGGATTTGTTTTAATCTTTTCGTTCCGGAAAAAGTAATTATAAAAGCTTTTCAGGGAGGAAATCTTTCTCATGATTCCTCGTTCCCGGTTGGTCACGCCCTGATTTTTGTCATTGTACCGGTATTTCAGATACTCCATATATTCCTCCAGATCAGTGACTGTGAGGCTGTCCAGATGGTCCAGGGTGATCTGATCCATAGTCAGCTTTGAAAGGACTGGATTTTCCTTTCGCAGAAAATCAAAAAATACTTTCAGATCATAGGCGTAGGCAATTCGTGTCCTGGATGAAGTCCGCGGCTCAATTCCGCGGAAAAAGTCAGCGCAGAAGAGAGGGAGTTCCTTGATCAGGCTTCTCAGTTTTTTGACGTTTTCAATATCTTTTTGTTCATGGTATGGAATGTTGGACATAATTTCCCTCCGTTTCATCTGTTAAACTATATAAACTATATTTGAGGCCATCCCTTGATATTGCCCTCCAAAATGGCGCGGAACAGCCGTGACTTGACTCCTGGATTTTCCTTTTCCAACTGTTTTGTCAAATTTTTGACATATTCCCGCTTTGTATGGCCGTCCACCGGGCAGGGATTTTTACAGACTGGAAGCTCGTATTTTCTCTGAAAACCGATGATGTCAGCTTCCGGCACCATAATCAGAGGACGGATCACGGTCAGATCCATGCGGTCCAGGTAAGTATACGGGGAAAAGGCGTAAAATCTTCCCTCATATATGAGGGACATAAGCATGGTTTCGATGAGATCCTCCTTGTGGTGGGCGTAGGCGATTTTATTGCAGCCGAGAGCTTTGGCTTTTTCATTCAGAGCGCCTTTTCTCATTTTCGCACAGAGAGAACAGGGATTGCTTTCTTTCCTGGCCTCAAAGAGGATCGGCCCGATCTCTGTGGGAACCACTGTATAAGGAATGGAAAACTGCCGGCAGAGTTCCTGTACCGGTTCCAGGTTCAAATTGCCCAGCCCCAGATCTACCGTAATGGCTGACAGTTGGAAGGAATGGGGATAGAAGCGCTGGAGACCGTGGAGAGCGTACAGAAGAGTTAAACTGTCCTTGCCTCCGGAAACTCCAACTGCAATATGATCTCCGGATTCAATCATGTGATATTTATCAATTGCCTGACGGGTCAGACTCATTAAACGCTGCAGATCCATAGGTGGAATACCGCCTTTCATCAATAATCAATTCAAAATAGTAGAATAATTAAAAATACAGAGTATTTGGTATGGTTTTGCATGAGGAGCGCCTTTTGGCCATATAAAGGCATAATTGGTTCGAAATTACAGCAACTATTCGTTAAACTATTCTTTCGCGAATAAATTTAAGCGTCCTCTCACAACCGCGTCAATTACCATTTTAACAAGTTCAGCCATTATTTTCCAGAAAAATTTAAATTGGAAATTAATTGGATTGGTGGACGGCATCTCTCCCAGACCCAGATGCTTTTCCCGCAAATTATTTTCCAGTATTCAAAGACAGTCATATGGACAGATGATAAATCCCGCAAACTGAGTTTTCATTCCATAAATTTTTATAATCTACAGAAAAACTTCCGTTCGCGGGATTTTTGCTTATTTTCCTTATTTTGTCTCTATTTTTGCCGTCAGGCTGTTACCTCAGATTTTTTCAGGTATTTATTATTTATACTCCCGGACCAACCTCCAGGTCATTGGAATTCTGATCCGGTAGATCTGCGGGCGGTTCCGGACTGGCGGCCGGGGCTCCGGCTGTGGGCTCCTCGGCGGCAGAACTGCTGGAAGCAGAATTGTTATTTCTGTCGGAGGAATTGTTCTCCTGGGAAGCTGCGGGAGAGCTGGTCTCCGGTTCAGTTTCTCTGGAAGAGCTTGAGGAAGATGGCTCTCGGTTTCCAGGCCGCGAGTGGCTTTCGGAGGGGCCGAGATTGCTTCCAGGACCGATGATCTCCTCTTCGCTCTCTTCCGGCATTTCGTTCTCCTCTTCTTCCTCGTTGGGCTCAATGGTTTCCTCGATGCTTTCGCTCTCGGATTCGGTGCTCTCCTCCGTAACCTCCGTCTGAGGCTCAGTCTCAGGAGCTGCTGTCTCCTGGGCTGCGGGGGCCCGTCCGCCGCCGGTGCCGGCTTCCGGAGCGTTTTCTCCGGCTTCTGTCAATCCGCTGTCTTCTCCAATTTGCCTGCTGATGGCTTTTACAGAGGCTGGAGCCTGATAAGACTCATCTCCGAACAGGAGCTGATGGAGCTGTACCACGTTGCTCTCCAGCGTGGTGGGAATGACACAGTCCATCCGGCCAATTTTCATGGTTTCTCTGGAGAATGGGAATCCGGTGGTTTCGACAATCTGGTATTTGTTCACATTTCTCGCCAATGGGATCAGGTCGTCGATGCCCAGGTCCGTGGAGATCTGCGGGAGTACGGTTACCAGAATATTGTTCAGGTCGGCAAAGCTTGCGTTTTTCGCCTTTTCCATGGCCAGGCTGATGACTTTTCTCTGCCTTGCGGTGCGGTTGAAATCAGTGTCCATAAGACGAAGTCTGGCGTAAGCCACCGCCTGGACACCGTCCAGATGATTCATTCCAGAGTGCTCCAGCTGATGAGAGCCGATTCCGGTGGAATTGACAGTCTCTGTGATAAAGGAGTTAATATAAGCAAATTCCGCATCGCTGATTTCCAGATCAATTCCGCCCAGAATGTTGATGGCCTCCGCCACCGCTTTCCAGTTGAAAGTGGCGTAATTGTCAAAATGGAGATCCAGATTTTCTTCCAGAGCAGTCACTGCCTGGGTGTGGCCGCCCTTAAAATAAGCCTCATTGATTTTATGGTAGGTGCCGTCAGAATCAATCTTTAAGTATGTATCTCTGTATACGGATACCAGGGTAATCTCTCCGGTGGAACGGTTAATGTTGCAGATCATTTCCACATCCGAAAGGGAGTTTTCTTCCAGATTTCCGTCTCTGGAGTCCACGCCGAATACTGCGATGGTCCAGTAACCGTCATCAGTGAGGCGGCGGTAGATGGTGATTCCCCCGATTACCACCACCAACAGCACCAGCAGGGTCGCCAGACGCATGAGTTTTTTCTTTTTTCTCCGCTTTTTCAAAGCCTTTGCCCGGCGGATCTTCCGCTCCTCAAATTCCTCCTGATGGCGGTTGATAAAATCAGACTCCCGCTTTTTGGTTGGCCGTTTTCTTCGTTTCATCCGTTCCAGCTCATCTTCATAATCGTAACTCATAGTTTCCCTCCAAGAATTTTTATTCTATTAATTTTCTGTAATATTTCCAATTGGCGTCCAGTTCACTGATGGTCACATTATTGGCGGATCCGCTGCTTTCATGGATGCAGAGGAGCTTCCCGTTGCTCCCCCATCCCAGAAACATGACCACATGGGCGTTGGAGCCTGTGCGTACGATAATGTCTCCAGGCTGAAGCTGGCTTCTGGCAATCGCGGTGCCGCATTGAATCAGACCGCTGGTTCCCTCCGCCGGCAGGCGCTCTCCTGTGGCAGACCAGTAAACCCAGCTGACCCATCCGGAGCAGTCCAGCCCTTTTCGGATTCTCCCCTTATAATCAGAACTGATCAGAGTGCCAAAACGGTTTCCTGCGTATCCAGGGGAGGAGGCTTTCCCGCCCCAGTAGTAGGGAACCCTTCCCACGGATTCCAGGGCGAAACGGATCAGTTCTCTCCTCTCCTGGGAAAGGTCTTCCGGCAGGGAGGCCATATAAGCGTCAACCTCCTCTGGGGACATGGGCGCCTGAAGAGAAATATCTGAGATGCTCAGTCCGTAATTTTCGTACCAGTCCTGATTTTTCAGATCTGCTACGAAAGCTTTCATTTCCTCCGTCCAGCCCGGCCAGGAGTCGGTAACTGTCCCGCCCCGCTCGTCCAGGTCGTAAAGGCTGCAGCTGCTCTCTTCCGTTCCGATAATATGAACGGTGATATTCAGATCCACATGCCCCGGACAGACGGCCAGTTCGCTGGAAGAATCGGCTCTGCTGCCCGGAATGGATTCCGCCTGGGCCTGTCCGCTTGTCTCCTGACCTGCGTCCGAATCCCGGGCGGCGTCCACCAGCATTTGAACGTAATCGCCGGGGCCCTGCAGCTGAGACGGTGTCGCATGGCCTTCGGAAGTCTCAAGAGCCTCCGGAGTCTCCTGGTAGGAAGAACTCTGTTCCGGCTCAGAGGAAACTAAGGCGGAAACGGCCGGTGCGGAAGTTTCCGGAATCAAATTCTCCGGCGCAGCGCTCCCTTCCGCCGGAAGGGTTTCCTGACCCGTCTCTGCGGAATCCTTCTCCCCGATACCGGGATCAGAAACAGTGATATCCGCCAGGGAGGAACTGTCTGTCTGGGAGGAACCGTCCGTCTGAGAGGATGTGCCCGCCTGGGAACCGTCTGTCTGGGAAGAAGTATCCGTCTGAACGGACGGTTCCTCTGGAGTTTCCGTCTCCGACAATCGGGCGATGCTCTCTTCTATGGCAGCCCGCTGCTGTACTCCGGGGCCGGAAGCGGACGAGTCGCGGAGGGAAGGCGGTAAATCCGCACTGGATGTTTCCTCCCCGGATGAGCCGGATTCCGGCGGCTGGCTCTCTTCCTCCTGGATTTCTGCAATATCTTCCGCCATTTCCTCGGATTCTGACTGATCCAGACAGCCGTCACAGTAATAGACGCCGGATATGGAGACCTGGTAACTGTGGGAGGCGTTCCACAGTTCTCTGGCGTATTCCAGAAACAGACCGGTATCCTGGTAATCGTGGTAAAACGTGTATACATTGGCCATGGACAGGATCTCTTTTACGTTGGAGTAACTGTCGGCGGCGCTGCCGTCTCCGTTGAGCACAGAAATATTAATCCGGCGCCAGGAGCCGATCTGCCAGGTGGACGGATCATCTGCTGTCTGGTTTTCATCTTTCGGGTTATATGAGCCTGTGACGGCCTCCGCCGGAAGTCCCAGGCGCTCTGCCATCTGCTTCGGAGTGATGCCAGAAAGGTTGTAGATATTGTCCAGCCAGTCCTGATCCAGGATTTCCAGTTCCCGGTAGATGCGGCCCATTTCACTCTCCAGCACATCTTCCGTCTCTGCGCCTTCCGGGAACTCATAGACCAGGTTCAGGGCGTTTGGTACGATCTCCCGTTCCGATGTCACATCTGCGGATGTTTCCGGAACTGGGACGGCGGGAGCGGTGGCCGGCAGGGAGGCTGCTTCCGCGCCGGTGTTTCCGGTCCAGACGGGAACCCGGCTTCCGGCGCCCACAACAGCCACGCTCCCTATCAGCATCCAGGCCAGTCCTGTCACAAAAGGGGTATATTTATGATTCATCTGAAATTGTATCCTTTAATTAGTTATCCAACTAAAAACTATAACATACAATGAAAGGGAAAAACAGTCCCAAACCCTTAAAATTTGCTTAATTTGTCCATGCAGGCGCCAGCCTGAGACGGAATCCGTTCCGGAAAGGCAGGATTGTTTTTATTGACGCTTTTTCCGGAAATGATTATAATGAAAGCTATATTTGCCAGTAACCGCTGAAATTGACTAGAAATGATTGGAGTGAAAATTTGCTATGTGTGGAATTATCGGTTATACAGGCCCCCTGCAGGCCAGGGAAGTGCTTTTAAACGGCCTTGCTCAGCTGGAGTACAGAGGATATGACAGCGCCGGAATCGCGTTTTTCGGCTCGGATTCCGGAGTTCGTGTGGTAAAGACCACTGGAAAAGTTGCCCAGCTGAGGGAGCTGTGCAAAAACATTCATGAGGAGAGCCACTGCGGAATCGGCCACACCAGATGGGCCACCCACGGAGGCGTAACTGTGGAAAATGCCCACCCCCATCAGGCGGGAAGGGTTACCCTGATACATAACGGGATCATTGAAAATTATCACCAGCTTACGGTGGATTACCATCTGGAAGATCAGCTGGTCTCCCAGACCGACAGCGAAGTGGCAGCCAGGGTTCTGGATGCCATTTATGACGGGGATCCGCTGGCGTCCATCCGTCGCTTCCTTCCCCTTCTGGAAGGCTCCTACGGCTTCTGTATCCTCTTTTCCGATCATCCCGGGGAAATCTATGCTGTCCGCAATGTAAGCCCGCTGGTGGCCGCCTACACCCATTCAGGCTCCATTATCGCCTCTGATTTGACCGCCCTTATTCCGTATACGAGAAAGTATGCGGTGGTTCCGGAAAATCAGACAGTGAAGCTGACCCCTTACCGGATGGAGTTCTACGATCAGGACGGCCGCAGGGTGGATCCTGAGATTCTGGAGGTAAACTGGGACACAGACGCTGCCATGAAGAACGGATTCCCCCACTTTATGCTGAAGGAAATCCATGAACAGCCGGAGGCGCTGAAAAACACCATCCTTCCCCGCCTCTCCAGAGGTCTTCCCGATTTTGGGGCCGACGGCATCCCGGACAGCATCTTTGAGCAGTGCCGCCAGGTCCGTATTGTGGCCTGCGGTACCGCAATGCACGCCGGAATGGTAGCCCGGGCGATCATGGAACCCCTGCTTCGGATTCCTGTCCTGGTGTCCATCGCCTCGGAATTCCGCTATGAGGATCCGCTGGTGGACAGCGGTACGCTGACGATTGTGATTTCCCAGTCCGGCGAGACCATAGACACTCTGGCCGCCCTGAGACTGGCGAAAGAGCTGGGATCAAAGGTATTGTCTGTGGTGAACGTAAAGGGATCCACCATCGCCAGGGAAAGTGATTATGTGCTCTACACCCATGCCGGTCCGGAGATCGCCGTTGCCAGCACGAAAGCCTATTCGGTTCAGCTGGCGGCTCTCTATATGATTACCTGCCGGATGGCTTTTGTCCGCGGAAAGATGTCGGAGGAGGAAGGCATCTCCTTCATGAAAGACCTTCTGGATGTGATTCCTGCCATGGAGGAAATGATCCGCCAGGCAGACACCATCAAAAATATTGTCCGTCCTCTGGTGGATAAGCCCGACGCCTTTTTCATCGGGCGGAACCTGGATTATGCGTTCTCTCTGGAGGGCGCCCTGAAATTGAAAGAGATTTCCTACATTCACGCGGACGCTTACGCGGCAGGAGAACTAAAGCATGGTACCATCGCCCTCATTGCCGATCAGGTGCCGGTGATCGCCCTTGCCACCCAGGACCGGGTGTACTCTAAAATGATCTCCAATGTGCGGGAAGTGAAAGCCAGGGGAGCTTATGTGATCCTGATCACCAAGGAAAGCGCCCAGGCGGATGGGGATCTGGCGGATGTGCGCATTAAGATTCCCGATCTTCACGACCGCTTTACCGTATTTCCCATCGCGGTGGTCCTTCAGCTGATCGCTTACTACGCTTCTCTTCTCAAAGGTCTGGATGTGGACCAGCCGAGAAATCTGGCGAAATCTGTGACTGTGGAGTGATTCCGGAGCTGCGGAAGATACGTGCCATATAAAGATACAGCCGTGCCGGCACCTGGAAAACAGGGCCGGCACGGCTGATAAAAAACACTTTGGTTTTCTGTTTTATTTTGTTATTTCTTTTTCTGATTCTTCTTTGCGTTGGCAAAATACAGGATCATGTCCACGGTTCCGTCAATTCCCAGCACGCTGCTGTTGATGCAGAGGTCATAGCTTCTGACATCTCCCCATTTTTTGCTGGAGTAGTAATTGTAGTAGCTGGAGCGCTCCTTATCGGTCTTCATCATGATTTCCTTCGCTTTGGCCTCGCTCACATTGTTGGTCTGCGCCAGCCGCTTGATCTTCACCTCGTCATCTCCCGTGATGAACACGCTTACCATGTTGGGATAATCTGCCAGAGCGTAGTCGGCGCACCGTCCCACAATCACACAGGATTCCTTGTCTGCCAGAGCTTTGATGGCGTCAAACTGGGCCAGGAAGATCTTGTGGTTGATGGGCATATCCATATATCCGGAGGAGGTATAGCCAAAGGAATAGGAATCCATCACTAATGAATACAAAAAGCTCTTGGTAGGCTTTTCATCGTGGGCTTCAAACAGCTCCTCACACAGGCCGCTGTCCTTTGCCGCCAGAGCCAGCAGCTCTTTGTCGTAGCATTTCACCCCCAGCTTTTCCGCAACTTTCTGTCCGATTTCTTTTCCGCCGCTGCCGGACTGCCGTCCTATTGTGATAATCAGATTACTGGTCATTCTCATTGCTCCTTCCCTTGATCGAATTCGCCTGAAAAGGTTCTTACTGTTATCATTATTATATATCAATAGCGGAAAAAAGTATATAATTATTTTAAAATATTCAAAAGTTTTTGAAAATATTCTGGCAACGGAGCGGAAAACTCCATATATTTTCCCGTTCGAGGATGAATGATTCCCAGAACTCCCGCGTGAAGAGTCTGGCCTTCCAGCCCGCCGATGGGACATTTTGCCGGTCCGTAGACCGTATCACCCAGCAGGGGATGGTGAATGCTGGCCATGTGAACCCGGATCTGATGGGTGCGCCCCGTCTCCAGCTGGCATTCCACATAGGTGTAGGCCGCAAAGCGCATGAGAACCCGGTAATGGGTGACCGCTTCTTTCCCGTTTTTCGCGTTGATGCTCATTTTTTTCCGGTCTGTGGGATGGCGGCCGATGGGAGCGTTTACCGTTCCCTGATCCTCCTTGATAACGCCGTGGACAATGGCGTAGTATTTTCTGGTGATGGAATGGACTTTCAGCTGCTCGGCGATGCTCTGATGGGCAAAATCGTTCTTGCAGACGATCAGGACCCCGGTGGTGTCCATATCGATGCGGTGGACGATTCCGGGGCGCATCACTCCGTTGATTCCCGAGAGATCTCCTCTGCAGTGATCCATCAGGCCGTTGACCAGCGTGCCGCTGTAGTGGCCGGCGGCGGGATGGACTACCATGCCCTTCGGCTTATTGATGAGAATAATATCCTGGTCCTCGTAGAGAATGTCCAGATCCATCTTTTCGGCCACGATCTCCGGTTCTGTGGGTTCCGGAGCCGTGACCTCCACCACATCCCCTGGGAGAACCCGGTAACTGCTTTTTTCCGCCTTTCCGTTGACCAGAACGCCGCCGTTTTTTAAAATTTTCTGAATATAAGAACGGGAAAGGCCATCCAGCTGTCCGCTGATGTAAGCGTCCAGCCGGGAGTCCTTTCCCTCTTCTGTCACAGTGAGAAGCTGCTTCAAAGACTGTCTCCTTTCTTTTTCAGGGAGAACGGTTCCAGATCGCTGTCCTTGTAGTAAAAAAGGAACAGGATGATCAGAGCCGCCGCCGAAATCGTCACGTAGCAGTCCGCCACGTTAAACACAGGAAAATTGATCAGGCGAAAATAGAAAAAATCCACCACATATCCCTGCAGGATCCGGTCAATCAGATTGCCCGCCGCTCCCGACACAATGCCGATGGCGCACAGGTACAGGGGAATCAGGCTTTTCTTTTCCGGCGCCTGTCTCTCCGGCATCCTCCACACGGCAAAGAGAGCTGCGGCGATCACCGCCGCGGCAATCAGAAAGAAGAAGGACTGACGGCCCTGAAGCATACCGAAAGCCGCTCCCCGGTTTTCCAGATAAGTCAGTTCAAAGATTCCGTCTATGAGAACCAGAGGGGGATGGCCGGACAGGTGTTTCACTGCCAGACTCTTCGTCCACTGATCCAGGCCGACCAGAACGGCACAGCTTAAGAAAAAGACGGCAAACTGCTTCCATTTTTTCATATGTCCGCTCCTTGTTATCTCAGAATGAAGGACAGGCCCAGGCGCATCTCTTCCTCCGTCACCGTCCGGTCCACGTAGGCGTCGCCGATCCGCTCCAGAAGAATAAATTTCACCGTTCCCCCATCCATCTTCTTGTCATTTTTGGTGGCGCGGATTACAGCGTCCGGCGAAAGGCCTTTCACAGAATCCGGCAGCCCGAACCGGGTCAGAAGTTCTCTCAGGTGCTCCACCTCTTCCATGGGGATCTTTCCCCTCTCGTGGGAGATATAGGCGGCGGCCAGGCAGCCCAGAGCCACGCAGTGGCCGTGGAGCATGGAGAAGTTCATCTCCTTCTCGATGGCATGTCCCAGAGTATGGCCGAAATTGAGCAGAGCGCGAACTCCCTGTTCGTTGGGATCTTCCTCCACCACTTTCTGTTTGATCAGATCGCTGGAGAGAATCATCTCCTCGCAGGTCTGAAGGTTCCGGTCCATAATCTCTTTGGAACAGTAGTCCAGCCACTGGTAATAGTCAGCGTTCTGGATCAGGCCGTGTTTTACCACCTCTCCCATGCCGGAAGAATACTGTTCCGGGGACAGGGTGCGGAGCACGGCCATATTGCTGTAGACCATGCGGGGCATATGGAAGGCACCCACCATGTTTTTGTAGGAGAGAAAATCCACTCCCGTCTTTCCGCCGATGCTGCTGTCCACCTGGGAGAGCAGGGTTGTGGGAATCTGAATGAAAGAGACGCCCCGCAGATAGGTGGCGGCCGCGAAGCCGCACAGATCTCCGACCACGCCTCCGCCCAGGGCTACCAGCACATCTTTGCGGTCAAAATGTTCCAGGATCAGGGTCTCATAGAGCTTCTGGACCGTGTCCAGGTTTTTATGCTCCTCCCCCGCAGGAAACACGAAATTTACCACATGACGGCAGCAGGAAGAAAAAATATCCGCCACTTCATTGAGATAGAGGCCGGCCACATTGGAATCTGTGACGATGCAGACCTTTCTCCCGTCCACAAAGGGAGCGGCTTCCCGTTCCAGCTTTTGAAATGAGGTCTCCAGCACAATATCGTATATGGAACGCCCGTTTAAATGGATCGTCATTCTCTCAGACATAGTCTCTCCTTCCCGGAACCGTCTTCTCCGGCACAAAAAATAGATCCCTTTCCATTTTCTATGAAAATCCAGGAAATGGCAGGGATTTCCTCTTCTGTGAATAACCGGAAAAGGCAAACGGCTTCCTCAGCCGCCAGGCAGCCTTCCGCAGTTTTCAGCATTCGGAAGGCGACCGTTTCACAATATCCGTTTGATTTATAGTTATGTAGTCTTTCGTCAGTTAAAATGTACGTTCAGACCGGACACATCCAATGCGCCGGCGCTAAGTAGGTCCTGGAAGTCACCTGACAGTTCCACAGACTCCGGTGTGGCGATGAAAATGTAGTTGGAGATCTTCTGAAGATTTCCGTTCATGGAGTAGGTTGCGCCGGATGTAAAATCGATGATCCGCTGAGCTACCTCCGTGTGGATTCCCTCCATGTTCAGCACTACAGCCTTGCCGGCAAGCAGATAATCGCAGATATCCTTCGAGTCCTCCATAGACGTGGGCTTTACCAGAGAAACCTCCATCCCGCGGCGCATGGGAACCACCTTGCTGTTGGAACGGCTCAGAAACTTCGGCCGGGACTGCTCCGGCTCGTCCTCTTCATCCTCATAGCTGCTGCTTCTGGAGAAAAATCCCTTTTTCGCCGGCTTCTCATCTTCATAGTCATCATCTAAGAAGTAATCGTCGTCATCTTCGTCGCTTAATCTCATGGTATCCATAAACTTCCCTAAAAGGCTCATTATAACACTCCTATCTGGCACCAAAGATACCGGTGCCAACTCTAATCATGGTGCTACCCTCCTCGATGGCGACCTGATAATCTCCGGTCATTCCCATGGAGAGGACACTCATAGTACCATTATCAATGTTTTTACTTTTTATGTCAATAAAAAGTTGATATAATTTTTTAAAAATATCGCGGTTTTCTTCCGGATTCTCCACATATGGAGCAATTGTCATAAGACCTTTGACCGTTAAATGGGAATATTGAGATATTTTTTTCAGGGCGTCTTCCACTTCCTCCAGGAAAAAGCCGTACTTGCTCTCCTCCCTGGCTACGTTCACTTCCAGAAGAATGTCCACATGGAGATCCTTTTTCTCCGCCTCTGTCTCGATCTGCTCTGCCAGACGGAGAGAATCCACCGAGTGGATAAGAACCACCTTGTCGATGACCTGGCGGACTTTATTGCGCTGAAGATGGCCGATCATGTGAAAACGGGCGTCCTCCGGAATCTCCGGACGCTTCTCCAGGATTTCCTGCACCTTGTTTTCGCCGAAATCCCTGGCGCCGGCCTCATAGGCCTCCATGAGCATCTCCACCGGCTTTGTCTTGCTCACCGCGATGAGGGTCACCTCATCCACATTTCTTCCCGCCCTGCGGCAGGCTTCCTCCATATGTTTTCTCACTTCCATAAGATTTTCTTTTACCACTTTTATCGCTCCTTTTGCTGTACCGGCGCCGCCCTTCGGGCTGGCGCCTGGGTTACTGATTTGTATCACTGGTATATGATGGCTCCCTCCGTCACCGTGGACGCATCCAGGACAATGTGGTCGTAGACGGAAAGGCCGTACCGGGTTCCTTTTTCCACAATATAGTATTCCTCGTTGGAGTTGAGAATCTCCACCTGACGGAATACGGCGTAGCCTCGGTTGATGTTGTAGACTCCGTCCAGGGAGGCAGTCTGGCCCACCTGGAACCGCTCCGTGGATCCTGGTTTTACCAGGTAATCTCCGGCCTTGATCTCACTCTGATCCGACACTTCTATGTAGTAATATCCGTCCTTTGAATTGTAGATGGTGGCTGGGACGAACACGATGGAGGAGGAACCGTCCTGTTCGGAGTAGGTTTCCTTCATGAATCCATTGGTGGAGCTGTCCCCACCCTGGGCCACATAGTCCTCCGGAATCAGATAAAACTGTTTCTGGGTCACTGCGGTTTTCGGTATCTTCAGTCCGGTGGTGGTGTCCGCGCTGATCTCAAAATCCAGAAAACGCTCCGACTCAAACTGCACCATATATTTGGTGAAGTCCAGCTGGCCGTAGGTATTGCCATCGGCGCCGGCAATCACGGAAAAATTTCCCGTCAGCTCCAGATCGTACCCCGGAAAGGTTACATGGAGCTGGTTCTGTCCGCTGTAGTCCGCCACGTCCTGCTGGTCCATGGGAAAGACGAGGGACCACTGGTCGGAGGTGATGATCTTATAGATGGAAGCGCCCTGCTCCACCAGATCGCCGGATTTCGCCTGAGTGCGGCTGTAACCGGCCCGGTTGAAGGCGTCTGCCGTCACATCCGCCGGCTTCATGCCTGCGTAGGCGTGGGTCTGACCGTCCCCATCCGTGTACTGATCCACCACGTAGGAGACCACTCCCGCCTTGTCTGCCCGGATCTGATGAAAATTGATGCCGGCCTGTTCCATGGCCTCTGTCAGGCTGTCCATGGCGTTAAAGCTGACGTATTCCATCATGGCCGCCTCCAGGGAGTATTTCATGTCCTCCACCTGGGAGAAATTGTCGTCGTCATAGGAAAGGCTGAAGGAGGTCATCTCCTTTTTCAGGGAAGCCAGGTCATCGGCACTGATCCGGGCGGAACCGCCGCTGTTTTCCTCCAGAAACTGTTCCATACGCCCCGACTCATCCAGGGAATAGACGCTGGCTCCCACGGAAGCCCGCTTACCCTCACGGATGAAGTAGTTGATGTAGCCGGCGCTGTCCGTGGTGAATACGCTCTCCTCCCGGAGAATGAGACCGGTATACTTCCGGTCCTCCATGATGCTGCCCTCAGCCACCTCGTAAAACTGCACCTTCTCCCTGGTAATATAGGTGTACACATAGAAAGCCATGTACAGAAAGATCAGAAAGAACATGATGGCGCCGATGTTGGCGTGGCGGATTTTTTCCCGTTTTTTCAGATGTTTTTTGCGTTTTTCCAGGTCAATAACTTCCGGGTTTCTCTTTTTTGCCATGAGCAGCTCCTCCGCAGGTTGCAAATATGTCTCGCAAAAAAAGACCTCCGCTTTCGGGTGCAGAGGTCTTGATTTGTCGTTTATCTTATAACGCGATGATCACGTCTTTCTGAGCGTTCTCCGGCATATCTTCCTTGTTGATGGATACGCTGAGCACGAAGGTTACGTGATACTTTTCGCCGATATTTTCCAAGGTTGTGATCACTTCTGAGATGTCTTCTCCCTCCAGGGAAGCCAGCTTCAGGAAGCTGTCCAAAAACATCATTTCCAAATCATAATCCTGGGAAATAATTCCGCAGATAAAACCGATAAACGCTTCACAGGAAGTGATCGGATACTCTTTTACATTGATGAGACGAATCTTATTGTTCAGCTCGTACATATGCTTGGAACTCTTATCCAGGTATACGATGGATCCGGTGGATTCCTTTATGGCTGCGTTGGCCTTGTCCAACAGATATTTTGTCTTTCCTTTACCCTTTTCTCCTGCGATGATCTGAACCATAACAATATCCTCCTTGAGTTTATTAAATTTGCATAAAAAATCAATTCATATTACCATAATTATAGAACAAATTCTGTAAAAAGGCAATCACTAATTGACAATTTTATTCATAAGATTTGTCATGTTGTCATAGAGGTTCGGACGGCTGTCCGCTTTCAGGACAACAGAGATATATTCCCCGCCGTCTTCGGCTTCGCTGGAGACAATCAGGCAGTAGCCGGCGGCCTGTGTTGTGCCGGTCTTTCCTCCTGTCACGGTAACTCCGTCAGGGGCCTGCTGTTCTCCGGTGAGATACTGGTTGCTCATCTTCCAGGTCTGCGAAACGGTCTCCCCTGCACTGTCGACGTACTCCGCATAATAGGAAGTGGTTCCCTCAATCTTACGGAACTCCGGCTCCTTCATTGCTTCATTGAAAATCAAATATAGATCATAGGCGGTGGTATAGTGATCCTCATCGGTCAGACCGTGGGGATTGGTAAAATGAGTGCCTGTGGCGCCAATAGCCAGCGCCTCCTCATTCATCATATCGGCAAATGCGGAAATGCTTCCGGCGATGTGGACAGCGATGGCCGCTCCCGCGTCATTTCCGGAAGGAAGCATCAGGCCGTAGAGAAGCTGCTCCAGAGTCAGCCGGTCTCCCGGATGAATGTTGCAGAGGGAAGCTCCGGCTTCTGTGATCACCGCGTCCTCCGTCACTGTCACTTCATCCTCCAGATTCCCGTGGCGGATGGCCACAAGGGCTGTCATCACCTTCGTGATGCTGGCCGGATACAGCTTTTCATACATATTTTTATAGTAAGGGACTGTTCCGTCCGACAGGGAAAAGAGGGCTGCCGCCTCGGCGGTGATCTCTTCATCCTCGTAGGCGCCGCTGTCGTCCGGCACGCACAGATCGGCGGCAAACAGCCGGGCCTTTTCTTCCGCCTCTGAGGAAACGCTTCGCGTCTCCAGGTCATAGGGACGGTCTTTTACCTCGCTGCCGCAGCCGGACAGACAGACGGCGGCGAGAAGAAAGGCAGCTCCCAGCCGGCGGGCTTTTTTCCCTCTTCCGATTATTTGTACGCTTCTCTCCATTCCATATCTCCGCGGTCCAGGGATTTGATCAGCAGTTCCGCCGTGGCCACATTGGTAGCCAGGGGAATATTGTAGAGATCGCACAGTCTGACGATGTCGTTGACATCCGGCTCATGCTCCTTCGGATGAAGGGGATCTCTCAGGAAAATCACCAGATCGATGGTGTTGTGCTCGATTTCAGCGCTCAGCTGCTTGTTACCCCCCAGGTGGCCGGCGAGAAACTTGTGCACGTTTAAGTTTGTCACTTCCTCAATCAGACGCCCCGTGGTTCCGGTGGCGAACAGATTGTTTTTGCTTAGGATTCCCCGGTAGGCAATGCAGAAATTCTGCATCAGCTTTTTCTTGGAATCATGAGCTACTAATCCGATATTCATTACGAAATCCTCCTTCTTTTAACGCATATTTCTCTGAAGTCCAACATTTAGTAACACCCCCAGCCCGATGTACATACTGACAAGCGAGCTCACACCGTAACTGATGAAAGGAAGGGGAAGCCCTGTGTTGGGGAATATTCCCGTGGCAACGGCGATATTGGCGAATGTCTGGAATGCGAGAAGGGCCGACACCCCACAGCCGATCAGCTTTCCTGACAGATCTCTCGCCCGGTGGGCCATCCATAGACATTCAAACACCAGTACGGCAAACAGCGCAATTACCGCCACGCAGCCGATAAAACCCAGCTCTTCGCCGATAACTGCAAAGATAAAGTCCGTCTGCTCTTCGGATAAAAAATTTCCGTTTTTCACGGACGCCAGCGTGTTGTTGTTGAGTCCCTTTCCGTGAAGCATTCCAGAACCGATGGCCATAATGGAGTTGGCCTGCTGGTAGCCGGTGGACGCGTATTCGTCCGGATTCAGCCAGGCCAGCACACGGGTGATCTGGTAGCCCTGAAGAAAAGGGATTCGTGTCAGGACATCCGTAAATCTGGCCAGGTAGATCAGCAGCCCGAAGACCGGCACGATCACGGCCAGAGTTCCGAAAATCCATCTATAGCTCAGGCCTGCCACAAAAACCATGCAGACCAGAACAAACATAATTACCAGTGTGGTGGAAAGATTGGGCTCCTCCAGAATCAGAGCCATGGGTACGGCAAACACTGCAGCGATAATTGCCAGAGTCTTTACCGAATTCAGGGTTTCCCGGTTCTTTGCCAGAAACCAGGAGGAAAACACGATCATTCCGTGTTTCACAAACTCTGAGGGCTGAAACTGAATGCCGGCAACCTCAATCCACCGGGTCGCTCCGTTCACATTCCGGCCAAACAGAAGAACTGCCACCAGGATTACGATGCAGCCGGCGTAGATCCCCCAGCTGTAAGTGAGAATCTTCTGATACGGGATCAGAGAGATGGCCACCGCGATGACAAGTCCCAGTACAATTCCCATGGCCTGCCGCTGCACCAGCCCGGAATCCTGTCCGGAGGCGCTGTTGATCACCAGAAGACCGATGAAGTTCAAAGCAAGCACATACAGGATCAGCCGGAAATTGTAGTTTTTGAAATTGTAGTTGAGTATCATTAAAATGTCCCCTTATTTCCCATGTGTAGGATTGGAATATTGGCATAAAGGGCCGGTATTTTTCTGCCCGTGAGGGCAGTCTCCTCTCGGATCTGTATCTGAATTCCCCCCTGGTCGATCTCCATATAGCGGGAGACAGCGGCCGCAAGGTCCTCTTTTACCATTTCTATCATCTCGGGGGAGCAGTCCGTCTTGTCCGCGATCAGGATGAGCCTGAGCCGGTTTTTGGCCAGCTCCCCTGAGTTTCTCCGGCGCAGTCCTGACAATATCCTCATGGCAGGACCTCCTTACGCCCGCTTCAGCAGGCCGGTGAGACGGCGGAAAATACTTTTGGAGGCTTCCAGATTCATAAGCGGAACGCTCTCTCCCACAATCCTTCTGCATATATTCATATAAGCCTGTCCCGCCAGGGACTGAGTGCCTGCCAGAGGCTCTCCCTGGTTGGTGGAAATGACGATGTCCTCATCGTCGGGGATGGCGCCGATCATGTTGACGGAGAGGATGTCCACCACATCTCCCACAGACATCATGTCGCCCCGGCGCACCATATCCATGCGCACCCGGTTGACGATGAGGTCGATGGCTCCCATATCCTCCGCTTCCAGAAGACCGATGATCCGGTCCGCGTCCCGGATGGCGGAGACCTCCGGCGTCGTCACCACAAATGCCCGGTCCGCACCGGCCACGGCATTTTTAAAGCCGCGCTCGATTCCCGCCGGGCTGTCCAGAAGGATGTAATCAAACTCCCCTCTGAGCTCGCCTACAAGCTTTTTCATTTGGCCCGGATTGACCGCGGTCTTGTCCCGGGTCTGGGCCGATGGCAGTAAATACAGGTTGGGATATCTTTTGTCTTTAATCAGGGCCTGCTTGATCCGGCAGTTTCCCTCCACCACGTCCACCAGATTGTAGACGATGCGGTTCTCCAGTCCCATGACCACATCCAGGTTGCGCAGTCCGATGTCCGTATCGATCAGAACTACCTTGTAACCTAAGATGGCCAGGCCGGTGCCCACATTTGCGGAGGTTGTCGTCTTGCCTACCCCGCCTTTTCCGGAAGTAATCACAATGACTTCACTCATAATGAATATCCTCCTGATATAAAATTGCCATATTATATTGTAACAAATATTCTGGAAATTTTCCAGTGCTAAATGAAATTTATCCGGCTGAGGAAGCTTTTTTTCAAAGGTTTTACGGCAATCCGGCCGTCTTCCACTCCGGCGATCATGGGTCCCCGCCCCAGACGTCTGGGCCGGTCCCCGAATTTCTGCTGGATGGAGGCCACTTTCAACTGCACCGGAGCCATCTCCAGGGCTACGGCCACGGCGTCCAGATTGCCGGACGCGCCGGCATGGAGAGCGCCGCGGCACTCTCCCAGCACAATAATGTTTCCCTTTGCCGTCACCCGGGCTCCCTGCTCCACGTCTCCGATGATCACGACGCTGGCCTCCGTCTCCAGGGTTTCTCCCGCTCCCAGGCTGCCCTTGTAAAAGTTGCCGGTCCGGGAGTTTAACTCCATCAGCTTTTCGTTGAGGGCCTTTTCGCACCGCTCGATCCGGCTCAGGTCATGGTCCAGCAGGCAGAGAATCTCGATCTGGGAGTTCTCCGTGATGGTATTTACCACCGCGAACTCCTCTTCCGGCGTCATCTCCCTGCCTTCCAGGGTCAGTGCCATCTGGACAGAGCCCCAGAATCTGGCGCTCTCCCGGAATTTAGCCGCCACATCGGACAGAAGCTGTTCAAAGGGAGGCGCCGGGTCCAGAATCACGGTAAGTCCTGACTTGTTTCCTTTTATCACCACCGTACTGTGCATCGTTCTGATACCTCCTTATACGGGCGGGCTGGAGCCGCCGGTGCATGAAATTGAAATTAATCCCGGATATTTACGCTGGTAGCCTCCCGGGCGCCGGTGTTCATAATCTGATCCAGATCCGTGTAGCCGAAGTAGAACTGGTACACGTTCTTTGCCAGGGAAGCGGCGTTTGCGGAAGAATAGCCGTTGGGGATATTGACGGTCACGCTGATCTCCGGATCCTCATAGGGAGCGTAGGAGATGAAAAATGCGTGGTTGGCCTGATTGCTGCTCTCCTGGGCCGTACCGGTCTTGCCGGCAACGGCCACCTCCAGATCGCCGTAGACGCGGCTTAAGGAGGTGTTTGTCACCACCCGCCGCATGCCTTCCTGCACGGTATTCCAGCTGGAATCTGCAATGTCGATCTGGGAGTATACCTCCGGGGTATAGTCCTGAATCAGGTTGCCGTCTGAGTCGGTGACCTTGTCGATCAGGCTCAGGTTGTAGACCGTTCCCCGGTTGGCGATGGCGGTCACATATCTGGAGAGCTGGACGTTGTTGTAAGCGTGGGTCGCCTGTCCCATGGCGGACCGCTCCGGGTCCTCTGTGGTCATGTGGGGCGCCACCTCGGGAATTTCCACGCCGGAAGTGCTGTCCAGGCCGAATTTTGCCGCGTACTCCCGGATTTTTTCCACTCCCAGGGCTGAGGAATAGTTGCCGTTCTCATCTATGGACAGGCGGTGGGCCATCTCGTTGAAGTAATAGTTGCAGGAATTCTGGATGGCTTCCACCATGGTCTCAGCTCCGTGGCTTCCCGGGTATACGGAACAGCGAATGGGAGTGGCCACATCTTCGTAGATTCCGGTACAGGTGATCAGTTCTCCGGCGTTTCCCACACCTTCCTCCAGGGCCGCGATGGCCGTGATGGGCTTGAAGGTGGAACCGGGAGCCTTGACTACCTGGGTGGCGTTGTTGTACAGCGGATTGGACTGGTCATTTAACAGCTGGTTGTAGTAAGCTGTGTCCATGGTGCCGGACAGCCGGTTGTTGTCATAGCTGGGATAGGTCACCAGGGCGAGCACCTCTCCCGTGTTCACATCGGTAACTGTCACGCCGGCGGTACAGGGCTCCAGAGCCATCTGTGCCGGTGTCAGCTCAATGTTGGAAATCTTATTTTTTATAAACTGGAATGCGTACTCCTCTCCGTTTGCCCGGAGCATGGCGATCTCTGAAGGATCGTTCTCCAGAACGCCCTGGTCGTAGAGGGCCAGACAGAGCTCTCTTCCCGTGACCGTGCCGTTGTGGACCAGATGGTCGTAGATCTTCTTGTCAAAGGCAGTGTCGTTTTGAATTCCCTCCAGAGCCGTTTCCACAAGGACTCCGTAGATGTCATCCGCATTGGAATACTTGCTGTCGATCTCCAGCCGGGAGGTGTCGATCCAGCTGTTTGCGATGCCTGCGTAGAGATACTCTCTCAGGCTGATGGTCTGGCTGCGCCAGGCCTGATAATCCGCGCTGCTCTGGTCAATGTTGCCGCTTACCAGGATGCCGGCCTGGTCGGAGGCCAGGTAGGTGCTGATGTAGGACATATAATCCGCCAGGTCCTCCGGCAGATCTTTCATCGCCGTGGGGTGGTCGCTGTACAGCTCCGCACGGATCCGGTCAAAAATCTGATTTTTGGCGGAGGAAAACTTGGCGTAGATCCCCGCCTCTGTGGCGGAGGCGTCCTCCGATGCAAAATGGCTCATGGAGAGCACGTTGTTGTTGATCAGCTGAAAATAGGCGTCCCGGATGGGAATTACCCGGCTGGAACCATCCCGGTTGTCGTTGACGCTCTCGTCGTCGTTTACCAGTTTGGACGCCACAATTCCCGCCAGCTGCTGTTCAATCAGGTGGTAGATTCCCTTCTGCAGATCCCGGTCAATGGTCAGATACACGTCCTGGCCGGCCACGGGATCGGTCTGGGACAGGACCTCCATCACCCGGCCCACATTGTCCACGCTGATGGTCTGATGTCCCTTTTTCCCCTGAAGAACTGTCTCCATGGAGGATTCAATGCCCGTCCGTCCCACGATGTCCGTCAGAGAATAGTCGGGATTTTCCTCCTGGAGCTGGGCCAGCTGGTCCTCCTGGACCTTTCCCGTATAGCCGATGATGGGGGCAAAATAAACGCTGTCGTTGTAGACGCGCACAGCGGTCTCCGTCACGCTCACGCCCAGAAGATCGGAGGAGTGTTCGGTAATATCGGCCATGGTCTCCTCGCTGATGTTGGAGGTGACCTGGGTAGCCTCATATCTCCGGTAAGAGGTCAGGCCCATGGTGTACCGGATGTTGACCACCTGAAGCGCTTCCGTATCCGTCATTTCTATGGGATTTCCCTCCTCGTCCGTCAATTCATTGAGGCCGTAGGTTTTCATTCTGTTTTCAAACAGCTCCCGGGCGGTGATGTCGGCGGGATAATCTCCGTCCGGCCCGGTGAGCTCGTCGATGGTGCGAAGTCCGTAGAGGTCGCTGAGAAACCGCTTTCTGGATGTCTCTGATGTGGAGGTGTAGTACATTTCTCCGTTTTCGTCGATGGCAACCTCAAATCGGCCTTCCACCTGCTCTCCGTGCTTGTTCAGAATCCGAACCAGCCGCAGAAGCATGGCGTTGCGCTCGTTGGTGGTGGCGTACTCTCCGTTGTCCTGAACGGTGACGGTGTAGGCCAGCTCATTGTAGGCCAGCACGTTTCCGTTCCGGTCAAATATCTTTCCCCTGGTGCCGGGAGTGGTCACCTCCCGCTCCGTCAGCTGAATATAGTCCTTCAGGTAGCTCTCCCCGTTTACGATCTGGAGGTTGAACAGCTTTACCACCAGAAACAGGAACATGCAGGAAAACAGGACGGCCAGAGCCGCCAGCCGGGAGGACAAAAGCTTTCTGCCCAGAGTCTTTATCAGGTCAAGAAAATCGTCAAACAAAATCGGTATCTCTCCTTTTTTCCAGTTCTTCCATCTTCCGGGTGATTGCGAGGAAGATCCGGTATACCAGCAGGGTGACCAGCACCGTGAATATGATCTCCGGTATGATGATTTCCCGGAGGTAAAACAAAAAATTCAGCCGGTTCCGGATCAGGAAGAGAAAGATGTAAATGTAAAGGTTATAAGCCAGGTCATTGATGCCGCTTAAGATCAAAGGAAGAGTAATATAATCTTCATAGTAGTATTGGGTAAAAATTCCATTAACATACCCCATGCACACGTAAAACAGGGTATAAAATCCAAACGGTCCGCTGTAGAACAGATCCAGCAGGATCCCGCACAGGAAGCCGCAGAGCATTCCCGCGTCTTTTCCGCAGATGAAACCGAAGGAAAAGGTCAGGATCAGCAATAAATTGGGGGAGGCGGACAAAAATGGAATCTGAGGAAAAATGCAGCTCTGCACAGTGAACGCGGCGATGGCCAGGGCCAGATTGATCAGAAATCTTTTCATTGGCCGGCCTCCCCGCTGCTCTCCGGTGCGGACTCTGCCCCGCTCTCCCCTTCTGCTGCCGCGGCTGTCTCCCCGCCGGCGGATCCGGCGCCGGCAGAGCTTTCGTCCGCGGAGGTCTCATCCCCAGGAACGCTCTCCCCGTCTCCGGAGCCGCCCTCGCTCATCTCGCTTTTCAGATCGGTGATCACCAGGACTTCCTGGAGCGTGTCAAACTGAGCGGCCGGAATCAGGTAGCCGGACTGGGTGACCCGGTTGCTGTCCATGGTAATGTCGGCGGCATAGCCGATGAGCAGACCGGGCAGGAACCGGGAGCTGATGTTGGAGGTGACGATCCGGTCCCCCTCCTTCACATCCCCGTCCTGGGCGATGTGGGTTAAGCGGAGACGGCCCTCCCGGTAGAGGGTCAGATCCCCCTCCACCACGCAGTTGGAACCGGACTGCATGGCCATGGCGTAAACTTCGCTGGAATCGTCGATGATGGACCGGACGGTGGCGTAATTGGCGCCCACGTCCGTGACGATTCCCACCAGGCCGCCGCCGGCGATGACATTCATGTCCTCCCGGATCCCGTCGTTGGATCCCTTGTCGATGCGGAAAATATGGAACCAGTCCCCGGAGTCCTTGGCGATGACCCTGGCGCCCACCTTGTGGTACTGCATGTATTCCTGGTCCAGGCCGTAGAGCTCTCTCAGTCGATTCAATTCAAACTGCTCCTGCTGCAGCCGCCCGTTTTCCTCCGTAAGGGTGTCCACCTGGCTCTTTAACTCCTCGTTTTCCTGAAGAGCTGCCTGCAGGCTGGAGTAATTCTGAATTTTTTCGTAGGCGGCGGATCCCGCCCGGTTGATCCCCGACTGGATGGGGGTGAGCACGTAGCCCACTCCGTTGCGCAGGGGGGCCAGAAAACCGTCGTTGACGGATGAGATTCCGATCAGAAGGATACAGAACACGCTCAGTCCGATCAGTATATATTTGCTGCGCTTTGATTCCATCTATAACATTCCCCGTTCTTTTAAACTCAAAAAAGCATTATCTCCAATGATAATGTGATCCAGCAGGATGATTCCCACCATCTCTCCCGCCAGACGCACCCGCTTGGTGAAGGCGGCGTCCTCCCGGCTGGGAGAAGGATCTCCGCTGGGATGGTTGTGAACCAGGATCAGGCTCACCGCCCGGTACCGCAGAGCCTCGATAAAAATCTCTCTGGGAGTAGCCAGAGACGCGTTCACCGTGCCTCTGGAGATCAGCAGCTCCTTGATCAGGACCTGCCTGGTGTTGAAAAACATGGCCCGGAGCTCTTCCTGCTCCTTGTGGCGCATCTCTTCCATATAATAACCGGCGATGGCCTCCGGGCTGTGAAAGGAGAGCTCCTGTCCGGAAGCGGCCTGCCGCCAGATGCGGCGGGACAGCTCGCAGATGCACAGAAGCTGGCTGGCCTTCACCGGGCCCACGCCGTGAAGCTCCATCAGCTCCGGCAGGGAGCGGTGAAGCAGGCCCAGCAGGCCTTCCTCCCCGCAGCTGCTCTCCAGAATCTTTTTGGAAAGGCTGAGGGAGCTGTCGTGACGGGAACCGGTGCGGATAATCACCGAGAGCAGTTCCGCGTCGCTTAAGGATTCCGGCCCGGATTTCAGGCATTTTTCGTAGGGGCGTTCCTCCGGCGGAAGCTCCTTCATGGTAATTTGGTTCATACATTCCTCCTGACCGTGTGACTCTCCAAGTCTCCCGTTTCAGGAATGGCTGAATCAGATCCAGATCAGATCCAGCGGAACACCAGCAGGGCGATGACAATGCCGATGATGCTGGCCATGGTGATCTTAATGCTCAGCCCGAAGGTGATCACCAGGATCCCCAGATCCAGATTGATGGGCGGGCTGATGCCGAAGGACTGTCCGAAGCTCAGCCAGGACAGCATGGGCACGCCGGCGGTCATCTCGCCGATAAAGCCGCCCAGCACAATGCCGGCCAGCATCAGCAGCAGAAGGATCCAGAAGTTTTTGTTTCTCATTGGTAGGCACTCTCCCGTTTCAATTCGTACTATTCTATCACAAGTTTTCTGCTGTGTACAGTCCTTACAGTGTGACGAGACCGGCGTCCAGAAGCTTCTGAAGGGACATGAGAATTCCCAGTTTTGCGTGGTACCAGGTCAGGCCTCCCTGGAAATACACGGCGTAAGGCGGCTTGATGGGGCCGTCGGCGGAAAGCTCGATGGAGGAGCCCTGGACGAAGGCACCTGCCGCCATGATCACCGGGGCGTCGTATCCCGGCATGTCCCAGGGTTCCGGCGTCACAAAGCTGTCCACCGGGGCGGCCGCCTGAATGCCCTTGCAGAAGGCGATGACCGCCTCCGGTTTTCCGAAGGTAACCGCCTGAATGATGTCGTGGCGGGATTCGGTGGAGTTGGGAACCACGTCAAAGCCCAGGGATTCATAGATATTGGCGGCGAAAACCGCTCCCTTTAAGGCACCGGCCACCACTGTGGGGGAGAGGAAAAATCCCTGGAAAAAGGACTGGTTCAGCCCCAGGGTGGCGCCCACTTCCTTGCCGAGTCCCGGGGCGGACAGGCGGTAGGCCGCCCGCTCAATGCAGTCTTTTCTGCCCACAATGTATCCGCCGATGGGAGCCAGGCCGCCGCCGGGGTTTTTGATCAGGGATCCCACGATCATGTCCGCTCCCACCTCCAGCGGTTCTTTCCTCTCCACGAATTCTCCGTAGCAGTTGTCCACCATGCAGATCACATCCGGGCGGATGCTCTTGATAAAGGCGATCAGCTCTCCGATCTGATCCACAGACAGGGTGGGCCTGGTGGCATAGCCCTTGGAGCGCTGAATGGTCACCAGCTTTGTGCGGTCGTTTAAGGCTGCACGGATTCCCTCATAGTCGAAGAAACCGTCCGCGAGCAGGTCCACCTGGCGGTAGGTCACGCCGTACTCCTTTAAGGAGCCGACGGCGTCCCGGATGCCGATCACCTCATCCAGGGTGTCGTAGGGCTTTCCCACCGGGGAGAGAAGCTCATCCCCCGGTCTTAAGTTGCCGGACAGGGCGATATGAAGGGCGTGGGTTCCGCTCATCACCTGGGGGCGCACCAGAGCGTCCTCTCCCCGGAATGTTTTTGCGTACACTTCCTCCAGCACGTCTCTTCCCAGGTCGTTGTAGCCGTAGCCGGTGGTCGCGGCGAAATGGATATCGCTGACCCGGCACTCCTGCATGGCCCGGATGACTTTCATCTGGTTGTATTCTGCCGTCTCATCGATGGCTTCAAAACGGTCTTTCAGCTTTTTTTCTATGTTCAGTCCGAACTCCAGCACCTGGCTGCAGATGCCCATGGATTCGTACATTTCTTTCATTTCCATTGGTACTCCTTCTCGCAGTCCTCCTGAATCTTTTTTAACATCAGACTGCTGTCATAATGATAATCTTCCTGTGCAAGCCAGCGGGTATCCCGTTCCCGGCGGAACCAGGTGAGCTGCCGCTTGGCAAAATGGCGGGTATCCCGCTTCATCACATATACTGCCTCCTCAAGAGTGCAGACTCCGTCCAGATAGTCCAGGATCTCCTTGTATCCCAGTCCCTGCATGGAAACCATATCCCTGGTGCAGCCCATGGCTTTTAAGCGGCGGACCTCCTCCACCAGTCCCCGCTCCATCATCTGGTCCACCCGGCGGTCAATGCGCTCGTAAAGGGCCGCCCGGTCCATGGTCACCACATAGTAGAGAAAATCGTAGGGAGAGGATTTTTTTCGCTCCTCCTCGTTGTGGAGAGAAATCTTCTCCCCGGTGAGGCGGAAATATTCAATGGCCCGGATCACCCGCTTCCGGTTGTTGGCGTGGATGGCCGCGGCGGATTCCGGATCGATCTCCTGGAGCATGGCGTGGAGGTACTCCGATCCCTTTTCCTCTCCCAGCCGTTCCAGGCTGCGGCGGATGGCTCCGTCCTCCTCCGTCTTCTGAAAATCGATGTCATAGAGGAGGGCCTGGATGTAAAAACCGGTCCCGCCCGCCACAATGGGCAGCCGTCCCCGGGAGAGAATGTCCTCCACCGCCTCTTTGGCCAGTTTCTGGAACACCGCCACGTTAAAGGGTTCCCACGGATCCAGCACGTCAATAAGATGGTGGGGAACTCCGTCCATCTCCTCTTTTTTCACCTTGGCGGAGCCGATGTCCATATGGCGGTAGACCTGCATGGAATCGGCGCTGACCACCTCCCCGTTTAAGGCCTTCGCCGCCTGGATGGAGAGGGCGGTCTTTCCCACCGCCGTGGGACCGGTGATAATGAGGAGGGGCCGGGCGGCGCTCATGGAGTATTCTCCTGATTTTCTGCCGGTTCTCCCGATCCTTCCCGGCGGATTTTTTCCAGGCAGTCATTTTTTACCCGCTCCTGGAGAGCGCTGGTATAGGGGGAAAAGGCACACTGTTCCTTCCCGTACACCAGATTCTTTTCATATTCCAGAGGCAGCCAGGTGGAAATGGGAGCCTCGTTGTGCTGGATGATGGTCTCCATCCGGTCCAGGGCCTTGTAGAGCCTGGCCTCCGCCGTCTCCTGGGCGTCCATCTCCCGGTAAAGCTCGTCCATCTCTTCCCGGAAGGGCTCCGGAAGGGAGGATACCCACTGAGACAGCAGTGCGCTCTCCCGCTCCTCGTCCTCCTCCGTCTTCACAAAAGCGGGGATATCGCCGGTGAATGCCTCCCCCAGGTCGTGGATCAGGCACATGAGAAGAACCCGGTTCATATCCAGGTCCGGATACTCGTCTTTCACAAAATAGGCCATCAGGGTTACCCGCCAGCTGTGTTCCGCCACACTCTCATGCCGGCCGTCGGATGTCCAGGAATGCCTGGTATTATTTTTCAGCTGTTCCGCCACATGTAGGGCCTGCAGCAGAGCTCCGATTTCCATAGGGTCTCCTTTCTCTTAAGTCTGCCGCCGGGGAATCTTCGTGCTGTATACAATATATGCGCGTTAAGCGCAGAATAGACGAAGGAATTTCCTGCCGGTGCACTTAGTATAACATGGAATATATGGAGGATTTCTTACAATTTGCGTAAGATTTTTAGTTTACATAAAAATTTTATGTCTACTTAATAAAATTTACACAATCCGTTTAAATTTCTTTTCCAGCTCATACCGGCTCATGGAGATGATGGTGGGCCGGCCGTGGGGGCAGGCGTAGGGGTTGTCCAGAGTCAGCAGCTGGTCGATGAGCTCGTCCGCCTCCGCCGCCGACATGGAATGATTTCCCTTCACCGCCGCTTTGCAGGACATGGACGCCACCCGCTCGTAAATCATATCCGGGTCCGTCACGGCGGAATCCTCGGAGAGCTGGTCGATCATCTCCATCAGAAGCTCTTTTTTGGCTATGGAGAACAGATTGCCGGGAACACCGCTGACTGCGTACTCTCGACCGCCGAAGGGCTCGATCTCAAAGCCGATCCGGGTGAAATAGTCCATGTATTTTTCCAGCAGAAGCCGCTCCCGCTCGCTGAGGGTGAGGATGATGGGCGGACTCACCGCCTGGGAGGTGTACTCTCTGTCCTTCAGGGATTTCATGGTCCGCTCGTAGAGGACCTTCTCGTGGGCGGCGTGCTGGTCGATGATAAAGAGCTGGTCGTCAAATTCCACCAGCCAGTAGGTGTCAAACAGCTGCCCGATCAGCTTATGGCGGCTTCTGGATTCCGGCTGCAGGAGCTTTTCCTCAAAGAGGTCCAGCTGTCTGGGTGCCGGGGCCGGCTTGACGGCGGACTCCGGCGCGGCTTCCGGAGAAGCTTCCGGCGCGGTTTCCCGGGGCGCTTCCGGCTGGGACTCCGGTGCGGCCGCCGGGCCTGGCTCCGCCGCGGTCTGCCCCGCCGCGGACTGTTCGGTCAGGGTCTGCTCTGCCGAAGCCTTCTCCCGGGCAGGAGAAACCGCCGGTTCCCCCGGTCCGGGGGAAGCCGCCTGGTAGAGGGCTTTCTCCTCCATGACGCCTGCTGCAGGAGCTTTCCAGCTGACAGCTGGGGCTTTGCTTTCCGCTTCCCTGATTCCTGCCGGAGAGAATTCCCCGCCGGCCCGGCCGGCTTTACCGGATTCCGGGACCCCAGGGCGCAGATGGAGGGCTTCCATCCGTGACCGTTCAAAGGGCTCCACCAGGGGATCCTTTTTCCGCTCCTCCTCCGCCTGACGGCGCAGCTTCCGTCCGTCCTTTTTCTCCTTTTCTTCCAGGCTGACCTCGGGGATCAGCTCCTTGTGGGCCAGGGCGTTCTGGATGGACGCCAGCACCATCTGATAGATTCCTTCCCCGTCCCGGAACCGCAGCTCCATCTTTGTGGGGTGCACATTGACATCCAGAAATTCCGGTTCGATCTCAAAATGGAGCAGGGTAAAGGGGTATTTGTGCTGCATCATAAACGGTTTGTAGGCCTCCTCGATGGCCTTGGAGATAATGCCGCTTTTGATGTATCTTCCATTAATATAGTAGTTTTCGTAATTCCGGTTGCTCCTGGCGATCACCGGCTTTCCGATATAGCCGGTCAGCTTCACCGGCCCGGCGTCCGCGGACACAGACAGCAGATTGGCGGCGATCTCCCGGCCGAATATGGTGTAGATAATGTCCTTTAAATTGTGGTTGCCGGAGGTGTGGAGACGGCTCTGGTTGTTCTGGATAAAGCGGATGGACACTTCCGGATGGGACAGGGCGATCTTCTCCACCAGGTCCGCCACGTGGGCGCCCTCCGTCTGGGCCGTCTTTAAAAATTTTCTCCGCACCGGCGTGTTGTAAAACAGGTTGCGGGAGATGAAGGTGGTGCCCTCGGGAGCTCCCACTTCTTCCACGGACTTCTCCTCTCCGCCCTCGATGCGGTAGCGGATTCCCGTCAGCCCCTGGCTGGTCTTGGTGATCATCTCCACCTGGGACACAGCGGCGATGCTGGCCAAAGCCTCTCCCCGAAAGCCCAGGGAGGAGACGGTGAACAGGTCCTCCACAGAGGAGATCTTGCTGGTGGCGTGGCTCAAAAAGGCGGTGGCCACCTCCTCCGGCGGAATGCCGCAGCCGTTGTCCGTCACCCGGATGAAGGAGATTCCCCCGTCCCGGATCTCCACGGTCACGGCGGTGGCTTTGGCGTCGATGGCGTTTTCCAGAAGCTCTTTTACCACAGACGCCGGCCGCTCGATCACTTCTCCTGCGGCAATTTTATTGATGGTATTCTGATCCAGTACTGTAATGTGAGGCATAGGCTCCTCCTAGTTTCCGTCCCAGCGGTTTTTCAGTCTGGTCTGGAGGCGGTATAGCGTGTTCAGTGCGTCGATGGGGGTCATGGCGCTTAAATCCATCTCCCCCAGTTCCTTGATGATGTCGTCTTCCCGGACAGTGTCAAAGAGGGTGAGCTGGGACAGCTCCACATCGTCAGGCTTTGGCACCGGCCTGTGGGATCCGGAGGCGGAGGTGTTCATCTCGGCGATTTCCCTGGCCTTGGCGGTGATATCCGCGTTGGACAGTTCCTCCACCAGCTCTTTCGCCCGCCGGATCACTGGATCCGGCACGCCGGCCAGCTTTGCCACCTGGATGCCGTAGCTCTTGTCCGCTCCGCCCTTCACGATTTTTCGCAGGAATACGATGTCGTCCCCCTGCTCCTTGACGGCGATGCAGTAGTTGTTGACTCCGCTTAAGGTGCCTTCCAGCTCCGTCAGCTCGTGGTAGTGGGTGGCAAACAGGGTCTTGGCCCCCAGAATCTTTGTGTTGCAGATATATTCCACCACCGCCCAGGCGATGGCCAGACCGTCGAAGGTACTGGTGCCCCGGCCGATCTCGTCCAGGATCAGCAGACTGTTTTTGGTGGCGTTTCTCAAAATATTGGCCACCTCTGTCATCTCCACCATGAAGGTACTCTGACCGGAAGCCAGGTCGTCGGAGGCTCCCACTCTGGTGAAAATCCGGTCGCAGAGGCCGATGTTGGCCTCGTCCGCCGGCACGAAGCTGCCGATCTGGGCCATGAGAACGATCAGGGCCGTCTGGCGCATATAGGTGGACTTTCCCGCCATGTTGGGACCGGTGATGATGGAAATCCTGTTTTTCCCATTGTCCAGATAAGTGTCGTTGGACACGAACAGATCATTTTTCATCATCTGCTCCACCACGGGATGGCGGCCGTTTTTGATCTGGATAATCCCTTTTTCGTTGATTTTCGGCTTGGTGTAGTTGTTTCTGGTGGCCACCAGGGAGAGGGAGGCGAACACGTCGATGCCGGCGATGGCCTTCGCCGTCTTCTGGATACGCACCACTTCCCCGGCGATCTGATCCCGCACCTGGCAGAACAGGTCGTATTCCAGGGAGACCAGCTTGTCCTCCGCCCCCAGGATCACGTCCTCCAGCTCCTTTAATTTGGGGGTGGTGAACCGCTCGGCGTTCACCAGGGTCTGTTTCCGGATGAAGTAGTCCGGCACCAGATCCTTGAAGGAGTTGGTCACCTCAAAATAGTAGCCGAACACTTTGTTGAATTTAATTTTCAGATTTTTGATCCCGGTTTTCTCCCGCTCGCTGGCCTCCAGCTGGGCCAGCCAGGTTTTGCCCTCTGTCTTGGCGTTTCGCAGCTGGTCCGCCTCCGCATTAAAACCTTCCCGGATCATGTTGCCCTCCCGCACGGTGATGGGGGGCTCGTCCACAATGGCGGCGGCGATCAGATCCCTCAGATCTTCCAGAGGATCCAGATCTTCCCAGATGTTTTTTAACACCGGCGTGGTAAATTCCTTCAGAATGTCCTTTATATAAGGAAGCATGTCCAGGGAATTTTTAAAGGCCAGAAGATCCCGGGGATTGGCCGTCTTGTAGCTGATCCGGCCGATGAGCCGTTCCAGATCGTAGATGGAGTTTAAATACTCCCGCAGTTCTTCTCTGGATATGTAATTTAAGTTCAGCTCTTCCACCGCGTTCTGCCGGTTGATAATCTCCTCCCGGTGAATCAGGGGCTGTTCGATAAAGCTGCGGAGAAGCCTGGCGCCCATGGCGGTCCTGGTCTTGTCCAGCACCCAGAGAAGGGTTCCCCTCTTCTGCTTCTCCCGAAGGGTTTCCAGCAGCTCCAGGTTCCTTCTGGTGGAGATGTCCAGCACCATAAACTGTCCGGTGGAATAGGGGGTGATGGTGGTAATGTGGGACAGATCGCTTTTCTGGGTCTCATACATATACTGCATCACCGCGCCGGCGGCGATCACACCGGTCTGATATTCCCCCAGCCCCAGTCCGTCCAGGGAGGCTACGTGGTAATGCTCCTTTAAAATATTCCGGCAGGCTTCATCAGAAAAGAACCGGGCGTCCAGAGGCGACAAATAGGCCTGACACCGGTTCTTCAGCTCATCCATGTCGATGCCGGAGACGTAGAACGCGTTGTTGCATACGATCTCCGACGGGTTAAAATGGGCCAGCTCGTCAAAGAGCTCCCGCTGGGTTTTCACCTCCGTCACCAGAAAATCTCCCGTGCTGATGTCGCAGGAGGCGATGCCGAAGCAGTCTCCCATATAAACGATTCCCATGAGGAAGTTGTTCTTCGTCTCATCCAGGGCCTGGGAGCTGGTGACGGTGCCGGGAGTCACCACCCGGATCACTTCCCGGCGCACCAGTCCCTTGGCCAGCTTCGGATCTTCCATCTGCTCGGCGATGGCCACCTTGTAGCCCTTCTGCACCAGTTTGGTCAGGTAGGATTCCACCGCATGGTAGGGGACGCCGCACATGGGTGCCCGCTCTTCCAGCCCGCACTCCTTGCCGGTCAGGGTGATATCCAGCTCTTTGGACGCGGTGATGGCGTCGTCAAAGAACATTTCATAGAAATCTCCCAGCCGGTAAAACAGAATACAGTCCGGATACTGTTCTTTCGTCTTTTTATATTCAACCATCATTGGTGATAATTTTGCCACTGTCTCTTAAACCTCCTGACGGCCCATGTAGTAAAATCCCTTGGACTCTTCCAGGTAAACGTCAATGATGGAGCCGATCAGGCTCTCGTCTCCCGGAAAATGCACCAGGGTGTTGTTGCTCATCCTTCCCGTCACATAGCCGTCCATGTGACTGTTTTTCTCTTCCACCAGCACTTTCTGCACTGTGTGAACGTCCCGTCCGCAGACCTCGGCGGCAATCTGCTGCACTTCTCTTAACAGCCGGTCAAACCGGTCCTTGACTATCTCTTCCGGCACCTGGTTTTCCATGGCGGCAGCAGGGGTGCCGGACCGCTTGGAGTAGATGAAGGTGAAAGCGCTGTCGTAGCGGACCTTTCTCACCACATCCAGGGTATCCTGGAAGTCTTCCTCCGTCTCTCCCGGAAAGCCCACAATGATGTCGGTGGTCAGGGAGATATCGGGGATGGCGGTTTTGATCCGGTCCACCAGGGCCAGATACTGCTCTTTGGTGTAGCGGCGGTTCATTTTTTTCAGAATCTCCGTGCTCCCCGACTGCACCGGCAGATGGAGATGGCGGCAGATCTTTTTGGAGTCCTTCATCACCTGGATCAGCTCGTCGGAGAGATCCTTGGGGTGGGAGGTCATAAACCGGATCCGTTCAATACCGTCGATTTCCTCCACCCGGCGGAGAAGTTTGGCGAAGCTAATTGGCATGCTTAAGGTTTTGCCGTAGGAGTTGACGTTCTGCCCCAGCAGCATCACCTCCACCACGCCCTCAGACGCCAGTTTCCGGATCTCCGCCAGAATGTCCTCCGGCTCCCGGCTTCTCTCCCGCCCTCTCACGTAGGGCACGATGCAGTAGCTGCAGAAATTGTTGCAGCCGAACATAATGTTGATGCCGGATTTGAAGGAGTACTTCCGCTCCGCGGGAAGATCCTCCACAATCTCAGAGGTTCCCTCCCACACGTCCACCTCCATGCGCCCGGTGGTCAGCCGGTCAAACAGAAGTTCCGCCAGCTTGAAAATATTGTGGGTGCCGAAGATGATGTCCACAAACCGGTAGCTTTTCCGGATTTTTTCCACTTCCTCCGGCTCCTGCATCATGCAGCCGCAGATTCCCACCAGCATGGACGGGTGCTTTTTCTTCAGGCTGTGGACGTAGCCTAAGTGGCCGTAAACCTTCTGGTTGGCGTTCTCCCGCACGGTACAGGTGTTGTAGAGCACGAAATCCGCGTCCTCCGTCTCAGTCTCCCGGAAGCCGGACTGGATCAGAAGGCCGGAGAGTTTTTCGGAATCCTTCGCGTTCATCTGGCAGCCGTAGGTCTCAATGTGAAAGGTGGCGTAGGCCCCTTCCTCCTCCAGGGCCTGCAGCCCCTCTTTCCCATACCGGAGGAGAGCCTCCCCCGAAGATAAGTCCCGCTCAAACCGGGCCTTTAAGATTTCCCGGACACGGGCACAGAAATAGAGCTGCCGCTGCGGCTCTGCCGCAGGAGCGCTCTCCAGAATACGGTCTCTGTCAAATTCAAAATCGCCTATTTTTATTGTCATAGGAACAGCAATCCTCTTTCTATTTGTGATGTTCTGTCAGTGATAATTCAGCAGTGCGTCCGTGGACACACGAAACCGATTTTATAATTATATATCATTGGATATGTAAAAGCAAACAAAAAAATCGGTGACAATCACAAAATTCCCCCGAGACGGGAAATCTCAGGGGAATTTATGTAAAAATCCTGAAAGCAACTGATCAGATCAGTATACAGGGAAAAAGAAATTACAGCTGAACGTAATAGATATAATTCCAAGAAGGAGGAATGGAATTACAAATTTTGCCGTTTTCAATGGATTGTGATGGCACACTGCAAAAGCCATGGACGCAATATTGCTGGCGGTGGGAAATCCCAGCCCAAGAGAGGCCGATAACATAATCACCAGTGCAATCGCGCGGGGATTCATACCTCCTGCCAGAGCCACGCTGACACCGATGGGGGTAAATGCCAGTATTACGGCGGTGTTATTCAAGAATGTGGTAAGAATTACCGTTACCAGGCTGAACACAAATGAGACAAACAATCCGCTGGGATTTTCGCCCAAAACATTCAGGATAAAATTTCCCACCACATTCGTCAGGCCTGAGTTGGTCAGCGCGGAGGAAACCACGGTCAGTCCGGCGGCCATCCAGACCGTATCAGAAGCCAAAGCTGATACAGCTTCTTTAATGGTAAGTACATTCGTGTAAATCAGTACAAGCACACAGGCGGAAACTATGGCGTAACTGTAGGCGCCGATCTGGCGGTTAAATGCCATTCCAATGATCATTGCAGCCAGACAGATACTCACCACGATATCTGTTTTCCTTGTGTATATCTGCTCCTTCCCATTCTGGGCGGAACCTATGGCATTTACATCTATCTTTGTTCTGGGAATCAGCCTCCAGGCAAACAGACAGTAAATGGTCATTACAATAGAAGGAATCAGGCCGGCTTTTAAAAGATCAAATATTCCTAAAAGGTATTCAGAATTTCCGTCAACCATTTTTTCATAGGTAGCGTTGGTTAGAAGGGGCATAGCCGCGTTCGCTCCAATGGGAAGTCTTGCAAACCAGGCGCAGGAAATAGCTGCAATCAGAAAATACATACGGGATTGGCACATATCGCTCTCATCATCAAGAGTCTGAATCACCAGAAGCATAAACGCCATTGTCGGAGTCATTCCCATAAATTGGATGAGCACAATGCTGAATCCAACTAATCCCAGAAGAAGAACAAAACCATTTTTTTTCTGCAGAACAGAGATTTTCCTTTTTACCACTTCTGAATAACTGGCCTTCGCAACGGCCGCATTGATGGCAAACGCAGTTGCAATCAAAACGACATTGGTATTTGAAAATCCGGAAAAGGCGCTTTCCGGTGTAATCACTCCGGTAAGTGTGAGAATGATTACACACGTCATTGAAATTAAACCATACGAATACTTCCCCACAAAGAAACTGATAATCATGAAGATCAGCACAGCCATTGTTATACCCATTTGTAACGTCATGATCGTTTATCCCCCTTACTTTACTGTTTATTTCAGATATTTGTCAAAAAACTGTACAATGTACTCTTTTACACTGTTCTGAAACAGCTCTCTTGTTCCATGTCCTCCATGACGGATCACGTACAGCATAGACTGGTCTTCCAGTCCCGCTTCCACCAGCTTTTGATAGTAATGTTCGCTGTTCTCCAATGGAACGATCGTATCTTCATCGCCGTGGAAAATAGCAATGGGGCAGGTATTTTTGCTTACATAATTATCAGGGCTGGCTTTTTCACAGCGTTCCCTCAGTGTTTTCATATCGCCGCCCATGAGAAGGCCTTCATGAGTCTGCTCCATTTTTGACCAGCGGTATCCCGGCTGGGCGATGAGCTTGGCCGAGTAATCATTGAACATTGCCAGATCCACCGGGCCGAACAAGTCAACGGCAGCTTTTATTTTGGATGAGTACCCGTTCCATTCATCTGTAATGTGATCCTCTCCATTGTTTGCCAGATATGCAGTCAGATATCCTCCGGCAGACCGTCCAATAGCGCCGACTCTTTCGGGGTCCAGATTATATTTGTCTGCATGGGCTCTGAGAAAACGAACGGCCGTTTTACAGTCCTCCACCTGAGCCGGATATTTTGCCTGGTAGGAACTGCGGTAATCAATGAAGGCCAGAGCATAACCGTGTTCTGCCAAAAACATCATCTCCGCCGCCATCAGATTTTTATCGCATCCGCGGAACCCGGCTCCGTTGATCCACACAATAACCGGCTGTTTTCCAGTGCTTACCTCATCGTCTATGCCGCTTGCCAGCCGCATTTCACTGTTTCCATTCTGCACGCACAGCGACATATAGAGAACGATTTCATTGCCATTCATATCTTTGACATGGGAAAAGGGAATATTGTCAATAAAATTAATGCTTCTTTTTTCTTTTCCGGGATCCAGTACAATTCGCATAATTTCTCCTTTAATTCTCCTTTAAAGAACTTTTTCTTGTGATTATTTGGCTTTATCTGCAGATATACCATTCCTGTATCTCCATATTACTTGAATCTATACTGTTTGACAATTCCCATTTGATTGTATATAATATGTCAAAAACTTGTGATTATGGAGAGATATATGAATCTAAGCCAACTGAACTATTTCATCGCCATTGCCCGCTGCGGAAATCTGTCTGCAGCTGCCAGGAGTCTGGGAATTTCGCAGCAGGCATTAAGCCAGTATGTTTTAAAAATACAGGGAGAAACAGAGCTGCAGCTTTTTGACAGGAAAGGAAATCATTTATATCTGACAGAAGCGGGAAAAGTTTATTATCGCTATGGGAAAGAAATACTCGCTGTGATGGAAAGAACCAGAAATACCATTCAAAATTTGACCTGTCAGCCGGATCATGTGCTGCATATAGGAGTTTCTTCTTTCAGCGGCGTTTCTTTGCTTGCGAGGGCCATGCTGGATTTTTTTAACAGATATCCCAGGACGGAATTAATCCACCATGAAGGATTTACCCCATCTCTTCTGGAAATGCTCCGAAAAGGGGAAATCCAGTTTGCTTTGGCCACTGTCGATCCGGCAGATAGCTCTGGAATTCAAGAGATTCCTTTAACCCAGAATGAATTGGTTCTGATGACGCCGCCTTTTCACGGCAGAGCTCATCAGATCAAGGAATTTCAGAAGCTTCCCAGAGTGAAGCTGGAGGAATTTCGGGATGAGGTTTTTGTTATGCCTACGGAAAAAACAGCCATTTATCATCAGATTATGCCCTGCTTTGAAAAAGCAGGCTTTGTTCCGACAGTCGCCTACGCATCGGCCAATCCCATCATGCAGAGAGAGCTGATCCGTTCCGGATGTGGTCTGGGATTTTTCAGATATGATCCCCATTCCGACCTTCCCCAGCTGAGGCTGGAACAGCCTGCATATTCGAATATCTCCATTGTGGCTTTAGAAACTCACATATTTACAGAGGAGGAAAAATATCTTATATTTCTTTTATACCGACAGCTGACCAAAACTTATGGGGAGTTTCCTGTGAAAGGTGAAATCACAGAAATAATAAAAGAGCTGAGCCCCATGGAGGTGCTGTGATATGAATACGAAAATACTGGAATATATGGTTGCGGTGGCCAGAGAGGGATCTGTATCAAAGGCGGCGGAAGAATTTTATTTATCCCAGCCTGTTCTCTCCCGCCACATCAAAAAAATTGAAGAGGAACTGGGAACACCGCTTTTTGTCAGGAAACGCAGCGGCCTGGTTCTCACAGATGCCGGTAGAATTTATATTAGTTCAGCAAAAATGATTCTTCACCTGGAAAGCGAGCTGGAGAATGAGCTGCGGGAAATGAAAGAAAGGATGGTCAACAATGAAAAAAATACTGATTCTCATGCCGTTTAACGAGTCCCACCGGAAGTATGTGGAGTCCATTGCCGCCGGATGTGAATGCCGCTACTCCAGCCGGGAGACGGTGACAGCAAAGGAGGCGGCGGACGCGGACATCATTCTGGGAAATGTTCCGCCCCACCTTCTTCGGGAGGCGAAGCATCTGGAGTGGATCCAGTTAAACTCCGCCGGCTCTGACGCTTACTGCAAGCCTGGCGTTCTCCGCCCGGAGGTGCTGCTCACCTGCGCCACGGGAGCCTACGGCCTGGCGGTGTCTGAGGGTATGCTGGCCATGACCATGGCCCTCTGCCGGAAACTGGATCTCTATGCCGGAAATCAGAGGGAAAAGCTGTGGCGGACGGAGGGGGCCATCTCCTCTGTGTGGAATTCCACCACTCTGGTTCTGGGACTGGGAGATATCGGAAGGGAATATGCCCGACGCATGAAAGCTCTGGGAAGCTATGTCATCGGCGTGCGGAGAAATCTTTCCCAGAAACCGGATTACGTGGATGAGCTCCGCCCTATGGAAGATCTGGATGAGCTGCTGCCCCGGGCGGATTTTGTGGCCATGTCCCTGCCCAGCACGCCCCAGACCCGCCATCTCATGGATGAGCGCCGTCTGAAGCTGATGAAGAAGGGAAGTTATCTCATCAACGCCGGCCGGGGAGACGCCGTCGACTGCCAGGCCCTGAATCAGGCGCTGCGCGCCGGCTGGTCTCTGGCGGGATGCGCCCTGGATGTGACGGAGCCGGAACCCCTTCCCGCCGATCATCCTCTTTGGGATGCTCCCCGCGCCATCATCACGCCCCACTGCGCCGGCAATTTCTTCCTTCCGGAGACCTTTGAGCGGGTGGTGCGCATCACCGGGGAAAATCTGAAAAAATATCTGTCCGGGGACCGGGACGGAATGAGAAACATTGTCAGACACTGACCCCGCGCCGTCAGGGGAAGGCGGCAGCCTGGGAAGGGAAAGATAAAGGGGCTGGAAGATAAAGAATGTGTTAAAGATGGGAAATTCTCTTGACGGGTTTTGCCGTAGATTCCTATAATATTTCCTGAGTATCAGTTTTTGAGAAAGGAACAGGGCGGACAGCCGCCTGAAAAATAAAATGGATCCTAAAAAGACGGAAGCCCGGAGAGGCTTTATCATCAATGTCATGTATTTTCTGCTGCTTGCAGCGATTGTATTTTTCCTGCTGAGGAATTTTCTTCCCATGTTCGCGCCGTTTCTCATCGGCTTTGTGCTGGCGTCCCTGCTGACGCCTCTGATCCGCGCCGTTTCGAGAAAATGGAAGATCCGCCGCCAGGTGGCCTCTGTGGTCATCCTCATTCTGTGCTACGGGCTGATCTTTGCGGCGATCAGCTTTTTCGGCAGCCGGGTGGTCGGGTTCATCCAGGATCAGGCCGTAAGGCTTCCGGAGTATTACAGAAATTTTCTGGAACCGGGGCTGACCCAGCTCTCTGAGCGGATTCTGGCCAGTTTCCCGGAGTCGGAGGGAACGGTGGAGAGCCTTCTTGGCAGCCTGGAAAACAGCGTGCAGACGGGTATCGCGGAGATTTCCGGCGTTCTCATCGGTATGGGAGCATCCTGGATCGTGGGATTTCCCGGCTTTCTGGTCCAGCTGATTTTTACGGTGATCTCCTCTTTTTTCTTCACCCTGGATCTGGAACCGGTGACCAAATTTATACTCCGGCAGTTTGGTCCGGAGCGCAGGAACATGATCCTGGAAATCGTTTTCAGCGCAAAGACGGTGATCTGGAAGATTCTGTGCGTCTACGCCCTGCTCATGACCATCACCTTTTTTGAGCTGTATCTGGGATTTACCCTGTTAAAAATTCCCATGGCTCCTCTTCTGGCCCTTCTGGTGGCGGTGGTGGATATCCTGCCGGTGCTGGGAACGGGAACGGTGCTGATTCCCTGGGGCCTGGTGCTTCTGATCCTGGGGAACACCTTCCTGGGAGTGGGAATCCTGGTTCTCTATCTGGTTATCACGGTGGTGCGGCAGACGCTGGAGCCGAAAATCATTGGAAGCCAGGTGGGACTCCACCCCATCGTCACTCTGCTGTGCATTTACGCCGGAGCCCAGCTCATCGGTGTGGTGGGAATCTTTGCCTTCCCTGTAATCGCTACGGTGATCAAAAAGCTGAACGACGAGGGAACGATCCATGTGATTCGGTAATGATGAGTGAATTTTGAGAGAGGGAGGCGTTCTCCCTCTTTTCTATTTCCTGATTTTGGAAATCTGTTGCATTCCGGGACCAAAATGATTATGGTGGTTGTCAGGAGGTAGATAGATGATGAAACGAGCAGCATTAATACTGGCCCGGGGATTTGAGGAGAGCGAGGCTCTCTCCATGGCAGACATTCTCCGTCGGGCAGATCTGATCCTGATCTTTTCCTATACCGGTTCCTATTTCGATTATCAGGATATGAAGCCCTATCGGAAGCAGCTCTCCGTCCCCAGGATCTGGATGGTGTCCGGGGGAGACCAGAAGAGCCAGCCCTACGTGGACCGGGTCATCCGCTTTCAGTCTCCCCACGATCAGATCAGCCATCCCTACCAGCTTCAGTTTGTCGCCGGCCTAATCGCTCAGGAATACGCCGCCCAGGGCGGTCAGTAGGTTCTGTTTTTAGCCTGGTTGCCCGCATGGACCCAGGCGGGAATCAGGACGCACATGTGTTTGTCCGGATAATACTGACATTCCACATCTGATCCGGCCAGGCACTGGATGGGAATGTAGGCCCGGCTGTCGATGAGTTCGGTGGAGCCGTCGTGTTCGGTGGGACCGTCCGGCTTTTTGCCCTGGCCTTCTGCTCTGCCCCGAAATTCTTCTATGTACTCGGCCGCCGCGTAGATGGTCCCCTCTTTCTCCAGGAAAACAGGGTAATCCATGGCGCGGTCCCGGTAATTTTCCAGAATCACAGAGCTTCCTGGCACAGCCACCGTCTTCGGATAGGGAAGGCTGCCCTTCAAGTACGTGTCAAAGAAACTGCATATGGCCTGGATCACCGGGGCGGACTTCCCGTAATTGCCGCCGGTGTTTTCAAACAGGAAGCAGTCGGCGCCGTATCGGCTGCAGGCCTCAAAGGTGCGGTAGGACTGCCGGTCCGGAATGTCCACCCGGACCATGCCCAGCCCGGAAAACAGGGCTGCCGGCGGAAAATCCGGTCCGATGTGGCTGACCGGGCTGGCTCCAATGGCCTTTTTCAGCATTTCATCCAGGAACGGATCTGTTCCCTCTCTCCCCTGTTCCATGTAATCTCTCAGGACTTTGATTCCCTTTCCCTCTCCGGAAAATCCGATCACTTCCGCCAGGGGCGCTTTCGGCCCGTCACTGTTGTCAAATTTCGTCTTCCGGACTTCTTCCGGATAATCTCTGTACTCTTCCGCAAGGTCCGGACCCATGCGGAGTATGTCCGACCATCCATATCCCACGCAGACCGCCTGAAGCCTGCTGGAGATTCCCTCATTTCCTCCCACAGTGCCTTCCAGATCCTTTTCCCCTCCGGAAGCGGCAGCGATCAGGGTGGCGTTGCCGCCGAGAGACTGCCCGCTGCATCCCAGACGGTCAGGATCAATTTTCAGTTCGCCGGCATGGGCGCGGATATACCGGATGCAGCCTTTCATATCGTATACATAATCCGGGAAACAGTTGGGGGGATAATTGCGCATATCCACCCCGATCACCGCGTACCCTCTCCGGAGCAGCTCCAGCTGAATGTTGGTCATGTTGGACGGAGTGCCGCTGTAGCCGTGCATATAGAGGACGGCCGGCGCCTTCGGATCGCTGCTGTCCATGCGGAATTCTTCCACATACAGAGTCTTTACCGCCGGCAGAAACAGCATCCGGCTGTGGGGGGAGACCGGAACGGTGTCCACGATCCGGCGGCGCCGGTACGGCAGAGGCATGAGAACGGGATCCCCGCCGGCGTAATCACAGACGACGCCGTCCTCCTTCGGTTTCCCCTCCATGGTGAAAGAAAATCCCCCGGCAAACACAGCCGTTCCGTCCTTCATCTCATACTGGGCTTCCGGGCTGTCCGCGCCCATTTTCTTCCACTGTCCGTTGCCGTAGAGATACACGTGGTCCCGGAAGAAATAGAGAGTTCCCGGTCCTTCGTAATCTTCGGTTTTCACCGTTCCGTTGTACACGTTCTCCTCGTGTTCGATGAAGGGCACCCGGATGAAGGAAGGGTGATCCCCGCCCTGATACAGGGTGATGACGGGAAGACGGCCATTCTCATACATGGGATGCTGGAAAGCCTTCCGGTTGGCACAGGTGATGGTCAGGCGCAGACGGCTCCCCTTCTCAAAGTGTCTGGTGGTGGGCTCAATGGCAAACTGCAGATGGGTGGGTTTGTTCATGCCCTCGGCCAGGCACCGCTCCATATCGGCCCGCATGCAGGGATGGTAGAACGCCCCCGCCTCGTCCCAGGCCTTTCTGGGAGCTGTGGTCCGGTGGGAGGCCCGCAGCATGCCCATGGATACGTACCGGGACTCTCCGTTTTTCAGAACCTCTTCCAGATATACGATGAAATCCGCGTCCGGCTGATCGCAGGTCACCCACAGATCCACTCCCACATTTCCGGCGATTTCATTGCGGTAACGGCCGTAGAGAGGCAGGGACGTAAAAGTCAGCCCCTTGTTGTCCACGCCGGGAGTCATATCCCCATCCCAGGTGAGGACCATCCGCTCAAAGGTGCCGCCCTCCCCGTTGTCAAAGACTTCTATGGACGGGTCCACCTGGTAGTCGGTGGTCTGAACTGCCTCCGGCTTGGTCAGGGAAAGGGAGCCGTCATTGACAGAACCGCAGGTGCCGGACCGGTCCGCTGTCAGATAGAATACGGTCCGCCTCTCATTTTCCACTGGCCAGGTATCGGAAAATCTCCACCGCTTTCCCTCTTCCGCTCCAATCATGTAGTACACGTAGGGAGGACGCTTGTCAAGACCGTTGTCCACGCCCTTTAACAGGTTGTCCAGCCATTTGTGATGCTCCGCCAGCATGTCAAACTGCCCTTCCGGATAGGTGACGTCGGCGGTGGAGCGGGTGCACTGTCTGTGGGTCCAGGGCCCCAGAACGATGGAACCGCCCCACTCCTTGGACGCCATCAGCTGGCCAAAGGTTCCGGACTCGCAGAGCCCGGCAAACTGATGTACCCGGATATCGGTCTTTTGAAATACCTCCAGGTCGGTGATGGGCGGAATGGTCAGGTTGGTCTTCTCTCCGCCGAAGTTGGGGTTTTCATCGTCCCGGCACATATTTTCCAGCAGCAGGGAATCCATAAAACGCTTGTTTTTCCCATACTGCCCGGTGAGGTAAGCCTCGTAGGCCATATCTCCCGTTGGATCCTCGTCCACCGGCTCCACCTGGGGATCCGCAAGAAATTCTTCCTTTGTCTTTTTCACCGGGCTGATGGAACTTCCGGAGACGTTCCCGCGCCGGTGCATGGGGATGGCGGAGACGCCGTTGGGATAGTCCTGATAGTAGAAATCCGGATCGGCCACAATGGGGGTGATTCCCTTTAAGCCCCTGCTGGGGGCCGGGCGGGTGACTGCGGAGGCAAACTGGATCAGACCCCGGTTGGATCCTCCGATGGTGGCCACCTGGCCGTCGCTCCAGTCCTGGGCGATGATCCAGTCGATGACAGCGTTCACATCCTTCCGGTTTTCTATGCTGGCAAAGCTGTCCTGGGTGCCGTAGGAGACGCCGGCGCCCCGGTTTTCCAGCATGGCGCCCACATATCCGCAGGGGACGCAGCGCTCAATCAGGTCCACACCGTTTCGCTTCGGGGATTTCTTCATCCGCCCGCCCCGGGAGATCAGCAGAATCACCGGAAATCTGCCCTCCGCCTTTGTTCCGTCCTCTTTTACGGGGAATACCAGATCCAGCGCCAGTTTGGTGCCGTCAAAGCCGGCTACATACCGGGATTCGATGGTAAAGCCGGCGTATTGTTTTTCTGTAAAGCCTTCATATTTTCCCGGAAGGGAATTTCTCTTATTCTCACTCATTTTATGCCGCTCCTTTCTCTTCCGCCTGAAGGGTATCCGGGCTGGACTTCATCAGCCGGCTGCCAAACAGGATGAACAAAACTGCGATGACAAATGTAAGCACGGCTATCATATCATAACTGTGCTGGTAATCAAAGGTGCTCATCAAAGCCCCCAGGATTCCTCCGGAGATAATGCTCAGCACATCCGTGGCGAAATAGTTGGTGGCGTGGACGCTGCCCTTTTCCGTAATATCACAGTTTTTGAACAGGAAGATGCTGATAATCTTGCTGTAGGAGGATCCGATGGTGCACAGTACCTCTGCGGCCATGAAGGCACCGTAGGTGTAGGCGTGGCCTGTGAGGAAGATGCCCGCCCCGAGACAGACATACAGGAAAAACAGTACCCATTTGGGATGGATGAAATCGCAGAGGGTGTTGGTGACAAAGCTGATCACAGAGGCGATGGTTCCCGTTACCACCAGAATGGACGCGATATCAATGCCCCGCTCTGCGGCGATCACGTTATTGTACTGGCTGTGGGCGGACCATGCCAGCACCACCAGGCTCATCATAAAGCATACCGGGATATATTTCAGATTCAAAGCCTTTAAGCCGCCTTTTTTCTTCTTTTTGGAAGTCGCCTGAATGATCCTCTCATCGTTGAAGTCCAGGCAGCCGATCAGCAGGATGGCCAGCACGGCAAAGCCTGCCGCACAGATCAGAGCCGGAAACATTCCGAAGTTCTGATATACGTATACGCCGCCGGCTTTGGAATAGTTCTTGGCCAGGGACTGGGCGACGGACAGAAAGGCGTAGGTGGTGCCCATCACCTTTTTGTCCATCATCATGGCAACTACGGCCGGAAGGATGATGCCTACCAGACACCAGCCAAAGCCGTAAAGTGCCCGGGCCGCGATAAAATTGGCGTCACCCATAGTTCCAAAGGTTCCCAGAAGAAAAATGCAGATGGTACGGACGATAATCGCCCCGATGAGGCCGATTTTCTTTTTGTCGGAATCGGCGATGGATCCCGCCGGCATACGGGTGATCAGCGCCGCAATGGTGTAGACGGAGGCGCCGATTCCGATGGCTCCCACTCCCACGCCGGCAGCGGTGGCGCCCATGTTGATGAAGGCGCTGGCCCAGTTGTTGGAGCTGTCGCTGAGAACCTGGATGATGAGAATCAGCACCAGGTTGCGGTTAAAGATGTCTTTCAGTTTGATTTTTTCTTTCACATAGATTACCCCTTTCTCTCAGACAATTCTTTTATCCATTTACACCGCAACAACTGTGCCAACTTTTGTCGATCTTTGTGAAAATCCTGTAAAACTCGAGAAAAAATGTTTTTTGCCACTGCTCTGGCAGGAATTCTGCAAACAAAACCCAGAACATTGAGAAACATTTGTTTCAAAATGCTCTGGGTTCCGTTTCAAAATTTCAGTTTGTATCAATACCGTTCCTCGAGACGGTATTTCTTCATCTTTCTCCACAGACTGGTTCGGCCGATTCCCAGCGCGGCGGCAGCTTCCGTGCGGCTGCCCCTGCAGCTGTTCAGGGCCTGGATCAGCTGTTCCCGCTCCCGCAGTTCCCTCTCAGAAAGGCCCCTTTCCTGTGCCGTTTCCGGCGGTGAGACCTCCTGGAGATTGGTGTGCGGCTCCTCCTCATCCCCGTAGATATCCGTCAGCTGCCGGCGGATCATCTCTCCATCTACTTTCCGGCGGTTGCTGACCACAACCAGCCGTTCGCAGAAATTCCTGAGCTGGCGGACATTCCCCGGCCAGGAATAGGAAAGCAGAAGTTCTCTGGCTTCCCTGGTCAATTCCAGGGTTTTTGACGCCAGACTGCCGTAGCGGGCCAGAAAGTCATCGGCCAGCAGAAGAATGTCCTCTCCCCGGCTGCGCAGAGGGGGAATCCTGAGTGTCAGGACATTCAGCCGGTAATACAGATCCTCCCGGAATTTTCCCTCTTTCACCAGCTTGATCAGACTCTTATTGGAAGCAGCGATGATCCGCACATCCACCGGTATTACCCGGTCGTCTCCCACCTTGGTAATCACCCGCTCCTCAATGACCCGCAGGAGACGAACCTGTCCCTGCAGATCCATTTCAGAGATCTCATCCAGAAAAACAGTTCCTTTGTCGGCCAGCTCAATCAGTCCCTTTTTTCCCTGGCGGGAAGCGCCGGTGAAGGCTCCGCCCACATAGCCGAAAAGTTCACTCTCCAGAAGACTCATGGGCAGGGCACCGCAGTTGACAGCCACAAAAGGCTGCTCCTTTCTCATACTGTAGTTGTGGATGCTCTGGGCGAAGAGCTCCTTCCCCGTCCCAGACTCCCCGAAAAGAAGGACATTTGCCTGATGCTTGGCAAATTGTTTTGCCTCGTAGCGGCATTCCTCCATAACCTGGGAATTTCCTTTGATATCGGAAAAATGATATTTGGCCACCAGGCCTCTGGAGTAGATTTCATTTTTTATCTGTGTCTCCAGATGTTCCAGCCGTTCCTTTTGATTCAGATAAAGGATGGCCCCCTGGACCTGTCCTCTCCGCCGGTAGGGGATGGCGCTCACCAGAACTGCGTGATTCCGGATCTGGAACATGCTGCCGTAGATAGTTTCTCCATCCTTTACGACAGTTCGGATCTGTTTCTGATCCAGCTCGGGAATCATCTCCCAGAGAGCCTTTCCAGTGGGATCCCCAGACTCCGGTTCCAGGATTTCCCTGGCCATGGAATTGCAGAAGCTGATCCGCCCTTCCTGATTTAGCAGGACCATTCCCTCAAAGGAGTAGTCCATCATATCTTCCAGGGTTTTCCGGTATTCCTGCTGGCTGCGCCCGTTCTCCACAAACATGACTGCCAGTTCCAGAGTGTGGTAATAGGATTCGTACTCGTCCGCATTTTCCGTGTAATAGGACCGCATTCCCAGGAATGCTGCCTCCCTGCATACCCGGGGCCCGCCGATGACAAAGGTGGCTCCCGCTTCCCGCGCCCGGATCAGTTCCTGACGGAGGTATTCCGGGCTGTCCTCCCGAAGAACCACATGGATCAGTTCCAGATGAAACAGCTCCCGCACAATGTCCGGGTTGACCAGCAGATGGCGGTGGCTGAAAATGGCGGCGGAAGCCCCCGGGACAGAAAATTCCTCCGGATGATTCTTTTTTACATGGGCCAGCAGGGAAATGGTGCTGGAGGCCAGGAACTGGACGGGAATCACCGGAATCTTCCGGTCCGCTCCCGCCTCCTTCAGCAGCCGTTCCATCCGGCCCCGGCAGATAACCGCGTCCACCCGGGACATCTCCATCCGGCGGATCAGTTCTCTCATCTCAGAGGAGCTGCTGTCGGTCACTCCGTCGCCGATGTGCTGCTCTGTCAGCTGGATGCCCAGTTCCCGCGCGGTTTTTTCCATGAGGAGGTCCTTCTCCTCCGTGCCGCTTTTGGTGGAAAGGTACCAGAATTTCACAGCTGTCTCTCCTCTCCGGCTGCCATGGAATTACTCAAAATACTCCAGCACAGTCTCAAAGGTCACCTCGTATCCCATCTCCAGGGAATCTTTCAGCACGTACTCCTCCCGGGTGTGGGCGCCGTTTCCGAAGTAGGCGCCGAAGCAGACGGCGGGAATGTCCATGGAGAGAGGAATGTTGCAGTCGGTGGAGCCGGGCTGGCGTTTTACCTTTTTGCCGGTAACTGCCTCCAGCCGTTTCTCCGCTTTCTGGAGCAGCTCCTCTCTCCTGGCCTCTGTCTCCGGACTTAAATTCTCGCAGGGACGCTCTCCCACCAGCTCTACGGTGATATCCGGGCGGTCCAGAATCCGGTCGAACTGCTCTTTCATGTAGTCCAGGCCGGATTTGGTATCGGAGCGGAACTCGCAGAGCATGCGGGCCTCCTGGGCGATGGTGTTGACGGAGGTTCCGCCGGAGATGGTTCCCACATTGTAAGTGGTCTTGCCCTCCTTCGGCACCTGAATGGCGTAGATGTCCTCGATGATGGCTGCAAGCTTCTCAATGGCGTTGTCACGGCCGAAATCGCCGTAGGAATGGCCGCCCTGGGTCTTCGCGGTCACCAGGAAGCGGTGGGAGCCCACAGCCCGGTTGGTGACGGAGTCCAGCTTTCCGTCAAAGCTGTAGAATTCCCGGATCCGTCCCTTGTAGTCCTCGCAGATCTTCCGGCTTCCCTTTAAGTTTCCCAGGCCCTCTTCCCCGGAATTGCACACAAACAGAATGCCGGCATCCTTCGACTTTAATCCGGACTCGGTCACGTATTTGGCGATCATGAGGATGTTGACCAGATTGGCCGTGTCGTCTCCCACTCCGGGGCAGCACAGCTTCCCATCCTCCTCCTTCCACGGAAGGGGATCGGTGTCGGGAAATACCACGTCAGTATGAGCCATGAACACGACCACCGGTCCGTCCTCCGTTACGCCGAAGGGATAGACCACATTTAAGGCGTCATCGGTGTAGACACCCTTCGCTCCCATGTCTTCCAGCCATTTTTTGCAGAATTCCATCCGCTTCTCCTCGTGGTTGGACGGGGAGGGAATCTGGGCGATGGTCTTTAAGAGCTGGAACGCCTCCTCCCTGTGATCGCTGATAAACTGTTTTGCCTGTGATGATACCATAGTTTTGTCCTCCTTTATGTATATGAACAAGAAGACACCCCTTGAGCAGCCTCGCCTTTGGGATGTCTTCTGTCATGTTTGAGTATTAATATTTATAGGTCTTGCTTAAGTATACGTTTCCTGTGGGATGGAAAATGAAATTGTGCACGTTGGAAACGTATGCGGACAGGCTCTCCTGGTGAGAGATGGGAAGCCATACGCACTCGTCCGCCAGCTTCTGCTCCATTTCCCCATAGAGGGCGTTTCTCTCATCGCCGTTGGGAAGGCTGACCGCCTCTGCCAGCATGGCGTTGTACTCGTCGTTTTTGTAGTGGGCCACGTTGATGCCGATATCTTCGTTGGCCAGCAGGTTCAGGAAGTTGTCCGGGTCACCGTTGTCTCCCGTCCATCCGAACAGGCACACGTCAAAATCGCCGGTGTTGCACTTGTCGATATAGGAAGTCCAGTCAAAGGTATCGATGCGGCAGTTGACGCCCACCTTTGCCCAGTAGCCCTGAATGGCCTCCGCCAGAGTCTGACCGGTGGCGGTGTTGTAGGGTCTGGGGTTGGTGTAAGCCACCATATAGATGTCCGTCACGCCTTTTTCTGCCAGAGTAGCCTGAGCGGCCTCTGGATCGTAGGACACCTGGTGCACATCGCTGCTGTAGCCGGGCACAAAGCTGGGAAGGATGGTGGTCGCCTCAGACGCGTATCCTCTGTAAAGGCTCTCCACCAGCTCCGGAACATTGATTGCCTGGGAAAGGGCCTTTCTCACCTCCGGGTCTGTGAGTACGTCGGTGTTGTAGGCCATGTAGTTGATGTTCATGCCCTCCACTTTATTGAGCACGCAGCCGGCAGCCGTAATCTGGTCCACCACGTTGGCGTCAATGCCGTCGATGATGTCCACCTCTCCGTTGGTGAGAGCCACCACACGGGCAGAGTTGTCGGTAATGGTGCGGAATACAATATTCTTTGCCACGCCGGGCTCGCCCCAGTAATCCTCATTGCGCTCCATCACCACGGCCTCATCCTTGTCCCATCTCACGAATTTGTAGGGGCCGGTGCCGCAGGGATGCTCGTTCAAATTGTTGTCATACTGCTCGCAGGCCGTGGGGCTCACGATGGGGGCGCCTAAGGACATGGCCAGATTGTTTAAAAACGGGGTGCTGGCCTTCGTCAGTTTAAATTCCACGGTGTATTCGTCCACCACGTTGCACTCCGCCACATCGCCGTAGACGAAATCTCCGTAGTTCATGTTCTCCGTCTTGTTGATGGTCTGACGATCCACGTTGAATTTTACGGCTTCCGCGTTAAAATCGGTGCCGTCGTGGAACTTTACGCCCTGTCTCAGATGAAAGGTATAGGTTAAGCCGTCCTCGCTCACGTCCCAGGACTCTGCCAGGCAGGGCTCCACCTCTGTGTTGGAATCTCCGAATTTCAGAAGGCCTTCATACATCTGCACGATGGGCTTGGAAGACTCGCCGTCGTCCACGATGGCCGGATCCAGTCCTCTGGGGTCGGATCCCTGGGCAAAGGTGATGGTCTGCTCCCGGTCCACATCCTCCGGAATCTCTCCGAACTCCTTTAAGGCTGTGCCGGCAGCGGCGGTTTCCGTCTCCGCGGCGGAAGTCTCGCCGCCTGCTTCCGCGGCAGCAGTGGTCTCTGAACCGGACCCGCTCTGTCCGCAGGCAGCCATGGAAAGGGCCACAGCAGTGCACAGCAGAGCGCTGACTACTTTCTTTTTCATGTTCAATACTCCTCCTCTTCCTGTTTCAGCCGCCCTTTGGGCAGAATTCTGCACAAAACGACAGCCGTGATAGGGAAAATTATAGTACGGTTCCGCAAAAAACACAACTGCTTTTTGCGGAACCGCAGAAATTTGTCCATTAATTCTGTTTGCTGTCGTACAGATGGCAGGCAACCAGGTGGCCGCCTCCCACATCTTTCATCTCAGGAAGAATCTCATCGCAGCCCTGGCACTTCTTAAAGCACCGGGAGCTGAACCGGCAGCCCTTCGGCGGATCGATGGGGGTTGGAACGTCTCCCGTCAGAATGATCCGCTCTTTTTTCTTCGTCACATCCGTGGACGGGATGGCGGACAAGAGGGCCTGGGTGTAGGGGTTTAAGGGGTTATCGTAGATCTCATGCTTTCCGGCAACCTCCATCAGCTTGCCCAGGTACATGACGCCCACCCGGTCGCTGATGTGCTTCACCACGTTCAGTCCGTGGGCGATGAATAAGTAGGTCAGGCCGAACTGCTCCTTTAAGTCGTCCAGCAGGTTCAGCACCTGGGCCTGGATGGACACGTCCAGAGCGGACACAGGCTCGTCGCAGACGATGAGCTTGGGCTCCACCGCCAGGGCTCTGGCGATTCCCACTCTCTGGCGCTGTCCGCCGGAGAACTCGTGGGGATACCGGTTTCTCTGGTGGTTGGCCAGACCCACGCAGTTTAACAGGTAGGTGACCCGGTCCTCAATCTGATCCTCTGGGAGGAGGTGATTGATGCGGATGGGTTCCGCAATAATATCTCCGATGGTCATGCGGGGATTTAAGGAGGCGTAGGGATCCTGGAAGATCAGCTGAATATCTTTGCAGTATTTCCGCCTCTCTTTGTGGGAAAGCTTGGTTAGATCTACACCGTTGTAGATGATTTCTCCGTCTGTGGGCTTGTAGAGATCCACCAGCATCTTTCCGATGGTGGATTTTCCGCAGCCGGACTCTCCCACCAGTCCGAAGGCCTCTCCCTTGTAAATTTTAAAGGAAACGTCGTCCACTGCTTTCAGAATGGAGGTGGGTTTCCCGAAAAAGTTGGTTTCAACCGTGAAGTATTTCTTCAGGTTCTTTACCTCTAAAAGGACTTCTCTCTTCTCTTCGCTCATTTACTCTTCCTCCGGTTCCTCTTCGTCGCTTACCAGGAAGCAGCGCACCTGTCTTCCGTCTTCGGTTTCCACCAGCTTTGGCATATGCTCCCGGCATTTCTCCATGCAGTGATCACACCGGTCCGCGAAGGAGCAGCCCTTGGGCAGATGGGTGGGATCGGGCACGATGCCCTTGATCATGTAGAGGCGGTCCCGGTCCTCATCCAGCTTGGGGATGGAGTCCATCAGGCCTCTGGTGTAGGGATGGAGAGGCTTCGTAAAGAGCTGCATGACTGTGGCCTGTTCCACCACACGGCCGCAGTACATAACCACAACCCGGTCCGCAGTCTCCGCCACCACGCCCAGATCGTGGGTGATGAGAAGGACTGCCATGCCCAGATCATTTCTCAGGCGGTTGATCAGGTCCAGAATCTGAGCCTGGATGGTCACGTCCAGAGCGGTGGTGGGCTCATCAGCGATGAGCAGCTCCGGATGGCAGGAAAGAGCCATGGCGATCATCACCCGCTGGCGCATACCGCCGGACATCTGATGGGGGTAGTCGTGGGCTCGCTTCTCCGGGTCCGGGATGCCCACCAGGTCCAGCATCTTCACGGAGCGCTTGTAGGCCTCCTCCTTGCTCACTTTTTCATGGGTCAGAATGTTCTCCATGATCTGATCCTTGATGCGGTAAACGGGATTTAAGGAGGTCATGGGCTCCTGGAAAATCATGGAGATCCTGTCTCCCCGGATTTTTTCCATTTCCTTGTGATTCTTTTTCAGGAGATCCTCCCCGTTAAAGAGAATCTCTCCTCCGGACACCCGGCCGGGCTCCCGGATCAGTCCCATGATGGAGAGGGAGGTAACGCTCTTTCCGGAACCGGACTCTCCCACCACGGCCAGGATCTCTCCCTTGTCCACCTGGAAGCTGACGCCGTTTACGGCCTTCACCGTTCCACGCTTAACTTTAAATTCTGTTTCCAGATTTTTTACTTCCAATAACATGACGGCTTCCTCCTTATACTCGTTCTTTCGGATCCAGGGCGTCTCTTAAGCCGTCTCCGAACAGGTTGAAGGCCAGAACGGCCAGGGTGATGGCCAGTCCCGGGAAAATCAGAGTGTAGGGGGCAGAGAAAATATAGGTTCTCGCCCGTCCCAGCATGTCGCCCCACTCGGACATGGGAGGCTGCACGCCCATTCCCAAAAAGCCCAGGGCGGCCGTATCCAGGATGGCTGTGGAGATTCCCAGGGTGGCGCGGACCACGATGGAGGAAACCACGTTGGGCAGAATATGGCGGAAAATAATCCGTCCGTCAGAGTTGCCGATCACCTTTGCCGCAGCCACGTAGTCGTTCTCTTTTACTGAGAGAATGGAACTGCGGACGATGCGGGCGTACTCAGGGATGGAAACGGTTCCGATGGCGATAACCGCCTTGTCCAGTCCCTTGCCCAGAGCCGCCATCAGAGTGATGGCCAGCAGGATGGAGGGGATAGAGAGCATGATGTCCATACATCTCATGATGAAGCCGTCCACCTTGCCGCCGAAATATCCGGCCACAGAGCCCAGGATCGTACCGATCACCAGGGAGAAGGCCACCGCGGACAGTCCCACCAGCAGGGAGACCTTCGTTCCGGAGAGCACTCTGGAGAAGATGTCCCTTCCCAGCTGATCCGTGCCGAACCAGTACTCCGCGCAGGGTTTTACAAAGGTGTGAGCCATGTCGGAATATTCTGGATCATAGGGAGCCAGAAGGTCCCCGAAGATAGCCAGGAAAATCAGCAGAATGATGACCACCAGTCCTGCCAGGGCCGCCTTATTTTTCTTTAAGGTGTCCCACATCACTTTTAACTGGGACTCCGGTTTCTCGATGACCTCTCCGGCCACTATTTCAGTACGTTTTTTCTTTGCCATGGCTTACGCCTCCTTTCCTGAATATTTAATTCTGGGATCGAGGAAGGCGTATACCACGTCCACGATCAGGTTCATCAGAACAAAGATAACGGCGATCAGCAGAACCACGCCCTGCACCACCGGGAAGTCTGACTTCATGATGCACTGCACAGTGTAGTTGCCGATGCCAGGCCAGGAGTATACGGACTCTGTCAGCACAGCTCCTCCCAGCAGGGATCCCAGCTGCAGACCGATGACCGTTGCCACCGGCAGCATGGCATTTCTCAGGGCATGGCGGCGGGTCACTTTCCCTTCAGGAACACCCTTCGCCCTTGCGGTGCGGATATAATCCTGATTTAAAGTCTCCAGCATGCTGGAACGAGTCATTCTCGCGATGATAGCCATGGAATACAGGCTTAAGGTCACGGCGGGCAGGACCAGATGGCGGAGCACGTCTTTCAGCGCCTCCATGTCGCCCGCCAGAATGCTGTCAATGATCATAAATCCTGTCACAGTGTCCGGGCGCAGAGCCGGGTCCACGCGGCCTGTGGAGGGCAGCCAGTGAAGGGTGCCGGAGAACAGGATGATGAGCATGATGCCCAGCCAGAAAATGGGAATGGAAACTCCCACCAGGGAGAGCAGCATGCCTCCGTTGTCAAAGATGGAGTTTTTGTGGACGGCGGATATGACGCCCACCACGATTCCCAGCACGGAAGCCAGGATGATGGCCACAATGGCCAGCTCCACAGTGGCGGGGAACCGGGACATGATCTCGTCCACCACGGGAGTCTTAGTATAGTAGGAAGTGCCCAGGTCGCCGGTGAAAGCTCCCTTGATGAAATCCACATACTGAACCACTACCGGGTCATTTAAGCCGTTGGCCTCTCTCCAGGCGTCCATGCTCTCCTGAGTGGCGTGCTGGCCCAGTACGATGGGGGCCGGATCGGGTGCGCAGACGCGCATCAGGAAAAATACGATCAGTGAAACCCCGAACAGTACCGGAATGAGCAGAAGCAGTCTCTTCACAATGTACTTTATCATATATTCTCAACCTTTCTTCTTATTGTTTTCATGGGGAACAATTCATTTCTGAACCGGTCATCCCCGTTCCGGCTCAGAAACGGACTGTTCCCCCGGGAAACAGTCCGTGCCATGTTTTTCATGTCCTTAAGACACCCATAAAGGGCAGATTACTCTGCCCTTATGGTGAAAAGCCGGTGTTTATGTCTTTTTCGCTGTGCTCTCAGTTCTTGTAGGTGTGGCTGAGGAACGTATTGCCGGTCGGATGATAGATGAAGTTCTGTACGTTGCTTGCGTATGCAGCCAGGTTCTCCTGGTGGGAGATCAGCAGCCAGATATTCTCGTCGGCAACCTTCTGCTCCATCTCTGCGTAAGCGGCGTTTCTCTCGTCTCCGTTGGGAAGAGAAGCAGCGTCAGACAGCATCTGATTGAATTCCTCGTCGTGATACTGAGCTACGTTCATCTCAATGTCCTCAGAAGCCAGCAGGTTCAGGAAGTTGTCCGGGTCACCGTTGTCGCCGATCCAGCCGTAGAGGCAGACATCGTAGTCGCCGGTTCCGATCTTCTCCTTATAAGTGGTCCAGTCATAGGCGTCGATGGTGCAGGTTACGCCCACCTTTGCCCAGTAGCCCTGAATTGCCTCTGCCAGGGTCTGACCGGTAGCAGTGTTGTAAGGTCTCGGGTTGGTGTATGCCAGCATGTGGATCTCAGTGATGCCTTTGTCAGCCAGAACCTGCTGAGCATCCTCCGGATCATACTGGGTCTGGGTCACGTCTGCGCTGTAGCCAGGTACGAAGGAAGGTAGAATGGAGGTAGCCTCCGTCGCATAGCCTCTGTAAAGGCTCTGAACCAGCTCCGGAACATTCACTGCCTCAGACAGAGCTCTTCTCACGTCCGGATCGTCCAGCTTCTGGGTGTTGTAAGCCATGTAGTTGATGTTCATACCCTCTGTCATGTTTAACAGACAGCCGGCAGCTGTGATCTGATCCACCACGTTGGCGTCAATGCCGTCGATGATGTCCACCTCGCCGTTGGTGAGAGCCACCACGCGGGCAGAGTTGTCGGAAATGGTGCGGAACACGATTTCCTTGGAAACGCCCTTGTCGCCCCAGTAGTCTTCATTTCTCTCCAGCACAACAGCCTCGTTCTTGTCCCATCTCACGAACTTGTAGGGACCGGTTCCGCAGGGAGCCTCGTTTAAGTTGTTGCCGGCAGCCTCACAGGCGGTGGGACTTACCATGGGAGCGCCCAGGGACATGGCCAGGTTGTTTAAGAAGGGAGTGCTGGCCTTGTTCAGAACGATCTCCACCGTGTAGTCATCGATGACGTTGCAGGCAGCCACGTCGCCGAACACGAAGTCTGCGTAGAGCATGTCGGAAGTCTTGTTCACGGTCTGACGGTCAATGTTGTACTTTACAGCCTCAGCATTGAAGTCTGTGCCGTCGTGGAACTTCACACCCTGTCTTAAATGGAAGGTGTAGGTTAAGCCGTCATCGCTGATATCCCAGGACTCTGCCAGGCAGGGCTCTACTTCGGTGTTGGAATCGCCGAACTTCGTCAGTCCCTCGTACATCTGCACGATGGGCTTGGAAGACTCGCCGTCGTCCACCAGAGCCGGATCCAGTCCTCTGGGATCCGCTCCCTGAGCGTATGTAAGGGTCTGCTCACGGTCCACATCTTCCGGAACCTCAGCGAACTCTGTCAGGTTCTCCGCTGCCTGCGCCGTCTGCGCCGCAGTCGTTTCTGTCTCGGCGCCTGCGCCCTCTTCAGAGGACTGAGCCGCCGTGGTGTCTGTTGTGGAACCGCTTCCGCCGCAGCCGGATAATACAGCCGCAGTCATGGCGGTGCACAGCAGAACGCTGGCTAATTTCTTTTTCATAATAGCTCCTCCTTTTCCTATTTCCATTCCCGACCAGGAAACATTTGGCTTTCACTTTAGTCAGCTAATAAGCCAATGCACCGAATCTGCAATGTTGATGCTGATTATAGCCCGAAATTGAATAAATTACAACTATTTTTTACAAAAATCTGTTTTTTTTGTATAAACAAACAAGTTCAATTTCTGTTTCCCGCGTGATTTCGGCGTTTTTTCGGTGAGTGCAGATGTACGCGTGGAAAAGACAGGCACAAGTGGAAATCTCCCCCTTAAGGGCGAACCTGTCCGTTTCCGTAGATGATGTATTTGGTGGTGGTCAGTTCCCGCAGACCCATGGGGCCTCTGGCATGAAGTTTCTGGGTGCTGATGCCGATCTCCGCCCCGAATCCAAACTCTGCTCCGTCGGTAAAACGGGTGGAGGCGTTTACATAGACGGCCGCCGCGTCCACCTCGTCCAGAAAACGCTGGGCATTGGCGTAATCCTTTGTGATAATGGCCTCAGAATGGCCGGTTCCGTAGCGGTTGATGTGGGCGATGGCCTCGTCCAGGCTGTCCACCTGTTTCAGGGAAATGATATAATCTAAGTATTCCGTCCCCCAGTCCTCTTCCGTGGCTGGCACCAGGCCGTCCACCATGCGGCAGCTGTCTTCGTCTCCCCGGATCTCCACCTGCTTTTCGTCCAGGCGCTGTTTTAACAGAGGCAGGAACTGCTCTGCAATGGACTTGTGGACCAGAAGGGATTCGCAGGCGTTGCAGACGCCGATCCTCTGGGTCTTGGCGTTGTAGATAATGTCCAGGGCCATGGAAAAATCCGCTGTGGCGTCCACGTAGATGTGGCAGTTGCCAGTCCCTGTCTCAATGACGGGAACGGTGCTGTTTTCCACCACCGTGCGGATCAGGCCGGCGCTGCCCCTGGGAATGAGGACGTCCACATACTGGTTCAGCCGCATGAGGGCCTTTGCACTGTCTCTGCTGGTGTCGGAGATGAGCTGAACGGCGTCCGCCGGCAGCCCTGCCTGCTGGAGTCCCTTTTGAATAGCCTCCACGATGGCCATATTGGAGCGGATGGCGTCGCTCCCGCCCCTTAAAATTACTGCGTTTCCAGATTTGAAGCAGAGGCCGAAGGCATCCGCCGTCACGTTTGGCCGGGCCTCATAGATAATGGCGATCACTCCCAGCGGTACTCTCTTTTTGCCGATGAGAAGGCCGTTTGGCCGACGCTTCATGGACTCCACCTCACCGATGGGATCCTCCAGGGCAGCCACATCCTTCAGGCCCCCTGCCATGGACGCCACCCGGGCGGGAGTCAGGCGCAGGCGGTCCACCAGGCCGGGATTCATCCCTTTCTCCTCCGCTGCCTTCACATCCTCTTCATTGGCGGCCAGGATCTGTTTCTCTGCCGCCATCAGGGCTTCCGCCGCGCTGAGAAGGCCGGCGTTCTTCTCATTTACCCCCAGCTTTCCCAGAAAATGGGACACTTCCTTTGCCTTTGCTCCAATTTCAGTCAGATTCATGGTAAACTCCCCTTTCTTATTATAATGTTATATTATGAGTGATGGTCTTCTTCCCCGCGGTCCCGGCTCCCTCCGCTTCTCCCCTTTTCCGGTGGAAGCTGTGGATCCGGCATTCGGTGACGACCAAATCCATAGGGCGGTCGTGGGCGTCCAGGGCCAGCGGTTCTTCTGTGATCTGCCATTCAAAGCAGAAACCGACGGCGGGGTGATCCGGCTCCTCCGCGAAAAAACGGTCGTAGTATCCGGCTCCGTATCCCGCCCGTCCCCCTTCCAGGTCGAAGGCCAGGCCCGGGGTAATCACCGGCGCTTCCGGCCAGAAAACCGGCCGGCCGGTGCCTTCCGGTTCCCGGATGCCCATGGCCCCGGGAGTCAGTCCATCCATGGAACGGATCTCATAAAAATCCATGCGGTCTCCCCTCACCTTCGGAAACGCGGTGCGGATTCCGGCATCCCACAGTCTGCGGACCAGCTCATCCGTGCCCATTTCCCCGGGAAGATCCGCATAGCACAATACCCGGTCCTCCCCTTTCAGAAGGGAAATCATCCGCTCAGCCCCTGCCCGGCTTTTTTCTTCTTTCTGTCCGGGCGTCATCTGTTTTCTCCTCAGGCGGGCATCCCTGCGGGCTTCTTCCTTGCTCTTCATAACTATACGTCTTTGACTCCGCCGAACTTTTTGCCCAGATCGGTGATGGAGCCGTCCTTTTCCACAATGGATATGTTGTTTAAATGGCCTCTCAGGCTCTCCCGGATAGCAGTCACATATTCTTTTCGCAGTCTGGCCTGCTCCTCTTTCTCTTCCTCCGTCAGGCCCACGGCCTGGGCTTTGTGGTACAGGGTGTTGATGCGGTCGATGTCTTCCTGTCTCATGTCAGTTCCTCCCTTTTTCGCGTATGTATTTGGCGCAGGATCGCTTCCTGCCGTCAATATTCGTTGGTCACATAGTGGATCAGATCGAAATCCAGGTTTTCGTGGGCAAGAAACAGGGTGCCTCTCTCCTCCCCGGCCACGATCTCCTCCACGATCTCCACCGACTCTCCGTTGGCGATCACCATGTCGCTTCCCGCGTCCGTGGCGATTCTGGCTGCGGCCAGCTTGGCCGCCATGCCTCCCGTTCCCACGTCGCTTCCGGTGCTCTCCTTTCCCATTCCCATGAGTTCCGGGGTGATCCACTCCACCAGGCTGATAAACTTCGCCTCCGGGTTTTTCTTCGGATCGTCGGAGTACAGCCCGTCGATGTCGGAGAGGAGAATCAGCAGGTCAGCGCCGATCAGGGCCGCCACGATGGCGGAAAGCCGGTCGTTGTCGCCGAACTGGATCTCGTGGGTAGACACGGTGTCGTTTTCATTGACGATGGGGATGGTCCCCAGCTTCAGAAGCTCGTCGAAGGTGTTCTGGGCATTGTACCGGGAGTCGTCCACAATAATGGTGTTTTTGGTGAGAAGGACCTGGGCAGCCGTCTGATTGTATTCGGAAAACAGCTTCTGGTACACCATCATCAGCCGGGCCTGACCGACGGCGGCGTAGGCCTGTTTCTCGGACACAGTCTCCGGCCGCTTCCGGTTTCCCAGGGCCTGCCGCCCGGCGGCGATGGCTCCGGAGGATACCAGCACCACCTCTTTTCCCTGTCCCTTTAAGTCAGAGATGACCCGGACCAGCTTTTCAATCTTCATCAGATTTAAGTCTCCCGTCTCTTTGTGGGTCAGAGAGGAAGAACCGATCTTGATGACGATCCGCTTTTTGTCTTTCATGTGTTCTTTTCTCAGGTTGTTCATGGTTTCTCCTTGTCGCTGTCTGAATTCTGTAATATTTTTGGGGCCTTTAATGGCTCCGGGACCCTTTCTCCGGGCGCCATGGCCGGGGCCGGCCCGCCGCCTTCGCTGCCGGGAACCCCATAGCGGGAGGCGATTTCCTCCGCCACCCGGATGCCGTCCATGGCCGCGGAGGTGATTCCCCCCGCGTAGCCGGCTCCCTCCCCGCAGGGGAAAAGGCCCTTCACGGCGCTCTCCAAATGTTCGTCCCTGGGGATGCGCACCGGGGAGGAGGTGCGGCTCTCCACCCCGGCCAGTATGGCGTCCGAGCGGTCAAAGCCGGCAATCTTTCTGCCGAAAGCATCCACTCCCTCGACCAGAGCCTCTGAGAGAGTCTCCCCCAGAACGGAGCGGAGGTCTGCGAAGGCGTAGTCTCCCTTCATACAGGGGAGGACCTCCCCGAACGCCCGGCTCTCCCGGTTCTCCTTAAAATTTCCGTAAAGCTGCAGGGGAATTTTTCCGCCTCCCAGATCGTAGGCCTTCGTTTCCAGCCTCCGCTGAAATTCCACCCCGGCCAGGGGACCGTCTCCGCCGAAGTCCTCCGGCGTCACGGTGACGATCAGGGCGCTGTTGGCATTTTTTCCGTCTCTGGCGTGATAGCTCATGCCGTTGACCGCCAGCCGCCCCTCCTCCGAGGAGGCGTTGACCACGTAGCCGCCGGGACACATGCAGAAGGAGTAGACTCCCCGTCCCGTTTTTGTCTGATGAGTCAGCTTGTAGCTGGCGGGGCCCAGGATCTCAGCCCCCTTCGGGCCGTACTGGGAGAGGTCGATCATGGTCTGGGGGTGCTGGATGCGCAGTCCCACGGCAAAGGGCTTCGGCTCCATGGGAATGCCCTGGCTGTTTAGAGAATAGAAAGTATCCCGGGCGCTGTGGCCGATGGCCAGTACAATGGCCGGGGAGGAAATGGCTTCCCCGCTTTTTAGGAGTACTCCCTCCGCCTGCCCGTTCCGAAGAATCAGGCCGGTGACCTGGCTGGAAAAACGCACCTCGCCCCCCAGCCTTTGGATCTCCTCCCTCATGGAGCGGACGATCCCGTACAGCACATCCGTGCCGATATGGGGCTTGGCCTGGTAGAGGATGGCGGGATCCGCCCCGAATTCCACAAAAGTCTCCAGTACTTTCCGGTTTCGTCCCGTTTTATCCTTTACCAGAGTATTCAGCTTGCCGTCGGAAAAGGTACCGGCTCCCCCCTCCCCGAACTGCACATTGGAATTCGGATCCAGGGGACCTCCCGCCCAGAAGGCGGCCACCTTCCGGCTCCGCTCCTCCACCGCTTCTCCCCGCTCCAGAATCAGGGGACGGTATCCGGCCCTGGCCAGCATCAGGCCGCAGAACAGTCCTGCCGGCCCTTCTCCCACGATCACCGGACGCTCCTTTAACGGGGCAGAACCGGAAGGTGGGAAACGGTAGGGTTGCTCCCGGCACAGGGCCACATTCTGGTTTCTGGCGCGCTTTACGGTCTGCTCTTCCCGGCCGGTTTTCACATCTATGGTATAAATATACAAAAGTTCTTCTTTCTTTCTGGCATCCACCGATTGGCGGACAATCTGCCAGTTTTTTACCTGGGACATGGGGATCCGCAGGGTCTTTTCAATCTTTTTTTCCAGATCCTCCCTGGAATGGTCCACAGGGAGCTTCAGCTGACTGATTCGGATCACAGGGAATCTCCTCCTTCTCTTATGATTTTTGCCGCGCTTCTGCCGGCCAGAATGCCGGTGGACCAGGCCCACTGCAGATTGTAGCCTCCGCAGATGCCGTCCACGTCCAGCAGCTCTCCGGTCAGGTAGAGGCCCGGGGTGATCCGGGACTCCATGGTGGCGCCGAAGACCTGATCCGCACAGACTCCCCCGCAGCACACCTGGGCGCTGTCAAAGGAGCGGGTGCCTGTGACGGGCGCCCGGAAATCCCGGATCTGATCCGCCAGCTTTTCCAGCTTCCGGTCCGGGATTTGGCTGACCGGATCCGTAAGGGATATTCCCGCAGAGGACATGAGGACCGCCCCCAGTTTTCCGGCAAAGAGGCCGGAAAGGAAGCTCTCCCCCTTCCGGTATGCCAGGCGGCTTCTCCTGGCGGTCAGAAATTCCAGAATCTGCTCCCGGTTCCAGTCCGGGAGAAAATCCAGGGACGCCTCCACCTGGCGTCCCGCCGCCAGGGACGCAGAGGCGAAGCGGCTCACCTGAAACGCGGGGATTCCGGAGATGCCCTGCTCCGTCAGCTGCACCTCTCCCCGGTCGGCTGCGGCCGGTTCCCCGTCCACAAGCAGGCGGATTCTGCCGTCGGTGCGGATTCCCGCCAGCTGGCGGAAGATCCGTCCCCGGCAGATCAGCTGCACCAGGGCGGGCAGCGGGGGAATGATCTTATGTCCCAGGGCCTCTGCTAGCTCGTAGCCGCTTCCGTCGGATCCGGTGGCGGGAGCTGCCTTTGATCCCGCCGCCAGAATCACCGCCCGGCTGCGGAAGGTTTCCCTCCTGCGAGCTTTTTGCTCCCCGGCTTTTCGTTCCCCGACCTTTCGCTCGCCGTCCGTCCGGTCCTCCGCCGTCACGGCAAACTCCCCGGCGGTTCGAAGGTTCCCGCTATTTTCCCCTTTGAAGGAGATCGATTCCACCCGCATTCCGCAGAGAATCCGGACGCCCAGATGTTCTGCCTCCATGGCCAGAGCCTCCGCCACGGCGGAGGCCTGATCCGACCGGGGGTAGACATAGCCGTTCCGGTCCTTTGTGGGAATACCCAGATCTCCGAACCATACCAGGGTTTCCGCCACCGTCACCCGGCCCAGCACGTCCCTGACAAAGGCGGGATTTCCGCCCCGGTAGCAGGTATCCGGATCCATATGGAGATTGGTCAGGTTGCAGCGGCCGTTTCCCGTGGCCAGGATTTTTTTCCCGGTCCGCTCCTTCTGCTCCAGCACCGTCACCCGGCAGCCTCCCCGGGCCGCCTCGATGGCGGCAGCCAGCCCGGAGGCGCCTCCGCCCACAACAATCACATCGTTCATCTTTGTTTCCTCTCTCCTGTTCTACGGGAAAAAGCCGGCGCACCAATCACTCCGGCTTTTTCCTGACTCCGCCTAGCTGTGGCAGATGACAGGCACGTTTTTGTATAAATAGTCATAAAGCTCCTTCGTCTTTGAGGGAGGCAGATTGACGCAGCCGTGGGAACCGTTGGTCTTGTAGATGGTTCCGCCGAAACCGCTCCTCCAGTCGGCGTCGTGAAGGCCGATTCCCCCGTTAAAGGGCATCCAGTATTTGACCGGGCTCTCATACTCGTAGGTTCCATCCGCCCGCTTCGCGCCCCGGAGGACCTTGTCCTGCTGCTTGTAGTACAGGCCGTAAATGCCCTCAGGCGTATCGTAATGCTTGGAAAGGTTTCCCGTCACACAGGGCGCGTCCCAGACCAGCTGCCCGTCCTGGAAAAAATAGACATGCTGGTTCCCCATGTCCACTTCCACATATGTATTTCCGTAATCATTTCCGTCATGGCTGGCGGCAGCTGAGGACCAGACCGGTTCCCGGGTGACGCTCTCACCGGCCTGGATGGCGGCGATCAGCGCGTCCGTCTCCGCCTCCTGGTCCACTTTCCATCCGTAGGGGCCGGTGAGGGTCACGTCCGCGCCTCCCGCTGTGTGAAAGGTCCGTGCCGTCCCCGCAGTGTCGAATTCCGCCGCCATTTCCGCCACCCAGGCCGCCGCCCGGCTTCGGTCCACCGCCACTGCGCCGTCCGCGCCGGCGGTCAGCCATCCGGCGATCTCCTTTCCCTCCAGAGTCACTGCCCGGCTGCCGGCCTGACAGGTGACCTCCATGGATGCGCACCGGTTCATGGCATCCTTCAGACGGATCAGAGACTCGTCCGCCGCCCGGGTGAGGATCTCCCGATAACAGCCGGCGCTCTCCAGGTCGAGGGCGGGCTCTCCCGCCTTCAGAGCTGCCTCTGCGGCAGCCGTCAGCTTTTCCAGATCAATCTCGGTTCCCTCTGACTCCGGCACAATCACAAATCCCTTCTCCTCATCCCAGGGAGCGATGTAAGCGTCCGATGTGGGAACGGCCTCCGCCACCAGAGGCAGGGAGGCGAGACGGGCGGCAAGAGCCTGGGAGTCGTAGGACACGGTCAGGGCTGCCTCGTAGCTGTTGTCCACCGAGGGACCGGCCATCCGACCGGCGGCGTTCTCCGCAGCCAGGATCTCCTCCAGCCCTTCCGGCACCGCCTGATAACCAATATCCGTCCCGGAAACGACGGCCTCGGCCCCGTCCTTTCCCGTGATCGTAAGAGCGTAGCCGCCGCTGTAGAACTCTTTCAGCCGGGCAGCCGCCTCTTCCGGCGTCAGTCCCGCCACGCCCACTCCGTTGATCTTTGTCCCGGAAACATAGGTTTCCGTATTCTCTTCTGCATAGGCGGCCGCGGAAATTCCCCACAGGAGGAATGCCCAGACAAGAACCGCCGTCAATCCCTTTGCAGCAAATGATTTCATATAGATTCCTTTCTGCCTGATTTTTGGCGTTACGGAATCAGTATAGTCCATATGGATTTATTAATCAAGGGGAAAAAGTGCCCGGAAGCCGGGACACAGCCGGGCCGCGGCCCACCCAGACAGGGCCTCAGCTGGTGTAGGATTCCAGATAATTGAAGATGTCCAGCATGGAAGAAAACCAGATCCCCGCCCGCAGCCGCTCCTGCTCCGCCTCTGGAAAATCGGTGACGGGAACGTGGGTGTACATGCAGACCTGATCTCCGTCCCTGGGAAACACCAGGAGAAAACCGTCCTCCACCACCAGATAGTACCGGTTTTCCATGTCCTGGTTGGCAGCCGGAGCGGTCTCAGCTTCTTCCTCCGCCACAAAAGGCTCTGTCACTGTCTCCGTGGCCAGCACGGTATTGGGAATGGCGTCCTGCCTCTTTACGCTGTTTCTCGTCACAGAGTACCCCACCGCCAGGCACAGGACGCTGACTCCCAGAAACAGCAGCAGGCAGTACAGATACTTTTTCATGGATCATATGCCTCCTTTTGGCCATAGTATGGACCGAAGAAGGGACAATTATACGTTTCCGGCAGACAACAGGTTCCTGAAAAATATCCGCCCATGCAGGCATGGCGTCCGCCTGCCGGGCGTATCACGCAGAAAACGGAACCGGCAGAAACCGGTTCCGTTTAAAAGCTTCCCTTTCAGCGCAGGGAAAGCGCAGGTTCAGATTACATGAGAGAGCGGTACAGGGCGGCAATCTCCTCCACGCTGGTATCTCTCGGGTTGCCGGGACGGCAGGCATCTGCGTAGGCGGACTCTGCCAGGAACGGCACATCCTCTTCCTTTGCGATCTCCTTTAAGTCTGCGGGAATTCCCACATCCTGGGAGAGCTTTCTCACCGCGTCCACTGCGGCTTTGCGGTACTCCTCCTGGGACATCTGGTCTACGCCTTCCACGCCCATGGCTCTGGCGATCTCACGGTATTTCTCTCCCGTGGCAGGAGCGTTGTACTCCATAACCGTGGGAAGGAGGATGGCGTTGGCTACGCCGTGGGGAGTATCATATACGGCTCCCAGGGCATGGGCCATGGAGTGAACGATGCCCAGGCCTACGTTGGAGAATCCCATTCCGGCGATGTACTGGCCCAGGGCCATGCCCTCCCGGCCTTCCTTCGTGTTCTCCACAGCTCCCCGCAGGTTTTTGGAGATGATCTCAATGGCCTTTAAGTGGAACATGTCCGTCATCTCCCAGGCAGCCTTGGTGATATAGCCCTCAATGGCGTGAGTCAGGGCGTCCATGCCCGTTGCGGCTGTCAGTCCCTTGGGCATGGAGGACATCATCTCCGGGTCGATGACGGCCACCACAGGGATGTCGTGGGTATCCACGCACACAAATTTTCTCTTCTTCTCCACGTCGGTGATCACGTAGTTGATGGTCACTTCCGCAGCAGTTCCGGCGGTGGTGGGAACGGCGATGATGGGAACGCACGGCTTCTTTGTGGCGGCGGTTCCCTCCAGACTTCTCACGTCCTCAAACTCCGGGTTGGCGATGATGATTCCGATGGCCTTGGCTGTGTCCATGGAAGAACCGCCTCCGATGGCCACAATATAGTCAGCTCCGGAAGCCTTAAACGCGGCAACACCGGTCTGCACATTCTCGATGGTGGGATTTGCCTTGATATTGGAATAAACCTCATAGGCCAGCCCGGCGTCGTCCAGGACTTTCAGCACTTTTCCGGTCACTCCGAATTTCACCAGGTCCGGATCGGAGCACACAAAGGCTTTCTGGAAGCCTCTTCCCTTCGCCTCCGCGGCGATCTCCTGGATGGCTCCTGCTCCATGGTAAGATGTCTCATTCAGTACAATACGGTTGCTCATAACTAAACACCTCTCCTTTTTTCTTTGCTATGATAAAATTTTAACATACCCTGTTAAAAAAACAAGTGACACATTCCGCCGGATGTCACAAATGTGACAGTCCGGGAAAAATGTCACTTTTTCGTCAGGCTGTACCCGTCCGGGATGCCTCCCGCTGTCTCCCTCAGGGATCCGTGTTTTACCGTCTGCTCCCCGGCCCCTTAACAGACTGAAGGCGGAAGGTGCCTTCGGAGAGAATCATGGCCGTAAGCCTGCCGCCGAAAACGCAGCCTGTGTCCAGGCAGATCATCCCTGTTTCCGGCAGAGAAAGGACCGTATTTTCCGGCAGAGCGCGGGCCTCTCCCCCGCTGCCGTCCATATAGGCGGCAGCCGACAGAGGCGTGTGGCCTACGATGGCCAGCCGGCCGGTGTAGCGGTTTTCCAGAAGCCGGTTCCGGTCCCAGAGCAGAACATCCGGGGAGTTGTCCGGGCCGTGTTCACTCTCCACACCGGCGTGGGCACAGAGAATTTCCTCATCCTGATACCAGAGCACGGTCTCCGATTCCAGCCAGGAGACCCAGTCCGCCGGTCTCATGCCCCTGGTTTTCATGGATCGCACCGTTTTCATGCCCCCGTTAAAGCTCCAGAGGTCCATCAGCTCCCGGTCCTTCACTGCTTCCATCAGGATTTCCTCGTGGTTGCCCCTGAGAAGCACGCACCGGTCCCCGATTTTTTCCTTCATAGCCTTAAAAAATTCCAGCACCCCGCAGGGGTCCGGTCCCCGGTCGATCATGTCCCCCAGCTGGATCACCATGTCCCGGTTCCGGTCAAACTCCGCTTCCTCCAGCAGGGTCAGAACTTCTTCCAGACAGCCGTGAATATCTCCTATAATGATTTTTCTCATCTGATTTTCCCTGTCCATATTGCTTTTTTCCTCCTGCCATCCTAAAATAGGAAACGCTCCGCTGCACAGACTTCAGCAGCGCACATTGTTACGAAAAGAGGCATACTCATACCAATGAAAACGAAACTTTCTTCCTCGCCGGCCTCCGGCCACATGTACACCGGCCGCCAGCTGCTGGCCCTGATGATCCCCCTGATCTGCGAGCAGATCTTTACCGCCTTTATGGGAACCGCCGACTCCATGATGGTCAGCAACGTCAGCGAAGCCGCCATCTCCGCCGTCTCTCTGGTGGACTCCATCAACGTGCTGGTGATCCAGGCGTTCTACGCTCTGGCCTCGGGAGGCGCCATCGTCTGCGCCAACTACCTGGGACAGAAGCGGCGGGACCGGGCGGAGCAGGCGGCCAACCAGCTGCTTTTTACCGTGCTTGCCATCTCCCTGGTCATCACAGTCCTCTGCCTGGTCTTCCGGGCCCCTCTGCTCAGGCTGATTTTCGGGGCGGTGGATCCGGAGGTGATGGACAATGCCCTGGCTTACTTTTTCTTCACAGCCATGTCTTTCCCCTTTATTGCCCTGTTTGATTCCGGGTCCTCTATTTTCCGGGCGCAGAACAACAGCCGTCTTCCCATGATCATCACCATCTCCACCAACCTTCTGAACATTTTCGGAAACGCGGTGCTGATCTGGGTGGTGAACCTGGGGGTGGCGGGAGCTGCCATCTCCACTCTGGTGTCCCGGATTGTGGCCGCGGCCGCCGTTCTTCTGCTCCTTCGCCGGCCCTCCGGTCAGATCGTCATCGGCAACTTTTTCTTTCTCCGTCCCCAGAAAAGGCTGATCCGGGACATCCTCCGGATCGGCATTCCCTCCGGGGTGGAAAACGGCATGTTCCAGTTCGGAAAGCTGGCCATTCAGTCCACCGTCTCCACCCTGGGGACGGCTGCCATCGCCGCTCAGGCCATGACCAATATTATCGAAAATTTCAACGGCATCGCCGGCATGGGCATCGGCATTGGAATGATGACCGTGGTGGGACAGTGCCTGGGAGCCGGGCGGCCGGACGAGGCAAAATATTATATCAAAAAGCTGACCATCGCCGCGGAAGTGGTGGTGACGGCCAGCTGCCTTCTCCTGTTTGCCCTCTCCGGCCCCATCGTAAGTCTGGCCGGGCTGGAGGAGGAGAGCGCCTCCCTCTGCCTCCACATGCTCCTGTGGATCACCATCATCAAACCCATTGTGTGGACGGCCGCCTTCGTCCCCGGATACGGCCTTCGGGCGGCAGGGGACGTGAAATACTCCATGATCCTCTCCTGCCTGTCCATGTGGCTGTGCCGGGTCCTCCTCTGCATTGTGCTCATCCGCCATTTCGACTTCGGCCCCATGGGCGTGTGGATCGGCATGTTTACCGACTGGACCGTCCGGGGAATCGGTTTCCTGAGACGGTTTTACAGCGGACGGTGGCTGAATCACACCGTGACCGGCTGACCGTTCCCGTCCTCCGCCAGGAAGGACAAAAGCTTATTCAGCTTTTCCGGCAGGGCTTCAATAAGCAGCCCTGCCAGTTCCTCCGGCTCCAGCTTCATTCCCGTGCGCACCCACTCCACCGTCATGCGGATGGATCCGTGACAGTACATCTGGAGGAGAAAGTCCACATCCGGCTCCAGGGAACGTCCCTGTTTTCTCTGGAGAATATTCTTGTAGAAATTCAGAATATAATCATAATCATATTTCATCAGGGAATTGTAGTCGTTGGAGCCGAAGGCGCAGGTGAAAAAGACTCTCTCCTCCCGGATAAATTCAAATTTTTTTGTGAGTCCCTCCCGCAGGGTCAGGCTCACCCCCATCTCCTCAAAGGACTGCTGAACCAGCTTTTCAAAGTACCAGTTCACCAGATCGTATTTGTCCTTAAAATTCCGGTAAAAGGTCTGTCTGGTCAGGCCGCAGTCCGCCACAATATCCTTCACCGTGATCTTGTCCAGGGGCATGCGGGCCATCAGGCCCTTGATGGATTCCGCCATCCGGTATTTTGTTCTCTCCTGTCTCTCCATAATTCCCTCCTAATTCAGATTCATCCAGAACTGCAGCACGCAGATGAGAAAAAACAGGATCATGCCCAGGTTGAGAAATACGGTGAAAAACCGCCGGGACGCCGGAATCTCAAAGGCACCCGCCGCCAGATACCTCCGGTTCCACAGACATAGGAGCAGAACCAGACCGGCGATGGCCAGGGCGATGAGAAGGAGGGCGTAAAGTCCCATGGCCATGGTAGAAAACAGGGCCGCCGGCACAGAATTTCCCGCCGCGGAAATCCATTTCAGCAGGACGGTGCCTGCCACTCCCCCCAGAAGATTGATGCACATGTGGAGGAAGATGGTGGTTCTCACCTTTCCTGTGCGCAGGTATACATAAGCGAAGATCATTCCCAGCCCGCAGGCATAAAAAAACTGATAGAAATTTCCGTGGATCAGGCCGAACAGGACGCCGGACACCACAATGGCAGTCCGGTCCCCGAACATGCGGATCCGGTCGATCAGCAGCCGGCGGAACATCAGCTCCTCAAATACGGGAGCCAGAACGGCGGAAAACAGGATTACAGGGATCAGATCTCCCTGGAGCACCATGGATATCACCGAGTTGTCCACCTGCCGGCCCAGAAACAGGGAGGTCAGTCCCATGAGCATATTGCCGATGAGATTTCCCCCTTCCATGACTCCAATACAGATGAGAAGACAGATTCCAAACTGTCCCAGGGTCATGGGGCGGAGATCCTCCGCGGATACCGGACATCTGGGAATTCTTCTCAGAAGCAGCAGAAAGACGGGAAAGCCGGCCAGGTACATGGAACCCATGGAGAGAGCCAGCCGAGCCGTGGTGCCTAAGGCGGAGACGTCCGTTCCCACCGCCCGGAGAAGGAAAATGACCGCGGCCTGAACCATCAGCGTTACCGCCGCGAAAGCAGAGTAGGCCAGGCCTATGGAAGAAAAATATTTTCTGATCCGGGAATTGTCCATATCCCTTTCACCTCCCGGCCGGAACAGTCCGGCCTGTTTTCACTGAAAGGCGCTGCATCCGCAGCGAATGCAGCGCCTTCTGTATTCATATCCCATAGCCGCTCTCTGCGGCCGGATCCTGATTTAAGCTTCTCCGGATTCCATCTGGGCGGCTCTCGCCTCCACCTCTTTCTTCTGTACATCTCCGGGAGCCTGCTCATAACGGCTGAACTCATACTCGTACTCGCCGATGCCTCCGGTCATGGAGCGCAGGTCGGTGTTGTATCCGTAAAGCTCAGACATGGGGATGTCCGCCTCAATGGTCTGTTTCCCGTGGTGGTTGGAATTCATTCCCAGCACCCGTCCTCTTCTCCGGTTCAAGTCTCCCATGACATCTCCCGTGAACTTGTCGGGAACAGTCACTTTCAGGGAAGCGATGGGTTCCAGAAGAACAGGGTTGGCGTCCATAAATCCCTTCTTGAAGGCCATGGTAGCCGCCATCTTAAAGGCCAGCTCGGAGGAGTCCACCGGATGGTAGGAGCCGTCCACCAGGGTTGCCTTGATGCCAACCACCGGATATCCCGCCAGGGGGCCCTTCTGAACGCATTCCTGAATTCCCTTTTCCACAGCCGGGAAGTAGTTCTTCGGCACAGCACCTCCGAACACTCTCTCCTCGAAGATGTAGGGAGTCTCCAGATCGCCGGAGGGCTCAAACTCCATCTTCACATCGCCGTACTGGCCGTGTCCGCCGGACTGCTTCTTATATTTGCCCTGAACCTCCACTTTCTTGCGGATGGTCTCACGGAACGCAAATTTGGGCTTGCTCAGTTCGATGGAAACCTTGTAGCGGTTCTGCAGCTTGCTCACCACCACTTCCAGCTGCTGATCTCCGATTCCGTAGAGGAGAAGCTGGCGGTTTTCCTTGTCATTGACCGACCGTAAGGTCAGATCCTCTTCCATCAGCTTGGACAGCGCGCTGGACACCTTGTCGTCATCCCCCTTGTTCACCGTCTGATATCTCATGTAGGTGTAGGGAGTGGAGATCTGAGGCTTGTGGTAGAGGATGGGGGCGGAACGAACGGCGATGGTGTCGCCGGTCTGAGTCACCGCCAGTTTCGCCACAGCGCCGATGTCGCCGGCCTTAAGCTCCGGGACCTCGATGGCCTCCTTGCCTCTCAGCACGTAGATCTTGCCCACTTTCTCCTCAGTCTCTTTATTTACATTGTAGATGGAGCTGTCCGGCTTCAGAGTTCCGGTACAGATCTTCATCAGAGAATATTTTCCAATAAACGGGTCCACAATGGTCTTGAACACTCTCGCGGACAGGGATACGTCGTCGTTGTATTTCGCAGTGAAACGCTCGCCGGTGGAAATATCCACGCCCACGCACTCATACTTGTCGGGAGCCGGGAAGTAGCGGACGATGGAGCGGAGAAGAATCTTTAATCCCTGGCAGTTCAATCCGGAGCCCATCATCACGGGAACGATGCTTCCGTCGATCACATGCTCCCTTAAAGCGTCGGAGATCTCTTTCTCTGTAAAATCCTCACCGGAGAAATATCTCTCCATGTACTCTTCGCTGGTCTCAGCCACAGCCTCAATGAGGGCATCTCTGGCGATGCTCAAGTTTTTCTGTACGTAATCGGGGATGGGGCACTCCTCGTAGGTGCCTACGCCGGTAAAACGGCGTCCTGCCATCTTGATGACGTTTACGAAGCCTACGAATTTCTCATTTTCACGGATGGGCAGCTGGAAGGGGGCGATCTTTCTTCCGAACTGTTTTTCCAGTTTCAGCACTACTTCACGGTAGCTGGCCTGGTCGTCATCCATGTTGGTCACGAAGATGATTCTGGGCAGGCGGTATTTCTCGCACAGATCCCAGGCCTTTTCCGTACCTACCTGGATGCCGGCTTTGCAGTTTACCACGATCACTGCCGCGTCCGCCACACTCATGGCCTCCTCCACCTCGCCGACAAAATCAAAGTATCCGGGGGTGTCCAGGAGATTCACCTTCACCATTCCCTCTTCGCTCTCATACTCCAGAGGAATCAGAGAGGTGGAGATGGAAAACTGTCTCTTAATCTCTTCTTTATCATAATCGCTGATGGTATTGCCATCAGGGATCTTGCCCATCCTTTTGGTAACTCCGCAGATGTAAGCCATTGCCTCAGCTGCAGTGGTCTTTCCGGCGCCGCCGTGTCCCAGCAGCACAACATTGCGGATTTGCTGTGTTCCATATACGTTCATAAATAGTCCCTCCTGTTGAAGAATTTCGCCTATGACCATATTGTACTAAAAATTCTGTAAATTTACAAGACGAATATGCAGTTTTAACAAAAAATTTCTTTTCTTTTTCTGGCTGCCCCTCTATATTACTACAAATAAAGGAATTCTTCCGGAACTGTGAGGCAAAAATCAGGTGCAATTTAAAGTGTTACAGTTCAACGCAATAAATTATTGACAACGACAGGTCTTTTCGATACAATCGGTGTATTCCATAATTTGAAATTACAATACAAAGGAGACCTATTTATGATTATTATCATGAAGCCCGGCGCTTCCAGGGAGGCGGTGCGGCATATTACGGACCTGATCGAATCCAAAGGCTTAAAGGCCCATCTGTCCGAGGGAACTCAGGTCACCATCGTGGGCGTGGTGGGGGACAAAACTCTTCTGGCCAATTCCAATCTGGAGCTGGCGGAGGGCGTGGACAAGATCGTCCCCGTCACCGAGTCCTACAAGCTGGTCAACCGGAAATTTCACCCGGACCCCACCACCGTGAAGGCGGGGCCTGCCACCGTAGGACCGGGAAATCTGACGGTTATGGCCGGTCCCTGCGCGGTGGAGAGCCGGGAGCAGCTGCTGGAGACGGCCTTTGCCGTCAAGAAAGCGGGGGCCAATTTCCTCCGGGGAGGAGCTTACAAGCCCCGCACCTCCCCCTACGCCTTCCAGGGGCTGGAGGAGGAAGGCCTGAAATATATGAAGGAAGCCAGGGAGGCCACCGGGCTGGCAGTAGTCTGTGAGGTCACCAGCCAGAGAGCCCTGGAGAAAGCGGTCAAGTACGTGGATATGCTTCAGATCGGAGCCAGGAATATGCAGAATTTTGAGCTGCTGAAGGAATGCGGCCGCTCCGGCATTCCGGTCCTCTTAAAGCGCGGACTGGCGGCGACCGTGGACGAGTGGCTCAACGCCGCGGAGTATATTATTTCCGAGGGGAACCACAACATCGTCCTCTGCGAACGGGGCATCCGCACCTACGAGACCTCCACGAGAAACACTCTGGATTTAAGCGCCGTGCCGGTGATCCGGAAAAAGAGCCACCTTCCCATCATCGTGGATCCCAGCCACGCCACCGGCGTGTATTCCTACGTGCCTCCCCTGGCAAAGGCGGCTGTGGCTGCCGGGGCCGACGGGCTGATGATCGAAGTTCATCCCTGCCCGGAGAAGGCTCTCTCCGACGGTCCCCAGTCTCTCACCTTTGAGAATTTTGACCGGCTGATGGCGGAACTTGATCCCTACGCGAAGCTGGCGGGCCGGGCGTTCCGTCAGGACGCGGAAGAACAGAACTGACAGGGAGGCTGCTATGAGAGAATCCACGGTGGCCTTTATCGGCCTGGGGCTGATCGGCGGTTCCCTGGCCAGGGCCCTGAAAAAATCCAATCCGGAGCTGACCGTCATGGCTTATATGCGCTCCAGAGATAAACTCCTCCAGGCAAAGGAGGACGGAGTGGTGGACGTGATCCTGGACGGCCTGGATCAAGATGCCTTAAGCCGCTGCGACATGATTTTTCTGTGCACTCCTGTGGAGTGGAACGAGGAATACCTGAAAATCGTCCGGCCCTTTTTAAAGAAGGGCGCCATCGTCACGGATGTGGGGAGCACCAAAACCAGCATCTGTCAGGCGGCGGACCGGCTGAACATGGGGGACTGTTTTGTGGGCGGACATCCCATGGCCGGCTCGGAAAAGACCGGATATGAAAACTCCACGGATCATCTGCTGGAAAACGCCTACTATATGATCACGCCTCCCGAGGGGGCGCCCCAGGAAAATGTGGACCGGCTGGTGGAAGTGGCCCGGGCGGTCAACGCCATCCCCATGGTGATTGCTCCGAAGGACCACGACCTGGCGGTGGCGGCCATCAGCCACCTGCCCCACGTGGTGGCCTCCAGTCTGGTAAATCTGGTGAGAGATTCTGACGACAGCCGGGAGACCATGAAGCAGATCGCCGCCGGCGGTTTTAAGGACATTACCAGGATCGCCTCCGCCTCCCCGGAGATGTGGGAACAGATCTGTATGACCAACACGGACAACATCGCCTTCATGCTGGAAAAGTACATCAGCTCTCTGGAGGACATCCTCTCCTCCCTGCGAAACCGGGATGAGACAGCCCTTCATCAGCTTTTCGATTCCTCCAGGCGCTACCGCAACTCCATCTCTGACCGGAGCCGGGGAGCCATTGAGCCGGAATACTCCTTCTCCGTGGACATTGTGGACGAGGTGGGATCCATCTCCACCCTTTCTGTGATTCTGGCGGCGAAGGGCATCAGCATCAAAAATATCGGCATCAACCACAACCGGGAGCACGGGGAGGGGGCTCTGCGCATCTCCTTCTACGACGAAAAATCCCGCCAGGCCGCCTGGGACCGGCTTCTGGATTACAAATACACTCTGATCCCTTAATTCTGCAGGGATTTTGAGACGGCAGGCCAGCCCCGCCAACGACGGCTGGCCGGAAAGGAACTGATCATGAAATTTTCATCGATTTCCTCCCCCTTGAGGGGGAGTCTGCATGTGCCGGGAGACAAGTCCATCTCCCACCGCAGCGTCATGTTCGGGGCGCTGGCAAAGGGGGATACGGAGATCTCCAACTTTCTGAGGGGGGCGGACTGTCTCTCCACCATCTCCTGCTTCCGCTCCATGGGCGTGGACATTGAGGAGAAAGGGGAAAACGTCCTGGTCCACGGGAAAGGCCTGAGAGGCTTACGCCGTCCGGACGGCATCCTGGACTGCGGCAACAGCGGCACCACCACCCGGCTGATCAGCGGAATCCTGGCGGCCCAGGATTTTGACGTGACCCTCACCGGGGACGAATCCATCCAGAAACGTCCCATGAAGCGGATCATAGATCCTCTCTCCCTCATGGGAGCGGAAATTGAGAGCGTCCGCGGCAACGGCTGCGCCCCTCTCCATATTACAGGAGCTCCTCTTCACGGAATCTCCTACTCCACGCCGGTGGCTTCCGCCCAGGTGAAATCCGCCATTCTGCTGGCAGGGCTTTACGCGGACGGGGAGACCCGGGTGACGGAGCCGGCTCCTTCCAGAAACCACACGGAGCTGATGCTCTCCTCCTTCGGGGCCGACGTGAGGACGGAGGGCACCACAGTGACCATCCGGCAGGCTGAGGAGCTTTACGGCCAGAAGATCCAGGTACCGGGGGATATCTCATCCGCCGCCTTCTTTATTGCAGCCGGGCTTCTGATCCCGGGCTCTGAGATTCTTTTAAAGAATGTGGGCGTCAATCCCACCAGGGACGGAGTGCTGCGGGTATTCCGCCGCATGGGCGGTTCCATTGAGACCACTGCCCTCTCCTCGGGAGCCGGGGAACCGGCGGCTGACCTGCTGGTAAAAGCCAGCCGCCTCCACGGGGTGGAAATCGGCGGGGAGGAAATCCCCTCTCTCATCGACGAAATCCCGGTGATCGCGGCGGCCGCCTGCTTTGCCGACGGCGTGACGGTGATCCGGGACGCGGCAGAGCTGAAGGTAAAGGAGTCCAACCGGATCGCGGCCATGACAGAGAACCTGCGGGCTATGGGGGCGGACGTGACGGAGACGGAAGACGGAATGATCATCCGGGGCGGCAGGCCGCTTCACGGGGCAGTCATTGACAGCAGGAACGACCACCGCATTGCCATGACCTTCGCCGTCGCCGCTCTGGCGGCAGAGGGAGAGACCTCCATTCCCCAGTGGGACTGCGTCAACATCTCTTATCCCGGATTTCTGGAAGATCTGAGAAAACTGTAACGCAAAAAAGCTGACGTCTGTGAGAAACGTCAGCTTTTTTTATGCTGTTTCAGGCAGATAATCCCGGAACATCGGTCCGCCTAGTCCAGACCGATGCCGGGACCGCCGTGGATGCCGGTGACCGGCTCGGTGGGCGCTTCCGTAGGAGCCTCCGTGGGAGCCTCCGTCACCGCTTCCGTGGGAGCCGCCGTGGTGGCGGGAGCCGTATAGACCACCACATCCTCCTTTGTACCGGTCTCCGGACCGGGATCCTCAAAGGAGGCGGCGGGAAGACCTTCCACGAAATGGGACATGGCATTCTTCCAGATCTGAGCCGGATAGGTGCTGCCCCACAGGGAAGACAGGGTCCTGGGCTGGTCATAGCCCACCCATACCGTCAGAGTATAATAGGGGGTGATTCCGCAGAACCAGCCGTCCCGGCTGTTGTTGGTGGTGCCGGTCTTTCCCGCGGCCTCAACGTCTCCGCTCCATCCCATTCCGCTGGCCGTACCTCTGGTGATGACTCCTGTGAGGATGTCCACCATGACGAGAGCGGCATTTTTCTCATATACCTGGATCTCTTCCGGGTCCTCAAAAATCTCTTCCCCGTTTTTATCCTTCATGGAGACGATGCAGGTGGGATCCTGATAGGTTCCCCCATTGGCCAGGGCCGCATAGGCTCCCGCCATCTCCTCGCTGGTGACTCCGTGGGTGAATCCGCCCAGGGAGGCAGCCAGATAGTAGTCGCCGGGCACAATGTTGTCAAACCGCATTTTCGTCAGGTAGGACATGCCCACTTCCGGGGTAATGTCCGCGTAGACAGACCAGGCCACTCCGTTGCGGCTCAGCTCCACGCCGCGGCGCAGAGTCATGGTGCCTCCGGGAAGCCGGGTGAGGTCCGTTCCGTTCGCCGCCCGTTTCGCGGCGTCCACGTCCACGTTCTTGACGATAGTGTCGGAATTGTAGCCGTTTTCCAGAGCCGGGGTATAGACGATCAGGGGCTTAATGGCGCTGCCTGGCTGGCGGAAGCTCTGGTAGGCCCGGTTCAGCCCATACACGTCCGTCTCCTGGCTTCTTCCGCCCACAATGGCAACCACCTTGCCGGTGCTGTTGTCGATGAGGGTGGCTGCTCCCTGAAGGGCATAGATTCCGTTGGAGGAAGTTTCGTCGTCAAAACTCAGCCCCTGGTCCACAGCATTCTGCAGATAGTCCTGTTTTTCCGGATCCAGGGAGGTATACACGTCGTAGCCGCCGGTGTAGAGATCTTCTCTGGCCGCGGCATAGGCCTCATTGTACCGCTCCGTGTATTCCTCGTAAGCGTCGTCGCTGCGGAAACCGTACTGGAACTGGAAGTCGTTCTGTTCCATGAGATACCGCACGGCGCAGTTGATGGCGTAAGTAGTCTCGTAGTTATGGAAGCCGTAATCCGGCCGCTGAATAACGATCTCCTCACTGATGGCCTGATCGTGCTCCTCCTGGGTGATGTAACCCATCTCCAGCATGTCGTTCAGGATCTTGTCCCGCCTGGCCAGAGCGTTTTCCGGATGCCGGTACGGATTGTAGTAGGTGGGCGAATTGGGAATGGCGCACAGGTAGGCGATCTGGCTCAAGCTCAGATCCCTGGAGGATTTTCCAAAATACCCGATGGCCGCCGCCTCCAGCCCGTAATATGTATTGGCGAAGCTGATGTCATTGACATAGAACTCCATGATCTGTTCTTTGGTGTACTTCTTCGTCAGCTCCATGGCGATGAGCATTTCCTTTGCCTTCCGCTCCAGGGAGACCTCATTGGTGAGAAACCGGTTCCTGGCCAGCTGCTGGGTGATGGTGCTGGCTCCGTGGACCTCCTCCCCCTCCGTGTACAGATACCGCAGACCGACACGGAAAATTCCCTTTAAGTCAATGCCGGAATTCTCCCAGAAGGTCCGGTCCTCCACTGCCACGAAAGCCTGGATGGCATACTCCGGAATCTCGTCATAGGGCAGGTAATAGGAATCTTCATCCATGGTCAGCTTGGCGATCACATCCCCATTGACATCATAGATATAGCTGGACTCCTGAAGCCGGAAGGTGTCCGGCGTACTCTCGTCCACCACCTGTTCCGCCATCTGTCTGTATTCGGTGTACAGGGGGTAGATTTTGGTGACGCCCACAACAATACAGAGAACAATGGCCAGTACAAAGGCCACTGCCAGCGTGCGCATCAGGATCTTCAGTACCTTGAGCAGAGGACGGAAAAGAATTCCAAGGCAGCTGGATATCATGCGGAGCGTTCTTTTCAAAGAATTATTATCCTGTTGTCTTTCAGCCATATGTATACCTCTTTATAAAACCCTAGCTACCACTTTACCACAGTTTTGGCCATTATACCAGCCATATTTCTAAAATATTACCGCAATTTTACACAGTTTTTTGGGAAAAACTCTCACCCCAGGATTCCCAGGTGCTCCAGAAGGATCTTTCCCCCCAGAAGAATCAGGATGATTCCTCCCGCAAGCTCTGCCCTCGACTCATATCTGGAGCCGAAGACATTCCCCACTTTCACCCCCGCGGCGGACAGGCAGAAGGTGGTCATGCCGATAAAAGAGACGGCGGGAATGATGGCCACGTCCAGAAATGCGAAGGTGATGCCCACCGCCAGGGCGTCGATGCTGGTGGCCACCGCCAGCAGGAACATATCTCCCGGAGCCAGGGACGCGTCCTCCTGGCAGCCGGACTCCTCCTCCCCGGAAAAGGCTTCCCGGATCATGTTGACGCCGATAAAGCACAGGAGCAGAAATGCGATCCAGTGATCCACCGCGGTGATCTTATCCCTGAACTGCATGCCCAGCAGATATCCCAGCAGGGGCATACCGGCCTGGAATCCGCCGAACCACAGGCCGACCACAGCCGCTTTTCCCACAGTGACCCGCTTCATGGACAGTCCCTTGCAGACCGCCACGGCAAAGGCGTCCATGGAAAGCCCCACTGCAAGCGTAAATAATGTGAGTAAATCCATGTTTCTTTCCCCTCTGACAGCGGAAGTCCCTCTCACTGCCGCCATCTTTTTCTGATATGGAAATAGGTGTGAGAAAATTCCCACACCTTTTCCTGAAGCTTATTTATATTATCACAGGGAGTCATGGAATGCAAGCATTAATTTGCGCTGTCCACGATCTCCTCTGCCATGAGGAACAGATCATCCGCCGTCAGGCCGGTGTCCTCCCACGCCATCAGGCTGTAATTTCCGCCGTCATCGGACCAGGTGACAAAGTAGTTGGTCACCTCCTGGCGCTCCATTCCCGGCGCGCCGTAGCCCACGTTCAGTTCTCCCGCGTCCACAAGGGCCTGCTCCTCCTGGGTGAGCTCATAATCGGTTCCCACAAAGAGGGAATCGGAGTGGAAGTAATTCAGAGTCACATCCCCGTACTCCCTGGTCATCTCTGTGCTGCTCTCCTGTTCCAGACCTGCCATAGGCGCCTCGATGTTCAGGATGACGCTTCCGCTGCCCTTCCTGTAATCCACCATCACTGACGGACTCTCCGCCACTTTGGCCTGGTTTTCATCGGCTCCCTCCAGCATGACGAAATAGCCTTTGGAAAATTCATAGCCATTGGAAAACTGGTCCACCGCCTTCGGCACAAAACCCAGACGGTCCGCGTCCGCCGCCACGTCCGCCGCGGAGTGGTAGTCCGGCTGGTCCACGCGGACGGAGCTGCTCACTGAGTCGATCTTTCCCGCCGCCACCGCTCCAAAGGCGCCAATCAGACACAAAGCCGCCGCTGCCACCAGTATTTTCTTCCCGTTAAACCGTCTAAACATAACCGAATCCTCCTTTTGCTCCGGCTCGCCCACCCGGTCCAGAATGCGGGCGAGAGTTCTCTTCTCGTCCTCATCCGTCATCCGCACAGGCTCCGCCTTCTCCTTCAACAATTCTTCCAGTTCTCTGTCAAACGGTTCTCTTCTCATAGAGGCCCTCCTTTTCCCGGGCATTCAGCCGGTCCTTCAAGTTCTTCCTTGCTGTATGAAGCCTGGATTTGACTGTGCCTTCCAGGCATCCCATGGCCTTCGCGATCTCCTTCGTGGACATCTGGTTGTAGTAATAGAGCACCACCGCCGTGCGCTGGCGGATTTCCAGGCCCTGTACTGCGTCCCAGAGCTGCTCCCTCTCCTCAGAGCGGAGCACTGACTCCAGGGGCGCGCTGTCCTGGTCCGGCTCATACTCATCCCGGATCTCCTCCGCAGGCTGTTCCCTCCGGTTCTTTTTCAAAATCCGCCAGGAGGTTCTCGTCATGATCTGATACAGCCATGGTTCAAACTTTTCCGGATCCTTCAGATGCTTCCGGTATGTATAGCATTTGACAAAGGTTTCCTGTACAATATCTTCGCTGTCCGCGTAATTGCCGGAAATCAGATACGCCATACGCAAGACACGGTTCTGATATCTGTGAAACAGCCAGGCAAATGCTTCCTCATCTCCCTGCTGCATCCTAACTGTCATCTCTCGTTCTGTCCCGTCCATGGTTATCTCCCTTCCGCTGTTTTTCGGTGCACCTGTCTATAAGAGTCCTCCAGTGAGAAAACGGTTCATTTTTTTATTAAATTTCTTTGATCATGCAGTACTGCTTCAGATGAAAATGGGGCTTTTCCACGATCCCGTAGATCTTGAAGCCGAAATGCTGGTACAGGCTCACATTCTTTTCGTTGTGGGTCTCTAAGGAAATCATCATCCGGTGTTCCTCGGCATAGCGGATGGCCTCCCCGATGAGAAGTCCGGAGATGCCGTGGTGCTGCATGGCCGGCCGCACAGCCAGATAGATGATGTGGAGGCGGTTTTCCTGGTGCAGCTGGTCGGTCCAGCGGGAATTTAAATAATCCCTTCCCAGGAGGAAATTCCAGAAGGTCTTCATGCTCATGTCCTCCCGGATGAGATGTTCATCGGTTTTCAGCTGGGCCCGCAGTTCCGTCAGGTAGAACTGAAACGGATTGTAGGGCTCGGATTCGTCGGAGACCACAAGGATTCCGTTCAAATCTCTGCTGTCGGCAAAGATCTCGCAGGTCTTGAAAAATTCCCACAGATCACATTCAAACAATTCCGGCAGGAGCCGGTTCCTGGTAGCCGCATCGGGAATCAGACTGTGATAGAGCGGATCGCCGGCAAAGCTCTCCGTCAGCAGTTCCCTGAGTTTTGGCAGGTCTTCTTTCTGTACCCGGTATAATATCTGACTGTCCACATTCATTTACCCCTCTTCCAGTTTTTTCATCTCATCGATCAGTTTTTCCACTGACCGGGTAATATAGCGGATATCATCGTCATAGCAGATCATCTGCTGTTTTTCCGCCTCCCGCACCATGGCCAGCTCTTCTGCCAGATCCCGGCAGCCGGTCCTGTGCTTTTTCTTCAGCCGCGCCACCAGTCCATAGAGATTTTCGTGGTGGACGATGCGGCCGGCTCCCCACTGCAGCCGGTCCTCCGGCTGATCCAGCACATACTCCGTAAAATACTGGTAAACCGCCTCGTCAAAGAGGAAGGCGTACCGGCTGTTGTCGATGCTGTAGATGGCCTCCAGGGCCAGCCCGGTCTCCCCCTCCTTCAGGCAGGCAGACGCCGCCCGCAGATACCGGAGATTGTTCTGGATGGCCTCCTGGGGAAAGAGCACGCTGTCCTGCCAGTCCAGGCGCACGAAGTAGTCCTGTCCTTTCTGAAACAGATTCAAAAGCCCTTGCTGAAGGGCCTCATCCTTCTCTCCCGCCCTGTTCTTTTCCCGGACTCTGGCCCAGAGCCGGTCTCCCAGCTCCTCCGCCTCGGAGAGCCGGTCCAGAAGCCGGCGGATGGCCGTCTCATCCTCCTCCCCGGTCACCGGGCGGATGCTTCGGCGGATCTGGGCGAAGAGCTCCGCCGGATTCAGGGGAGCAACCGGCGTCTGATCAATTTCCATCAGCAGAAGGCCGTAGAGCTGGTGGTGGAAGCGGTACACCTTCTCATCGTAGAAATCGTCGTTGTCGAACTGGGAGTGGTAGTGGGTCTCCATAAAGCGGCCGGCGGAAAAATCGTTGACCGTGGAGGGAATTCCCCCGATGGCCATGGAAAAATCGTCGGACCAGGTCTCGATGGGGGCGCAGACCGTCAGCCCTTCCGGATAGACCTCCTTCGGATCGATCCAGGCGGGAAGCCTTCTCACAAAGTCTTCCAGGAAATCCTGGTACTCGTAGGTGCATCGGATGGCGTCCCTGCGGTCGTGGGCGTGGGCCGGCAGCTCAAAGTTTAAGTCGATCACCGTCTGTCCCCGCCACTGGGGTCGAACCTTGAACACCTGCTGCCAGGCGCCGGTGGACCAGTCGTATTTGGAGTTGGTGACCCCCCATTCCTCGGCTGCCATGGCGCAGACCACAATGGTCCGCTCCGGCTGGTAGCCGCAGGCAATCAGGGAACGGGCCATGCTGATGATCATGGCCACCGCCGTGTTGTCGTCCTGAAATCCGGTGAAATAGGAGTCATAGTGGGCGGTGAGCAGGATTTTTTCCTCACATTTGCCCGAAATCACTCCCCACACGTTGTAGGCCGGCTGATCCCGTTTCACCCGGCTGTCCGCGTCCAGCTCCACGGTGATGGTTCCCTCCTGTGCCAGCCTGGCCCGGATCAGCTCCGCATCCCGGCGGGACATGGAGAAGGCCGGCGCGTCAGCGGGCCCTGCAATGTCCTGGGCGTTTAGGGCGGAGCTGTCGATCTCCCCGTAGCCGTTTTCCTGAACGGCGATGAGGGCGGCGGCTCCCTTCAGATGGGCCTGGTAGACGGGAAAATTGATCCACCATTCCTCCCGCTGGTTGATGTCCGCCATCACCAGTTTTCCCGCCACGTCCCGGCCCTCATAGTCCTCGGCTGTGCCTTTGCCCAGATCCGTCAGCTCAAATTTCTGAAAGCCGTCTGTGACAAAATTGGTCTGGTAGGCGCCCAGCTGGATCTCATGGCGGACGCCGTCTCTGTCTTCAAACCGCAGCACCGCCTTTTTAAACTCCCAGGAATCCAGGGTCAGGCGGTCCATATGGATGTCCTGAAGGCCCGCGGCCCTCATCTCCTCCGCCAGCATGTTCCCGGTGTCAATCTCCGCCTGGGAACCGGCTGTGCGGTAGCCCAGCACCGGATTGGTCTTAAAAGTTTCCATTTTCTTTGCCAGACGGTAGGAGTAATCCACATCCACCGCCTGGAGATAGGCCTCTCTGATGTCGTCCATAATCTGTCTCCTTTGTCGTGCAGGTTTCTTTCAACCCAGTTTTCTATCAAATCAAACCATGAGGAAAACGCGGTCACAAACTCCGTGCCGCGCTTCTGCCTCCATGCTTTTGTCCAGGTGCCAGTATAGCACAGAGAGACCGTGGTTTCAATAGATCCTGTGAACGGAAAAAGGACCTCTCTCCGCCATCTCAATGATGGTCAGAGAGAGGTCCTCCCTCATCCGATTTCCAGCCGTGACGGCGGGAAATTGGAAATTATTCATCCCAGTTGTGATACACGGCCTGCACGTCGTCGTCCTCGTCCAGCATATCCAGGATGCGGTTGATTTTTTTGATGTCGTCCTCATCGGTGAGTTCCACCCAGGTCTGGGGAATCATGGTCACATCGGCGGAAGCCATGGGAATGCCGGCCGCCTCCAGGGCCTCGCGCACCTGGCTGAAGCTGTCCGGATCGGTGAGCACCTCAAAGCTGTCCTCCTCCTCGGAGAAATCCTCTGCCCCGGCGTCCAGAGCCGTCATCATCAGCTCGTCTCCGTCCATGTCGCACTCTTCCTTGTCGATGATGATCTGGCCCTTCTTGTCAAACATGTAGGACACGCAGCCGGTGGTGCCCACGTTGCCGCCGCCCTTGGTGAACGCGTTTCTCACGTTGGCCGCGGTGCGGTTCTTGTTGTCCGTCAGAGTGTCCACGATGATGGCCACCCCGCTGGGACCGTACCCCTCGTAGGTAATGGTCTCGTAATTGACGGAACCGGCGTCGCCGGCGGCCTTCTTGATTCCCCGGTCGATGGTGTCGTTGGGCATGTTGTTGGCCTTCGCCTTGGCAATCACGTCCCGGAGCTTGCTGTTGTTGGCCGGGTCCGGACCGCCCTCCTTGACGGCCACGGCGATCTCTCTTCCGATCACGGTGAAAATCTTGCCCTTGGCGGCGTCATTTCTTTCCTTCTTATGTTTGATATTCGCAAATTTGGAATGTCCTGACATACTATCTCTCCTCTAATGTTCTTCTTTTCTCTGTTTCTTCTCCTGGCGGAGAAAGCATCTTTTCTATTCTACCACCATTTTTTCCGGCTGACAAGTATCTGACTGCTCCTTGTGGGCAGGAACCGCCCGGACGGAAGCGATCCGCTTGTGTTCCACCCGCTCCACCTGGAAGTCATAGCCGCCGCAGGGGATCACCGGGCGCTCGTCCTCTCCCGGAATCCTGTCCAGGAGGGAGATGAGAAGGCCGCTGAGGGTGTCGTAATCCTCTTCCTCCTCTTCCGTAAACTGGATGCCCAGAGCCTCCGACACGTCCTCCAGGGACGCCATGCCGCTGATTAAAAAGGCTCCATTGCCCAGGGGACGGATCAGCTCCTCCTCCCGGTCGTACTCGTCCTGAATGTTGCCCACGATCTCCTCTAAAATGTCCTCCATGGTGACGATTCCGGACAGCTGGCCGTACTCATCCACCACAATGGCCATGTGGATCTTCTGGGACTGCATCTCCCGGAACAGGGAGTCCACACTCCGGCTCTCCGGGATAAATTTGGCCTCCATCATCAGATCGGGGATTTCCCGGATGGGGATGTTCTCGCAGGCCTTTTTCTCCGCCCACACCATCACGTCCCTCAGGTGGACGACGCCCAGGATATCGTCTGTATTGTCTCCGTATACGGGGAAACGGGAATGGTTGCCTTCCTCCAGGATGAAGCGGACCGCTTCCTTCAGGGTCATGCTCCCGTCCAGCAGCACCAAATTTTTCCGGTGGGTCATCACGTCCTCCGCCCGCTTGTCCCCCAGCTCAAAAATGTTGGTGATCATCTCCGCCTCGCTGGCCTCCAGCACTCCCTGTTCGTGGCCCTCGTTGACCATGGACATAATGTCCTCCTCCGTCACTCCCTCTTCCTGGGAGGAGGGATCCATGCCCGCCGCCCTGAGAAGCAGGGAGGAGACGGCGCCCACCGCCGCCGTCACGGGGATCAGCAGGGTCATCAGAACTGACACCGCCGGAAAAAGGCCCATGGCCCATTTTTCCGGATTTTCCGCAGCCAGCCGTTTCGGCAGGGCCATGCCCAGGGAAACCAGGAGGATTATGTACACCAGGGCTTCCACAACGGCGTATACCGGGTTCTGGCTGCTCCAGATCATCTTCCGGAAGATAAAGGCGCCTACAATCAGGCTGGATCCGGTGGTGAATACCAGATTGGTGCTCACCAGGCGTCCCGGCCTCTCCGCCAGGGCCAGGATCTTCTCCGCTTTCCGGTTCCCGTCCCGGGCCTCCTCTTCCAGCCCGCCTCCCAGCTCCTGCAGGGCAGCTCCAAATCCGTACAGCACCGCCTCCAGAACCACCAGCACTATCAGTGTCAGCATATGTATGCCTGAATAACCATCGTCCATATTCTCCGTATCTCTCCTTTTCTGCCGTCAGCGTTTTTACATGTAACAGGGGGCATGCGCCATGCCCCCCGGTTTCCTGTTTTTCCTATTTATCATATCAAATACAAGGTTGTTCGTCAATGTGGACTATGTAGAAAGTTCCAGGCTCACCATGAGAGCACAGTCCACTTTTGCCAAAAGCTCCCCGTCGATATGGCAGATTTTTTCCCGCAGCCTCTGCTTGTCGATGGTGCGCAGCTGCTCCAGAAGGATCACGGAATCCTTCACCATGGCGCATTTGTCCTTATCCAGCTCCACATGGGTGGGAAGCTTCGCCTTGTTCATCCGGGAAGTAATGGCCGCGCAGATCACGGTGGGGCTGTGTTTGTTGCCCACGTCGTTCTGTATGATGAGGACCGGGCGCACTCCTCCCTGTTCGGAGCCCACCACCGGCCGCAAATCCGCATAATAAATATCCCCTCGTCTGATGATCACGTTTTCACACTCCGTCATTTGATTTTCTATCACCAGTATTGACCGGTTTCCGAAAATCTATTCCTGGCAGATCTTTCCGCCGGGAAATGACTCTCTGCTATATCTTATGACGGAGAAGCGGGACCGTTTCTTCAGTCAAAACCGAAATACTCGTCCCCGAAATAGTCCTTGGTTCCCACGATGGCCCCGTTTTTCACATACACCCGGGGAACCCGCATGCCGATGCCGCAGATGATTTCATAGTGGAAGCCCCCGCTGCGCTCTGCCAGCTCCTCCACTGTGATCTGGTCTTCCCCGTCTTTTCCGATGAGGGTGACCGTGTCTCCCTCCTCCACGCCGGGAATGTCCGTCACGTCCACCATCATCTGGTCCATGCAGACCCTTCCAAGGATCCTGGCCCGCTTTCCGCGGATCAACACGTCGGCCTTGTTGGACAGATTCCGCAGATAGCCGTCGGCGTAGCCCACGGGCACGGTGGCGATGACCGTCTCCCGCTGGGTAAAGCAGGTCCAACCGTAGCTCACGGGAGTCTCGGCAGGCACCGTCTTTAAATAGACCACCTCGCTCTTCCACTCCAGAGCGGGGGAGAGGCAGATTTTTTCCTTTTCCACCTCGTCCGACGGGTAGAGACCGCACATGATAATACCAGCCCGGACCATGTTGAAATGGGAGTCGTCCATGTCGATGATGCCGGCGCTGTTGGCGCAGTGGCGAAGGGGAATCTCCACTCCCCGCTCCTTCAGAAGATCAAGAAAATGACTGTACAGGGCCAGCTGATGGCTGGCGCTCTCCTTGTCCGCCTCATCCGCCTTGGCAAAGTGGGTGAACACTCCGGTGATCTCGATGCCCGGGAGCCGGCTGATCTTTTTGACCATGTCGGCGGAAGCTTCGTTGGGGGCAAGGCCGATGCGGCTCATGCCAGTGTCCACCGCGATGTGGATGGTGCCCTTTTTCCCCAGGATTCTGGCCCGCTTGGAGAGGCGTTCCGCCTTCTCATACTGGAAGATCGCCGGGGAAATATTGCAGTTTAACAGATCGTCGAACCGCATCTGGGGGGTGACTCCCAGCACCAGGATCGGTTTCTGGATTCCGTGGCGGCGGAGGATCAGGGCCTCGTCGATGGTGGCCACCCCGTAGCCCTCCACATATGGCTCAATGGTCTTTGCCACCGGGACCGCACCGTGGCCATAGCCGTCCGCCTTGACGATCCCCATGATCCCGGTGCCGGATCCCACCCGTTTTTTGATGGCCTGCATATTGGCTTCCATGGCACCCAGATCTATTTTTACATAACCTCTCTCATACTGCTCCATCTTGTTCATGTCTCTGTCTACTTCCTTTTTTCAGTTTTTACCGGCTTACGCCAGTCCTTCCAGGGAATCTGCCAGATCCCTGGCCAGCACGGCCCGTCCTCCCAGCCGGGCGGCGGCCGTTTCCCCGGCGAGGCCGTGGATGTACGCTCCCAGGGCGGCAGCCTCCGGTTCCTCCATTCCCTGGGCCAGCAGGGCGCCGATCACTCCCGAGAGCACGTCCCCGGCGCCGCCCTTGGCCATGGCGGAACAGCCGCTGCTGTTCACGTAGAGACTGCCGTCCTTTCCCGCCACCACGGTGGCTGCGTCCTTTAACACGCAAGTGATTCCATAGCGGTCCGCGTATCCGGCGGCGGTTCCGGCGATATCCTTCTGCACCTCCTTCACGGAGGTGTGCAGCAGCCTGGCCATCTCCAGCACATGGGGAGTGACCACAATATTTTCCGTAAAATACCGGGTCAGATCCTCTTCCTCAGCCACGATGTTCAGCCCATCCGCGTCCAGGACCAGGGGGGAGCAGGCGGCGCTGAGGACAGCCCGCACCAGCTTGACGGCTCCCTCATCCCGGCCCAGCCCCGGTCCCAGCACCACGACGGATGCCTCCCGGCACAGTCCTTCCACTTCCTCCTGGGTCAGTCCGCCCTCCTCCAGCAGGGCTTCCTCCCTGTAAGGAATCAGCACCGCCTCCGGCAGGAGAGTCTGCAGGATCTCCCGGTTTTCTTCGGGAGTGAGGATCTTTACCAGCCCGGCTCCCGTCCGGTAGGCGGCCAGAGCGGCCAGGTAGGCAGCTCCCGCCATATTTTTCCTGCCTCCCACCACCAGAACTTTTCCGAAAGTTCCCTTGTTGGAATAGGCGGGGCGGGCGGGCAGACGGGAGAGATCCTCCCGGCCGAAGGTGAAGGCGGACACTCCCGCTTTCTCAGCCGCCTCCGCCGGGAACCCGGCGTCCGCCACCACCAGCCGTCCCCGGTAGTCTTTGCCCGGATAGACCGCGGTCCCCAGCTTCTCATAGCCGAAGGTCACCGTCACATCCGCCCGGAGGGCAGGCCCCAGCAGGGACCCGGTGTCGGAGCTGATTCCCGACGGCACGTCCACAGCCACCACCGTCCCAGCCTTGATTTCGCTGAGAAAGCGGAGAAATTCTTCATACCGCCCGGTGACCGGCCGGTTCAGCCCTACGCCGAACACCCCGTCGATGAGCACCTCGCAGCCTCCGGGGATGAAATCCCCGAACTGCTCCACCGTAACTCCCAGGCGTTCCGCAATGCTCAGCTGAAGCTTCAGTTCTTCCGTTCCCCGCTCCCGGTCTCCCACCAGGATGACCGCAGCGGGGTGACCCTTTTCCTTCAGCATTCTGGCGGCCGCAACCGCGTCGGCCCCGTTGTTGCCCAGGCCGGCAGCTGCCAGGATCCGTCCGCCGGGCCCGGCTGCCCGATCCGCCTCCTCGGCCACCGCCAGGGCGGCCCGCTCCATCAGCACCAGGGACGGGATTCCCACCTGGGTGATGGTGAAGCGGTCGATTTCCTTCATCTGAGTTCCCTTTACCAGATATCTCATAACTCTTCTCCTTCCCCCACGGCAAAGGCCATGGCATAGACTGCCGTATTGGTGATGGACACGTGGATCCTTGTAATTCCCCGCTCTTTCGCCGCCTTCTCTGCCCCGCCCAGCAGGACCACATAGGGCTTTCCCAGCTCATCCCGGAGCACCTGGATCTCCGACGGCCAGAAGGAGCGGAAGCCGGTGCCCATCACCTTCGCCACCGCTTCCTTCACAGCAAAACTGCCGGCCAGCCGGGTACAGTTTCCCCCGGCCTGCCGGCATTCTTCTTCCGTATAAACGCGGGTCAGAAAGGACGGTTTTTCACACGCTTTTTCAATTCTTCCGATCTCAACCATATCTGTACCGACGCCGATGATCATCACTTTTCCTTATCCTTCTCCCCGCTCTCTTTGTCCTGCATACTGCATACCCGGTAGCAAAGCCGCATCAGGCTCTCGGACAGATGGACGTTCTCTACCACCACGTCGTCCGGAACTGTCAGGTCCACATGGGCGAAGTTCCAGATGCCCTTCACGCCGGCCCGGATCACCCGGTCGGCGATCTCCGGCGCCTTTGTCTTCGGAATGGTGAGAGCGGCGATCTGGACGTCGTTGTCCCGGATAAACTGCTCCAGCTCCTCCACGCCCCGGATCTCAATTCCCCGGACCACCAGTCCGATGAGCCGGGGGTTGATGTCAAACATTCCTTTGATCACAAAGCCCCGCTTCTCAAAATTGGCATAGTTGGCGATGGCCTGTCCCAGGTTGCCGGCCCCGATGATCACCAGGTTGTGCTGGCGGTCGATTCCCAGGATCTTGGCGATCTCCGCGTAGAGATGCTTTACGTTGTAGCCGTAGCCCTGCTGTCCGAAGCCGCCGAAATTGTTGAGGTCCTGACGGATCTGGGAGGCAGTCACGTGCATCCGCTGGCTCAGCTCATTGGAGGAGATTCTCTCCACCCCGTCCTCCAGCAGTTCTCCTAAGTATCGGTAATACCTGGGCAGTCTGGCAATCACCGCCCGTGATATCTGCTTTTCCACTTTTTGCATCGCTCCTCTGTCTGTTATTTTTAAGTCAACATTGTTAAGAATTATTATAACCACAGAGCGGGGCAATGTCAAACTGTTTGTTAAGAATTCGACATACCGAGCGCCATAGAAAGCAGGCCCAGAGCCTGCCTACCTGCGTTCTACGTTTTTCGTTGCTACCACGGAGACCCCGGTTCCCGCACAGTCTGCGATCAGCACGTCACCGATCGCCACAGGAGCTTCTACCCTGATTCTGTGAATGGCATCCATCACGTCAAAGATTTTGTCCTTCGGAATATCTGTTTCTGTCTTCACGGATACCATTTTCAAAACACCGTCTGTCACAGGCACACTGGACGTAACTGTTCTTGCAGGGTGAAGGATTTCTTTTTTCGCGTAATCCTCCCCGCGCCTGCAGGTGTTGCCCGTTACCGAAATCTCTCCATTTTCCATCTCCACGCTGAGGGGACATCCCAGAGGACATCCAATACATATCAGTTCTCTCTTTTCCATCTTATATCACCTCTGTCCGTATGACGATCTCCTTCAAATCCGGAAAGTTTTCCAAGTCTGCCTTTTTCAATTCTACCTGTTCCATCTCACCAGGAACCAGGATCTTCCTTCTTTTTTTCTGAAGCGGCTTTCCGTCACAGTACACAGCGACCGCCCGGTTTTTGTATACATCTGTCACGCGAAAGCGGACTGTGACCGTATCCCGCATATGCTCCACATCCAAAATCTGCGGAACCGTGTATCTTACACCGTTTTCCGCACAGATCTTCACCTGTTTCAGAGGAGAAAATTCTTCCTTCCGCTGTACGTAGGCCGCCGCATTTTCTCCCGCCCGGGCAGCCTCCTCTGACACGTAATCCACCAAATCATGGACATGGAGCACATTTCCGCACGCAAACACTCCTTTTACGCTGGTTTCCAGGCAGTCATTTACTTCCGGACCGGAAGTTGCCGGACTGATGGAAACTCCCATGCCTTTGGAAAGTTCATTTTCCGGGATCAGCCCCACCGAAAGCAGCAGGGTATCACAGGCATAGTATTCTTCCGTACCGGGAATCATTTTCCGGTCTGTTCCCACCTGTGCCAAAGTGACTCCCGTCACCCGTCTTTTTCCATGGATATTCACCACGGTATGACTGAGCTTTAATGGAATTCCGTAATCATCCAGGCACTGAACGATATTTCTTTTCAAACCTCCGGAATAAGGCATCAGCTCGGCCACCACTTTGACCTCAGCCCCCTCCAGGGTCATTCGCCGCGCCATGATCAGGCCGATATCCCCGCTTCCCAGAATTACGACCTTTCGTCCCACGCTGCATCCTTCCATATTCATGAGCCGCTGGGCGGTCCCCGCCGAATAGATTCCTGCCGGCCGGTATCCGGGAATATTCAGCGCACCTCTCGGCCTCTCCCGGCACCCCATGGCCAGTATCACGGCCCCGGCTTTTACAGAAAACAGCCCGTCTTCCCTGTTGACAGCCGTCACGACTCTATCCCTGCTGATATCAATCACCATCGTATTTAGTTTGAAGGGGATTTTTTCTTCCTGAATCATATCGATATACCTGGCCGCGTACTCCGGTCCAGTGAGTTCTTCCTTAAAGGTATGCAGCCCAAATCCATTGTGAATGCACTGGTTTAATATTCCTCCCAGGCAGCTGTCACGCTCTAAAATCAGAATATCTGAAACCCCGGATTTTTTTGCCGCCGCAGCCGCTGCCAGGCCGGCAGGACCCCCGCCTATGATTACGATCTCATGCTCTGTCATTTCATCTGCCCCCTTTATTCCTTCCTTCCAGCATCTGTGAGCCAGGTCCGTTTTTACAGATGTCCTCCATTTGGATACCCCTCTCCTCTGCCAGAATTTCCATTGTTCTCGGCGTGCAGAATCCAGCCTGGCACCTTCCCATTCCCTGGCGGACTCTGCGCTTAATGCCATCTAAGGAAACTGCTCCCGGCGTGCGGTTGATGGCATCCCTGATTTCGCCCTCGCTGATTCCCTCACAGCGGCAGACAATCACGCCATAATCCGGTCGTTTCTTAATTAAAAGTGCCCGTTCTTCATAGTTCAGCTCTGCCAGCCGGACAAATCCTTTTCTTTTTCCATTCCATTTTTCTTTCGGGACTGCCCCTGTTTTTTTCGCTATTTCACCAGCCAGCCAGGCTCCAATGGCCGGGGCACTGGTAAGTCCGGGAGACTCAATACCTGCCACGTCATAAAAACCCGGAGCATCCTCCGCCTCTCCGATGATAAAATCATCTCCCTCCTCATGAGCCCGCAGGCCGGAAAAAGATGTGATCACCTGACGGAAAGGAATCTTTTTCACTCCGAGGCAGGATTTCTCCATAATCTCCGACAGTTCATCCGCCGTAGTTGCCGTGGCCTCTTTATCCTCAATGTCTCTGGCCGTCGGACCTAGAAGAAGATTGCCGTGGATGGTGGGGGTCACAAGAATGCCCTTTCCCATTCTGGTCGGCAGCTGGAAAATCGTGTGGGACACATGAGTCCCCGCTTCTTTGTCCAGCAGACAGTAATCTCCTTTTCTCGGTGTGATATGGAGCTTCTTTTCGCTGACCATATTGTGAAGCTCGTCGGCATAGATGCCCGCCGCATTTACTACGACATCTGCCAGTATCATCCCATTCTGCGTTTCCAGAATATAACCGGTTTCAGCTCTGCGGATCTTCTGCACCTTCCTGTTGAACAAAAATTCCACTCCGTTGTCACAGGCGTTCTCCGCCATCGCTATGGTCAATCCAAAAGGGCAGATTATACCTCCGGTGGGAGCATACAGTGCTTCTACTACCTCATCTGTCAAATTGGGCTCTATTTTCCGAACCTCGTCTCCGGAAATAATTTTCAGGCCCGGCACCCCGTTTTTTTGTCCTTTGTTGTAAAGATTTTCCAAAGCTGAATGCGCGTCTGCATGAAAAGAGAGTACCAGGGATCCATTTCTTTTGAATTCAACATCCAGATCCTGGGAAAGTTTTTCCATCATCCGGTTCCCCTCTACATTAAAACGGGCTTTTAAAGAGCCTGGTTCCGCGTCAAAACCTGCATGGACAATGGCGCTGTTGGCCTTTGACGTACCGGAACATACGTCCTCTTCCCGCTCTACAACACCGATTTTCAGATCCCACCGGGAAAGCTCCCTTGCCACGGAGCAGCCCGACACCCCCGCACCGATGATGACTACATTATACTTTGTTTCTTTCATAGCTGTTCCTCCATTATCAGACGTCAATCTCCTGATCTCTCTATTCTTTTCCCGCTCCTTCTTCCGACCAGTACATCGCACATTTTACCGCTCGTTTCCATCCCCTGATAAGCCGCTGACGTTTTTCCTCCCCCATTGTGCTTTCAAACACCCGGGCTGCTTTCCAGTTTTTGCATATCTCATCCTTATTCTTCCAATATCCCACAGCCAGGCCGGCCAGGTAGGCGGCCCCCAAGGCAGTCGTTTCAATGCATTCCGGACGAATAATGGACGCTCCCAGAATATCAGCCTGAAACTGCATCAGAAAATTATTTGCACTGGCGCCTCCATCCACTTTAAGATGCTTTAATTGAATTCCTGAGTCCTTCTGCATCGCCTCCACCAGATCATGAACCTGATAAGCCATGGACTCTACCGTGGCACGAATGAACTGCTCTTTGCTGGTGCCCCGTGTCACCCCGGTGATCATTCCTCTCGCATACTGATCCCAGTAAGGCGCCCCCAGTCCCGCAAAAGCTGGAACTACGTAAACGCCGCCTGTGTCCGCTGCTTCCATGCAGTATTCTTCCGTCTGGGAGGCCGAACGAACCATGCGCATTTCATCCCGGAGCCACTGAACCGCCGCCCCTGCCACAAACACGCTTCCTTCTAAAGCGTAATGGACTTCATCTCTGCAGCTGGCCGCGATAGTGGTAAGCAGGCCCTGTTCTGAATGTACCGCCTGAGTTCCCGTATTCATCAGCAGGAAACACCCCGTACCATATGTATTTTTCATCTGACCAGGCTCAAAACAGCATTGGCCGAACAGAGCTGCCTGCTGATCTCCGGCCGCACCGGCAATGGGAATCTTACCTCCCATCACATCAGAAGAAGTATACCCGTAAATGCAGCTGGAAGGTTTTACATCCGGCAGCATGGATCTGGGGATGCGGAAATACTCTAATATTTCTTCATCCCAGCACATCCTGTGAATGTCAAACAGCATCGTCCGGGAAGCATTTGTGTAATCCGTCACATGAATGCATCCCTTCGTCATATTCCAGATCAGCCACGTATCTACCGTACCAAAAAGGAGTTCTCCCCGCTCCGCGCGTTCCCTCGCTCCTTCCACATGATCCAGAATCCAGGATATTTTGCTTCCGGAAAAATACGCGTCGGGAATAAGCCCAGTCCGCTCCCGGATCTTTTCTCCCCATCCAGCCTTCTTGAGCTGTTCAATCTGGTCCGCGGTTCTCCGGCACTGCCAGACAATCGCGTTATATACAGGTTCCCCTGTTTCCTTGTCCCATACAATGGTTGTCTCCCGCTGATTTGTGATCCCGATGGCAGAAATATCACTGTAGTGGGCGCCGATCTTTCCCATTGCCTCCATTGCTACCGCCAGCTGTGAAGACCAGATTTCCATGGGGTCGTGTTCCACCCATCCGGGCTGGGGATAAATCTGTGTAAACTCCTTCTGCGCCACACTGCAGATCTTTCCTTCTCTGTCAAATAAAATACAGCGTGAACTGGTGGTCCCCTGATCCAGTGCAATTATATATTTTCCCATATTTCCCCTTCCTGTGTCTGCCCGCAAATGCAGACCGTCCTGCTCTTTTCCTGCGAAATCGAATGAGCTCACCCTTTTACAAAACGAAATTCAGTTTTTGTCTGATATAGTTCCCCTTTCCTGCAGATAGAAGAGGGAAAATTTTTGTGATTCACTGCATCCGGGAAATACTGCGTTTCAAAGCAGATTCCCTGATTTTCCATATAAACCGCGTTCTTTTTTCCCTTTTCCTGGTTCAGGTAGTTTCCGGTATAAATCTGAATACCGGGGAGATCTGTGTATACCTCCATTGTGATGCCGCTGTCAGCAGAGGAAAGCACCGCCGCCTTCGCGAACTTCCCCTGATTTTTCAGGCACCAGTTGTGATCATATCCCTTTCCCATGACCAGTGCCGGATAGTCTTTTCTTATGTCCTGCCCGATCGGCTTTTCCTTCCGAAAATCCATAGGTGTCCCCTCCACCGGCAAAAGCATCCCTGTGGGAATTAATTCTTCATCCGTTTCCGTGAAGTAGTCTCCGTCTATCCAGAGTGTTTGACCCAGCACCGGTCCGGAATCATGCCCATTCAGATTAAAATAGCTGTGGTTTGTAAGATTGAGGGGAGTGTCCTCGTCCGTCCTGGCTCTGTAACTGATCACCAGGCGATTGTCTTCTGTCAGCTGATAAGCCACCTCGGCATCAACTGTTCCCGGAAAGCCCTGATCGCCATCCGGGCTGTGAAGTCCAAACACAATGCGGTCCGCCGTTGATTCTCTGACCTCCCACCTTCGAAAGCTCCAGAAATCGAACCCGCTGTGCAGATTATTCCTGCCATCGTTCTGATCCAGGTGATACGTTCTCCCATTCAGACAGAAAGCAGCGCCGCCGATACGGTTGGCATTTCTCCCCACAGTTGCTCCGAAAAAAGTCCCGGAAGGGCCTTCATATTCTGATGGACTGTCATATCCCAAAACTACATCCCGTTTGATCCCCCTGCGATCTAAAACCATCAGAGAATGGAGCGTGGCTCCAAAGTCAGACACTGCGATTTCCATTCCCCCGCCATTCTCCAGAGTATAAAGTTTTGACGTTTCTCCTTTTCTGTTCACGCCGAAATCTGCGATTTTCATATGATTCTCCCTGTAATTCACACAACTTTTTCCCATATCTGATAGAGCTTTTGATTAACCTTCCGCAGGTCTTTTTCTATAAATTTCACTTCTTCCCGGTCATAAGTGAAAATACCGTTGACTTCTTCCTCGATATCACTTGTCTGGGTGTAAATGGCACTGCTGAGGCCATTTGCCAGATTTGTATAAACTTCATCTTCCCACAGCTGTCTGTAACTTTCCGTTAATTTCTGCTTTGAATGGAAAGATTTATATCCGAATTCTTTTTCGCAGGCGGTATGCCCTTTGATGGCATAGGAATATCCGCCGAATTCTGTAAGCGCAACCACCCGGTCTTTCTGCGGATGAACCTTCAGTCCCTTGGAATAATTGTGAATGCTGTACATATCGCCGCCGTGCTGGTCGAACCATCCGCACGCTTCATTAATAAAACGCGTCTGGTCCAGCCTGCGTATCAGTTCTGTCGCCTTTCTCGCGTCAAACTGCCCCCAGCCTTCGTTAAACGGCACCCACACCGCAATGGACGGATAATTATAGAGCTGCTCGATCATTTCCCGCAGGTCCTGATAATACTGTCTTCTTCCTTCCGGGTCCTTTCTCTTAAAAAGGCCGTAATGGTTATCCTTCACTCCCCGGGCAAACCAGTCAAAAGCATTTGTGAGATATGTAACGAAGAACATATTGTAATCGCCGCCTCCGTTCGGCATATCCTGCCATACAATCATGCCGATTTTATCACAGTGGTAATAGAAGCGGTCGGATTCTACTTTCACATGCTTTCTGATGGTGTTGTAGCCCAGATCCTTCAGCTTTTCAATATCATATTTCAATGCCTCATCTGTGGGAGGTGTGAGCAGGCTTTCCGGCCAGTATCCCTGGTCCAGAATTCCATTGAAGAAAAACGGTTTGTTGTTCATAAAAAAGCGAAGAATCCCTTTGCTGTCTCTGCCGACATGAAATTTTCTCATTCCAAAGTAAGACCGCACTTTGTCTTCCCCATAGGTGATCTCCACATCGTATAGATAGGGAGTTTTCGGAGTCCAGGATTTAAATTCTCCCAGCTTTAGCCGGATCGGCTGATTAACTTTCCCGTGAGCCTGGGCCACCATATGAGCATCATCCATCACGGAGATCAAGGCATCCTCTGTTTTCCCCTTTGAAAAGACTGTAATCTCCACCTCCCCTTCATCATATCTGGGAGTGATTTTTACCCGTTCAATATAATCCTGCGGCACGCTCTCCATCCATACCGTTTTCCAGATGCCGCTTTGGGGGGTGTAAAACAGGGAACCGTATTTTCCTTTTTTGACCAGTTTCTGTTTTCCTCTCGCATGGGGCTTTTTTTCTGTCATATCTCTGACACACATTGTCAGCACATTCTCTCCCGCTTCCAGGGCATCCGTAACATCAAAGGTAAAGGCATTATATCCTCCCTTGTGGGTTCCGACTTTTTTATTATTAAGAAAGACGACGCACTCCTGGTCAACGGCTCCGAAATGAAGCAGTACTCTGTCTCGGATAAACCCTTTGGGAAGACAGAATTCCTTCCTGTAATGGAGGAAATTCTCCGGCATGACTATTTTCTGTACTCCTGAGAGAAGTGTTTCTGGAGAAAATGGAACTAAAATAGTGCCTTCATAGGAAGATGTCTTCGCTTTCTGATCAATGCTGTACTGCCATAATCCATTCAGATTGAAGTAACTTTCTCTTACCAGATTTGGGCGAGGATACTCCTGGTGCACATTTTTTTCATTAACCTCCTTCGCCCATCTGCTTTTCAATTGAATCATTTCCCTGTCTCCTGTTCTTTTCTCTATAAAATTTTCTTTCCTGCTTTCAGGTGTCCTCGTATCATTTCTGACTGTCCGGCCACGGAAATCAATACCAGCACTCCCATGATCACCGACTGCCAGTGAACGGATATACCGCTTAAATAAGTAAACAGTGTATTGATCACGAAATAAATCAGAATGCCGAAGAAGGTACCGGAAAATTTTCCTTCTCCTCCTGACAATTTGACAGCTCCGATGGCGCACATGGCAATCGCATAGGTTTCATATACATTTCCGGCACTCAGGGTGGCACTTCCGCTGCTGGATGCCAGAAGAATGCCGGACAGGGAGGCGATCAGGCCGGAACACACGAAAGCCTTAATAGTGATCCTGTCCACATCAATCCCCATCATGCGTGCCGCCTCTTTATTTCCGCCTACCGCGTACATCCCCATTCCAAACCTTGTCCATTTTGCTATATACATACACAGAAGGACCAGAATAAAGAATATGGGAATGAGAATCGAGATACCTGACTTGACTCCCAGAAATCCTTTGAAAAATTTGACATTTGCAAAGCGGAGGATCTCATTTTCAATCGGTACAGAACTGTGGGCAATAATGGACACCATACCTCTTAAAGCAAACATCATGGCAAGGGAGGCAATCCATGAGGATATTCTCATTTTTGTAACCATAAAACCGATCATAAAGCCGGATATCACACCGACCATTAATCCGGCAGCAATTCCCAAAACGGGATTTTTCTGTCCCACAACTCCCATGACTACCCCGCTCAGGGCAAACACAGAACCTACAGAAAGGTCAATTTCTCCCAACAGAATCACAAACGTCATGCCAATGGCCAAAAAGCCGCCGTTTTTCGCCGCTTTCAGCAGGATATTCACAATATTGACCGATGACAGAAAATTCTTATCTGCAAATACAATGCTGGATATTATCATCAGAACTAAAAATGCCAGGATCGTACTTTTTGAATAGCAGGAATCATACCATTTTTTAATTGTTTTCATATTCGCCAATCCTCCTATTTTGCCTGTTCTCTTTGAATGAACACAGCAAACACGATTATCACAGCCTTCAGTACCTGCGCGTATTCATCCGGGATGTTATTCATAACACATGTCAGCGTGATCATCTGCATAATGAGTGCGCCAATGATTGTTCCGAATACATGGGCTTTTCCGCCGGACATTGGAGTCCCCCCGATTACCACAGCAGCTATGGCATCCAGCTCTGCCAGCTGTCCCAGAGAACTTCCTGCCGCAACGGTCACTCTGGCAGCCTGAAACAGACCTGCAAACGCTGCCAGAAAGGCACTGAGACCATATACGATCATCAGCGTCCTGGCTGCATTGATACCTGCCAGTGAACTGGACTTGATGCTGTCTCCCACAGCCTGGATCTGTCTTCCCAGGACCGTCTTGTCTGCCAGAATCCACACAAAAATCACGGAGATGATAATCGGAACCAGCTGTATCGGGACAACTCCTCCTATTTTATAGGATCCCCAGAGCGCAAGCTCTTCTCCCACTTTTCCCAGACGGTTAAAATAAATGTCACGGCCGCCGCAGAGAACCTGCGCTGCCCCGCGGACAGCCAGCTGCATTCCAAGTGTTATAACCATAGCCTGAAGTCTCAGTTTTCCCACGCAGAAACCATTGATGCAGCCCACCACCACCGCCGCGGCGCATGCGAGGATCAAAGCCGGAATGATTCCCACTGACGTCATATTTTTGGCAGTCATTACCCCTGCCAGAGCCATGACAGATCCCACACTGATGTCAATTCCGCCGGTAGAGATCACCAGAGTCATTCCCATCCCGCAGAGAATGGTGGGACAGATCTGGGTAATGATATTGTTCAACGTCCCCGCAGCGAAAAAGTTGTTCGTAAAAATAGAGTTAAATATAATAAAAAACAACAACATAGCGATGGCGCTGTATTTCTGCAGCACAGCCATTTGATCCTGCTTTGTTTTAGCCATTCTTCTTTTCCTCGCTTTCACTGCCCTTGGCAATTAATTCCATGATTTTATCCTGGTTAATATCTCCATCGATCAGTTCTCCCACAGCCTTGCCGTCTCTCATAACAACTACGCGGTCACAGTTGCGCTCCAGCTCGGCAATTTCAGAAGAAATCATCAAAATGGAAATGCCGGCATCAGAGAGCTCCTGAATCAGCACCTCTATCTCTGCCTTTGCTCCTACATCGATTCCCCGGGTGGGCTCATCTAATATAATCAGCTTCGGGTTCATGCACATCCATCTGGCCAGAAGCACTTTCTGCTGATTTCCTCCGCTCAGATTGCAGATCAGCTGCTCCGGGCTGGGTGTTTTTATCTTTAAACGCTCTATATACTGTTTTGCAATCTCATTCTGTTTTTTGCTGTCCACAAACCCCATTTTCTGGATTTTTGGCAGCAGCGCCAATGTAATGTTTTCTTTCACGGAAAGATGCGGTACAATTCCTTCTGTTTTCCGGTCCTCTGTACAAAAGCCCATACCTTTGCTGATGGCATCCGCGGGATTCCTGATATTGGCAGGCTCTCCCCACCAGAATATCTCTCCCTCATCCGGTCTTCGAGTTCCGAACAATACTTGGGCCAGTTCTGTCCGCCCTGATCCCAACAGTCCGGAAAGTCCAAGAATCTCTCCTTCTTTTATGTCAATGCTGATACCGTTCAGGCGCATTCCCTGACGAATGTTTTTCATTTCCACTGCCTTTCTGGCATCAGCGAACTTGTATCCCGTTTTTTTCCGTTCCAGCTTAACCGTATTCTTTCCTACCATTAAGGAAATCAGTTTGAACTGATCAAGCTCTTTTATGTCGTAATCTCCTACATATTCCCCATCTTTAAAAACTGTCAGTCTGTCTGCAATTTCAAAAATTTCATCCAGCTTGTGGCTGATAAAAATTACGCTGATTCCTTTCGCTTTCAGCTGTCTGATAATCCGAAACAATACTTCTACCTCTTTTTTGTCCAGGGAGGAAGTCGGTTCGTCCATGATCACCAGCTTAGCATCCTGGCTGACGGCCCTTGCAATGGCAACCATTTGCTGGATGGCTGTGGAAAAAGAGCTCAGCGGCTTTGTGACATCTATATGAATCCCCAGATCATTCAGGATCTGTTCGGACTGTGCAATCATTTTCTTCCGGTCGATGGCCCCAAACACAGTCCTGGGTTCCCGCCCCAAAAATAAATTTTCATAAACTGTCTGGAATAATACCAAATTCAATTCCTGATAGATCGTGGAAATTCCGATTTCATTCGCCTCAATCGGCGTCTTGCAGTCTATTTCCTTCCCATCGAATTTAATGGTACCTCCATTTTTCTGATAAATTCCCGTTAATACCTTAATTAGAGTGGACTTCCCGGCTCCATTCTCCCCCATAAGAGAATGAACTTCCCCTTTGTAAACCGTAAGCTGGACTCCCTTCAAAGCCCGCACTCCAGGAAATGTTTTCTCCAGCCCTCTGATTTCCAGTAAAACCTCCGGCATATATCTTCCTCCTCCTCTTTTTTGCGTTGAGAAAGGGCTGCCCTGAAAGGCAGACTTTCTCAGGCAGCCCATAGCTAACAACAATAATTTTTAAAAACCGACAGATACATCTACATTGTCAATTGTGTACAGCGTGTCCGGATTTACGATGGCGGTTTCAACTTCTTCCCCATTCATTAACGCGGAAATCGTTTCCACTACAATTGGTCCAAAATAAGGAGTGCATGTACAGGATGCCAGCTGAGTTCCGGCCTCAACAGACTCCAGAGCAGCCCGGGTTCCATCGATTCCAAGAGTAAGAACATCCTTGCCAGGCACCAGGCCGTTAGCCGTGATGGCGTTCATTGCTCCCTGAACCATGTCATCAGTCACCGCGAATACCGCATCAATATTATCTCCTCCCTGCGCCTGAATAATATTTTCCATCACATCCTGCGCATCTGCCATCAGCCAGTTTCCGTTCTGCTCCGCGATCACTGTAAAATTATCATTCAGGCTGTCAACGAACCCTGCCTGACGGTCTGTGGAAGTGGAGGACTCATAACCACCGTTGATGATCACCACATTGCCTCCTTCCGGAAGTGCCTCGTTGAGGGCTGCTGCGCACTGTGCTCCTTCCCAGATAAAATCAGAAGCAATTGCTGTCGTATAATGAGTCCCTGCTTCACCATTGATGGCGCGGTCCACTAAAATCACAGGAATATCTGCCTCCATTGCCTCAATAAGTACATCCTGCAGTCCATTGTTTTCCAGCGGGGCCACTACCAGGTAATCGACTCCGGCCGCCACCAGATCGCTGATATCTGAGGCCTGAGTTGCAATATCTCCCTGCGCGTCTTTTACAATAAATTCTCCGCCTGCCGCTTCTACTGCTTCCTGAATACTGTCTGTCTCAGTTGTTCTCCAGGAAGACATACTGTCTGTCTGGGAGAAGCCCACTGTAACGCCTTGCAGGGAAAGTTCTTTTACTTCGGCCGGGGCATCCGTCTCCTCTTTCGCCGTCTCTGCCGTGTCTTTCTCTGCCGTTGCTGCTGTGGTCTCTGTCTCTGATGCCGTCTCAGAACCTCCGCATGCTGCAAGTGAAATGGTCATTGCGCCGAAAAGTGTTGCCGCTAGGATTTTCTTCATGTTCTTTTCCTCCTTAAAAGTTGTTTATTACATTAATTACATTAACATATTTTTTGTAAAATACACAAGATTATTTTGTTTATACCATTTATTTTCTACTTAATATCCAAAACTGTTGATTTTCTTTTGTTTCTGTTGTATATTTATTTTATAAATTATGTAACTAATTTCCTATTTAAAATATGATTTATACATAAAAGGAGCGATTTTTTATGGAAAAAAAGAAGACCCACAATATCCGGATCTCTCAGGACCGCAATATTTCGCTGTATCTGGGCAATCCTCAGCACCGTGATCGGATCCTGAAAATCGGGAAAGCGCTTTCCGTTCCGGCAAGGCTGGAAATCCTGGACATCTTAAAAAATACCCCCCGTTCTCTTCAGGAAATATCCTCTCTTTTAAATATTCCTCTTTCTTCCGTTGCCCTTCACGTTAAGGTTCTGGAAGAGGCCGGATTAATTATCACGGAAAATCAATCCGGTATCCGCGGCTCTATGCGGGTCTGCCTCTGCTGCTTCAGCACGTTCAGCCTGACTTCCTTTAACGCCGATGTGGACTCCAGTGACAAAACAGTCTCCATGGAAATGCCAATCGGAAACTATTTTGACTGCAATATTACACCTATCTGCGGAATCGCCGACGAAAATGGCTCCATCGGTGCCTATGACTCCGTCAACACTTTTTATTCTCCCCTGAGAACCCGGGCAGAGCTGATCTGGTTTTCAAAGGGATTCCTGGAATATCGTTTTCCCAATATTTTGAATTCCAAGCTGCAGGTGGAAGAGATCTCTTTCAGTATGGAGATCTGCTCAGAAGCTGCCGGATTTCTGGAAAACTGGCCCTCTGATATTACCATTTCCATCAATGACGTGGAGGTGGCCACTTACACCAGTCCCGGAGATTTCGGGGCAAGGCGGGGAAAACTGACCCCAAAGGTCTGGAGCAATGGCTCTTCCCAATACGGTCTGTTAAAAAGCTTCTCCGTCAAAAACGACGGGGGATACATTGACGGATATCTGCAGAACCATGAAATATCCATCGCAGATTTGAAATTAGAGGAACGGCACCATATCTCTTTAAAGATTGCCGTAAAAGACGACGCGGTACACATGGGAGGAGTAAATATTTTCGGTTCTAAATTCGGAGACTATCCTCAGGGGATTATCATGAACATTACCTATCAGTAAGCTCCAGCTTCGCAAATTCCGGCCTTTCAGGCAGCCTTTCCTCCCGGAAACAGTTCTTGAAAAAAAGCCCTGCCTATATTATACTTATCCTGGTCTTTTCTCGGAAAAGACGACTGTACAAGGAGGAGAAAGAATGATTTTATCATGCAGCCATTTAAGCAAATCCTTTGGAAGCAAGACGGTGATCGCCGACGCTTCCTTTCACATAGAAGATCATGAAAAGGCCGCCATTGTGGGCATCAACGGAGCAGGGAAATCCACCCTGTTAAAAATGATCACCGGAGAGCTGTCCCCGGATTCCGGGGAGGCAGTGCTGGCAAAGGGGAAAACTTTGGGTTACCTGGCCCAGCATCAGGATCTGACCAGCAGCCGTTCTATTTTTCAGGAGCTTCAGAAGGTAAAACAGCCTCTGCTGGAGATGGAGGAAAAAATCCGCAGCCTGGAGCTGGAGATGAAGGGGGCCTCCGGGGAGGAACTGGAGAGCCTGCTGGCCCAGTACAGCCGGCTGAACCACGATTTTGAGGCGGCCAACGGCTACGCCTGGAAAAGTGAGATCACCGGCGTGCTGAAAGGACTGGGATTTGAGGAGGAAGAGTTTTCCAAACCTATCTCCGCCCTCTCCGGCGGCCAGAAAACCAGAGTATTTTTAGGCAAGCTGCTTTTGTCCCGTCCCGATATCATCATGCTGGACGAGCCCACCAACCACCTGGACATGGAGTCCATCGCCTGGCTGGAAACCTACCTGATCAATTATCCGGGAGCGGTGATCATCGTGGCCCACGACCGGTATTTCCTGGACCGGGTGGTGACAAAGATCATCGAGCTGGACGGAGGACATGCCACAGTTTTCCAGGGCAATTACACCGCTTACAGCGAGAAGCGGGCCATGCTGCGGGAGGCAAAGATGAAAGCCTGGCTGAACCAGCAGCAGGAAATCCGCCACCAGGAGGAAGTGATCGCGAAGCTGAAATCCTTCAACCGGGAAAAATCCATTAAGCGGGCGGAAAGCCGCGAGAAAATGCTGGAAAAGATCGAGCGGGTGGAGAAACCGGCGGAGATCAACGATGAGATGACTATCCGGCTGGAACCCAACGTGGTCAGCGGAAACGACGTGCTCACAGTGCGCGGTCTCTCCAAATCCTTCGGCTCCCAGCTTCTGTTCCAGGATGTGGACTTTGACATCAAGCGCGGGGAACGGGTGGCCATCATCGGAAACAACGGCACGGGAAAAACCACCATTTTAAAGATTTTGAACCATATGCTGGAGCCGGATTCAGGAGAAGTCCGTCTGGGATCTAAAGTCCACATCGGTTATTACGACCAGGAACACCAGGTACTCCACATGGAGAAAACTCTTTTTGACGAACTTCAGGACACCTACCCCAACATGGACAACACCCAGGTCCGCAACGTGCTGGCCGCCTTCCTGTTCACCGGCGACGACGTGTTCAAGCGCATCAAAGACTTGAGCGGCGGAGAAAGAGGCCGGGTCTCCCTGGCAAAGCTTATGCTCTCCGAGGCCAACTTCCTGATCCTGGACGAGCCCACCAACCACCTGGACATTACCTCCAAGGAAATCCTGGAGGACGCCCTGGTCCACTACACGGGAACTGTGCTCTACGTCTCCCACGACCGGTATTTTATCAACCGGACGGCCACCAGGATCCTGGACCTGAAAAACCATACTCTGATCAACTATATCGGAAATTATGACTACTATCTGGAGAAAAAAGATGTGATGGAGAATCTTCACGCATCCCAGGACCATCCGAAGGAGGCGGCCCCGGCGGCGTCTGAGGTGAAGCTGGACTGGAAGGCCCAGAAGGAAGAACAGGCCAGAAAGAGAAAGCTGCAGAATGAGCTGAAAAAGACGGAGGAAGAAATCTCCTCCCTGGAAGCCAGGGACGGCGAGCTGGATGAGCAGCTCACCCTGGAGGAAGTCTATGTGGACCATCAGAAGGTCCGGGAGATCAACGATGAGAAAGCTTCCATCGCCGGGCGGCTGGAGGAACTGTACGCCCGCTGGGAGGAGCTGGCGGAGGAGACTTAAGTCAGGCTCTCCTCTCCATATAAGCTCTCGCCTCCCAGAGGATCTTCTCCTCATCCAGGGAGAGAATCTCCCCATCTCTCATGAGCAGACGGCCGGCTGTGATCACATCTCTCACATCCCCGGCTTCCCCGCACTCAAACAGGGTGTGGAGAAGATTGCCGGAGGGCATCAGCCTGGGACCGGAAACATCCACAGAAATCAGGTCGGCGCGGCAGCCGGCCTGAATTTTTCCGCACAGACCATCCTCATCCAGAGCTTTCGCTCCGCCCTCATACATCATCCGAAACAGAGTCTCTGCCGGCATGACAGCGGGATTTTTCGCCGGCACTCCCCAGAAAATGTTCATAACGGATCGGAAGATCCTCATCTCGTTCCACAGGCTTAGGCCCCCGTGGGCGGCCCCGTCGGAGCCGAATCCGGGAACCACTCCCATTTCCAGAAGCTTCGGAGTCTCCGGCACTCCCTTTCCGCAGTTGCTGAAGGGACAGTGGCAGAGAATCACTCCCCTATCCCTTACCAGCTCTTTTTCCCGGTCTGACAGCAGAAGGCTGTGAGCTCCCAGAAACCGGTCCGACAGAACTCCCATCTGTTCCAGGTATTCGTAGGGGCGCGTTCCTTCCCGGCGGATCATTCCCTCCACCTCGCCCTGGTATTCGTTCATGTGGGCCTGGAGAATGGCTCCCCGCTCTGCCGCGTGCTCCGCCGTCATGGCCACCAGGCGGCTGGAGCAGGAATTTAAGGCCCGGAGGGAATAGTAAACTTTGAGATTTCCCCTTCCGTTCCAGTCCTCATAGAGCCGGTCCATGCGCCGAACCGCCTCCTCTCCATCCATGGCGATGGACGGCGGCAGCCCCGGCTCGTCCATAGTAGAACAGGAGAGCCGCCCCCTCAGCCCGCTCTTTTCGTAGACGGCAGCCGCCTCCTCCATATAATAGCTGCCGGATTCCACAAAACCGGTGGTACCGCACCGGATCATTTCCAGAGCCGCCAGGCCGGCGGAAAGTTTCATCCGCTCCGGAGTCAGGGTGCTCTCAAAGGGAAGCATGACTCTGGTCCAGATCACCGGGCGGGCATCCAGCACCAGCCCTTTTAGCAGCTGCTGGCCGGTGTGCATATGGCTGTCTATCAGGCCGGGCATAAACACCCGGTCCTTTCCGGACAGAATCTCCTTCCCCTCCCACTCTTCTTCTCCGTGGGGAAACACCGCCAGGATTTTCCCATCCCCCACCGCCACATCCATCCCCTTCCGGATGGTCTGATAGTCTGTCATCACAGCGGCGTCCTGTATCAGCAGTTCACACTTTTTCACCATTTCTTCTGTCTCCTCTCCCACGGGTTTCTCTCTTTGTCAATTCAATTACAGCATTATAGCAAAAAAAGTCCCGGGATACAACCGAGTGTGATATAATATGAGCGCTTGGCGAGGTCTTTCATGAGCTTAGTGCCCATGGTATAATGTTGGCCATGAATACCTGATAAGGAGGGATCATAACATGAAACCCAAGACCACACCGAAAATTTACCGCATACTGGCCCTGGCAGCGGCTGTCGTTCTGGCCGGACTGTACATCGCTACCCTGGTGCTGGCAGTCACCGGCAATGAAAACACCATGAATATGCTGACGGCCTCCCTTTTTGCCAGCATTGCTGTTCCCGTATTTCTCTATGTATTCCGGATGGCCGTGAGGCTGTTCCGGAAGGACGGGCCGGAATCTTAAATTTCCTCCCAGGACGCCGGCCGTTTGACCGGCCCCAGGCATACAGGGGTTCTCCCCGCCGCCCGCTCCAGAGTCAGGCGGGCTCTGGTGATCCGGCTGCTGTCATAGGAGCGGAAAAAATATTCTCCCAGAGAAGTGTCCAGCACCGCCGTGTACTGGGTGTAATCCTCCCCGCCCTGGTCCGTTTTCACAGAGCCTCTGGGAATAGACACTCCTTCCAGCACGTGAAAACAGGCCATCACCCCTTCCGCCTGGCCCGCGGGAACAGGAAGATGGGTCCGCTCAAATACCGTGCGCACAAAACGGGCCGGCGGGGTGAAACCTCCCGGAAGGGGAAAACTGCCTCCCCCCTGACCGAAGGGAGTCAGGTCCGCCTCTCCCCAGCGGACACCGGAGGGCTGCGCGGGGGAAACCCCCGCATAGTTTCGCAGGTTCGTCGTATGCCAGGAGAAATCCGGACTGTTGGTCAGAACCCCCACGGGATTTTCCGTGATGTGGACGCCGTCCTCCATGGGCTCGATCACCATGGAACGGCCGCTCTGGTCAGCAATCAGCCAGTGGAGGGGAGCTGCCGTACCTGTCACTTCATCCGGCACAGCCATGAGGGCAATCCCATCCATGAGGGCCGCCGCCTGACCCACCGTCTCACATCTTCCCAGGAGAAATCCTGTCAGTTCCCAGGCAGCCAGGGGAAGTCTCCCCTTTTCCGTTCCCTCTTCCTGATAGGAGGCATATCCCGGGAAATACAGGGCTGCCGCCGCAAATCCCCGCTCGTTGACGCCGTCGGCGAAGGCCAGCCCGCCGGTCTCCTGTCCTGTTCCCAGGAAGCTGTAGGGATTGGAGACAATCGCTGTATTCCTGGCATTGATCCACTGATAGTTTCTCGGAACAATATAGGCAGACGGGTTCAGCTCCATGGAAAAGTCCATGGTTCTCCCCAGAAGGCAGCTTCCGTCCGCCGTTTTCAAAGTCATCACTGTGCACATGATCCGTTCCTCCAGGCCGTTCTTCTATCCTATGGTATTCCCGAGGGGAAAGGGGTATGCAAAAAGCCGGCCCCTCCCGGGAACCGGCTTTTGCCTCCGATCTGTTATTTATCTGTAGATGATCTCGTCTCTTCCCGGGCCATTGGAAACCATGGTGATGGGAGTCTCGATCTCTTTTTCGATGAATTCCACGTATTTTCTGCAGTTCTCCGGCAGATCCTCGTACTTGCGGATACCGCGGATATTGCACTTCCAGCCGGGCAGAGTCTTGATCACCGGCTTTGCCTTCTCAAGCTTTGCCGTGGTGGGGAAATCTCTGGTCACTTCCCCGTCGATCTCGTAGCCCACGCAGACAGGAATCTCATCCAGGTATCCCAGCACGTCCAGGACGGTGAGAGCCGCCTCCGTAGCGCCCTGGATCCGACAGCCGTAGCGGGTAGCCACCGCGTCAAACCAGCCTACTCTTCTGGGACGTCCGGTGGTGGCGCCGTACTCTCCGTGATCGCCGCCTCTCTTTCTCAGCTCCTCCGCTTCATCTCCGAAAATCTCGCTGACAAAGGCGCCTGCGCCCACTGCGCTGGAGTAAGCCTTTACCACGGTGATGATATCCTTGATCTCATAGGGCGGGATGCCGGCGCCGATGGCACCGTAAGCCGCCAGAGTGGAGGATGAGGTAACCATGGGGTAAATTCCGTGATCCGGATCCTTCAGGGAACCCAGCTGTCCCTCCAGCAAAATGGTCTTGCCCTCCTTCAGGGCGTCGGACAGATATCTGGAAACGTCGCACACATAGGGAGCCACCATATCCCGGTAGCTGAGCAGAGTCTCATAGACCTCCTCCGGATTGAGAAGAGGTTTGTGATACAGGTGCTCCAGAAGCACGTTTTTCGTCTCGCAGACGCGGTAAACTTTGTCTTTTAAATCCTCCTCGCCGAACAGCTCGCTGACCTGGAAGCCGATCTTTGCGTATTTATCTGAATAAAAGGGAGCAATTCCCGATTTTGTGGAGCCGAAGGATTTTCCTCCCAGCCGCTCCTCCTCATAGGTGTCAAACAGCACGTGATAGGGCATGAGAATCTGTGCCCGGTCGGAAACCAGAATCTTCGGCGCAGGTACTCCCTGATCCACCAGAGACTGGATCTCCTTCACCAGATAGGGGATGTTAAGGGCCACGCCGTTGCCGATCACACTGGTGGTGTGCTGATAAAATACACCGGACGGAAGCAGATGGAGGGCAAAGCGGCCATAGTTGTTGATGATGGTGTGACCTGCGTTGCTTCCACCCTGGAAACGGACGATGATGTCAGACTCTTTAGCAAGCATATCTGTGATCTTGCCCTTGCCTTCATCTCCCCAGTTTGCTCCTACAATTGCTCTAACCATTGAATTTTTTCCTCCTTTGAGCGAATTCCGGACAGCCGGAATCAACATTACAGTATTACTTTACTATAAAACGCTTCATAAGTAAAATCAATATTTATTATATATGGCATAATCAGGCATTATGTCACGCCAGACCGCCCTGTTCCATCATCTCCAGCATCCTCCGGCCGGGAATGGAAATCAGTTCCCGTCTGCCTGTCACCAGGCAGAACTGCCGCTCCGGCATCTCCTCCCGGAAGGTCAGGCGGAACACTTCTCCCCTCTCCAGGGCCGCCTGGGCAAACTCCTCCTCCACGCAGCCGATCCCTAAATTCCGGATGGCAAACTGCACCACCATGTCGCTGATGGCCAGATCAAACTCCGGCTTGGGGCAGATCCCTCTCTCAGCCAGAAAGCTGTCCATAAAGGCTCTGGTGCTGGTTTTCTTCTCCAGAAAAATGCAGGGATAGTCCAGCAGACAGCTGTAGTCCAGAATTTTCCCCTTCAGATGGGAAAAATGATTTCCGGCCACAAATACGTTGCGGATGGTCTTCACCGGCTGGGCGCGAAATCCCTCCGTCAGCTCAAAAGGAGTGCTCACCACCGCGAAATCAATGTCCCCCTGTTCCAGAAGACCGATGGTCTCCGGCGTGGGGCCGTTGGACACGTTGACGTGAATGCCGGGGTACTCCTCATGGAACTTCTCCAGATAGGGAAGAAGGTAAAAGCGCAGGGTCATATCGCTGGCTCCGATGCGCACATCTCCCATATCTAGGTTTTTCAGCCGGTCCATGGCCTCCTCTCCTTTGAGAAAATTCTCCATCCCCCGCTCCACGTACACCGCCAGGGTCTTTCCCTCCTCCGTCAGCCGCACGCCTTTGGCCGTGCGGATAAAAAGAGTTACCCCCAGGGTCTGCTCCAGCTGGCGTACCGCCTGGCTCACCGCCGGCTGGGAGATGCACAGGGCCTGGGCGGCCCTGGTGATGCTGCCCAGGCGTTCCACATAGTAAAATACCTTATAGTATTCCAGACTGCCGTTCATCTCTCATCTCCCGGAAACTTAAGCGCGCTTCTTCTCCGGCAGACCCAGGAAGATCAGAGCGATCACCGTCAGAAACAGTCCGGCCAGAGAGAGCGCCGTGGGCATTTCCCTGTAAAACAGGATGCCGAACACCATGGCCGCCACCGGCTCACAGGCCGCCAGAATGGACGCCTTGCCCGCCTCCATGTAGTTTAAGCCCACGGTATAGCACACATAGGGCAGCACCGAGGTACACAGGGAGTGAAGAAGCATAAATGCCCACATAGCCGGTCCTCTCTCCGTCACCACCTGGCCCAGGAACCCCCAGTCCGTAAAGGGAAGCAGCACAATGGCCACCACCGTCAGACAGTAGAGAATGATGGTGAAGGAGTGATACCCCCGGTCCATGGCCACCTTGGTGAAAATGCTGTAGAGGCCGTAGAAAAACGCTCCCATCAGGCCGATGACAATGCCGGGCACTGTCCACTGCATGCCGGAGGCGCTCTCCAGAATGCCGCTGGTCAGGGCGCAGCCCACCAGCGCCACGGCCATACAAACCACCTTTTTGCCGGTGATCTTCTCATGAAAGAGGACCGCCGCCAGAAGAAGCACAAAAACAGGCGACAGGCTGATGAGCACCGCCGCCAGGGACAGCGTCAGCTGCCCGATGGCAATGTTGTAGCAGAAGCTCAGGCCGAACATGCCGAGAACACCGCCGCCCACAAAAATCCACCAGTCCTTCAGACGGATCTTCAACAGCGACCGGTCATAGATACAGATCCCCACAAACATTACCGCTGCCGCCACGATCATCCTGGAGGAGAGAAGGGTGTAATCGTCCATCCCCATCTCCGTCAGATCCCGCACAAACACTCCGGCGCTCCCCCAGAGAACACCGGACAGCACCGGCAGCAAACCTACCAGTTTTTTCATAATCTCAACCAATCCTTTCCCCCGGCCTTCCGCCGGATTTCCCCTTCAGCTTCTCTGAAAGGCTCATCTTATATATTGTCATAAAATGACATTTATTTCAATCCCCGATTTGCTTTATGGCATGTGCCTTTGTTTTCACACCGTCTTTTTTACCGCCTTCAGAAACTGTTTTACCAGATCCGACGGTTCCGGGGAATACAGAATGCCGAAGGGAATGGTGTAGTTCCAGTCCACAGGAATCACCTTTAGCAGAGGATGCACATCCTTCCAGTTTTCCACCACCATGAGCACGTCACTGCCATTCTCGCATCGATTGAATATATCCACGCTGTAGATGTCGAAATCTACCACATGAATCTGAGGGTGGTTTTTCCAGATGTCATCCCTCAGCTCGTCCACGTAGCTGCTCCACCCCCGGTGCATCATGAGGAAATTTTCTCCGCAGAGATCTTCCATGGTCAGCCGGTCTTTGGACGCCAGACGGTGACCGGCCGCCACCGCGCAGCAGATGGGCTGCCTGGAAAGCTCCAGGCCGGCGCGCTGATATAGAGGGCTTCCGCCGCTTTATTGAAGCTGCCCAAATCCGCCGCCACAAGAAAAGTCTCCAGCTGGGTGTTATACATAAGCAAAAACCTCCTAGCGGTCAAACAGCCAGTCCATGATCTCCTCCTCGGACAGTCCGCCGTCCCGGTAATATCCGTACAGCTCTTCATGCGCCCGTCTGGACAGCTCTGACCCGTAATGTTCACCATCTCTGATCAATATTATAATGGGAAAGAAAATAATTTGCCAGCACAAAACGTCATCTGGCCATGGGGGATCTCTGCTATAATGTCAAGTGATGAATTCAATAATTTTTGATTCATTTATTGTATACTACGATGTAGTAAAGATGGTTTGGTTTGCATCGCTACTATTTTGATGCTGCGAGGAGCTAACTGATTGACAAATGAATTACTGTTGTCTAATATAAAATATAGATATTATAGAGATTCTTGTACTTCAAATAAGATAACGGAGGTATAAGTATGTTTATCATAATTGGGTGTGCTGTTTTTATTCTGCTTCTGATAATCGGGGTCATTTTGGTGTACAACCGATTGCAACAGCTTTCAGTAAAGGTAGAAGAAGCCGCGTCCGGCATTGACGTGGCCTTAGAAAAGCGTTGGGATCTTTTAAAT
>DXFM01000054.1 GCA_019114465.1 Candidatus Lachnoclostridium avicola
GGTGACGCAGGTCATGACCCCGAGAGGAAATGACACGTCGATGTTTTTCAGATTATTTTCCTGGGCTCCCCGCACCGTAAGCCATCCGGTGGGCTTTCTTCTCTCCTTGGGAACCGGGATCTTAATCCGGCCGCTTAAGTAGGCGCCGGTGATGGACTCCTTACATTTCATGATCTGTTTAGCCGTACCCACAGCCACCACCCGGCCGCCATGCTCTCCCGCTCCCGGCCCGATATCCACGATGCAGTCCGCCGCCCGCATGGTATCCTCATCGTGCTCTACCACCAGAACGCTGTTCCCCAGGTCCCGCAGATGAAGCAGAGTCTTCAGCAGCTTGTCATTGTCCCTCTGATGCAGGCCAATGCTGGGTTCATCCAGAATATAAGCCACTCCCACCAGGCCTGAGCCGATCTGCGTTGCCAGTCGGATTCTCTGGGCTTCTCCGCCGGAGAGCGTGCCGGTAGCTCTGGTCAGCGACAAATAGTCCAGTCCCACATCAATCAAAAATGACACTCTCGCCCGGATTTCCTTTAAAATCTGAGCTCCTATCGATTCCTGCATCGGCGAGAGCTGCAGACCGTCAATAAACTCCCGGAATTTGACAATGGACATGTTGGTGGCGTCGTAGATGTTCTTGTCCCCCACGGTCACTGCCAGGGACTCTTTCTTCAGACGCTTCCCGCCGCAGGTCTGGCAGGGAGTAATCCGCATAAATGTTTCATATTCAGCTTTCATGCTGTCGGAAAAAGTTTCCCGGTAACGGCGGTTCATATTCTGAATCAGACCCTCAAAGGCCACGTCATAAATTCCCTGGCCCCGCTGTCCTTTATAATGCACTTTGACCTCATGTCCCTTCGTGCCGTAGATCAGAATATCGTGGATCTCCTTCGGATAATCCTTAAATGGAGTGTCCAGATCAAAGTGATATTCTTTGCACAGAGCTTCCAGAATTGCCCTGGTGAAGCTGCCTTTATCCGTACAGGACTGCCACCCGAGGGCCGTGATCGCCCCCTGGTTGATGGACAGGCTTTTGTCCGGAATCATCAGATCCTCGTCAAATTCCATCTTGTATCCCAGTCCAAAACAATCCGGACAGGCCCCGAAGGGGTTATTGAAGGAAAAGCTCCTGGGCTCCACCTCGTCGATGCTGATCCCACAATCAGGACAGGCGAAATTCTGGCTGAAATTGGTGATGGTTCCATCCAGATGATCCACCATCATCAGACCGCCTCCCAGGGAGAGGGCTGTCTCGATGGAGTCGGTAAGACGTTTCTGGATACCGTCCCGCACCACCAAGCGGTCCACCACAATCTCAATATTGTGTTTAATGTTTTTGTCCAGTCGGATCTCCTCGGAAAGCTCATAGAGATTCCCGTCAATGCGCACGCGCACGTAGCCGCTCTTTCTGGCGTGGTCCAGCACCTTCACGTGCTCTCCCTTCCGCCCTCTCACCACAGGGGCCAGGATCTGGATCCTGCTTCTCTCCGGCAGCGTCATGATCTGATCCACCATCTGATCAACCGTCTGCCGGCGGATCTCTCGGCCGCACTTCGGGCAGTGGGGAATGCCGATTCTGGCATAAAGCAGTCTCATATAGTCGTAAATCTCCGTCACCGTCCCCACCGTAGACCTGGGATTCCGGTTTGTGGACTTCTGATCAATGGAGATTGCCGGGGAAAGTCCTTCAATGCTCTCCACATCCGGCTTCTCCATCTGTCCCAGAAACTGACGGGCGTAGGAGGAGAGGGACTCCATATATCGGCGCTGGCCTTCCGCGTAAATGGTGTCAAAGGCCAGGGATGACTTTCCCGATCCGGAAAGGCCGGTGAGAACTACCAGTTCATTTCTGGGAATGTCCACAGACACATTCTTCAGATTGTGCTCATTGGCCCCGCGTATCTTAATATATTGCTTTGCCATTGTAATATCCTTTCTGATACTGGAAGCCGCCGGCTTCCGGGATGAACTCCCATCCGGCCGCGACGACTTCTGGACTTTTTTCATCTCGGATCTGCAGCCCTGCACCGGCTGCCGTCCCTATCAATATGCCCGCCGGCAGGAAAAGCTAATCTTCCCGCCGGAACAAGCATACACTTCTGGGCCCAGTATAGCACATCCCCATAGTTTTTGCAAACATTTGTTCGGTTTTTCTTCTCCTGATTTTTCCGGAACCTGCAGCCGGCTTCCGCTTTTTCTCTCGCCCAAAGAAAACGCCGCCCCGATCAGCCGGAACGGCTGCAGGACGGCGTCATGCCTTTTTCTTTGTCTATCTTTTTTATCTATTTTTCTTTCAGAATCTCTGCCATTTTGCCCAGGCGCCTCAGCGCCTCCTCCAGAGTCTCCTGTTCCCTGGCAAAATGGGCACGGATCAGATGGTTCACCGGCTCCTTAAAAAAGCTGGATCCCGGAACCGCGGCCACTCCGTAATTCTGGATCATCCACACGCAGAACTGGAAATCCGTCCAGCCGGAAAAGCGGTCCATGGCCAGAAAATCGGATATATCCAGCAGGATAAAATAAGAACCCTGGGGTACCGTGTGTTTCAATCCGATCTCATCCAGCCCTTTCACAAAGAAATCCCGTTTCTCCGTATAGAGTTTCTGAAGATTTTCATAATACTCCGGCCCGAAATTCAGCCCTACCGTGGCTGCTTCCTGAAGAGGGGAGGCTGCCCCCACAGTGAGAAAATCATGAACTTTTTTCGCGTTTTCTATCACATATTCCGGTCCTACCAGATATCCCAGCCTCCATCCGGTGATGGAATAGGTTTTGGAAAGAGAATTGCAGGTAATCGTCCTGTCATACATCCCCGGCAGGCCGGCCATCATCACATGGACGTTGGGTTTGAAAATAATGTGCTCATACACCTCGTCCGTAATGATGAAGGCGTCATATTTTTCTGCCAGAGAGCCGATGAACATCAGCTCCTCCCTGGTGAACACCTTTCCGCAGGGATTGGAAGGATTGCAGATAATAATGGCTTTCGCTCCCTGGGCAAATGCCTCCTCCAGCACCTTCCGGTCAAAATCAAACTTCGGCGGAACCAGAGGCACGTAAATGGGGTCCGCTCCGGACAAAATAGCGTCCGCCGCATAATTTTCATAAAACGGAGAAAAAACAATAACCTTGTCCCCCGGGTTGCACACGGTCATCATGGCCGCCATCATGGCCTCCGTTCCGCCGCATGTCACCACAATCTCCTTGTCCGGATCGATCTCTCTTCCTATGGCCCTGCCATGTTTTTTTCCAATGGCTTCCCGGATATTGTCCGCTCCATATGTAATACTGTATTGATGCGGTCCCTTCTTGGCCACCTCCGCCAAAGCGTCGGTGATCTCCTTCGGGGGGTCAAAATCAGGAAATCCCTGAGATAAATTGATGGAACCCTCTGTTTCATCGCTGATTCTTGTCATACTGCGGATCACGGACTCTGTAAACGTCCCCACCCGGTCACTTAATTTCGGCATATCTGTCTGTTCCTCCATCTGTCAGTTCTTTCATTCCATCAGCCCTGCAGTTCGCTGGAAAGCTGATTGGCTTCGTCGATCCACTGGAAGTAAATGCCGCTCTCCACCACTTCATCAATAATAGAGTTCACTACGCGGAGCAGATCCGGCTCATCTTTCACCACGCCGGCCACAACTCCCAGGGATGTGTATTCAAACTGCTCCGCGCAGGTGGTCAGATCGTCATAATTTGCGAGATAATTATCTGCCGCCACACTGGCCAGAGCCAGCCCCGCCACTTTGCCGGAGCGAAGCATCATAATGCCGTCCTGAATGGAAGTGATAGACTCCAGAGAATCCGCCCCGATCTGATCTGTTACCAGTTCACTTTGAAGGGTAGCATTCTGAGCAGCTACCTTCTGTCCCTGAAAATCTGCCAGAGTCTGATACTTATCCGCGTTCTCCGCCAGAATCACAACCACCTGATCCCCGTCATTATAATATACATCTGAAAAATCCATGGATGTCTTTCTTTCCTCCTTGGGAACCATGCCGCAGATGGCCAGATCCGCTCTTCCCTCTCCGATGCAGGCCATGCAGGAATCAAAATTCATGGCATCAATCTTCAGATCTACCCCCATGGCATCGGCAATATACTGAGCCAGTTTCATATCGGCTCCTACATACTGATCCTGACCGGATTTCGTCAGATCTACGAATTCATAGGGCGGATAATCCGGAGAAGTAACCACCGTGAGCACTCCATTCTCCATAATTTCCGCCATTCTTCCCGTATACTCCTGGCTGCCTGAGCCGCTCTCCCCGGTTTCTTCGGAAGATGATTCTACTGCTTCGGTTCCGGCTGCGGCCGCCTCGGCTGATGTCTGTGTCCCGGCTGATGTTTCTTTCGTACTGCTTCCTCCGGAACAGGCCGCCATACTCAAAGCCATCATCCCTGAAAAAATAAGCGCCATCCATTTCTTTTTCATAATTATGCCCTCCTCTTTGTGAATATTTTTACATTGTTGTGAATATTTATGTGAATAACGTCACCGGAGGGCTGAAATGTCAACCCATGTTTTAATTTTTATACATCCAATCTGTTTTTTTATGCATTCTTTTGACTGTCCGCCCCTTCCAGGGATTCGGTCTCCTTCATAGCCTCCCAGATCATATTCTCTGTCACCGGATAGGGAATGTGTTCCATATCCGGCCCTGCCACGGTCTCCTTGACCACCGGCCGGAGCACATCACGATCCAGCGGCAGTCCCATGTCCGTCAGAGTTGTGGGAATGCCCAGATCTCTTAACAATGCCTTTACCTCCGCCACCTGCTCTCGATCCTGATCCAGCACCAGCTGTACCAGTACCCCGTAAGCCACCAGATCACCGTGCAGAAAATGTTCCTCCAGCCCCGGCATCTGATTCAGCCCGTAGCAGACAGAATGAGCCACCGCACAATTATAACAGTCCTCCACCAGATGGGACACCAGACCTGTATTGACCACGATAGTCAGCACAGTCTGCATAAACGCATCCCCCGGCCGGTCCTCCCGCACCTGCCGGAGAGCATCCCTGCCGCAGGCACAGATCCGCTCGTAACAGAGCCGGCTGATCTCCCGTCCCAGAGCAGAGTGGTAATCCAGCCAGTCTCCTCTGGCGGAAAACCAGCACTCAAAATATTTCGCAATGGTATCCCCCATTCCGGCCCGGAAGTACCGCTCCGGGGCATGGAGCAGCACATCCGTATCCATAAAACAGTGGATAGCCGGACGGTCATAGAAGTAAAAGCTGTCAAACACCCCATCCGGCCGATACACCACAGACAGCGCCGCCATCGCGGCACAGTTGGAGGGCACGGTGGGGAAAGTAAATACGGGAACCCCCAGCTCCCAGGCCACTCCCTTGGCAGTGTCCATGGCTTTTCCGCCGCCCATGCCGAACACCATATCCACGCCTTTTCCCTGATACCGGTCCCTCAGCTCGTGGATTTTCTCATAGGTGCACTCTTTTCCAAATACCACCGCATCCATGATCGACAGCCCTTCTGTCTCCTCCAGCGCCCGGTCCAGCCGGGGTTTTCCCTTTTCCAGCGCGGTTTTTCCGCCGATCAGCAGGATATTCTTCCCGTAAGGGCGGCAAAATCGGCCGATTTCCTTATAGCTGTCCGGTCCGATCGTATAGCCGGCAAATAATTTCGTCAGATTCTCCATTTACATCCTCCCATCCAGTTTCAATCGGCGGTACTCCGCCATCATTTTTCTGCTCTCCTCATAGGCCTTCTCTTCCCCTTCCGTCAGCTTCAGGAGCAGGGGATCCGGATGTCCGCCGCCGTTTATCAGAGCCGGACGGCTGGCATAGATTTCCGTCCCGTTCCAGAGGGACGGAAGGGAGCAGGGCAGGATTTCCCGGGAATCACAGAGTACTGCGCCGATCAGCTCTGCCGCCGCCGCGCCGATTCCAAACTCCGTGCTTCCTTTCTTATTGGCGATCTCCCAGCCGGCCTCCACAGTGCTCTTTTCCACCGCCGCCCGGTCCAGGGCCCATCTCTCCGGCTCCTCCTCTGCCAGCTCATCCAGGAGCCGGCCGCCGATCCGGACCTGGGACCAGACGGGAACCTGGCTGTCCCCGTGTTCCCCGATACAAAACGCTTCCACACTGTCCGGACGGACATCCAGCTCACGGGCAATGCGGATCCGGAACCGGGCGGAATCCAGGGCAGTTCCCGTCCCGATCACCGGGTAATCCGTCTTCATATGAAGATAGAGAGCCACCAGGTCGCAGGGATTGGTAATGGAAACCAGAATTCCCCCAAAACCGGAAGCCTTCAGTTTCGGAATAATATCGTCCATCACATCCAGGGCCACATCCAGCTCTTCCAGCCGGTTCTCTTTAAAAATCTCCCCGCTGGCGCTGATCACACACACCTGGGCGTCCGAAATATCCTCATATCCGCCTGCCCAGATCCTGCAGCTGCGGCCGCCATAACAAACCATATCCTGAAGATCTGCCCCATGGGCCTCCGCTTTTCTCCGGTCTGTATCAATCAGAACAATGTCTTCACAGATATTCAGCAGCGCCAGACCTGCGGCTACATGAGAGCCCACATGTCCGGCGCCGATAATTCCCACCTTTCTTCTCATCACTTGTCATCTCTCCCTTTTATGCAGTATTTTTTGGATTTTTATGCAAATTTGCCCCTATTTTACCACTGCATTTTGGGATTGACAAGTATTTTTATGCATACTTTCAGTTCCGTGGCAGATCATTCCGCTCTTCTCACATATTTACCACATGGATGGGACTGCCCGCCAGAAAAGCCTTCAGATTCTCCGCGGCAATATCCATGAGCCGCTGGCGGCTCTCCTTCGGCGCCCAGGCAATGTGGGGAGTGAGGATGATATTGGGAGCTTCCAGCAGGGGATTGTCCGGAGTGATCGGTTCCCTGGAAACCACGTCCAGGGCGGCTCCTCCCACCTTTCCGGAATCCAGGGCCTCCCTCAGATCCGACTCCACAATCAGCGGTCCCCTGGCCGTATTGATGATCAGCACACCGTCTTTCATTTTGTTAATCCCACTCCGGTTAATGATTCCCTCTGTCTCCGGAAAAAGCGGGCAGTGAAGACTGATCACATCGGAATCAGAAAACAGTTCTTCCAGCTCCGCGTACCTGCAGTTTTCTGTCTCCAGCTCCGGATGTCTGGTGCGGGAGTAAGCCAGCACTTTCATGCCGAAAGCCTGGGCAAGTCTGCCCACTTCCCGTCCGATACTGCCAAATCCAATGATTCCCATGGTCTTTCCCGCCAGCTCCATCTGAGGATATTTCCAGTAACAGAAATCCGGACAGGCACTCCACTCTCCGGCCTTTACGCTGTCCGAATGGGCTCCGATATGGTGGCACAGTTCCAGCAGCAGCCCCATGGTAAACTGAGCCACCGCCTGCGTCCCGTAGCCGGGAATGTTGCAGACCGGAATCTTCCGCTCTGCCGCCGCCTTTACATCCACCACGTTGTAACCGGTGGCCAGGGTGCCGATAAAGCGGATGGAAGGACATTGTTCCAGAGTTTCTCTGGTGATGGGGGTCTTATTGGTATAGATGATCTCCCCCTTTCCGATCCTCTCCACGATCTGGTCCTCCGGCGTGCGGTCATACACCGTAAGCTCCCCGTATTGTCTCAGGCTGTCCCAGCTCAGATCGCCGGGATTTTCCGTATATCCGTCCAACACTACAATGTTCATCTTCCTTACCTCCATGTCTGTCCTATTATTTCGTCCGCTGTCATGCCCATGCCGGGAACTCCATCAGTCCTCCACAAGAGCCCACGCCCGGTTTACCACCCGTTTTGTGCCTGCCAGCACAATCTCCGCTTCCTCATCCTTCCACGGCTTCACCTCCATGGACAGCACCAGAGGATTGTCCCGGCGGAAAAAGCCTTCTTCCTTAAGAACCTGAAAATAATCTCTCAGTTTCTCCGTATCGTTGGCACCGTTCGGGAATCCGAATCTCGGGTGCTGATCTCCGTAGGCTTCACATCCCTTTTTCACCACCGCATTGCCAAAATGGAGATGGGTGATATAGGGCCTCAGCGTCTGGATCACGAACTGGGATGTCTCATAGGTAGTGGGAAAATGGGACAGGTCCACCAGAAGGCCGAAATTGCTGTGCCTCATTCTCATATCTGCCGCAAACCGGGCCGCATAGGGGGCCGGTCCGATGAGCGCCGCCTTGTCCATATCATAATCGAACACTTCCAGCTCTACGGTCATCCCTTTGGATGCCCCGTAGCTGCACAGATTTCCCGTGGTTTTTAAAAGCTGGGCATATGCCTGATCTCTGGTCTCCTCCTGCCATTTTCCGGCCAGGAACGCGATCCCCTTCGCTCCCAGATACTCTGCCTCGTCAATGGCCTCCATCAGCGTCGCCTCCGCCCGCTTTCTTCCCTCCTCGTCCAGGTCATTGGGATTTAAGCCCGTTCCCAGAAGCCGGGGCTGGGCTCCATAGCACACCTTCAGATGAGACTGGGCGAGGATTTTTTTCACCTCTGCCCGCTCCTTCTCGTCTGGAATCGGCCCCACCTCAATGGCGTCAAAATAGTCATCTCCGGCAATGGCCCGGACTGCGTCCAGGGCAGAACGATCCGGATAGGACATCCACTGAATCGTCCCCACCTGAAAATATTTATGAATGGAATCTCTCATATCTGGTCTCCTTTCTGTCTGCGGCAGCTGTAAACTGCGTTCCTCTGCCGCCTCCTTTCTATCATAAATCAAATTGCCGCAATTTTAAATACCCGGCCAGCTTTTACTGCTCTCACTGCACTTCGATCTCTTCCTGAAGCGTCAGGGAGTAAATGATGGCTTTTTTCACTTTTCTTCCTGTCATCTGGCTTAAGGCCCGCTTATAATAGTCCAGCTGCACACCGTACCGGTCCCTCAGCTTCTGCTCCTGGCCTCTTTCCAGATAATCTGTCTTATAGTCGATGAGAATCAGCCCGTCTCCGTCATCCATATAGGCATCAATAATTCCCTGAATCAGCACCAGCTCATCGGAATCCCCCTGGTCCAGCTCCCTGGCAGGCACGCCGATGACAAACTGCTGCTCCTTGTGAAGGGTCCCTTTTCCTGCCGCCTCCCTCATCTCCGTTCCCAGGGGGGAGCGGAAAAAGTCCCAGAGAATTCCGGGGCGGATCAGCTCCCGGTATTCTCCGGTAAGCCTCTCCTCCGCCACCAGACGGTTCAGCTCCTTCTCCACGGCCTCCAGGGAATCCATCCGCGCAAAATCCAGAAGCTCCAGAGTCCGGTGATAGGCCGTTCCCCGGAACGCTCCCCTCTTCTCCTCCTCGTCCCGGCTCATAAACGCCGGGCGGGTGGGAATAAACATGCTCTCCGCCTCATCGGTCATCTGTCCCTGCTGCTTCAGCTCGGAGACTGTCATCTTCGTGTGAAGGCCCACATCCGCCTGGAATGGATACCGGAAAGAAAAACTTCGGCGGATCTCTTTCTCATACTCCGGAGAGTAGACCTTTGTGCCGTCAAAATGAAGAAGCTGTTCTTTGGCGGATCCCCGCTGGGCCTGGCGGGCCATCTCCCGGCCGACCAGCTCCCCGGCAGGAACCTGGCGGATCTGGATGGCTTCTCCCCGTTCCCCGGACAGACTCATGAGAATCCAGTCCAGGTAAGATCCGGCGGTGGACAGCACGGTGAATGGAAGCTCCCGGCCTCTGCTGGGAACCGCGCTCCATTTTTCCAGCTTTTTCTCAAGACTTTTATCCGCCGCCGTCATCACCAGCTTTTCCTTTGCCCGGCTCATGGCCACATACAAAATCCGCAGCTCCTCGCCCATGGCGTCCAGATCCATCTTTCTCTTCAGCACGTTCTTTTTGATGGTGGACACTTTGGTGCGCAGCTCCAGATCCACGCTGTCTGTTCCAATGCCCAGATCAGAGTCCATGAGAATCTTTGCCCTTGTATCCTGCTTGTTGAAGGACTTTCCCAGACCAGCCAGAAACACAACGGGAAACTCCAGACCCTTGCTCTTGTGAATGCTCATCACCCGCACCGTATCGTCATGTTCCCCCGCAATGGATGCCTCGCCGAAATCGGTGTTGTACTTTTTCAGATTCCGGATATAGGATACAAAATGGAACAGTCCCCGGTAGCTGGTCTTCTCATAGGCCGCCGCCTTCTCCACCAGCATGTCCAGATTGGCCCGCCTTACATCTCCCCCGGGCATGGCGGTCACGTAGTCATAGTAGCCCGTCCGACGGAAAATTTCGTAGATCAGATCCCTGACATTGAGATACCGGCTCTCTTCCCGAAGGGTCTTTACCAGATCATCAAATTCCTGCAGCTTCGCCCGGAGAACCTGGTCTTTCCCCGGTTCCTCCTCCAGATACAGCCTCCATGCCCCGTAAAGTCCTCCGTCCTGGCCTTTTCTGGCTGTCTTTTTATGATAGGAAGCCATCTTTGCCAGCTCCTGATCCGACAGGTCTCCTATGGGAGACTTCATCACCGCCGCCAGGGGAATATCCTGCATGGGATTATCCAGGACTGAGAGCAGAGCCAGCACAGTCTCCACCTCCAGGGTATCAAAATATCCCGTTTTAGAATCCGCATGAGCGGGGATTCCCTCATTCATCAGCACATTGACAAAGACCTCCGCCCATCCGGACATACTGCGCAGAAGAATCACCATATCCCCGAACCGGGCCCGCCGGTATTCTCCTTTCTCCTTGTCCCAGACGATCAGCCCCCGGTCCGGATCTGTCATCTGGCGGATCCTCGCCGCCACCAGCCTGGCTTCCATCTCCCTGGCTGTATAATCCGCATGTTCCTGGTCAATCTCCCTGAGCAGCTCCTCCCGCACATCCAGAAGCAGAAGCTCCGTCTTTCCCGGATGCTCCCCGGTCATACCGGCGGGAATCTCTTCAAACACAGCTCCCGGGTGAAGGGCAGTCTCCTCTGTGTAGGGGATCCCTCCCATGGGGCTGGTCATGATCCGGAAAAACACCTGGTTGACGCTCTCCAGTACGCTGGCCCGGCTTCGGAAGTTCTGGTGAAGCTCGATTTTCTGATAAGGTCCTTCCTCCTCCGGATAGGAATTGTACTTTTCCAGAAACAGTTCCGGCTTTGCCAGACGAAACCGGTAAATGCTCTGCTTCACATCTCCCACCATGAATACGTTGGGGGTGCCCAGTCTCTCTCTGGAGATCAGACGGATCAGCGTCTCCTGCACCTCATTGCTGTCCTGATATTCGTCCACCAGAATCTCCTCAAACCGCTGGGAGAGGGTCTTCGCCGCCTCAGAGGGCTCTCCGTTCTCCGACAGGGCCTGGAGGGCAAAATGCTCCAGATCGTTAAAATCCACAATATTTTTCTCCCGCTTTGCCTCCTGATATCTCCCGGAAAATTCCTCCGCCAGCCGCAGCACTTCCCTGACCGCCGGGGCAGCCTGCTCCAGGGCCGCCGTCAGCTCCTCCTCCGGCTGTTCAAAATAGCTGGCCCGTATCTTCTGAACCGCTTTTTTCGCCCGGTCCCGCAGCTCCGACGCATATTTTTTCTTTTCCTGGGACACATCTTTGCCCCTCACTGCCTTCAGCCGGCCAAAATCCGCCGCCAGCAGCAGCTTTTTCAGACTTCGGTAATCCTCTGCCCGGCACAGTTCCCGAACCAGCTCCAGATTGGCCTCCATGACAGGAAGATAGACCTCCGGCCCGTCCTCCTCCCCGCAGACCTCCACAGCTTCCTCCAGCTGCCACCGCAGCTCCTCCAGCTGTCTGCGGATATCTTCCAGCAGAAATTTCATCCAGGGACTGGACTCCCAGGCGGGCGCCTCTCTGCCTGTATTTCCGTTCCCGTCCGCACCCCCGGCGGCGTCCTCCTTCCGCCCGTCCAGCTCCGCCCGGCAGCTGTCAAACCACTGTTTTGGCCAGGGATGGCTCTGAGAAAAGGTGTAAACCTGCTGGATCACGTCGCTGATTCCGTAGTCTCCTTTTCCCGAAGCATAAGTCTCCACAAAATCTGTAAATTCCTTCCCCCCGTCCCGGTAGCTGTCCTCCAGCAGACGGTCCATCACCTCTCCTCTCAGCAGCATCAGCTCCCCCTCGTCTCCGATCCGGAAGGATGGATCAATGTCCAGAGAATCGAAATGACTGCGGATCACATTCAGGCAGAAGCTGTCAATGGTGGTGATCTGAGCCTGCTGCACCAGAGTGGCCTGCATCTGAAGATGTTCGTCGTCGGGATGCTCCTCCAGCCGCTTTTCAATGGCCGCCGCCACGCGCTCCCGCATCTCCGCTGCCGCCGCATTGGTAAAGGTCATCACCAGCAAGCGGTCAATATCCAGGGGGTTTTCCCCCTCTGTGATCATCCGGACGATCCGCTCCACCAGCACAGCCGTCTTCCCGCTGCCTGCCGCCGCAGACACCAGCAGGTTCCTGTTCCTGGATGTGATCACCTGCTCCTGTTTCCGGGTCCATGCAATGGCCATTTATCTCCCCTCCTCTTCATCTTCTTTCTCAATTTCCTCCCAGATTTCCTGGGGCGTCCGTTCTTTCAGCCGCCGGTATTCATATCCCGGCAGCCGGCGGTCAAAGCCGCACACGCTGTGGTAGGGACAGTAGTCGCAGGCGGTCCTGTTCCCCTGCTTGTAGGGGTCCGCCGCCGTATCTCCGTTCAGAATATTCCGGCCGGCCTGTTTTAAGGATTTTCTCACAAAGCCGCAGAGGTGACCAAATCGTTTTCGGTTGGCCACGGAGGACTTCACCTCGTCCACCAGGCCGTCCTTCACCGCCACAGGAATAATGTCGGAAGCTTTCTCGATCTCCCGGTCCATCAGGGAGATCACCTCCAGCTCGCTGTTGACCAGGCCGTCCATCCGCAGTTTTTTCAATACCAGACGGTCCACGTCCTCCTTCGTGGCCGCCTCCTCCCCATCCACCACCGGATCGTCAATGTGGTAATAGAAAATCCCGGCGGGAACGATCTCTTTTCCCGGGTTCTTCCTCTCCATCAGCTCCATGGCCGCGTCCATATACACCACCAGCTGCAGCTGCAGCCCGTAGTACAGGGCCGCCAGGTCAAAAGAGGTGCTCCCGGATTTGTAATCAATAATCTTCACATACACATGGGTTTCGTCCTCGCAGAGATCCATCCGGTCGATCCGTCCCTGCAGGTGGAGGGCCTCATCCTCCGTCAGGGCAATCTTCATGGCCTTGAGATTGTCAATGGAGGAGAAGGACACCTCAAAACCGGCGGGGGAAAATTCCCCCTTCTTCAGCTGCTCCGCCAGAGCCCACAGGGTCCTTCTGGTGATCCTTCCCACCTTGCCTCCCAGATAGGCATTCCTGGCCGAACTCTTCATAATGTCACCGCCGTAGCCGGAGACCGCCTCCTCCACCGCCTCATCCGCCAGGGCGTCCCTCTCTCTGCTGTCCATGTCCTGCAGCCGTCTTCCCCGCTCGGCCGCCCGCTTAAACGCCGTGTCTATGGCGCAGTGGAACAGATTTCCCATATCGGCGGCTTTCAGCTCATATTCCTGCCGTTCCTGAAGCTCCAGACCGTAGGAGAGGAAATGGGCGTAGGCACAGGCCTCATACTGCTCCAGCCTGGTAACGCTTCCGCTAAGAATCTTTCCATACAGCTCCCTGGCCGCCGCCCGGCCGATGCCCCGGTCCTCGTGGCTGAAAAAGGCGGCCTCCACCATCTCCCTCAGCCATCCCCGGCTCTTTTCATCGTTCCAGAAACTGCGGTACAGTTCCAGAAAAGCAGGATCCTCCTCCCCGTTCCAGCTTCTCAGGCGCTCCGCCAGAATCCGCTTTCCCTCCTGGGGAGAAGAGACGGAGCGCTCACCGCCGGCTTCCCCCGCCGTCAGCCCGGGAAACAGTCTGGTCAGCTCCCGGATCAGGCTGGAGGGCCTTAAGCCTTTTCCCGCCTGGTTCATGGAGGAAAAGGAAAGAATCAGCTTCCGCTCCGGCTTTGTCAGGGCCAGATACAGATAAAACCGCTGAAGAAAGCTCTCCTTTCTGGCCGTGGGCGCCAGCTCCAGGTCATTCTGCTCCAGAAATTCCCGGTCTGACTCTGAGAGGATTCCACCCTTTTCCTTTTTTACCGGCACAATCCCGTCATTGACCCCCACAAAAAACAGCACCTGGATGTGGTCCAGCCTGGTTCTGGTGATGTCTCCCACCACTACCCGGTCCACAGTGGCCGGGATCACTCCCACCTGGATCTCTCCAAATCCCGCGTCCAGAATCTCACCGAATTCCCGGACGCTGCTCTTCTCGTCTCCCAGCAGAGCCGCCAGACGGTCAAACAGATCCATCACCAGGCCATACACCTGGCTGTACTCATCCGCCAGCTGGTACTCCCCGGCCTCCTGAAAACGGCAGCTCCAGTCCAGCACCTTCTCCTCCGCCCCCATCTCCGTGAGAAACTCGGTGAGGGCCGCCGTCATGGATCCCACGGTGGCATCCTCCCGTCTCAGCTCTTCCCTCAGCCGGAGAAGGGGAGCCGCCGTCTTTTCCCGGAATGCGTTCAGCTCCTCCATATTCACGTGTTTTCCGCCCCGGTACACCAGCTCCCACGGGCTGCTCCACCGTCTCCATCCCCGGATTCCCAGGGCCAGGCAGTAATTTTCCATCCGGTCGCACATCTCCCTCTCCTCCGGAGCCGCGGCCAGGGCGCATTTTAAATAGCGGAACATGCTCTCATAGGAAAAGTCCTTCACCGTCACCTCCAGAGCCGCCCGGATAAACTCCACCAGGGGATGTTCCAGAATGCTCTTCTTGTCATCCAGAAAGAAGGGGATCTCCTTCTCCTGAAACTGAAACACCGCTTCCTTTCCATAGCTCTCCAGATCTCCTGTGACCACTGCTATATCCCGGTACCGAAGCCCCTGCTCCCGCACCATCCTCTCAATGCGGCCGGCCACAAAGGCGATCTCCTCCCTGGGATTTAACGCCCGGTACAGAAGCACATCCTCCGGGACCTCCTTCCAGGTATCCCTGGAATAGCGGTACAGCTTCTGCTCCAGAAAATCCAGTTCCCCGCCGGAAAACCTGGGATAGGGACGTCTCTCCAGCCAGCAGTCCTCCTCCCGCTTCACATGATTCTTCTCCGCCAGGGCACTCAGGCGCCGCACAGTCTCCTTGCTCATGTAAAACAGGTTCTGGATGCCGCTCTTCTCGTAGGGCCTGGCAGCCCGCTCCACCGTCACTGCCACCTTCACATCACGGCAGCAGACCATCATCTGCTCCAGCAGGCGGTACTGTACGGGAGTAAAGCCTGTATAACCGTCCAGCACCACAATGCTCTCCCGAATTTTCTCCGATTGAGGCAGCACACGGCAC
>DXFM01000006.1 GCA_019114465.1 Candidatus Lachnoclostridium avicola
TCCGGGAATATCTCCGTGCTGAATCGGCGGTAGTCACCGTGGCAATCTCCCGTAATGTAAATAGACATGGTGTCTCCTTTATCTTTTCTTCTTATTATACCTCTCGAATCCACATTTGTATTGAATCAGCAATTTAATTACTGCCATCTAAATACCCATATAAAAAGCCGGCCAATTCCACAAAAGTCTCCATGGAACAAGCCGGCATCCACCCAAAAAATATGTTTCAGAATTAAATGTTAAAAATTTTTTCTCTTTTCCCCGCTTATTTCAATTCTAAATGTAAAAACATTTTGAACCTTATATTTCGGATTTAATGTAAAAAATTTCAAATCCTGTTTCAGAATTAAATGTAAAAAATTCATTTTCGGAAACCCGCATAAAATAAGGCTTTTTCCGGGTGTTTCGGAATTAAATGTAAAAAAATCACCCCATTTGGAACCGCTTGTTTCGGATATAATGTCTTTGTTTCGGAATTAAATGTAAATTAACACGGGTAGCACACCAGCCTTCCCCGCGGCCCACCCCGTAGACCAGGCAATCTGCAGGTTGAACCCGCCGGTGACGGCGTCCAGATCCAGCACCTCCCCGGCGAAATACAGGCCGGGCACCAGTTTGGACTCCATGGTGGCGGGATTGATCTCCTTCACGGAGACTCCGCCCTGGGTGATGATGGCCTCGTTGTAGCCCCGCAGCTTCGTCAAAGTAAAGCGAAAATTCTTCATCGCCTCCAGAAGCTGCCGCCGCTCCTGCCTGGTGATCTCGTTGACCCGTTTTTCCGGGTCGATTCCGGAGCGGGCCACCATCACAGGGATCAGCTTGGCCGGCAGAAGGCCGCCCAGGGTATTCTTAAACTGCTTGTTCTGCTGGGCGTCAAATTCCCGCACCAGCCTGGCGTCCAGCTGCTCTTCTGAGAGAGCAGGCTTTAAATCGATGGAGAGGACCAGGGGCTCTTTCCGGATGTATTTGGCTCCGTAACTGCTGGCGGAGAGAAGCACCGGGCCGCTCACCCCGAAATGGGTAAACAGCATCTCCCCAAATTCCCGGTAAAGCACCTTTTTCCCCCGGTAAACCGTGGCTTCCACGTTCTTTAAGGCCAGTCCCTGCAGCAGCTTCGCGTCCTCCTCTGCCGTCTCAAAGGGAACCAGAGCCGGGGAGAGCTCTGTCACCCTGTGGCCGTTTTCCGCCGCGAAGCGGTATCCGTCCCCGGTGGAGCCGGTGGACGGATAGGACAGGCCGCCGGTGGCCACGATCACCCGGTCAAACCGCTCCTCTCTCCTACCCTTTTTCAGCCGGATGCCGACGCAGCAGCCGTCTTCCGTCAGAAGGCTCTCCACCTCTTCGTGAAGGTGCACTTTCACACCCAGCCGGTCCAGGCAGCGGGAGAAGGCGCGGATCACGTCGGAAGATTTATCTGACACGGGAAATACCCGCTGTCCCCGCTCAATTTTCAGGGGACAGCCTTCTTTTTCCAGAAATCCCATAATATCTTCGTTGGTAAAACCGTAAAAGCTGCTGTACAAGAACTTTCCGTTGGTGACCACGTTCTGGAAAAAGTCCTCCTGGGGACAGGCGTTGGTCACATTGCACCGGCCTTTTCCCGTAATATAGACCTTTTTCCCCAATTTCTCGTTTTTCTCAAACAGATGCACCTCATGGCCGTCCCCGGCGGCGGCCGCTGCAGCCATCATTCCGGCGGCTCCCCCGCCGATAATTCCCACTCTGCTCATGATTTCTCCTTCCATTTCCCGGCGCCCCTCATCCCTGCCCCGGTGTATGTTCAAATATCAAAAAATGTAAAAAAATCCTGCATCGCAGGATTCTCCGCCTGCGGCGGGGCGCTTTAAGCGCCATATTCCTCTCCGCCCCAGTGCGATCCTGCGCGGAGCGATTTTTATCTCATAGGAACGAAACTTCCTATGAGATAAAAAAAGATGCCGCTGTCCGGAGCGGATTTCCGTCCCGTCTCATGCGGCATCTCCTCGTCTCTCTTAAATTTCTGAGGTCACGAACACATCGTAGATGGCCCGGATGGCGTCCTCAAAGTCGTCATTCCGAATACCCACGATGATGTTGGACTCGCTGGAACCCTGATCGATCATCTTGATATTGATCCGGGCATGGGCCAGAGCTGCGAACACTCTCGCGGCTGTACCGCGGTTGCCTTTCATTCCCCGGCCTACCACTGCCACCAGAGCCAGATCGGACTCCAGGTCGATGAAATCCGGAGCTACCGCCCGGTGAATTCCGGCAATCACCTGCTGCTCATGAGCCACAAATTCTGTCTGGTGGATAAACACGGTCATGGTATCAATGCCGGAAGGCATATGCTCAAAGGAAATGCCCTGGTCTTCCAGAACTCCCAGCACCTTTCGGCCGAATCCCACCTCAGAATTCATCATCGCTTTCTCTATGTACATGGAGCAGAAGCCCTTCTTGCCCGCGATTCCCGTGATAATATGGCGGGGTTTCCGGCAGGTATTCTCCACAATCAGGGTTCCCTTGTCCTCCGGCCGGTTAGTGTTGCGGATATGAATGGGGATTCCTTCCTTTCTCACCGGGAAAATGGCATCCTCGTGGAGTACGCTGGCCCCCATATAGGACAGCTCTCTCAGCTCCTTGTAGGTCACCGTCTCAATGACCTCCGGATTATCCACGATTCTGGGATCCGCCACCAGGAATCCGGACACGTCCGTCCAGTTCTCGTAGAGATCGGCGTGGATGGCCCGGGCTACAATGGAACCGGTGATATCGGAACCGCCTCTGGAAAAGGTGTGGATCTTTCCGTCCCTTCCGGAGCCGTAAAACCCGGGAATCACCGCCCGCTCCACATGGGCCAGGCGCTCGGACAGCTCCTCGTTGGTCTCCTCTGACAGAAAGTTTCCGTGCTCGTCAAAAAATACCACTTCCGCGGCGTCAATGAACGGAATTCCCAGATAGTTGGCCATGAGGATTCCGTTTAAATACTCTCCCCGGGACGCGGCGTACTCTCTGCCAAGCCCGGCTACGAAATTTTCCTCTATGGTCTGAAACTCATGGTCCAGATTTACATTCAGATGCAGACCGTCGATGATCTCCTCGTACCGGTCTCTGATCTTGTCCAGTATCTTCTTATAGCTCTTTCCCTGAGACGCGGCGTCATAGCACTGATAAAGCAGATCCGTCACCTTTTCGTCTTTATCATTTCTCTTTCCGGGAGCAGACGGCACCACATATCTCCGGGCCTTGTCCGCGCGGATGATGTCTGCCACCTTTTTAAACTGCTTAGCGCTGGCCAGGGAACTGCCGCCAAATTTCACGACTATCTTCATTTTCTGCGTTCTCTCCTCAAAATTTTTGGCATATCAGGGGAATCATACTCTATTTTCCCACCCCTGTCAAGTCCGCAGCTTCCTTATTTACAGAGGCTTCTGAGGCTTTCATGGCTTCCAGGGTCTTCTCCAGCAGCTCGTCCAGGTTCCAGCCCAGCCGCTCCGCTCCCGTGCGGATCGTATCCCTGGAACAGCCGGCGGCAAACCGCTTGTCCTTAAATTTCTTTTTCAGGCTGGACAGCTCCATATCCGTGCAGCTCTTGGACGGGCGCATTTTCGCCGCCGCCCAGATCAGACCGGTGAGCTCATCGCTGGCAAACAGGAAATTTTCCATCTCATCCTCCGGCTCCACATCGGTGCAGGGACCGTATCCGTGACTGACCACCGCGTGAACCAGCTCCGGCTCCGCGCCGATCTCCGCCAGCAGCTCCGGCGCCTTTTTGCAGTGTTCCTCCGGATATTTTTCAAAATCAATGTCGTGGAGCAGTCCGCACAGCCCCCAGAAATCCGCTTCATCTCCCCGGCCGATCTCCTTCGCGTACCAGCGCATCACCGCCTCCACTGTCAGCCCATGGAGAATGTGAAACGGCTCCTGATTATATTTCTTCAGCAGATCCAGCGCCTGCTCTCTCGTCACTTTCGTCTCTCTCATCGCATTTGCCCTCTCTTTCCTCATGTCCGTCCAGCCGCCGGAGCAGATCCTCCAGACGGCTTTCTCCGTAGACCTCGATGCCTTCTTTCAAGAAAAGCTCCGCTGTCACGCCATTTCCCCCTGTCAGGGTCCTGGAAAATGTTCCGTCGTAGATGCGCCCGCAGCCGCAGGAAGGACTTTTCTCCTTCAGCACCGCATACCGGCATCCGAAATACTTTGCCATCTGCAGGGCCTGGGCGGCTCCTCTCTCATACTGGGCCGTCACATCCGCCCCGTTTTCCGCAGTCACCCGGCTCCCCTGCCGCTCCGCAGGAGATCTGGGAGTCGCCAGCCCGCCCAGCTGTTCCGGGCAGGCGGGAATCAGGGCGCACCGTCCCTTCAGCCCGTCAATTTCTCTGCAGGCTTTCTGTTTTCCATCATAGCGGCAGGCCAGCCCCAGCAGGCAGGCGCTCACCAGCACCGGCGTCTTCTCCATATCAGGTCACCTCAATCTTCATCCGTCTATTATACCCGTCTCTTTTCCGTTCCGCAATGGATTTTTCCTACATATATTAAAGATATACTGAAATCAAACAGGAGGTATTTTCATGCCCGAGGCAATTGCCATCACTCCTCTGCATATATTGTATCTGGCCGGCGTGATCGTCATACTCGCCGTTATGATCATGAGAAAAGATACCCCGGCCGTCTGCATCGCGTTCCTCTTCCTTCTGGGCGCAGTGGGACTGGGCAGCATCTCCGGCGGAATCCAGGTGGTGTTCAAAGCCATTCTGTACGCCGCGACCCAGTTTATGGAGGTCATTGCCACCATCGCCCTGGTCACCGCCCTGTCCAAATGTCTGACCGATCTGGGCAGCGACTATCTTCTCATGACCCCCATGGCCAGAGTGATGAAGACTCCCGCTCTCACCTGGTGGATCCTGGGTCTGACCATGTTTCTGTTTTCCCTGTTTTTGTGGCCTTCCCCGTCGGTGGCCCTGGTGGGCGCCATCATGCTGCCCTTTGCCATACGGGCAGGCCTCAATCCCCTCTGCGCCGCCATGGCCTTAAATCTGTTCGGCCACGGCTTCGCCTTAAGCTACGACCCGGTCATTCAGGGCGCCCCCGCCATCTCCGCTGGAGCTGCCGGCATTCCCACCTCCGCCATTCTGACCGAGGGAAAATACCTGTTCTGGATCATGGGCGTTGTGACGGTACTGGCCGCCTTTTTCTTAAACCGGAAGCAGCTGCCGGCGTCCGGTCAGACGTCCCCGGGCATTCGGCCTGCGGCAGAGGACGGGGCAGGCGGCGGCATCTCTGCCCGGGGAAACACCCGGCCGGAAGCCTCCGCCCGCCCCGCGCCGGCCGCCGTTCTCCTGGCGGTGCTCACTCCCCTGGTGTTCCTGGCTGATATTATCTTTATGGCTGTCTTTCACCTCAGCGGCGGGGAGGCCACCAGCATTGTGTCCGGAACCGCCGTCCTTCTCATGTGCACCGGCGCCGTCCTGGGCTTTGGGAAGAAATCCCTGGAAAAGATCACGGAATACCTGACAGACGGCTTTCTGTTTGCCGTCCGCATCTTCGCTCCGGTGATGGTCATCGGTGCGTTTTTCTTTCTGGGAGGTGAGGGAATCCAGGCCATTATGGGAATCACGGAGACCTCGGGCATCATGAACGACTGGGCCCTGTGGCTCGCCCGCCACGCACCCTTAAACCCCTGCGCCGCCGCATTTCTCCAGCTGGTGGTGGGCGGGCTCACCGGCCTGGACGGCTCCGGTTTTTCCGGTCTGCCCCTCACTGGATCCCTGGCCGCCACCTTCGGCTCCGCCACCGGCGCCTCCGTGCCCGTTCTGGCCGCCCTGGGACAGATCTCTGCCGTGTTTGTGGGCGGCGGCACCATCGTCCCCTGGGGACTGATCCCGGTGGCCGCCATCTGTCAGGTCAGTCCCCTGGAACTGGCCCGGAAAAACCTGCTGCCCGTCTTTCTCGGATTCGCCGCCGTTTTTCTCTGCGCCTGCTTTATTTTATTCTGAAAGGAGTTTTGCATATGTCTGGCATCGCCGGCTTTTACCATCCGGAAAAAAACTTTATGGAACGGGAAGAATATTACCACAATCAATTAAAACGGCTGAACCGCAGCCAGAAAAAGCGGGGCCCTGACGACAGCGGCACCTATCTGTCCGCCCACTGCGGACTCTCCCAGGTCCGGCTGGCCATCTCCGGCCTGGAGCCGTCCCCGGAACATATCCGGGGAGTCAGTCTGGGCCACGAGCCGGCTCTCCTCCGCCTCTCCGGCCGTTCTTTCGCCCTGGTCATGGACGGGGAAATCTACAACCAGGAAGAACTGCTCCCGGAGCTTCAGGAGATTCTCCCCGGCAGAGGACCTTACAGCTGCGGCTCCCTGCTCCTGGCCGGATATATTAAGGAAGGCCCCGACTTTATCAAAAAAGTCAACGGCGTTTTCGTCGCGGCGGTCTATGACCCGGAAGAAAAATCCCTGTTTCTCTTCCGGGACCGGCTGGGAATCAAGCCCCTGTTTTACACCAGAGCAGACGGAGATTTTCTCTTTGCCTCCCAGGTATGCGCCCTCCTTTCCTGGCCTGGGGTCCGGGCGGAGCTGGATGAGGAAGGTTTGAACGAAGTCTTTTCCATCGGCCCCGCCAGAACTCCCGGAAAGGCGGTGTTTCGGAACATCCAGGAAGTCCTCCCCGGCCATTTTCTGGCCCTGACCCCGAGCGGCCAGCGGGAGATCCCCTACTGGGAGCTGGAGAGCCGTCCCCATGAGGACAGCTGCGAGGAGACCGTGGAGAAGACCGGCTTTCTCATCCGGGACGCGGTCCGGCGGCAGCTTTCGGCGGAAGTTCCTGTTTGCACCTTCCTCTCCGGCGGGGTGGATTCCAGCCTGGTGTCCGCCATCTGCGCGGAGGAGCTGAAGAAGAAAAACCGCCGCCTCACCACCTACTCCTTTGAATTTCAGGACAGCGAAAAATACTTTAAAGCCTCCTCCTATCAGCCGTCCCTGGACGCCCCCTATGTGAAGAAAATGGTGGAGTTCCTGGATTCCGACCACACGGTCCTCACCTGCACCTCCAAAGACCAGTACGACGCCCTCTTTGCCTCCGTGGACGCCCACGACCTGCCCAATATGGCGGATGTGGACTCCTCCATGCTCTGGTTCTGCACCCAGGTGGGAGATGAGCGCCGGATCGCCCTCACCGGAGAGTGCGCCGACGAGATTTTCGGCGGCTACCCATGGTTCCACCGTCCGGAGCTCTTCTCCCTGGACACCTTTCCCTGGAGCGCCGACATGGACGCCAGAAAGGTGCTGTTAAAGGACAGCTTCGCCGCCTCCCTGGACATGGACGGATACGTGGAACGGACTTACCGCCAGGCCGTGTCGGAAGTTCCCCTTCTGGAGGGGGAAACCGGGGATGAGAAAAAGCGGCGGATTCTTTTCTATCTGAATCTCCGCTGGGTGATGCAGACTCTGTTAAACCGCATGGACCGGGACGCCGCCGCGGGAAAAATCGGCGCCCGCGTCCCCTTTGCCGACTACCGCATTGTGGAATACCTGTGGAACGTGCCCTGGGAGATGAAATCGAAAAACGGCGTGGTGAAAGGCCTCCTTCGGGAAGCCGGACGGGGACTGCTGCCGGAAGAAATTCTATTCCGCAGAAAGTCTCCCTACCCAAAGACCTACGACACCGGCTATGAAGCCATGCTGGCCGCCGGAATGCGGCGGATTCTGGACGACAGCTCCGCTCCCATTCTCCCCTTCCTGGACCGGAAAAAGACGGAAGCCTTCCTCACCAGCCCGGCCGATTACGGCCGTCCCTGGTACGGACAGCTCATGGCCGCTCCCCAGATGATGGCCTACATGCTTCAGCTCAATGACTGGATGAAAAAATACCGCGTCACTCTGGTCTGACCGGTCTGGCTCAGCCAGTCTGGCCGGACTGGTCCGGCCTGCCCTTCCCCGCCGGATCTTTATCCAAAAAGCGCCCCGCCGGACCCGGGTCATCCCGTCCGGCGGAGCGCTTTTTCAAATCATATTCCGCTTGTAAATGGCAAATTTGTCTGCCAGCAGAAGCCAGTTCACCCGGAACATCCTCATAATCTGCCAGTATCCCGCTCCCGCCAGGCCGTAGTCCTCCACCACCTGGAGCTTAGCCTGGATGCTTCTGGCGTCCTCAAACCACACCACATGGCTGACGCCGTCCGCCTGATAGTGGAAATAGGGGGCCTGGGAGGTTTCGTCGTAAAAGATTTCCGCCCCTTTTTCCGCCGCCAGACGCACCGCCTCCACATTTCCGATGCTTCGGGCCGTTGTCTCTCCCTGGCGGAAGGGGAGGGGCCAGTCATAGCCGTAATTGGGAATCCCCAGCAGCAGTTTTTCCCTGGGAATCCGGCTCACGGCGTAATCCACCACCCGTCTCACCAGATTGACCGGCGCCACCGCCATGGGCTGTCCCCGGCTGTAACCCCACTCATAGGTCATGAGAAGGGCCTGGTCCGCCGCCTCCCCCAAAAGCCGGTAATCCGTCCCCTCGTAGAGTGCCCCCGGCTGGTCGTCCCTGGTCTTCGGGGCCAGGGTGACGGAAACGGGATATCCCAGCCCGCCCATCACTTCCCGCATCTTCCACACAAAATCCACAAAGGCCTGGGCGTCGTCCTCCTTCGCGTACTCAAAATCCACATCCACCCCCTGAAAGCCTTTTTCCAGCACCACATCCTCCACCTGGCGGATGATCTCATTCTGGGCCGTCTCATCGTTGAGAAACCAGGACAGCAGATCCCGGTCAAAACTTCCGTTTTCATCCAGGGATGCCAGCACCAGCACGGGGCTGCCGCCCAGGGCCTGCACCTCCTCCAGCATCCGGTCGTCCGGAGTATCCGGCCCGATGAGTCTGGCCTGCCGGTCAAACCGGTAGGAGAATACGTACACATCCGTCAGATAGGCCATGGTCTCCTCCAGAATCTCCGTCCGGATGAAGGGATAGGCGTATCCTATGGAGATCACCGGCTCCCTTTTTCCATCCCCGTCTCCGGAGCGGATGAGCAGAGCCTGCCCCACCACCAGGGGGACGTCTTCTTCCAGCTGGTTATCCCACATGAGCTGCTCTAAGGGAATCCGGAATTTTCTGGCAATCGCCCACGCCGTATCCCCGGAGCGGACCACATAAATTTCCATACCATCTTCTCCTTGTTCTGTCATAATACCTTATGAACCTGGCCGCCGGTTCATTCCTGCCAATCTTTTCCGGGATCGTAAGAATATAGACATCTATTTGTAATTGACTGGAAATTGTGAAAATGCTACTATAAAGACAGAAAAATATTGCGCACTGCGCGAAGGAGGATGTATATGAAAAAGTACCATTTCTGGAGGAAGCTCATGACCGCTTCCCTCCTGCTGGCGCTTCTCTCAGCGCCCTCTGTCCAGGCAGCTGAGACGCGAAAACCCATTGAGAAGGTCAATTTGTACGTGGACGGCGACCGAAACGACGGCTGGAATGAAGATATCACCCTGAAGCTGTCCACCCCGGACAGCGAATATGGAGTGGGTGACTGGTATCTGAGCAATTCCAACACCGCCTCCGTCCCCATTTTTAAGGTGGAGCTTTACGCGAAAAACGGGTATTATTTTGACTCCGTCTCCTCAGACGACGTGGCGCTGTCCGGTCTGGAGGCCCGCTGCACCGGACGAAGCACAAAGGACGACAAGGAAACCCTGATCCTCACCTTAAAGATCGAGGGCTTGGAGGTGGATCTGGACAACGGCGGAGACGCGGAGCTGGACGACGACGGCTGCGGGACCTGGGACGCCATTCCCGGCGCCCACCACTACGAGGTTCGCTTATACCGCAATGACAAATCCTTCAGCTCCATAAAAAGCACGTCGGACACCTCCTACGATTTCAGCTCCCTGATCACCCGCTCCGGCGACTATTATTTCCGGGTGCGGGCCATGGGATCCAGCTCCTCCGACAAGGGAGAGTGGATCGATTCCGACTCCTGCTATTTTGATGACCCCTTAAGCTATGACTACGACTATGACCACTACTCCGGCATCACCTATCCGGGATCTTCCAACTACACCTGGGTTCCCTCCGGAACGGAATGGTTTCTTCAGCTTCCCGGCGGTTCCTACGCCGTAAACTCCTGGCAGTATGTGGACAGCAACTGGTTCTACTTTGACGCCTCCGGCCGGATGGTTACCGGATGGTTTTACGATGGCTCCAACTGGTACTATTTAAATCCCGTCAGCGACGGCACCAGGGGGGCCATGAAGACCGGCTGGATCCAGGACGGCGGCCGCTGGTACTATTTGAACACCGTCAGTGACGGCACCAGAGGGGCCATGAAGACCGGCTGGATCAGCGTCTACGGAAAAGAGTACTACTTAAATCCCGTCAGCGACGGCACCAGAGGGGCTCTGTATGTGAACTGCATCACCCCCGACGGCAAGCGGGTGGGCCCGGACGGAGCCAGAGTGTACTGATTCAGACCACTCAGCAAAAAGAGGATATCCCAAAAGTCAATGCGACTTGAGGGATACCCTCTTTTCATTTTTCTCAGTCTGTGAACTTATCTGCAAAGTTCCTCAAACACTGCCAACAGGTAATTGTACACCCGGCGGAAAGATTCCAGATTCAGGCTCTCCTCCGGCGTGTGGGCCTCTCTCGCCCAGGGAGCGATGACCATGATATCCAGATCCGGGATCTTGCTCTTAAACTCTCCACACTCCAGGCCGCCGTGGGTCGCCTGGAATTCCATCTTCTCCCCGTACATCTTCTCATAAACGTCCGCACACAGCGCACGCAGCTTGGAATTGGCGTCGTACTTCCAGCCGCCGAATCCGGTGCCCTTCACCGCCTCAAAGCCGGTCAGAGCCGCCAACGCCTCCATCTCCGCGGATACAGCGGCCTTTAAGCCGTCCTCAGAGCTGCGGATGCAGTCGCAGATGTCGATGGTGTCACCGTCCATGGTGAGAATTCCCACGTTGCTGGAGCAGACCACCAGATCTTTAATCTCCTGGCTCATGGAGCGGATGCCGTCAGGAAGGAGCTGCAGGAAGGTGATCAGGGCTTTGGAGTCCTCCGCCGTCATCACCCGATCCGTCTCCGTCTTCTCCCAAGAGAAGGCAAATCCCGGATCGCTGACGGAAAGCTCGCCCTTGATCTCAGCGGCGATCTTCTCTCCTATCTGTCCGGCCTCATCAGCTTTTCCGGCGGGAACCACGATCACCGCGTCCGCCTCGCTGACGATGGCATTCATCTTCGCGCCGCCGATGAAGGAGGCCAGGGCCACAGGCATCTCCCGGCTCACTGCCGCCAAGATTCTGGCCATCAGCTTCAGGCCGTTTCCTCTTCCCAGGTGCATCACGCCTGCGGAATGGCCGCCCAGCAGGCCGCGGATGGAGAAGGCGAGAGCCTCTCCCTCAGCCTTCTCCCAGGCGGGGGTGCGGCGGAAATTATACACCTGGCCTCCGGCGCAGAACACGACAGACACGTTCTCCGACGCCGTACCGCCGTCCATATTGATCAGGCGGCGGGCGGAAATCTTATCCGCGTCGATCTCCATGGCTCCCAGCAGGCCGATCTCCTCCATGCTGGTAAACACGCACTCCAGAGGCGGATGAACGTAATCCTCCTTCGCCAGGAAAGCCAGCATATAGGCACAGGCCATGCCGTCGTCTGCTCCCAGGGTGGTTCCCTTCGCTGTCAGCCAGCCGTCTTTGATCTCCAGCTGGATGGGATCCTTGGTGAAATCATGCTCCACCTCCGGCAGCTTGACGCAGACCATATCCGTATGGCCCTGAAGCATTAAGGGGGGAACATTCTCACAGCCCCTGGAACCCGGTTTCTTCACAATTACATTGTGAACTTTATCTCTGTAATATTCCAGACCGTGGGCTTTCGCAAACTCACAGATATAATCCGCCACGGCCCCCTCATTTCCGGAACCTCTGGGAATGGCGGAAAGCTCTTCAAAATACTGAAGGGCGTCGGCAGGTTCATAGCCTTTTGTCACATAATCCATGTTGAATACCTCCTTTTTCCCCGTATTTTGCGGAGAATCATCATATGTCACCCATTATAGCAGGTTTTTTCCCCGGTCACAACAGAAATATTCAGACTATTTATCATTTTCTTTCCTTTTCTCAACGGAAAATCCGCCGAGACGGTACACAGTGCCGGAGGCCTCACAGTCTCCCTCCAGGCGCAGATATCCCCCGGTTTTCTCCCCGTCATGTCCGCAGTCTGCATACACTCTGGAGGAGAACACCTGCTCCCCGCCGTTGACGAAGATCTCCAGGGAGGAGACGTCGGAAAAGATCTGCAGCTTTTCCAGCTTCCCCAGAACCCCGTGCCGCCTGGTGCGGCCAAAGCCGCCCTCTTCCATGGAAAGGGTTAAAACCCCGTCCTCCCAGGTCAGAGAGGTCCCCCGGCGCAGCTGAAGGTTCATGGAACGGCAGTCAGAAAACTGGAGCTCTGCCTCAAACACCGGTCCCAGCTCTCTCCTCAGCATCTCTCCGGCGCTGTTGAAAGATTCCGCCCGTTCAAAGGACCACTGCTGCCTTCTCAGGCCTTTCAGCTCCTCCAGAGGCGTCTGAATCAGTCTGCCGTCCTTTATGCGGAGCTGTCTGGGAAGGGTCAGGGCGTGCTGCCATCCGTCTTTTTCCGTGGGATTGGTGTAATCCGCCTCGGGAATCCCCATCCAGCCGATCAGGATCCGCCGTCCCCTCTCGTCCTCAAAGGACTGGGGTGCGTAAAAATCAAAGCCCCGGTCCACGGAGTGATAAACCTCCTCTTCCCTCACGGAAAACTCTCCTGTCCGGAAATCTCCGTCCACCTTCATGAAGACGCACTGGTGGACATTTTCATAATTCAGTCCCGCTTTCGGAACCCCCTGGGGACAGCAGATCAGGCAGAGCTGTCCGTCCAGGAAAAACAGATCCGGGCACTCCCACATATAGCCCAGAGGAGTCTTCGTGCGGATTCTGGAAAAATACTCCCAGTTTCTCAGATCCTCCGAGCGGTAGAGAAGCACCAGTCCATGGCTCTCCAGATCCCTGGCCCCCAGGGCCATATAGTAACATCCGTCATGCTTTAAAATCTTCGGATCACGCACATGGCAGCTGATGTCCGCCGGGTAGTCCGCCGTGGTCATGAGCAGCTGTTTTTCCGAAAAATGTTCTCCGTCCCTGCTGTCCACCCTCACCGTGTTGCTTCCCCGGCCAGCGGTGATGTAGTCATAGTCCGGCCGGTCAAAATATTTTACATTTCCCGTGTAAAAAAAGTGGGCGGTGCCGTTCTCCACGAACGCGGAACCGGAATATACCCCATGGGCGTCAAAATCCTGATCGGGGAACAGCACCGGTCCCCAGTTCTCGTAATGGATAAAATCCCTGGTGGTGCAGTGGTTCCACAGCTTCAGCAGGCCCTCCGCGTCAAAGGGATCGTACTGATAATAAATGTGGTAGACGCCGTCAAGCTCCATCAGCCCGTTGGGATCATTGAGCCAGCCGGTCTCCGGCATCAGGTGGTAGGCGAGGCGGTGCTCCTCCCGGCCGACCGCTTCCCTCAGGCCTTCATTTTCCTTATACCACTCCTCATAATCCTCCCGCGTCACCTTGTGATATTTCTCTATTTTCATAAACATCCTCTCCGGGCGGGAAACCGCTCCCGCCCTGACAAAGTTTTCATCCAGATTTCAGGATTTCTGTCCATGTCAGCGGACCACTGCCGCTGCCTTGTCCCCAACTTTCGCGTTCTCTGCCTCGAACACCTTCACAGAAGCGTTCTCCAGTTCCGGGAAGATCATCATGGTCTGGGGATTGTAGCCGGCCGCCCGGATCTTATCCAGATCCGCCTGGATCAGCACATCTCCCGCCGCCACCCGGTCTCCCTGCTTCACCAGGGCCTCAAAACCGTCTCCGTCCATCTTCACCGTGTCAATTCCCACATGAATCAGAACCTCTGTTCCCTGGTCAGTGGTCAGGCCCACTGCATGGCCGGTGGGGAAGATCATGCTCACTGTGCCGTCACAGGGCGCGCAGATGGTTCCATCCGCAGGATCCACCGCGATGCCGTCCCCCATGGCCTTTGCCGCAAACGCCTCATCGGCGGATTTTGTCACCGGCATCACCTTTCCGGCCGCCGGAGCAAAGAACAGCTCCTCGGAGGTTCCGGTCACAGCGGGAGTTTCCTTCTTCTCTTTCTTTTCGGTTCCGGCTTCCGCCTCCTCCAGATGATACTTCTTCCAGAAGAACACGGTGAGCAGGAAGGAAACCGCCATGGACAGCACCAGGCCGATGGCGAAATCCAGGTAATGGTCCGGCTTCATGGAAATAAATCCGGGAAGTCCAGCGGCGCCCAGGGCCTGGGCCAGAGTCTTGGTGGCTGCCAGGTATGCGCTTCCCACTGCCGATCCGATGATGGCCGCGTAGAAGGGGTATTTTAATTTCAGAGTTACACCGAACATAGCCGGCTCCGTGATTCCCAGAAGAGCGGAAATACCGGAGGCGGAGCAGATGGATTTCATCTTCTCATTCTTTGTGAGCGCCAGAACTGCCAGCACTGCCGCGCCCTGAGCCACATTGTTCATGCTGGCTGTGGAGAAGATAAAGCTTCCTCCCGTGTTGGCGCTGTCCGCGATCAGCTGGGTCTCAATGGCGATAAAGCTGTGGTGCATGCCCGTCAGGGTAATGGGAGCGTACACCAGGCCGAAGATGGCTCCGCCCACAGCTCCCAGAGTGTTGTACATCCAGGTGATGCCTGCCGCCAGCAGATTTCCCGCCTCTCTCATCACCGGTCCCACAATGGTGAAGGTGAGGAAAGAGGTAACCAGGATGGAGATCAGCGGCGTGGTCAGGTTGTCCAGCCAGGAAGGCGTCACCCGGTGCAGACGTTTTTCAATATTGGCCAGAATCCAGGACACAGCCAGCACGGGAAGAACCGTTCCCTGATAACCGATGGCCGCAATGTGAAGTCCAAAAATATTCCACACGGGAGGTTCTCCCACGCCGATCTGATACGCGCTCATCAGGTCGGGATGAACCATGATCATGCCCATGGCCGCTCCCAGGAAGGGATTGCCGTCAAACTGCTTCGCCGCGCTGAATCCGATGAGCACCGGCAGAAAAGTAAAGGGGGCGCTGGAAAACAGATTGATGGCCGTAGCCAGTCCCTCCCACTGGGGATAAAGGCTGATGATGGACTGGCCATGGATCAGGTTGGATGTCAGCACGTTGTAAAGGCCCATGAGAAGACCTCCGGCCACAATGGCGGGAATGATGGGCACAAAAATATCGCTGAGCATTTTCACAAACCGCTGCAGCACATTTCCCTTTTTCTCCTCTGTCTCCGCCTCCGGCTGGCTCTCATCCAGGCTGCCCAGCTGCTTCTGCACCTCGTCACAGACCATATTCACCGTACCGGAACCAAAAATGATCTGAAACTGAGTCTGACTTAAAAAGACTCCTTTGACTCCTTCCACATCGCTCAAGGCCTCCTCGTTCCGCAGGCTGTTGTCCTTCAGCTGCAGGCGCAGACGGGTGGCACAGTGAGTCACCGAACGGATATTGTTTTTTCCGCCCACATATTTGATGACTTCTTCCGCAATTTTTGCGTAATCCATATTCGCTCCTCCTCTGACTTTCTTATTTTCCGGTCTTTTTATGGTATCGGTTCCATATGCTCATATTAGTCTTTTTCAGCATAAAAGTCAATATTTTTATGGCACCGGTTCCCTATTTTAGCTTACAAAAATCAGGCCTGATTTTTGTGAATTTTTCACAAAAAGGCCTGATTCTTTTTCATCTATTTACGGCCGCCGCACGCTTCCTCCCTCTATGAGCTGGAAACTCACCACCTGCTTCTTGGGCACCGGTTCCCTGCGGATACATTTTAACAGTGTCTCCGCTCCCAGATACCCCACCGCGTAAGAGTCAAATTTCACGGTAGTCAGCTGAGGCGTCAGCAGAGTGCTCTCGTCGTAACCGCCGAATCCTGCCACTGACACATCCTCCGGAATGGACAGACCGCATTCATGGAGAATGCGGTAGGCGCCGAAAGCCAGCCGGTCCGTGGCGCAGATAATGGCGTCCGCTCCCCCTTCCGCCAGAAGCTGTCCCGTCATATTCTGACCGCTCTCATAGCTGTAGTCTCCCGTGAGCACCCGGATGGAGTCCACCCCGCAGCTTTTTAATCCGTCCAGCACGCCCCTCTTTCTCACCACGCCCACAGCCCGGTCTTCCTCCGTCACTCCCAGGTAGGCGGCCCGCCGGGGATGGGTCTCCCCCACGTATTTTCCCATGGCAAAACCGGCCTCATAGTCATCATCCACCACGGAGATGCCCTCCGAATATTCCTGGGCCAGAACCACCACCGGCACAGGACTGTTCCCGAGCAGTTCCCGGTGTTCCTCCACGATGGAAATGGAGCTGATCAGAATCCCGTCCACGTTCAGACTCATGAGCCGGCGGATATTGGCCAGCTCCAGCTGGATCTGATGGTCGGAATTTTTGATCAGAGTTTCATACCCCTCCTCCCGCAGATACCGGTCAATGCTGGTGATCACCCGACCGCTGATCGTGGAGTTGAGAGAAGGCACCACCACGCCCACCACGCCGCTCTCCCTGGCCTTCAGCCGGGCAAAGGCGTTGGGGCTGTATCCGTTGGCCTCCGCCGCCTTCCGGATTTTCTCCCTGGTCTCCTCCTTCACGTAGCCCCCGTTGAAATACCGGGAGACGGTGCTCTTTGTCACCCCGGCCATCTGCGCGATATCCGCCATGGTCACCTTTCCTGCCATGCCACACTCTCCTTTTCTTCACGAACCGCCGGACTGTCCTGCCTCCCGCCCGGCCGGACCGCTGTCTTCCCCCGTTCCGGCACCGGTTCCTCACATATTAGCTCCAGTATACCACATTTTCTCCATTCCTGAACCGCTTTTTTGGGAATTCTTCCCATTCCTGGAATCCGGAGCGAAAACACTTGCAGGAAATGTCCATTAATCCTATAATCAAATCGTACCGACAAATTATTACAGAATCAAACAAAGGAGTGACTTATGCTTACAAGAGCTAATCGGAAAACCGGTCTTCGGGCGGCTTTCCTGGCCTTTCTGCTGCTGGCATGGATCGGCTTTTGCCCTGGCATTTCCCCCTCTGCCGCTACCGTTCGAACTCCCACGGCGTCCGGTCAGACTACCTACGGCAACAGCCTGGTGACCATAGACGCATCCAACAGTTCCGAGGGTTATGTGATGGTCCGCTACACCGGCCGAAATCCGAAGATCAAGGTGCAGATTTCCAAAGACGGTGTGGAAACTTATACTTACAACCTGAACTCTTCCGGAAATTATGAGGTATTTCCTCTCTCCGAGGGAAACGGCAGCTATACCATCAAAGTATTTGAAAATATCAGCGGAAATCAGTACTCCCAGGCTTTCAGCCAGACGATCTCCGTCCAGCTGGCCAATGAGCTGTCCCCCTTCCTCTATCCCAACCAGTTCTGCAGCTACACCGCCTCATCGGCGGCGGCTTCCCTGGCGGATGAGCTGACGAAAAACTCGTCGGACGAGCTCTCCAAGGTGGCGGATATCTACAACTGGGTCATCAACAATATTTCCTATGACAACGATCTGGCCGCCACTGTCACCAGCGGCTATCTGCCGGACGTGGATACGGTGCTGGCAAAGAAAAAGGGAATCTGCTTTGACTACGCCGCGGTGATGACCTCCATGCTCCGCATGGAAGACGTCCCCACAAAACTGGTGGTGGGCTACGCCGGTTCCGCCTACCACGCCTGGATCTCCGTCTACACGAAAGAAAACGGCTGGATCGACAACATTATCTACTTTGACGGAAATACCTGGAAGCTGATGGATCCCACCTTTGCCTCCAACGGGCATCAGAGCGAGGCCATTATGAAATACATCGGCGACGGCAGCAATTACCGGACCAGATTTACCTATTAATATATGAAAGATGAGGAATCAGTCATGTCAAAAAAAACTACTACCCTTCAGGGCCTGGCCCTTTCCCGCTTCTGCCGGCAGCTCTTCATTCTGCAGGACGCCGGAGTTTCCCTCTCAGGGGGCATGGAAGCCATGGCGGAGGACGCGGAAAATGAAGAGGAGAAAAAACGACTTCTCTCCATGGCAGAAGCGCTCAGTTCCGGGGACTCTCTCAGCAGCGCCATGGAACAGGCGGGATGCTTTCCTGAATACGCCATTTCCACCGTCCGTCTGGGAGAAAGCACAGGAAACCAGGCGTCCTGCATGGAAGGCCTGGCAGATCATTACGAACAGGAGTATTATCTCACGGAAAGTCTGCGCCGGGCTGTCACCTATCCGGCAGTCATGGTAACCGTGCTGCTGCTCATCCTGTATATACTGTTTTCCCAGGTGATGCCGGTGTTTACCTCCGTCTATGAATCTCTGGGCACCGCCGTTCCCGCCGTCACCCAGGCTGCCATGAGAATCGGCGCTGTCCTTTCCACAGTTTTTCTGATCCTGACCGCCATCCTTGTAGTGGCTGTGGCGTTTGCTGTTCTGCTCAGCCGGTTCGGCTCCCAGCCTGCCTGGATCCGTTCCGCTTACCAGTGGCTGAACGCCCATTCCCAGGCCTTAAAAGCGGCTTCGCTCCGCCGGATCTGCTCCGCAGTGTCCATGGGGCTGAAGAGCAGCCTGCCCACAGAAGAATGCGTGGATATGGCCGCCGGCCTGATTTCCGACGCTGGGTTAAAGGCAAAGCTTCAGGCCGTCCGCCAGGATGTATCCGACGGGGCCAGCTTTTACGAGGCTGTGAAAACAGCCGGTATTTTTGACGGATTTGATCTGCAGATGCTGCGCACCGGCAGCCACGCCGGAAAACTGGAGGAAACTCTGGACTCTCTGGCTTCTGATTACGCTCAGAAATCCCAGGATTTCATCGAGGGAATGCTCTCTAAAATAGAACCCGCCGTGGTCGCGGCCCTGGCCCTGGCTGTACTTCTGGTGCTTCTGGCAGTCATGGTTCCCCTTGCGGGAATTTTAACAACGATCGGAGTGTAATTTATGCTGCATATGGAACCTGTAAAAAAGAAACATTCTCTGCCCGGCATGCTCCTCTCTTCCCTGATCACTCTGGCTGTGCTGGCCGCCTTCTTCTTTCTGACCCGCGGCCTCTTTGATCGGACAGAGGATGAGGAACTGAGGATCCTGGAGGACGCCATCCGGCGGGCCAGCGTCCAGTGCTATGCCATTGAGGGCCGCTATCCTCCCAGCGTGGAATATCTGGAGGAACATTATGGAATCGTGGTGGATACCGACCGATACGCCGTATTCTATGACGGATTCGCGTCCAATCTCATGCCTGACATCACCGTGATTCCCCTGGAAAAGGAGGAGAGCAGCCTATGAGCAGAACAGAACCATCATCCGGCTCCGGAAGCCAGTCTCTGTTTGGGGACATCACCTCCCTGTTCTCCCTGGTCCTCTTTCTCGTGTTTGTGACCTGCGCCCTGTTTACCGTCACCATCGGAAGCCGGGTCTACGCCGGCATTCAGGAAAAGAATGACCGCATTTTCTACGAAGACACCTCCGTGTCCTACATAAAAAACAAGATCCGGCAGGCGGACCGGGCCGGCCAGATCTCCGTGAGGGAGATGGAAGGAACTTCTGTGCTGTGCATCACAGACCAGGAAAATTCCTATGAAGATGTCACCTATGAAACTTTTATCTACACCAGAGACGGATGGCTGATGGAGCTTTTCACCTCTTCCGACAGCGGGCTGACTTTAGGGGACGGCATCCCGGTGATGGAATGTTCCCAGGCGGAATTTGAGATCCAGACCCCGGATGCCGGGCGGCCGGATCTGAGGCTTCTTCAGCTTACGCTGGGCGGCAGATCGTCGGTCATCCGTCTCATGAGCACCGGAGAAGGAGGACAGCCATGAAAAACTCGAACAATCGGACTGCGGGACGGTTATTTTTCCGTTCTTACAACCTTCTCGTAGAGCTGGCATTCATCTGCGGCTGCTTTATCTTCTCCGCCTGCGTTTTCGTGCTGGTGTTTGTGAAGGCCGGCCAGATAAGCGCCCGCTCAGAGGATCTCTCCGCCGCAGTCATCGCCGCTCAGAATCTGGCGGAAAGCGTTCTCCCGGAAAACGGGGAAATGCCCGACGGAGAACAAACCAGGGAGATTTACTTTGACAAAAACTGGAATCCCATTCCCCAGACGGGAGATGTACTCCCCTCCCATGTCCACGCCTCCGCCGCAGTCACGGAAACCTGGAATGACGGTCTGGTTCACATTGAAGTGGTCGTCACCGGCTCCGGGGGAGAGGAAGAACTCTTCCGCCTGACCGCCGACCGGGATTTCAGTTAGGAGCAGATTATGAAGCAGAATACAAGCAGAAATTTTATTGGAATCACTTCCATCATATTTATTTTTATCGTGCTGTGTCTGTCCGTGTTCGCCCTGCTGAGCGTCAATTCCGCCAGACAGAGCCTGTCCTCCGTCCAGCGGAGCGCCGACGCGGTCACCCGGTATTACGCCGCGGACTCCAGCGCCCAGCTCTGGATCCACCAGGTGAAGGCAGAAGGCCCCACCGGGGAGGACGTGCTGGAGAGAGAGTTTCCCATCTCCGACAGCCAGACTCTCAGGGTCGCCCTGGACGGAGCCACCTTTGAAATTCTCTCTTATCAGGTGGTAAACAATGAGGTGCTGGAGATTGACGACAGCCTGCAGGTATGGCAGGGAGAAACGGAGGAATTGAAATGAGTGAGGAACAAAGGCAAAATGAAAACTGCTGCGAACAGCTGCGGGATCTTCTGACATCCGCCGTCCGTCAGGATGCTTCTGACATCTTCCTGATCCCCGGCATGCCCGCGGCCTTTAAAATTCACGGACAGATCCATTCTGTGGACGGGCGGAAGCTCACTCCCGCCGATACCCACAGCTATGTAAACACCATCTACCATCATTTCACCGACGGACGGAGCATGGAGCGGGTGTTGGAAACCGGAGACGACGATTTTTCTTTCGCTGTGGACAAACTCTCCCGCTTCCGGGCCAGTATTTTAAAACAGAGAGGTTCTCTGGCGGCTGTGATCCGTGTAGTTCAGTTTGATCTGCCGTCCCCCGAGTCCCTTCACATCCCGGAGAGCATTATAAATCTCTCCCAGTTCACAAAGGGGCTGGTGCTGGTGACCGGGCCGGCGGGAAGCGGTAAATCTACCACTCTGGCCTGCATCATCGACCGGATCAACCACACCAGAAACGATCATGTGATCACTCTGGAAGACCCCATTGAGTTTCTTCACCGTCACGACAAATCGGTGGTGACCCAGCGAGAGATCGGCCTGGACACAGACAGCTATGTAAACGGCCTTCGGGCGGCTCTGCGCCAGGCGCCGGATGTGATTCTTTTAGGGGAGATGAGAGACTATGAGACCATCCGCATCGCCATGACGGCGGCGGAGACCGGCCATCTGGTCATTTCCACCCTTCACACCACGGGAGCGGCCAATACCGTCGACCGGATCATCGATATTTTCCCGGCAAACGCCCAGCAGCAAATCCGGGTACAGCTGTCCATGGTCCTTCAGGCGGTGGTTTCCCAGCAGCTGGTCCCCACCACTGACGGCAGCCAGATTCCCGCTTTCGAGCTGATGTTTGCCAATAAGGCCATCCGCAATCTGATCCGGGAATCCAAGATTCATCAGATCGACAATGTGATCTCCTCCGGATCTTCCTCCGGCATGATCAGTATGGACAACAGCCTTGCGGCGCTGTGGAAACAGGGCCTTATCACCAGCGATACCGCTCTCACCTACTGCCAGGAAAGCGAGCAGATGAAAGGAAAGCTGCGGAAGTAAAAATCTCTCAATCAAGATCGGATAAGGAAAGCATGGCGGACGCTTACCGGGCGTGCCGCGCAAAAAAACAGCCCCCTGCGAACAATCCCATCTGCAGAGGGCTGTTTCTATTTCTCTTTACTTCCGGATCCATACACCATATACTGGTTCTTTCCCTTTCGTTTCGCCTCGTACAGGGCCTGATCCGCCTTGCCCAGCAGCGTCCGGAAATCCCGGCCGTCGTCCGGATAGTAGGACGCTCCGATGCTGGAAGTCATATAAATCGTGATATTGCCGCTGCGGTACGGCTCCCGGAACATGGCGCACAGCTGATCCAGACGGGTGTTTAAAATCTCCCGGCTGACGGAACTGACAAATATCACATACTCGTCGCCCCCGTACCGGGCCACCACATCCGTCCTCCGGAACACTCCCAGAATCTTCTGGGCGATGAAACACAGAATCTCATCTCCCACCAGGTGACCGTATTTATCGTTGATTTCCTTGAAGTTGTCCACATCGATGAAGATCAGGGCTCCCCGGTCCAGCCCATCGGCGCCATGGACAGGCGTCTCCAGCTGCCTGCTGACCCACCGCTCGAAGAACGAACGGTTATAAAGTCCGGTCAGCTCATCCCGGTCCGCCTTTTCCTTCCACTTATCCAGCTCCGCGCGCCACTCTCCCATGTTGCTCAGAACACCGGTGACCACGCTCTCCCCGCCGGAGACGCCGCTGTCCCGGTTGACGTAAAGCTCCAGCCACTCATACCGTTCCTCGCCCACCAGAAACCGCAGTGTGTTCTCCACCCAGGCAGCTCCCTGTTTTTCCGCGTTTAACATATGGAGAAAGGTTTTCCGGTCATCTTTGTGGACAAAATTGGAAGATTTAAACCAGTCCATGGCATTGCTGATGGCATACTGTCTCTTCTGCGCCGGAGAAAACAGGGCGGAGAAAATCACCCGGTCCTCCTCCGGAAAATACAGAAAGGTCATAATCTCCTTCGGCGGATCCTCGCTGCTCTGCAGCTGCTCCACCTCATTCTCCGCATTGCGCTGGTCTTCGGAGACCTCCACCGTTCCCAGAGTCGATCCATCGTAAGCCTTCCGCTCAAATTCCTCCACCGGCATGGGCTCAAAAAACACATATCCCTGGATGGTATCGCACACCGACTGACGCAGGTATTCCGCCTGGGAGGTGCTGTCAATTCCCTCAGCCACCGTGCTGATATGGAGCTGCTCCGCCAGGCGGAGAATGGTCTCCACAATATTTCTGCCCCGCTGGTTATTATTTTTGCCCACAAAAAAGCTGCGGTCCAGCTTGATCACGTCCACATTCAGGTCATTTAGCAGGCCCAGGGATGAGTAACCGGTTCCAAAATCATCCAGAGAGCAGGTAAAGCCAGCCTCGTGGATCTGATCGATGATCTCCCGGGCCCTCTCCGGATTTTCCAGGAAAATGCTCTCCGTCAGCTCCAGCTCAATCCACCGGCAGTCCACATTCTCATAGCCGCATACACTGGCGCAGCTCCGGATAAAATTAGGGTCGTCGAAGTTCTGCCTGGAAATATTCACGGAAATCCGGCAGAGCTCTCTCCCCTCCTGCTTCCACCGGCGCAGAATCCGGCACACCTCCGTGAACACGAAAGAGTCCATCCGGCTGATCCGGCGGTATTTCTCAAATACGGGCACAAAGATGGCGGGGGAGAGCATGCCTTTCTGCGGATGGTTCCAGCGGATCAGGGCCTCCGCCCCCTCCACCTGCATCCGTTCCAGATCGACCTTCGGCTGAAGATATACCTGAAACTCCCTGTTCTCTAAAGCCTTCTCCAGGCCGTCCACCAGCTCCTTTTCCTCCATCATGGTTCTTCCGTAGCTTCCGTCGTAGAACACACACTGGCCGGCGGATCGGCCGTTTAGGCTCTTTCTGGCAATGTTGGCCTTTTCCTCCATTCCGGACACATCCGTCTCCCCCGGCTCCGGCACATAGGCGCCGAACCTCAGCTCCAGATAATAGGGATCCTGGCGGCTGTCGTTGAAGCTGTTGATCTCATTCCGCATTCCCCGCAGCCGCCAGACCACATCCTCCTCCTTCTGCCGCTTTAACAGAAGATAAAACACATCCGCATTTCCCCTTGCCACCAGCTCGCCGTTTCTCAGCAATTCCTGGAGCTTTCGGTAAATATAGGCGAGAGTACGGTCGCCTTCCTCCCGGCCGTACACATTATTGATCATTTTAAAATCCTGCACATCCATGGACGCCAGCATATATCCGTCCGGATTCTCCCGGATGGTCTGCTCCGCATCCATGAGAAACCGGTTTAAATTTCTTCCTCCTGTCACCGGATCGATAAACGCCAGGTTCTCCAGACGGCCCTGATATCTCTTCAGCTGTACCATCACCATGGTGTTCATCCCCACCATTATCCCTGCCGCCAGCACAAAATTCCAGCGCGCAATGAAAAGCACGCCCGCCGCCAGCCCGCAGAATATGAGCAGAATGAACCGCCACTTCATACTACGCATTAAATTCACTGTTTCCCCCACCTTGCCGCTGTTTTCCCTTCACCGGCTGATTTTTTTCGCCCTTCAGAGCGCTCCTGCTCCCCGGACCCAGCCGTCTATTCTGAGACAACGGCGCTCTCAGCGGTCTCCTGTCCGGCAGATTCTGTCACTTCATAGGCATACAGGATCGTTCTGGCATCGTCAAACTCATAGCTGCAGGTCACAAAGGAAAACAGCCGCTCCACGTCCTGTTCCGGCTCTATATAAGCGCTGGAGCCTTTGGTCATCTCCGCCACATAGGCCTGGAATGTCTCCTCGTCGTCAAACTTTGTCATTCTTCGGATTCCATCGGATCCAGTGTACAGACACGCAAAGGGGCGGAGCCTGATCTCCCGGTCCGGAAGGTAAATATACGCTTCCTGATGCTCTTCCAAAAAATCCTGCTCTCTGAATTTCATAATATCCTTGAACATCGTGCCGTTTCTCATGTGATGACCATAGATCACATTGTGCAGGTCAGAGAAATCCGCCGCATTGTCACAATCCAGATAAATAGAGCCGGAAGATGTGCGGTTGCCCTCAATATCCTCATACAGATAGGTCTCGTTGCTCTCCGGATCATGCAGAATGGGGTAATCAATTACCGTTCCCGGAATGGTCAGCCAGCCTACCACATCCTCATTGATGGCCCAGAGCTCCTCAAAATTGATGGGGGAGACATACTCCTCCTCCGTCTCCGCTTCTTCCGCTGTCTCCGTGGTCTCTTCCACCTGGGAAGCCAGCTCCTCATATATCTTTTCTGATTCATGCTGTCTCAGATAATCCCACAGCAGCATGCTTCCGGAAATCACAATCAGAAGCACCGCCACGGCGAGAATGATTTTCCTTCTTCCCTTCATATATTCCTCCCTGTCCATCGAAATTTACTGTTTTTCGTATTGCATTAATCTTTCTGCCAAAATACCTTTTTTTCTATCATAATATAAATCATAGGGAATTGCAAGATTCTGTACCTGATTGTAAAAGCCCCGCGCTCAGTCATGGATATACCTGTAAATATTATGGAAAAAGCCCGGCCCCGAGGGGCCGGACTCTCCATTGACGCGGTTATGCTATTGTCAATTTTCTTCCTTCCGCTTCGTCAGAGAAGCAAATGCCAGGAAGATTCCCGCTAACAACATGGTTATCGGGGTCTTGAGCGACTGCTGTCCCGTCTTCGGAAGAGGCGCCAGCGGTACATTGTCATCAAAGATCACAGTGCTTCCGCCGCCCTCCGTCGGCAGGGGTGCCAACGGAACTTCCGGTTCGGTAATCGTCACACCAGGACCAGCACCGGGGTTGTATGGACCTCCAGGTGTGATGGTGCCTCCACCGCCGCCAGAGCTACCGCCGCCGCTGAGACGGTAGAAATGAGCAGTAAAGGTCTGGTCTTCCGTAAAGCCCGCCGCTCTCAGCAGGTCATCCGTATCATATACGGTGCCTGCGCCATTTGTCCAGTTATCAAAACGATATCTGCCGATTGCAGTAATGGTAACTCCTACGTTGGGGCTGATCGCTGCCGTCGTGTCATACTCACCAGTCTCGCCGTTACGCGGGAAGGTTCTGACCTCAGTCACCACTCCGCTCACGGTTCCGTGGGTCGCGTCCTCCGTCACATAGGTGAACACGATCTGATAGATATCCGGAATTCCGTCGGGCTGGTTGGGATCCTCAGGTACGTTGGGATCTTCACCGTCTGTGGTGTCGTTGATCTTATCCTCCGCAAAGTGAGCTACAAAGGTGGTATCCGTCGTATAAACCTTCTGACCCAGGAATGTCATTCCAACGGTGTAGTCTCTCTCCTCCTGTCCCTGTACGGTCCAGTAATGGAACGCATAGTTCTCAGCAGGGCTGGCTACCGGGTCATGACCTTCAATGGCGTTGGGGCTGATACCGGTGTTCTCCACGTAGTTGCCGGCCGCATCCCTGAAGGTATAAACCTCGCGGGTGGTTCCGGTCACCGTACCAGTGTTCTCATCTGCGCTGACGTAGGTGAATACGATCTGGTATTTGTCGGGAACATCGTCGGGTCCGGGGTTGTCCGGATTCTCGGGATCGGTGCCGCCTTTTTCGTCAAGTACATAATATACTTTGACTACATTCTGCTCGGGATCGGTTCCGATTACAACTCCGTTGTTCTCTATGCCTTCAAGTACATAATGATGATCATTGTGATCCAAAGTCTGCTCCGGGGCAATTACGAACGGCAGCCCGTATTCTTCCTCGGATGTCTGGGTTACGCTGTCATCGCGTACTCCGTCAAAGTAGAACTCCACCTTCGCCTCATAACGATCTCTCGTGTAGTAGGTGATGGTAAAGGTCAGGTTGTCGCTGTCCATGCTCAGTACTGTGGTAAGCGGATCTCTGTCCCAGGTTCCGGGCTCTACATAGCCGGTTATCGGGCTGGAAGCAGGTACTCTGTCCTCGGTAAAGGTATAGGTTCCCATTTCAGAAGGTGTTCCTACCTCATCCTTAAAGGTTACTACCCGCTCTGCCTGTGTCGTATCGTTCTCATCGAACGTTCCGTTCACTGCTGCGAATGTTACGAACATCTGATACTTATCCGGCGTATCATCCGGCGTATTCGGATCCTCGCCCTCGCCGATCTCATCCAGTGCATAGTACACTCTGACTACATTCTGCTCAGGATCTGTTCCGATTACAACTCCGTTGTTCTCTACGCTTTCAAGTACATAGTGATGATCGTTGTGATCCAGGCTCTGCTCCGGGGCAATTACAAAGGTGCTTCCATAGGTCTCCTTTGAGGTTTCCGTCACACTCTCATCGAGCTCTCCGTCAAAGTAGAACTCCACTCTCGCCTCTGCATCATCCGGCTGGAACGTAATGGTAAAGGTACGGTTGCTGTCCTTAGATACAACTGCGTTAAACGGACTCGGCTCCCAGATGCCTCCTCTGTAGCCCTCATTCGGCTCTGCATAAGGCACATCATTCTCTCCAGATACTGCATATGTTCCATCTTCTGACCACTTGCCATCTGCACCGTATAACGTCACTACGCGATTAACTTCCGTCTCTCCGCTGAAATTTCCGTTCACTGCCACAAAGGTAATGGTTGTCTGATATTTATCAGGAACATTATCCGGCTGATCAGGATCCTCGCCCTCGCCTTTAACATCAAGACCGTAATAAATATCTACGATGTTCTCATCTGCACTGGTTCCGATGGTCTTATCCTCGCCTTCGATCATATAGAACACGTAATTCTGATTTTCGTATTCTACAGTATCAGGTCTCTGATAATTGGAACCTTCCAGAATATTAGTCTCAAATGCAAGATCTCCATATTGCACTGTAGCCGTTTTAACTTCTTGACCATCCTCGTTCACAAGGTGCTGCATAATGATATAACCAAAATTATCTTTCTCAAAAGTGATTGTAAACGTAAAATCTACAATAACTTGAGTGTCTTCGGTCGGTCTGATAGGAGACCATTCAAAGTTATTCTG
>DXFM01000007.1 GCA_019114465.1 Candidatus Lachnoclostridium avicola
CATTGGTAAGTTTGGCCTTTTCAGGCCCCGCGATTGTTCTGCATGGTATCCTGATCGGGTTAGGCGATACCCGCAGTGTTTTGATTGCTAATGTGGTGGGAAATGGTCTAAATGTTCTTCTCAATGCAATTCTGATCCATGGAGTTGGGCCATTTCCAGCTCTGGGTGTCTTGGGAGCCGGTATAAGCACTGCCATTGGTACAGGAGTAACTTTGGTATTCACACTTTCTATCTTTTTAGATGAAAAGCAGGATGCATCCCTGAGAGGGTGTGGCCCCTGGTTGCCACAAAAAGAATATCAGAAGATGATTGTTCCTTTGGCGACAGGGGTGTTTTTTGAGCAGGCCGCAGAGCGATTTGGAATGTTTTCCTTTGCCAGACTGGTAGCAGGCTTGGGTACCGCTTCTCTTGGAGTGCATAATATCTGCAGCGGCTTATGCGATATTTACTACAGCTTCGCTCAAGGCCTTGGCAAGGCCAGTTTAGTTCAGGTAGGGCAGGCATTTGGTGGAGGACAGGAGAAACAACTGAACAGAATTGTGATGGTTTCACGCCGGGCTGCGCTATGGACCGGCGGAGCGGCAACACTTTTTTATTTTGTGTTGCGAGTTCCTCTGCTGCGATTTTATCACCTTAAGGGAGACGAGCTTTTTATCGGCAGCCAGATTATGTTATTTGTGGCAGTAATCAGTATTCCAGAAGTGTGGGCTATGATCCACGCAGGAATGCTTCGGGGAATGGGACATACGGGGTTTGTGGCCACATATTCTCTGATTAGTATTGCAATTATCCGCCCCATTCTTACTTATATACTAATTTATCCGTTGGGATTGGGGGTACATGGTGCGTGGGTTGCACTGTCCATTGATCAGTCCAGTCGTGCCATATGTTCTCATTTTGGCATGTACAAAAATATAAGACAAAATGAATTCCGGTAATTATAGAATTATAGCGAATAAGAGAGCCATCGCCGCATAAATGATAAATCGTCTGTGAGGCAATGGCTCCTTTTCCATATCCTCCCAACTATTTTTTTAAATTTGTAAGAGTTTGCATATTCTCAGAACCTTTATAAGGAAAAGAAATGACGTACAGCTTAACCATTGAGTTCGGATGATTGAGCTGCACGTCTTTTGTAGTAGTTATTGCGCCGTTCTTCGCTTACTTGGCTTCCCGACGGAAGCACATGAACCAATCTAGGCAGTACTGATTCTCACTCTGGTTGTCCATCCGCTCCTTGGCTACGCCGCAGCTGCCGGCGGTAGGGACGATGACATCATCGCCGGGCCGCCAGTCGGCCGGAGTGGCGCAGGCATCAGCGTCCGCTTTCTGGAGTGCCAGGATGATGCGCTTGATCTCATCAAAGTTGCGGCCTGTAGACAGCGGATAGTACAGGATGGTTCGCACCACGCCGTTGGGGTCGATGACAAACACCGCCCGCACCGCCTGAGTGTTGGACTGTCCCGGCTGAATCATGCCGTACTTGTTGGCCACTTCCATGCGGATATCCTCGATGAGGGGGAAGGTCACATTAATGTGTTTCTTACCGTTCCACTCCAGTTCCTGGATCTTCCGCAGCCAGGCAATGTGGGAATAGATGGAGTCCACCGAAAGGCCCACCAGTTCAGTGTTCAGGGCCTTGAACTCATCAATCATGGAGCCGAAGGTCATAAACTCCGTGGTGCAGACTGGGGTGAAATCTGCGGGATGTGAGAAGAGAATCACCCATTTGCCAGCGTAATCCTCCGGAAATTTGATGGATCCCTGTGTAGTAACGGCATCGAAAGACGGAGCTTTGTCGCCAATGAGAGGCATTCTGTTTTCCTGATCCATAGTAAGTACTCCTTTCTGCAGTGACAAATGTTAATAGCAACATATTTCTTGCTCAGGCGATATAATTTTTACGGCAAAAACAGTTACGGAAAAGAAATTTACCATTCTGATTTCTGCCAGAGTGGAAGAGTAGTGACGGAATAACATATTCTCGCATATAGACTCCTTCCTTGTAAAATCATCGGCATAGAAAACAAGATTTTGTTTGATGGTTAGCCATAACTAACTAGATGCAATTATATATAGTATGATTAGGATTGTCAAGAAGAAGTACGGATTTTGTTTGGTAAAAATAGTGTTTGCTGGATACACATGTGATAAAGGAATAGCACCTCTGTTCGGACTCTTGACGTGAGATAACAGTTGGGAGATACCGAATCCATTGTCAGCTCCGACAAAACAGGGAGTAAGTCGAAAAAGGAAACTTTCCACTTTCTAAATAACAGACATATAAGGTTCAACTGCAGGAAGTTGCTGAACCTTATATGTCTGTCGGCCAATACGGGCATAACTCATCCATTTGGGACGTTAACTAGAACGGCTGGTTTTGCTATATGCAGTAATTTGTGAAAAGGTTATTTCCAATGATTTAGCTGTGAAAGATACGAATCAAACTGAATGCGTCTGGCTTCTTTGTCTGCATTATCAGGATTTGGCATATTTTTTTCCAGATAATCCAGCAAAGATTCTTTTGACTGATAAGCAAATTTTCCATCCGTATAGCACCATCTACAATAGTCCTCGTTGTAGCTGCCATCTGGTTCTTGACTAATCACTCCGTCCTCATCCAATGGCATTCCGCAGCATTGACAAATAAGCTGTCGCGGAGACCCCAGAAGCGTGTTGACTGATACATCAAAAATCTGCGACAACAATTTCAAAGTATCTGTATTCGGCTGCGTTTCTCCTGTTTCCCAGCGGCTGATTGCCTGTCTGGTAACATGTATCCGATCTGCCAATTCTTCCTGTGTAAGATTACTTTTTTCACGCAAATTCTTGAGAATATCTCGTGTTTCCATGCCTGACCTCCTAAGAAATATGTTAGTATTCATTATATATTTAAAACCTTATTTTAACAAGCAACTCGCTGTTGCCATAGAATAGCGGATGCGGTCAGCCCGATTCCTGCACAGCAACTTCATCAATCAAAATGCTCATGATAGATCGTCTTTATGTGACTGTTTACGTCTCAAAAAAATGCGGAAAATTCTCTTGATTCCGCTATACTGTTTTTTATCTTCTTTCTGGGATAAATCAAGGGAAGAAGCTGGAACGAAGAATGACCGGGACGCATATCCCGGCCATTCTTTCTGTTTGTTAGGCCAAGGGCCTGTTTTCATTGTGGAGTTTTTCGTGTTCCGAAAAACGAAACTTTGAAAACAAAAAAACCACCTGCTATGCAGGTGAGTCAGGATTGCTTCAGCTTACAGTAAAAAACCTCCAGTGATACAATAATGCTGGTTCGCCAACCGCATTAAAGTACAAAGGAGGTATCCATATGGATAGTAATAGTCTATCACATACGAAATGGAATTGTAAGTATCATCTTGTATTTGCTATGATATTTTCAATCACACATCACTGTATCAATACCACCATGGAAAGCTGATCCTTCATCTGACATTGGCATTTGAAACAAAACCAAAGAGCAATCAACCGGGAGAGTATCTACGTTATTATCGGCTGCGAAATAATCTTACGACCAGACAACTTGCCGAGCAGGTAGGCATTGTTCCGGCAACTTTGCTGAAATATGAGCAGGGGATTACTCCAATACCATATGATACCGCTGCGAGACTCTCAGAATGGCTGAAAATTGATGTGTCGTTTCTCTGTGATTCATTTGCTGCGTTCATTGCATCGCCTTATACAGAGGCTTTGAAGGCAATCAGAGAAGAATTAAAACTAAATCAGCGTGAGTTTGCCGAGCTTGTTGGCTTGAAAGCAAGCTATTACTATCAGATGGAAAAAGGAAATCGCAGACCTTCCAGAAAAGTTTATCAGCAAATCATGGATGCCCTAAATGCAAAGCAATCGACAAACTTCACATAAGGATATAAGCAGGCTACAATAACTTTAGAAAGAGAAATTGATTGGAGGTATCCTTATGGAACAAGAGTTTAGATATTATCAGTGTGGCGATTATTTTATTCCTGACATCCAGTTGAGTCCATACAAACACAAAATGCTGGGCAAATACGGCAGAATGAGGAGAGCATATTTGCAAGAGAAGAATCCGATGCTGCTAAACGATCTGATTCTCAGGGAGCAACTATTTCCGCATCTGTGGGAGATTGATGAAACGGCACATATCAGGGTTGAGAAGATGATGACTGAATTACTTAAGAGAAATCCAATGCCAAACAAAGCTACACATCAAATGGCATGGGTACAGCACATGAACAGCCTAAAAGCGCAGGCAGAAGAAATAGTTTTGGCGGAGTTAATTTATAATTGAGGGAAAATGGGTTGCTTTAATTAGCAGCCCATTTTTATGTGGGAAGACAGTTCTTGAATTGTGAAATAAACACTTGCTGAATTGTCTTTTTGACAATTCAAGAGTTGTCAAAAGCACAAGGTAATAATACTGATATTAATAATACTGAGTATAGTAATACTGATCTTATCCTTTCTTTCCGAATGAATGGAAAAGAAAGACGAGGATAAAAACTTCTAAATATTGAAAATTGAGATATTCAATTAAAAATTGAAATTTTCTTTTGCTTGTGATATTATAAAACATAACAGAAGAGTAGAACAAGGAGGAAACCTATGCCTGTTTGTTACAATAAATTATGGAAAATTCTTATCGACAGAGGAATGAGTAAAACAGATTTGATTAAAGCCTCAAAGATTACCACAAATGCTATGGCAAAGCTGGGAAAAAACGAAGATGTTCGAGTAGAAGTGTTGGTTAAAATCTGCCGGACACTAAGCTGTACATTGGATGACATTGTAGATATTTTACCGGATGATTCTGTGAAATGAAGGGAGGAATGGATGTGAGTCCGATTTTACCGAAGCATCAAATGAGTGAAGAAGATATTAAACTTCAATATATTACCCCATCTATTACTTCCAAGTGGAGCAGGGATAAAATTACGATGGAGACCCGTATTACAGATGGGAAGATCAACCTGAAAGGCAACTTTGTATTTCGTGAAAAGCCAAAACGGGCAGATTACATTCTATATCTTAATGCAAACAATCCTATTGCCATTGTGGAAGCTAAAGACAATACTCATAATGTTTCTCATGGTTTGCAGCAGGCAATGACCTATGCCAGGATGCTGGATGTACCTTTTGCTTATAGTTCCAACGGCGATGGTTTTGCCGAACATGATTTTATTACCGGGCAGGAGCGGGAATTCAGTCTGGACGAATTTCCAACCGAACATGAACTTATTGCACGATATAAACAGGAATCCGGATTGACTCTTCCACAGGAAACAGTATTGGAGCAGCCTTATTATACCAGTCAGAATACTTACCCACCCCGATATTACCAGCGTAATGCCATCAATCGTACGGTAGATGCTATTGCCAGAGGACAGCAACGTCTTCTGCTTGTTATGGCAACGGGGACAGGCAAGACCTATACCGCTTTCCAGATTGTGTACCGGATGCTGCAAAGCGGCTTGAAACGAAAAATCCTCTATCTTGCCGATCGTAATATTCTGGTAGATCAGTCCATCCAGCAGGACTTCGCTCCGCTGGACAAAGTTACGCACAAAATCAACGTGGCGAAAGATGATAAAAGCACCATCACTTCCCATGAGGTGTATTTCTCTTTGTATCAGCAGCTGGTGGGTGACGATGACAAAGAGCATTTCAGCGAGCTGTTTTCCCCAGACTTCTTTGACCTGATTATCGTGGATGAGTGTCACAGAGGTTCTGCGAAAGAAGAAAGCCGTTGGCGCAGAATTCTGGAATATTTCCAGTCTGCAACCCAGATCGGCATGACCGCCACGCCTAAGGAAACCAAGTATATCTCCAATCTCAGTTATTTCGGGGAGCCGATTTATACATACAGCCTGAAAGAAGGAATTGAAGATGGCTTTTTGGCACCTTTTAAGGTTATCAATATTATGACCGATATTGGGGAAGGCTGGCGTCCTCGCAAGGGGCAAAAAGACATCAACGGTATAGAAATCCCTGACCGTATCTATACCAATAGCGATTATGATTACAACATCATTATTGAAGACCGTATCCAGCAAGTAGCGGAAGAAATCACCAAGTATCTGAAAAGTACTGACCGTATGGCAAAGACTATCGTGTTTTGTGCCACCGAGGATGCCGCTTTGCGCATGCGGGATGCACTAGCTAAGCTTAATGCCGATATGATGAAAGAAAATCCTGACTATGTGGTACGTATAACCGGTAGTGATGATTACGGTAAGGGGAAGCTGAAATATTTTATCTCGGTTTCATCGTCTTATCCTGTAATCGCTACTACTTCCAAGCTGCTTTCCACAGGTGCAGACTGCAAGATGACCAAGCTGATTGTGCTGGATGAGATGATTGGCTCCATGACTGAGTTTAAGCAAATCATCGGGCGTGGAACCCGTCTGCGGGAAAAAGAGGGCAAAACCCATTTTGTGGTCATGGATTTCCGCAATGTCACTCGTCTGTTTGCCGATCCGGATTGGGACGGACCTATCGAAATTAACGAAGGATTTGCACCTGGGGCAAAGCCAACTGAGCCAAAAGACACACCGGAAGATGGCAATAAAGACGGTCAGAATCTGCCTCCAGAGCCGAAGCACAAACCCATTGTGGATAAGCATGGCTGCAAGGTTCAGATTATTCATAAAACCGTATCGGTCTATGACGCAAATGGCAAGCTGTTGCGGCAGGAGAGCATTGTAGACTACACGAAAGAAAATATTCGGGGTGAATATGCTTCTCTGGATAATTTTATCCGTCAATGGTCGGCACAGGAGAAGAAAGAGAAGATTCGTGACCTGCTCCATGACAGAGGTATTGACTTGGAACTATTGAAAGCTGACCAGAACATGATCGATGTGGATGATTTTGATTTTATCTGCCATGTTGCTTTTGACAAAAAACCGTTGACCCGCAAAGAACGAGCTAACAATGTGAAAAAGCGGGACTTTTTCAGTAAATACAGCGGCGTTGCCCGTGAGGTGCTGGAAGCTTTGTTGGACAAGTACATGAATACAGGCATATATGAAATCGAGAAAACAGAAATTTTGAAGCTTGATCCATTCCTGAAGTTAGGGAAACCAGCAAAGATTGCTGGATATTTCGGCGGCAAAGCCGGGTATCTCAAAGCAGTACAGGAGTTGGAGCAGGCGATTTATATGGATGAGGTAATTTAACATGAGCAATTTAACAGGATTTGTAAAGCGTCTGCGTGACATCATGCGCAACGATGCCGGTATCAACGGCGACGCTCAGCGCATAGAGCAGATTGCGTGGATGCTTTTTTTGAAAGTATATGACGCAAAGGAGCAGGATTGGGAATGGGATGACGAGGATTATACATCCATTATCCCGGAGAAGTGCCGTTGGCAGAATTGGGCGCATGATGATAAAACCGGTACAGCACTGACAGGCGACAAACTGCTGGATTTTGTCAATAACAAGCTCTTCCCGACTCTCAAAAATCTGCCAGTAGACGTCTCTACTCCCATCAAAAAAGCTATTGTGCAGACTACCTTTGCTGATGCCAATAACTATATGAAGGACGGTGTTCTGCTGCGTCAAGTTATCAATGTCATTGACGAGCTGGATTTCAGCGATTATGAGGAAAGCCATGCCTTTGGTGAGATTTATGAAACTATCCTGAAAGAGCTGCAAAGTGCCGGTTCTGCGGGTGAGTTTTATACGCCCCGTGCTGTAACTGATTTTATGGCGCAGGTGATTCAACCCCAGATTGGTGAAACCATGGCGGACTTTGCTTGCGGAACCGGTGGCTTCATTGTCAGTTGGCTGAAAGAACTGAAAAAGTTAGTGAACACCACCGAGGATGAAGAAGCATACAGCAATTCCATCTACGGTATTGAGAAAAAGCAGTTCCCCTATATGCTCTGCGTCACGAACCTGCTTCTCCACGGGTTGGATGTGCCACAAGTGTACCACTCCAACACTCTGCTTCACGATGTGCTGGATTACACCGAAAGTGACAAGGTGGATGTCATTCTGATGAATCCTCCTTACGGCGGCAGCGAAAAGGCAGATGTGAAGAATCATTTCCCATCTGACCTTGCAAGCTCGGAAACCGCTGATTTGTTTATGTCGGTTATTATGTACCGCCTGAAACAGAATGGTCGGGCGGCGGTGATTCTGCCGGATGGTTTTCTGTTTGGCACCGACAGTGCAAAGGTGAATATTAAGAAAAAACTACTGCGAGAGTTCAATCTGCATACCATTATCCGTCTGCCGGGCAGCGTGTTTTCTCCATATACCTCTATCACCACCAATATTTTGTTTTTTGACAACACTCACCCTACCGAGGAAACCTGGTTTTACCGTCTGGATATGCCAGAAGGATATAAACATTTCTCCAAAACCAAGCCGATGAAATTAGAGCATTTTCAGCCTGTTTTAGATTGGTGGAATGACCGTCAGGAGATCAATGAGGAAGGTTTTGATAAGGCGAAGAAGCTTACCGTCCAGCAGCTCACCGAGGAACTGGGCTACAATCTCGACCAGTGTGGATATCCCCATGAGGAGGAAGAAATTCTGGCTCCTATGGATTTGATTCAGCGGTATGAGGAGCAACGGGCCTCGCTCAATGCGGAAATCGACCGAGTGCTGGAGGAGATCACCAGCCTGTTGGGAGGGAATGCCGAATGACCCCACAGGAATTAAAGAACAGTATTTTACAGCTTGCCATTCAGGGCAAGCTGGTGGAACCTAATATCAGAGATTTTCCGGTAGATTTGTCTGCAATCAAGCAGAAAAAAACTGATGATTATGAATTTGAACTTCCAGATAATTGGAGATTGGCGCATCTTGAAAGTATTACAAAAAATATTCCATCCAAGCAATACCAGATTCTTGAATCTCAGGTATTAGCAGATGGTAGGTTTCCGGTTATAAGTCAATCGAAGGCGTATTCAATCGGGTTTAGTAACGAAGCTGACAGAGTATATCATCATGATAGACCAGTTATTATTTTCGGTGATCACACAACCGAAGTAAAATTTGTGGAATTTGATTTTGTTGTTGGAGCGGACGGTGTTAAAATTTTCGAGCCGATTGATGATATTATAGTCGGTAAATTTCTTTTTTATATATTTCAATTCTATTCAAGGGATTTAAGTAAAATTGGTGGATATAGTCGGCATTATAAATATATTAAAAATAAGCCATTCCCACTCCCGCCCCTTGCCGAGCAAAAGCGGATTGTTGCTAAAATCGAGGAACTGTTGCCCCATATTGACCGTTACGAGCACGCATGGAGCAAGCTGGAGCAGTTTAACAGCCGTTTCCCGGAGGATATGAAAAAATCTCTCTTGCAGTATGCCATCCAGGGCAAGCTGGTGGAACAGCGCCCCGAAGAAGGTACCGCAGAGGAACTCTTTGCCCAGATTCAAGAGGAAAAACAGCGGCTGATTGCGGAAAAGAAAATCAAAAAAGAAAAGCCCCTGCCCGAAATCACTGAGGAGAAAAAGCCGTTCGATATTCCAGAAAGTTGGAAATGGGTTTATTTGTTGGATATCATTGAAGAAAAGCCATCAAATGGCTATTCTCCAAAAGGTGTTACTTATCCTACCGAAATTAAAAATCTTACTTTAACAGCAACAACATCCGGGAGATTTAAGGATGATGCATTTAAATATGTTGATATTTCAAAAGAAGATGCATCCAAATATTGGCTGAAAAATAATGATTTACTAATTCAAAGAAGCAACTCAAGGGAATTAGTAGGTACAAGCTGCATTTACACAGGTGCTGACAATGCATATATTTATCCCGATTTGATGATGCGTATGCATGTTTCTAGTCAGGTTGACATCTATTACATTGATTATGTGCTCAAAGCACCGGTGACACGAAACTATTATATGGCAAGCGCATCAGGAACATCTGAAAGTATGCCCAAGATCAATCAAAAAATAGTTTCATTTACGCTTGTACCTCTCCCACCTCTTGCCGAGCAAAAACGTATTGTAGAAAAACTGGAACAGTTACTGCCGCTGTGTGAACGATTGAAGTGAGGTAAAATACAAGATGATATATTTTTATGATGATCTGGTTGAAAAAACAGTTGAAACAATAAAGGAAGCCTATGATTGTGCGGACATTCTCAATGACCTGAATCGTATCAATCAGGCGATCACAAATATTAAATTGTATGGGAATTGGTCTGCGGCTGACCATCTAGACCAAGAATTGCGTCAAAAATATCCATGTATAGATAATATGGTGGAGTTTGCTAATTCAATTCCCGTTCCTGTGCCAAGAGCCAAAAAGAATTATTCTCCAAGCGAAGCGGTATTATCAAATTTGGAGCAGGACTATTTTGGGATTCTTTGCGATACTGCGATCAAAAAGCAGATGGTTCATAGTATCAAAGAATTTATAAAAAATGTAGATTAAAAAGATGTACGAAAGATAAGGTGAATGAATATGTGGAAAGAAATAGGAGATTTTATCGTCACCAATTGGCTTAATATTCTGCTTGTTGTGGTAGGCGCTTCTGCTTTCTTTATCTATTGGGCACAGGAACGCCGAAAAGTTTCAGAAGCAGCTTCTTTAATCGTTATGCAGGTTGAGGATTTACAGAAACGTATTCGAGAAATAGGTTCCTATATTACAGAAGGAATTTTAAATGATACAGCTTTTTATGAGTCACAAATGCTGTTCAAAACAGATTATTGGAATCAATATAAGCACTATTTTATCCGTAAACTGGATTCCTTTAGCTTTAATACCTTTGATGAATTTTATAATTGTGCTACAGAGATTCTTGAACAGCAGGAACTGATGAAAAATTTGCAGAAGAACTTTTTCTTTTATACGCAGCAAACACTTATGCAAATGGAAGGAAATGCAGTTTTGCAAGCTTTGAATTTGTGCAGCCAAAATCCAGCCGATGTTAATCAGGCAGTCAAGGGGTTAGTTGCAACCATTCCAGAGGGTATGAATGGTGAACAAAAGCAAGCGGTAGAAAATATGCTGAAAAACTTCAGTACCGCAAATCAAAATAGAAATTATGATCAGTTCTGGAGTATTTACAATAAAGAAAAGCAAGACATCATTATGGCGGTCAACCGGGGTGCTCTTGATAGATATACTCCGATGCAAATTAGAATCAGCATAGAAAATGCATTGAAAAAACTAAATTCCATTTCTGTTATTGGGTGTGAAGGATACACAAAGATGAAAAAAATCGCAGGAAGAAAAATTTGATTGATAAGTATTCTGCTGTTTATCTTCTGCCCCTTCTAAGTAAAAGTGTATCGTAAAAAGATTGGAATAACTACTGCCGCTGTGTGAACGGCTGAAATAAAAATTTGGAGGTGTATGATGGATCATTCAATTAAAACGAACAAACTCATTGTTCCAGTATATATTAACGAGAAAATTGTTTTTGATATGCTTGCAACTATAGAAGATGGTTTCTCTATGGTTAGTCAAGTAAATTATACAGAACACAAAGAAAGCAATTCTATTCAAAAAGCTGAAGCTGGACTTTCTACATCTGCAACGATTTTAAGTAAGCTTTTAAAAATTAATGTTTCTGGAGAACTTAACCATTCAGGAAACAAAGGGGAAAAGGAAAGTGTTTCGACTGAAAAAATACATACTAATGTTTCATTACTATCTAAATTTAGAAATTATCTGACAAAAGAAAATATAATAAAAACAAGTTTTGATATATCAAAAATGGATGTGGGTGATTTTATTGAAATTGAAGGAGAATTACAAAAAAATCCTCTCATTAATTATATGGATCTCTTTGTGGATATTTTTCGCATGGTAGAAATTTTTTCAGAAAAACCTTCAGTTGGAGGTAAAACACAGGCAAAAGCACAGAAAGAACAGGAAAATAAGATTTTGCAACAAATAAAATCTTTTGCAGGAGAATTAAAACATAGCGGTACAATTGATTTTATTTTATCTGCTAACGATGGAACGGCTGTTTTATCAGTTCAGGAACAATATCTTGCAAATGATAATATTTCAGAAATTATTGGGGGACGCTTTAAGGTTTTGGGGAAAGTTATATCTGTATGTAAAGATGATACCGAGGAAATTAATCTTCTCAGAAAAACATCATTAGCCATTCTTTCGGAAGAAGCATTAACAGAGATGTTTGTTGGATTCAAGAATGAGGATATGAAACAGTTTAATTTGCCGGAATTAACTACTAAAATTAAGGGACCAGCAATTATTATTATTCCAGTTGCAATATATGCTTAAATTATTTATCATCGATTGAAATTAATTTCTAACATGCAGTAGCTTTATACATATAGAATTTTTTTGGAAAAGGTATTTTTAGGCAAGTATTATATCAAGTTCACTTTCTAACTTCGGTGCAAGTTGCACCGAAGCTGAGATTAAATTTCGCATCAATCCTCGGCAATCTGCCGGGGATTGATTTTTGCAAAAAAACTTCCCGACAACTTGTCGGAAAGTTTTGAATCTGAGTGTTTTTACTTCATCCCAAATTGGGATAAAGTTATTCCGTGAACATTTCTAAGTTGGGAATGTTTTAATCCAATATAAAGTAAATCACTACTTGGCAAGCAGTGTAAACCTGTACAGGTTCACTCGTTTTTGCAAAACGGCTTGTTGGGGCAGCGGTCCCAATCCCCTTTGAACGGTATCTGAAATACCGGCTGCGCATTCACACTGAATGCTGATTTTCTATACTTCGACACAAAAGTTGTAGAAGTTGAAAAATCATAGAAATTATTTCTCCACAATTCGCAGCGATGACAAACTTGTCGGTTTTTCTTAGATGTGATAGACTGAAATCATAAAAATATGAATATGGAAATCACATAAAAAGAGGGACAACTTGTCCTCAGATTCAAGCGAATAAAGCTGTTACATAGAAACATCCTGTCAGGGAATTTTCCTGACTTGTGATGTCCTATGTGGCAGCTTTTTTAACTTCTTCCCAACTCGGTCTAAAGTTGAAATTTACAGAAAGAAACGGAGGAATTTATGATTGCAGTAATTCACAGAGGAGAGAAGTTCAAAGAAATGCTGGAACAGTTTCAGCAAAAACGGGCGGAGTTTATCGCACAGGAAATCCGGTGTTTTGATGCGGAAACCTTATTTTGCCTGCTGGAAACCGTTCGGGGCAATGGTCACAAACTTGTGCATCTTACAGGGATGGCGGTATGATAAAGTTGGAGGTGGAGCAATATGAAGAAATTAAGACAAACGAATGTTGACACAAGAGGTGTTGCGATATATGCACGAAAATCTCGTATTACCAACAAAGGTGACAGTATCGGAGTTCAGTTCAAACAATGTGCTGATTATGCCAGACAAGAATTGAATTTAGAGGACAACTACCCATTTATGGAGTATGAAGATAAGGGGCTGAGTGGGTATTTTTCGGATCGACCGGATTATCAAAGAATGCTGCGGGATGTGCAGGACGGAAAAATCAGAGCAATCGTCTGTTATAAATTAGATCGTATCGGAAGAAAGACAACCGACCTGCTTCACTTGATGGATTTCCTGGAAATGTATCATGCCGATCTGCTTATTTGTTCCAATGGAATCAATACTGCATCTGGATTTTCAAAAATTTTCATCCAGCTCTTTGCAGTTATTGCGGAATTTGAAAGAGATACTCTGACCGAACGAATTACCGATAATATGATGGAACTGGCAAAAGACGGGCGATGGTTGGGCGGCAATACACCTATGGGATTTGCGGTACAGAGGGTTTCAACAGGCAGCGGAAAAGGAAAATCTGCTTACAGTTACTTAACCAGTGTACCGGAAGAAAAACAAATGGTGCAGCGATTGTATGAACTTTTCCGTACAAACCGCAGTATCCAGACAACAGCAAAGCAGATGAATCGGGAGGGGTATCGAACCCCTTCTGGCGCACAGTTTAATACATCAACTACCAGACTGGTTTTGAAAAATCCAATTTACTGTACTGCTGATCAACGCAGTTATGATTATTTTATTAACCATGATGGAAATGTATTTGGAGATTTATCTGAGTTTGATGGTCAGCATGGATTATCCATTTACAACAAAACCGAACAGGAGAAATATGAAGACAGCGACAGTACATTCATTTCTCCAAAATTCATACAGACCGTAGAAAGTAAGCCGATCAGTGAGTGGATTATCGCAGTGGGCAAGCATGAAGGTTTCATTTCCAGCGGTCAATGGATTGAAACACAGGAACTTCTGGATGCCATAGCAGAGAAATATAACCGCCCACACCGTAAGACGAATGCTTTACTGGCAGGGCTGATATATTGCCCTATATGCGGCAAACGTTTAAATGTCGTTTCTGAATCAGACCGTTGGACAAACGGAAAACCACGCTTCAAATATGTCTGTCCGGGATATCGCAAAAAGACCTGTCATTTCAAGGCAGTAGATGGTGTTCTGTTGGATGAATTTATTGTACAGCAGCTCTCCAATTTGTCGGATGAAGACAGCGAACATTTCAAAGAGATTCTGGAAATTAAAGTTGAGGAGGTGCTGGAACAATTCAATTCTGCACAGGAATATACACTTCTCAAAAGAAAAAAGGAAAAATTACAGGCGGATATTATTGCGCAAACGAAAAATATGCGAGAGGTTGATGAGAGTATCCGCTGTTACCTTCAGGAAGATATTCAGAGTATGTCTGAGGAACTGCGGGAAACAGAGCGCCTGCTGTTTAAGCTGGATGAAAACCGTAAAAATAACATGGTTGCGATTCATAATCTGGAACAGACAAAAGAAAGGCTGCTATCCTTTGCTGAGTATGCAAAAGATGCGCAGCCGGAGATTTTGGTTACTTTGATACGAAGTATTGTAGAACGAATTTATATTGTCGATAGAGATGATGAGCGGTACTGCCATATCTTTATCAAAGGCTGTATTGGTGAGGATTATACCGGCTCCTTTCAGACAGCCGGTTACATAGAGTCAAATACTGCCCCTGTGTGTGATTCAGAGCAGGATTGCATTTGCCCCCAAATATAGGAGAAAAATTGCATATGGGCAATTAAAACAGGACATAGCCAATGTTTTAAGTATGCTATGCAAGAGAAAAGGGGTACACATAGTAGAGGCAGAGATTTGTCCGGATCATGTGCATATGTTGGTAGAAATTCCCCCGAGCATCAGTGTATCCAGTTTCGTGGGATATCTGAAGGGGAAAAGTACGCTGATGATATTCGAACGGCATGCAAATTTGAAATACAAATATGGGAACCAAAGATTATTATAACGACTTTTTTGATTTTGGGCAACAGAAAATTAACTTCAGTTTCTTCGAATTGAGCTTACCCGATGACGATCCAGTCTATACCCTGAAAAAAGTGATGGAGGAATTAGATTTTTCAGGCCTTCTGGCCTGTTATTCAAACAGGGGAAGAACCGGGTATAACCCAATCATGCTGTATGCTGTCGTTACCTACGCAAACATGCGCGGGATCAGGTCTGTTGACCGTATCGTGGACTTATGCCAGAGGGACCTTGCCTTTATCTGGCTGACCAAAGGGCAGAAGCCCCAACGGGATGCGTTTTACGATCTTAAAGGGAAAAAGCTGACGGGAGAAGTCCTGGATGAACTGAATTACCAGTTCATGCGCCGTCTGGAAAAGGAAGGCCTTGTCACGCTGAAAGAGCTCTACATCGATGGGACAAAGATCGAAGCGAACGCAAACAGATATACGTTCGTCTGGCGGGGCAGCCTCAACTATCATCTTGCCGGTCTGCTGGACACCATAGATGCCCTTTATTCAAAGTATAATACGTTTCTGTCCGAGAACGGATATGGCCCCAGATACGATCTCGGAGACGCCCGGATGTTTGTGGTCGAAGGGATGGCCAAAGTCCGGAAGGTCATTGAAGAAAACAGGAAACGAAAGCTGACAAAACATAAGAAGATCTCCAATAACACCATCATTGAGATCGATCAATGCTCCCCTCTTGAGATCCTGAAGTTGCAAAAGAACCTGCTGCGAATCGCGCAGGGGGAAGGGATCGGATTCGTTTATGGGAGAGGAAAGCATAAACCAGAGATCCAGAAGCTCTACGAGGAACTGGAGGAATGCGGGACCCGCCTGATGGAATATAAGGAATGTTTTGAGATCATGGGAAAAGACCGCAATAGCTATTCCAAAACGGACCTGGAAGCAACCTTCATGCGGATGAAGGAAGACCATATGCTGAACGGGCAGTTAAAACCGGCGTATAATGTCCAGATCGCGGTAGAGAACTACTTCATCATCCACGGATATGTGAGCAATGACTGGACAGATTATAATACGCTGATCCCGGTTTTAGAAAAGCACCGGAATGCGTTTGGGGATACGCTGGCAGCTGTAACTGCCGACAGCGGCTACTGCAGCGAGAAGAACCTGCTGTATCTGAAAGAGAACGCGATCAAAAGCTTCATCAAACTTCAGGACCATGAGAAACGGAAAACCCGAGCTTATAAGGAAGATATCGGAAAGTATTCCAACATGACCTACGCAGTCTTTGAAGATGAGCATTATTACATCTGCCATGACGGAAGGGAACTGCGTCATATCCGGACGGAAAGCAAAGAGCAGGATGGTTATACCCAGACGGTGGAAGTATACGGCTGCGCGGACTGCAGTGGATGTGAGCATAAATCGAAATGTCTTTATAAATACAATGCCGAAAAGAATCCAGAGCGAAATAAGGTCATGAAGATCAACGAACGGTGGGAAGAACTGAAGGAAGAATCCAACGCGAATATCCAGAGTGAAGAAGGGATCCTGAAACGCCAGACACGATCGATCCAGACAGAAGGGCACTTTGGAGATATCAAAGAGAATGAAAACTTCCGCCGTTTTAATTACCGTTCAAAAGAGAAAGTGTATAAAGAGTTCATGCTGTATGCCATAGGGCGGAACATCATGAAATATCATCGGTTTTTACATCAGGAAATCGAAAAATTTGAAGGGAAAAAGGAGCAGAAAGCGGCTTGATCAAAGGAACGCTCTGAAAAATCCAGCCAAGGGGTTATTGCGCCCTAAAATAGCGTTTATAAACAGGACGGAGGCAATCTACGACAGAATAACGACTCAAAAAAGTCCGTATTCTGCGGGATTGTCTCCGCCCTGTTTGTCAGGAGTCAAAAATCGGTATTAACCGACAGCCCCCTAAAATGTTTGTTATCAAATAATTTTCGCTGAGATTCAAAGAAAAAGATAACTTATCAATGATGACACATGACACTTTTATGCTGTGGCAAGTATTATACCGTCATTGGTGTCACATGTGTCACAATGTCAACACTGTTCAAAGGCTTATTTTATAAGGCTTTCGTGAGACAGGGTATATATAATGGTGGTCCTCATAGGATTAGTTATCATTTTCAAAAAACAGATCAACGACCTGCTGAACAACGTGTTTAAAGAGATCAATAAACAGTCGAAAGAGGTGTACTGATGAAAAAAAGCGGCCAGATCACCGTATTTTTGAGTATGATCCTGCTCTGTATCGCAGCCCTTCTGTGCGGACTGATGGAGGCAGCCAGGACCGCCGGCGCCAGATGCTATCTGCGGGTGGCGGCGGATTCGGCCCTGGACTCCGTTATGGCCGGCTATCACCGGGAACTGTGGGCCAGATACCGGATTCTGCTCCGGGAATTTGACGGAAAAGAAGAACTGGAGGACGAATTCAGCCAGTACTTTGATGGGTATCTGGAGGCTGCCGGCTGGTATCCGGCAGAGAGATTGTCAGTCTCTGCAGATCAGGTAACCCTGGTGACGGACGACGGGGGAGACCATCTGAGGCAGGAAGTACTGGATTATATGAAATACGGGGTCTGGACGCTGGATTTTTCAGAGGATCAGGCAGGTGAGGTCCTGGACGGAATCCGGGAAGCCGGGGCGGTCCAGGAAACCTCCCGACTCTACGGAGCCTGCAGCGCGCAGGCTCTGGAGCTGGAGGAGGCAATCGAGACCATTGACAGTATCCAGCAGTCCCAGGAGGAACTTTGGGAGACAGGCCGCAGGCAGCTGGCGGACAGAAACGGAAGGGGATTCCTGAACACAGGAGAGGCTCTCTTAAAGGAATTGGGGAAAGTGCCGGGGGCGGTGTCGGAATACAGCCGGAGAGCGGACCGGCTGCAGAGCCAGCTGGAATCGGTTTACGGGGAGATTCAGGAAAAAATGGAGGAGATGACCCCGGGGATGAAGGCTGCGGCCGAGGAAGAATATGGGAGATATCAGTCATACACCTCGAAGGATGGGGAACGGAGAGGGGAGATTGAGGGACTGCCGGCTCTGGCGGAATCCAACGGAGAGCTTGTGAAAGGAGTGATGGAGGAGGCGAAGGATGTGATGGAGTATATTGCCAACTGGGACGGAGATGAGGATGAGGAGCTGGATGAGGCCGCTCTCTGGCGGCCGGTCCGCCGTCACCTGGATGGTTTCCAGGCCAGAACTCTGACCTGTGCCCACGGCACTGCGGACAAAGAAAAACAGTCATTTCTGGAAAATATCAGGCGTATGGCAGGAGAAGGGTTTCTGGGGCTGGTGCTGCCGGAGGGAACCCCCATTTCCGGGGATGCCATACTGGAACAGAAGCTTCCGTCGGAGGAACGTGGGGAGGGCGGCAGTGCCTCCGGCCTGGGGGAACGCCTGCTCACCGGCGAATACTGCGGACAGTTTTTCCGCCATTTTCTGGATACCGAAGATGAACCGGATGCCGGTCTGCGTTATCAGATAGAGTATCTGGCAGTGGGAGGGAAGGAAGACCGGCAGAATCTGGCAGAAGCCGCGGCCAGACTGCTGGCAGTGCGGGAAGGGCTGAATCTGGTTCACATTCTGGGGGATGGAAATAAGAGAGCTCAGGCCAGGGAGCTGGCCGCCGCGATCGTGGGTGTTTCCGGGCTTCTGCCCCTGGTGGAAGTGGTGGCAGTGCTGGTTATGGGAGTGTGGGCCCTGGGGGAGGCTCTGGTGGACGTGAGAACGCTGCTGGCAGGCGGAAAGGTTCCGCTGATCAAAAGCGGCGAGGACTGGAATTTAAGCCTGGATCAGCTGCTGGAACTGGGAAAAACGGGGCAGGCGGAGGAGAGACAGAATCAAAAAGGATTTTCCTATGAAAGTTACTTAAAGCTCCTGCTGTTTGCCGCCGATCAGAGAGTTCTGCTTTACCGGATGATGGATGTGATGCAGGATACCATCGGGCGGATAGAGCCGGGATTTCTCATGGAGCGGTGTGCCTGGCGGGTGGAGATGTCTGCGGTGACGGAGGCGGCGCATCTGTTTTCTGCGGCGGGGAATTCCGGATACCGGCTGGAGACAAATATTGGAAGATCGTATTAATACGGTGATAAACCGGCAGGCAGAACTGCCAGAGGGAGGCGGAGGAAGATGCCCTTTTTCCGGTGCGGAAATAAAATAGTTTTCTTTGGCAAAAATAGGAAAAAAAGACATAGTGTGACTCTCCAAGTACGCAATCCCCTGTGGAAATGGAAAAAAACGGCCGGAAGGAGGGTGTCTTTCTCCGTCTCCCTGCAGATGGGAAGAAATATGGCAAAAGTGAAGGGAAGCATGACAGTGGAAGCTGCCCTGGGATTCACGTTGTTCTTGTTTTTTATGGCGCTGATGGCCGCGCCTCTGAGCGTTATGGATACCAGAAGGCAGGTGCAGGCCGGGCTGGAAGCGGAAGGGGAGAGGATTGCCCAGTATGCCTATGCCGCCGCCGACTTTGCTGAGACCGGCGAACCGGGCCTGTTGTCAGGTCTCTCCCGACCAGATCTGCTGACAGATCTCTCCCGTTCAGGCCTGCTGTCAGGTCTCTCCCGGGAAGCGGTCTGCCGGACGGTGGAAAACCGGGTGAAAACCGCGGAGGGGACCGGCCGGGCTGTGGACTTTTCCGCCGCCAAGAGCAGGATCCTGGAAGATGGGGAGACCATTGATCTGATTGTGGACTATGCCATTCGTCTGCCTTTTCCCGTGTTCTTTCTGGATGAGATTCCCCAGCAGGCCCGGTGCATCCGGCGGGCCTGGACGGGAAAAGACGGTCTGGGCGCGGAAGGAAGCGGCAGAGGGGACGAGGAAAATGAAATTGTGTATATGGGAAAGGACGGAAGCCGGTATCACAGAAGCCGTACCTGCCATTATCTGTACAATGACCTCAGAGCGGTGTCTGCGGCTGAGGTCAAAGACCTTCGCAGCCAGTCGGGAAACCGGTACCGGCCATGCGCCGTATGCGGAGTCCTGGGAGGGCCGGTTGTTTATGTGATGCCCAGCGGGGAGAGCTATCACTTCAGGAAAGATTGCTCTTCCATTGCAGCCTATGTGCGGGCTGTTCCGTTAAAGAGTGTAGAGCATCTGGGGGCCTGCTCTTACTGCTCGCGCTAGGAAAATGACAAGGGGGAAATGAATATGAGAGAGATGCTGTTTACAGGTTTTCTGGCGGTTGCGGCGTGGCAGGATGCCAGGGAGAAGGAGGTGGACGCCTGGCTGTTTGTGGTTTTCGGCGGACTGATCTGGTTTGCGAAGCTGTGCTTTGACGGTCCGGTGGATCTGGGGCAGGAAGCAGTGAACCTTCTGCCCGGCCTGGCCATGGTCGCCTTCTCCAAATGGTCGGGAGGAGCGCTGGGAGAAGGGGATGGCTGGTTCTTTGTGGTGGCTGGGGTGGCACTGGGCTGGAAGAAGAGTATTGCATTATTCTGTATCGGGCTGTTTCTCTGCTGCGCCTGGTGCGCGGCGGTTGCGATGTGGGGAAAGGTTCACCGCGTGCCGGTCAGGGGAAAGACCGTTCCCTTTCTGCCTTTTGTACTGCCCCCGCTGCTGTGGATGCTGACGCTGTAGAGGGAGGAAGGAATTTGAGACAAAAGTTAAAATGCAGCTACACGGTGGAGGCGGCTTTTACCATGGGGATTCTGATTTTCGCAGTGACCCACGGGATTTTATGGGCCTATGGAGTGAAAAACAGAACGGTGGGAGCCATGATGCTGGAGGAAGCGGTGGAATGGATCCGCAGCGACGAACAGTGTCCGCTGGCAGAGGAGGCCGGGGCCGGGATGGAGCGCCTGGGATTTGGGATTACAGTCAGATCTGAAGGAGAACGTGTGGATGGGACAGTATCCGGCGCGGGATGGGAACGGGAAATTTCCATGAAGCGGTTCCGGCCGGAGGAGTTTCTGAGAAAGATATCGGTGATAGAGGGGAAGCTGGAAGATGGAAATTCGCTATCGGAGGGAGATCAGCCATAACTATCTGATCATAAAAACGGATGGATTGGGAGAAGATTATGAGATGAGAATGGCGGAGGAAAACTGTGTGGGAGGTTTTCTTCCCCTTCTGATTAAGGAATCGGAAGGGGGAAAGGAGTTTTACTATGAAATAACGTCCAGACAGCCTTTAAGCCGTATGGTGGAGCGGAAAGCTATGAGCGGAGATGAGCTGCGCCATCTGGTGCTGGGGATTGCAGGGGCGGTGACTGAGATGGAAAAATACCTGCTGAGCGAGGAAAATATTCTTCTGGAGCCGGATTATATATACATAGAACCGCAGAATTATACAGTTTCCCTGTGCTTTTTACCTGGATACAGAGGCTGTTTTCCAGACGCGGTGGGAAAACTGATGGAATACCTTCTGGGAAAGATCAGTCATGACGACAGGGGCGGCGTTGTGCTGGCTTACGAGCTGTTTCAGGCCACAAAACAGGAAAACTATGGAATTCGGGATCTCCTGAGGATCCTCTATCAGCCGGATCGGCAGAATGGGGGAACAGGAGAACCGGAAATGCCTGTATGGGAAAGCAGAATGGAGGAAAGACGGGCAGAATACTCGCCGGTTTCATCAGCCGGAAAGGCGGACTGGGGAAAAATGTCCCAGGAAAAGCCGCCTCGAGAGAAATCGTCCCGGGAGAAACGGGGATTTCTGGAGCGCTTTAAAAAGAAAAAGGAAGAAGAGGCAGAAGTTCCGTGGCAGATGGTATTCCCAGATGAAGAAGATGGAATGGTGGCGGAGCCTGCAGCCGGTTATCAGCCGGAATCTTTCCGGGAAGAGGATACGGCCGTTCTTCAGAAACAAGGTGAACGGGCACAGCGGCGCCTGGTAAGCATCTCCGGTGACGAGGAGATCAAGATCTTTTATTTCCCATTTCTGCTGGGAAAGCAGGAGGGACTGGTGGATTATGTAATTGCCAGGGACACGGTGAGCCGGCTCCATGCCAGAATTGACCAGGAAAATGGCGGATATACGGTGACAGATCTCAATTCTACCAACGGAATTCGGGTGGATGGCAGGCTTCTCGAAACTAATGAGACCGTTCCCCTGTCTGTGGGCAGTGAAATTTATTTAGCGGATGCGGGCTTTTTGTTTTTATGAGTATTAACAAATTCTGGTAAATATGATACAATGATGCTGTAAAAGGAGAGAGCGTATGGAACAGCATCATCACAGGAAGCCTGCGTATGTCAACGGCGCCCTGATTGCTGTCAATATTCTGTATTATTTCTGGCTGGAACTGCATGGTTCCACAGAAAATGCAGGCTATATGGTGGCCCATGGCGCGATGTATGTTCCGCTGATTGTGGAGAAGAAAGAGTATTATCGGCTTCTCACATCGGTATTCATGCATTTTGGGATTTCCCATCTGGTGAATAACATGATTATTCAGTTTGTGCTGGGGGATAATCTGGAGCGGGCGCTGGGTAAAATCAAATATCTGGTATTTTATCTGCTCTGTGGAGTCGGTGCCAACGTTTTCTCCATGATAGTCAGTATTAATGATTATGAGTGGGCAGTGTCGGCCGGGGCGTCAGGAGCGATCTTCGGAGTGATCGGCGGCTTGTTGTATGTGGTAATCCGCAACAGGGGACAGCTGGAAGATTTGAGTACCAGACAGCTGGTACTGTTTGTGGTTTGTTCTCTGTACTTCGGATTTTCCAGCACAGGGATCGACAATGCGGCTCATATCGGCGGCCTGGTTCTGGGCTTTCTTCTGGCGATGATTTTTTATGGAAAGCCAGAGGAGCGGAGACCGGATGCTGAGGGAGGAGGCATGAATGAAGGACAGTAATTGTATTTTCTGCAAAATTGCAAATGGGGAGATTCCGTCGTCCACCATTTACGAGGACGAGGATTTCCGGGTTATTCTGGACCTGGGACCGGCATCCAGAGGACATGCACTGATTCTTCCGAAGAATCACTACCAGGATGTGTGCGCTTTGGATGAAGCGGTGGCCGCAAAGGCTCTTCCCCTTGCGGCTAAGATTGGAGCTGCGATGAAAAAAGCGCTGGGATGCAGCGGATTTAACGTGGTTCAGAATAACGGAAAGTCGGCCGGGCAAACCGTGTTCCACTTTCATATACATGTGATACCGCGTTATGACGGCGGACCTGAGATGGTCACCTGGAAGCCAGGTGAGGCAACCGGAGAAGAGTTGGCACAGACGGCAGAATTGATAAAAAAAGAATTATAGGAACGGGTAAACGATTATGAGTATAGGACGTGAACACGAGATAAATGAGATGTTTCGGACGATTTATGAAACCTATCAGGCACCTTTAAGAACAATTGCCAGAAGATGCGGAGTTGCATATGACGATATTGACGACGTAGTTCAGGAGACATTTGCCGCTTACTATCAGGCGTATATAAAGAACGAAGATGAGAAGGTCGTCAGCGAGAAAGCAATGCTGGTGAAGATCTTAAAGAGAAAGTGCGTTGATCTGTACAGAAAGAACTATCACTATGTGAGAACCGGACTGGAGACAGAGGAAGGAAAGGTTCCCACAGATATTCTGATGGGATGCATCGGAAAAGATGTGTCAGATCTGGTGATAGATAAAGAGCGGTACAGAGAAATCCGGAGAGTTATCGATGAGATGAGACCGGATTGGAGAGATGTGATTTACTGCTGCTGTATTTTAGGATATTCCTCAGCAGAAGCCAGCGCAATGTTGGGAATATCGGGAACGGCGTGCCGTTCCCGGTTGATGAGAGCAAGAATCTATTTGAGAAAGACTCTGGGTGCAGAGTATGTTCCTCAGTTTGCGGAATAAGTTTCAATGAGGGATACGATGGTATCCACCGCATTGGAGAGAGGGCTCTGCTCCATAGCCTGTATGAACTGAGCGCGGTTGCGGTCCGTGTCGGAGATCGCCTGATACAGAGAATCTTCCGTCAGGTTTTCTTCTTCGAGCACGGTACTGAATCCCTGTTTCTCAAATGATTTTGCGTTAAGGATCTGGTCGCCCCGACTGGCAGCAGCAGACAGGGGAATGAGAACATTCGGTTTCCGGAGAGCCAGTATTTCACAGATAGAATTGGCTCCCGCCCTGGAAACAACAATGTCAGCGGCGGCGAACAGATGCTTTAGCGGTTCATCCACATATTCATATTGCACATATCCGGCGGTCCGTGTCAGGCTTTCATCCAGATTGCCTTTTCCGCAGATATGTATTACCTGGTAACGGGAAAGAAGTTTCGGCAGTATTTTTCGGACGGCATTGTTGACAGTGACCGATCCGAGACTGCCTCCGATTACCAGAATGACGGGCCGGTCAGCGGTTAATCCGGCATACTGCAGACCAGAGAGACGGTCTCCTTCCAGCAGTTCCCTGCGGATGGGAGATCCGGTGAGCACAGCTTTATCCTTGGGAAGATATTTCATGGTCTCAGGGAAATTGCAGCATACTTTTTTGGCAGAAGGAATGCAGATTTTGTTGGCCAGTCCGGGAGTCATATCTGACTCATGAATGATTGTGGGGATCCGGTAGTGTTTTGCAGCCAGAACTACGGGGACGGCGACAAAACCTCCTTTGGAAAATACAACATCCGGTTTGTATTGTTTCAATATTTTAAGGGCTTCGCCATAGCCTTTCAGTACCCGGAAGGGGTCAGAAAAATTTTTAAGGTCGAAATAGCGGCGAAGTTTACCGGAAGAAATGCCATGGTAAGGAATACCGGCATTTTCAATCAACTTCTTCTCAATACCCTGATAAGAACCGATGTATTGAATCTCGTATCCCTTCTCTTTGAGAGACGGGATCAGCGCAAGATTCGGAGTGACATGCCCGGCAGTACCTCCGCCGGTCAGGATGATCTTTTTCATATGTTTACCTCCACAGCAGATTCGGTTTATTCTTTATTAATATACTACCCATAAGACAGGAAAAGTCAACCCTTTCAAAAAAGGGAAGTTGAGGATATTAGACAGAATGAGGTGCTTTGTGAAAAAAAGAAAAAACAGTGTACAGCAGGACGAGCTTCTGGATGAGCAGATCCGAATGGCTTACGGTTTTTCAGACCGGCAGCTGGAACAGGAAATGGATTACGCCATAGCCCATCCTGACACTTCTCCCAGACTGAAAGCACCGGATGACGAATTCCAACGGATTATGGACAAGGTAGTATGGCGAATGACAGAGAAAGCGGATCGAACTTCCGCCTCTGCTTCTTCTCACTCTTCAGACTATAATTCAGACTCAGAGATTTCACTCCCAGGAACTAATCCCAGTACTCCACCGGACAACTTAACACAAATTCCGCCGCCCCGCCGCCCCAACTGGAAAAAATTCGCGCGGGCAGCCGCCATCGCGATCGTGGTGGGTGTGGTTGGCGTTAATGGAGTGGTGAGTACTGTGGGCAGGAGTGGGTATAAGTATGGGGAAGGAAGAAGCGGAGTGGGAGATAATGTAAGAGCTTGGAATAATGTTCCGGCTTCTGTAGAGGAAGAGGGTGAGATTGAAAAAGCTTATAATGAAATGCAGAGAGAATTAGATATTCCTATTTTAAGATTAAAATATGTTCCTGCGAATATGGTGTTTGACGATTGGACATTAGAAAATGGCAGAGCTATCATTAAATTTAATTATAATGGATATGTAATTTGGCTGGTTGAGGTTGAAGGCTCGTTGGAAAGCTTTAACACTTATGTATCAGATCGAGAAGAGTACGATAAAAAATTTAATCGATTATTAGGGACAGATGTAATTTTAAGCAAGAATGATTTAGACAGTGGGTTGACGGAATATAGTGCTGAGATAGAAACTAATATTGCATATTACTATTTAAGCGGAATTATGGAAGAAGATGAATTCACTCAAATAGTTGAACAGATGTATTTTGTTAATTAAGGAGAAGTTTATGAAAAAAACATTAAAAAGTATTTTGATAGGTACGCTTGTAGCATTGTTAGGGGTTACACCAACTTTGGCAGCTGTAAATGATGAAAACCTTGTATTATCAGGGAATGTGCAAAGCCAACAAGTGATGGTACAAATTTATGACAGAAGAGGTAACTGGATTGCAAATGGGATGCTTTCTATTAGTAATCCAAGAAATGGAAAGATTGGCATTTATATGACAACTCAGTGTCATGTACCAGTAGATGAAATTCAAATGGATATCGCAGTGGAACAATATGACACCAGCATAGGAGATTGGAGACAGGTGGATTATTTAAGTTACAACTTTACGCCGCAGGGCGGAAAAAACTTAACGGAAGCAACGGTTGATATGCAGCTATCTGGACATCCCGCAAATCAGTCCTATCGTTTACAGGGATGGCACACGGTTTTTTTGAATGGAAGCTTTGAAGATTTAGAAAGTACAACGGGTGCGATACTTATTACTAAGTAAATCAATGTCCAAAATTTTATAATTTATTTTGCTAATAGTTAAAAGCAAAGTGGCGCATCCTTTCCATATTTTGCAAGGCTGCGCCACTTTGTTAATATTATAAATATATTGTGGAGAGTAATAAAATGGCTGAGTTGACGAATTTTATATATTGTATAAATGCAGAGAGAATTCCATCGAAAGATGGCAAGAGTGACAGTGTGAATGCAATAGGGGTACTGTCTTCTCTTACGCCGGAGTTTGTTCCCGGTACATTTTCTTTTTCTATTATATTTTCGGTGCTAGATGTTAATATATCTGAAAGTAATACGATACGGATAACCTTTTTTAAAGAAGGAGAAGAAGATAATCTTGTTGATTCAGATGTAATTACAATTTCTCCTTTATCGCAGGATACTGATGAGGTTAAGTTGCCGCCTAAATATCAGGGATTTAATATGAGCATGGATTTTCGAAATGTGGTTTTTGAACAAGAGGGCCTTTATAATACGAAAGTAATTTTTAATGATCATGTGTTGGCGATTAAACCTATTTACGTAAAGGGTAAGAGATAAAAGCTATGTGTAATAAAGAATGGACAGCCCATATCAAAAGCAGTAATGTCAGTTCAACTGTCTGCTTTCTTTTTGTCGGGGCAATGATATTAAAACCTCCGGCAAAAAATTGGTTCTATTTCGGATTATGATTGTACAGAGCCTTCCTACATACAATATATTGATCTAAGCCAGAAAAGAAGGTTTTCAAATTTGGAGAATAATAGAGCGATTGACTTATTAAAAATTGAAAATCTTAGAAAAATAAGGAATATGTCATTTTTTGAGGAAGATTGGAATGGTACTGGTGGAAGTGCTTTCTCTGAGAATGCGATCAAACTTTTTGAAGATATTATTGAAATGCTGGAAGTACAGCCGCAGATTGCTCCAACTGGTCGGAATAGTTTACTGTTGCAGTATGAACTGGATGATAAAAGTTTATTAGCTTTTGAAGTGAGTGAGAGCAGAACTGATAAAGTATATATACCTGAAGGTGATTATTCTGCAGCACAGACGGATGTTTTCACAAAAGATGTGAAACAAAAGATAAAAGAAAGTGTGGAAGAATTTTATGGACTTAAATAATATTATAGATTCCGAAATTCTATATCGTATGGTCAAAAGAAGTGATCCGGACGGTTTTATAGAAGAAAGGCCAACGGCAGCATTGTTTATGGATAAAAATGGGGTATCGGTAGACCGCGATGGAGGAAGAACGGAAGAGGAAATTGTAGACAGATTTAAATGGCGTTTTAGAAAAAGGGATGACTACAGAACTGCAGTTAAAATAAGTGCAGGAGAATGTAGAGATGCAGGGACGTATCCGATACCAGTTGGTAATAGCAATAACCAATACCACGCAGAAATATGGAATTCAAAAGATGAAAAACTAATTACATTGCTGAAAGCCATTAAATTAGCCCATATGTGCAAAGAGGTATTAATAAAGCCGGTGGACCATTAAACGGCAATAGTCCACCGGCTTAAATTGGCATTTTTTTATACACTTCTAATTATCTTATTTTTCACCCCAGCAAAGCCCCAGGTCCAACTCCCTCGCTTCCCGCCGGAGCGTCTCCGGTACTGGTATCTCCTGCCTGTCCGGCCGTTTCCGCAGCGGTTCCGGCTGCGGCGGATCCGCCGGCGGAGGCACCGCCGGTTTCCGCGGTTCCGGATTCAGTGGGAGTGGAAGCGTCTGTGCTGGAAGTGCTGTCGGTTTCAGCGCTTACTTCTGTCAGCACTCCGTCCGCGCCGGCTTGGTAGGTGACACCATCGGCGGTTACGTTCCTGCTGACTGCCATGGCGCCGCCGGCTGCCGGGTCAAAGTAGTAATTGCGGCCGTCAATGGTGACGATGCCGGTAGCCATGCGGCCGTCAGAATTCAGATAATAGCGGAGACCGTTTACCTCGATCAGCCCGGTCTGCATACGGCCGTCGCTGCCCATGTAGTACCAGGAATTATCCAGATTCATCCACTGGGTCTGCATAATGCCGGCCCCATTCAGATAGTAGCGGGCGCCGTCGAGATCCAGCCAGCCGGTGCGCATCTGTCCGGTAGTGGTATCCAGGAAGTACCACTCTCCATCCAGCTGCAGCCAGCCCTTCTCCATCTTGCCGTTTTCATCCAGGTAATACCAGCTGCCGTTTAAGTTGAGCCATCCAGTCTCCATGATACCGGAATCATTCAGATAATACCATGCACCGCTGGTTTCCACCCAGCCGGTCTGCATTTGTCCGGATTCATTGAAATAGTAGTGTTTTCCATCAATTTCCTGCCATCCAGTCAGCATTTTTCCCTCGGCGTCCAGATAGTAGCGGCTGCCGTCGGGGCTGATCCATCCTGTCTGCCGGCCGCCGGAGGTATTAAAGAAATACCAGGTGCCGTTAATGCTGGCCCATCCTGTGGCCATAGCCCCGGATGGCTTCAAATAATAGTGGGTTCCATCAAGATCCAGCCAGCCAGTCTGCATTTTGCCGTCCTCCGACAGGTAATACCAGACAGAGTTGACATCGTTCCATCCGGTCTGCATTTCACCGGTGCTGGCAAAATAGTACCAGTCTCCGTCCAGCTGCAGCCATCCAGTCTGCATCTGCCCGGTGGTGTCGTCCAGATAATACTGTTCAGAACCGGACAGGAACCATCCCTTTTTGGTCTGACCATTCTCGTCGAAGAAATACCGGGCACCGTTGTCCTCGGCCCACGTATCTTTCTGCATGGTGTAGTCCTTGTAGAAATATGTAATTCCGTCGATGGTCCGCCACAGTGTATCGGGAATCACATCGGAGAAGTCGGTGAACTGGAAATCAATATCTGTATTTCCGCTGACACCGGAAATTTCCCCGCTGCTGGTCGCCTGCCACATGACGGGATTCTCATAGGCGGGCTGCCGGCCGTAGCGAGCCACCCATACGTCGTAGTCAATGGCGCTTAAATCAATCTTGTTGGCCAGCCAGTTGTCGTTGGCATATACAATGGGATAATAGCCGGCATCCTTGATCTTCTGGCAGAATGCGTTGATAATCTCGCTTACCTGGGAAGGAGTCAGAGTACCCAGTGTTCCGTTGTCCTCCACGTCGAAGGCTACGGGGTAGGAAATGGGGTAATCCTTGATCAGATCCAGTACAAAATCTGCCTCTTCCTCCGCCATCTCCGGAGTAGTGGCGTAGGAGTAAATGTATGCGCCGAGAGCGATTCCCGCGCTGTGAGCGCCTTCCGCATTGATGCGGAAATAGGGGTCAACCTGCCCCTGGTATCTGGTGCCCAGCATGACGAAGGAAACATCGTCGGCGGCAACCGCATTCCAGTTAATGTCCTGTTTCCAATGGGAAACATCGATTCCCCTGGCATATACGTTTTCAATGGCTGTTCCGTCATCCATACGGTAAACGCCGGAGGCATCTCTTTCATAAGCGGCGTAAGCGGTGAAAGGTGTGCAGAATGCGGACAATCCCATAATTCCGCAGAGCGCCAGCGCCGTCAGTGAATGTTTGTGTATCATGAAAGTTTTCTCCTTGTGTCAGATAAAAGTCAGTGTCAGGTGCGAAACTCAGCCCGTAGGACCTGTGGTGGAAAATTCGGTCAGTTCCCCGTCAGAGCTGGGTCTCGTTGTATTGTAATACTGCGAAGAGCTGCTGGAAGAAGAACTGGAACTGGTAGTTCCGCTGACCTGGGACGGTCCTGTTACTACCGGTGTGGAACCGGAAGCCGGCGATGAACTTCCCGATGAGGTAGTGCCGGGGGTTGAGCTTCCCGTGGGAGACCCGGTCACCACGCTGCTGCCCGAGGAAGAGCCGGGAGAGGTTGTACCGGAAGTTCCGGGAGTGGAGGTTCCGGTATTGCCGGAAACCGTACTGCCTCCGCCGGTGTAGGCGCCGCTGGAGTTAAAGGAATACTGGACTCCGTTGATGGTCAAGGTCGTGTTGGCATACATGGCTCCCGTGCTGGGATCCAGATAGTAGTACACACCGTTTAAGTTCTGCCAGCCGGTCTGCATATGCCCCACGTCGTTGAAATAATACCAGGTGCCGTCGATCTGTTTCCACCCGATGGACATGTCTCCATTGGTGGGATCCATGTAGTACTTGTCGCCGTTGCTGTCAGTCAGCCATCCGGTGAGCATTTCTCCGTCCTGGTTGAGATAATAGTATTTTCCGTTGATCTGCTGCCATCCGGTGAGCATCACTCCGGTGCTGGGGTTGAAGTAATACCAGATTCCTTCGATCGGTGTCCAGCCGAAGGCGCAGCGGCCGTCAGCCTTAAAATAATACCAGTTGTTGTCGATGGGACGCCATCCAACTACCATGGATCCGTCGCCTCTGACATAGTAATACTCGCCGCCGATGTGGATCCAGCTGTTGTAGATCATGGCGCCATAGTCGGATTCCTGGGAATTGAGGTAATAATATTTTCCATCCACAAGTTCCCAGCCCACAGCCATCTCGCCGTTGGATTTAAAATAGTAGTATTTCCCGTTTATCTGTTTCCATCCGGTAGTCATGTGCCCGGTGGTCAGATCCATGTAGTAATACTTATTGTCTGTAGTGTGGATCCAGCCCTTGTAGTAGGAGCCGTCATCGTTCACATAAACATAGCTGGAGCCGTCCAGCTTCCATGAAGCTGCCATGGACGGAAAGGCCTGGGTCATGGTCATAAGCCCTACAAAGCCGGCGCACGCAGCGGCTGCCAGCGGCAATTTGCGTTTCATAGTACAAATTCCCCCTTATAGTATAAAAATCCTGAATTAAATACAGTATATCACAAACATTCTCAGGAAAGATAACATTTTTATTACAATTTCTGTAGATTCTTTTGGACAATACGGGAGAAATCTTTGGCGTACCGGTACATGATCAGCGTGTACTCGCCAAACTCCTCTCCCAGAGCGCTTTTATAAACTGCCCACAGACTCCACAGAAATCCGCCCAGGGCCATATAGGCGTAGACAATGAGCCGCTCCAGTTCCTCCGGCTTTCTCTGGAAATATGCTTCCAGAAGAGTTTCTGTTTCTTCTATATTATAATAGGAGTAAATAGAGCACATGGCCAGATCGATCAGGGGATCGCACATTCCGGCGTATTCCCAGTCGATGAGCCGCACGCCGCCATCCGGCAGCATGAGGAAATTGTCAAAATTGCTGTCAATGTGGGACAGAGTTTTGGGGCGGCCCAGGCTGTCCAGCCAGTCCATCAGTTCCACCATGCGGCCGTGAACCTCCCGGTAATCCTCAAACAGAATATTTCCATGGGTTTTGCAGAGCATTTCATAAAAATCAATCCGCTCCCGTATGTCAAAGGGATGTTCTACCTGAAGGCCGGACTGGTGAAAATTCCGCAGAAGCCCCATACATTTGGAAATGTCCTCTGGGCTGTGGGGATTCCCGTTTCTGGCTCCGTCGTAGTATTTTGCAATTTTGTAGCCGTTTTCCGGGTCAAAGTAAATAACCCGCTCCGTGATTCCCAGCCCGGCGATGGCCTGATAGACAGCCGCTTCCTGTTTGCGGTTGATGAGAAGTTCCGTGCCCGGTCCGGGGATCCGGCAGATGTAGGAGCGGCCGTCTACGTCAAACAGGAAGGACTTGTTGGTCATGCCGGATTTCAGACATTTGATATTGTGGATTTCCGATTCTTTTACCTTCAGAACCTGGGATACCAGCTCCATGGCTTTATTGTCGGAATGAGTCTGATATCTGGGATCAAATTTTCGCAGCTCTTCCAGATTCTCAAATTCATAGACCTGATCGTCCGGCTGGCAGTTGGCATACATGGCCGGTTCTGTCCAGCCCTGGGGCAGGCGGATGCCTGCGTGTTTTAGCCGGCGTTCCCAGCCGCCGTTCAGAATTTCCATGAATACATGCTCCCAGTAAAGCTGTTCCGTTCCCGGTATCTCATAATAGGCCTCGAGGACGGGAAAAAATCCATCGGAAAACTCTCTGGAAAAATATACGGGGCCGTACATAAACCAGCAGTCATTTCCCCCCACTTCCACATCGGTGATCCGTCCTTTCTTATTAAAAGAAACGCACCACTCTGAAGTCTCCCCGTCGGTGTGGGCCAGGGAATACCATGCGCCGCATTCCCAGGCGTGGTACATATTCTCCCGCAGCCAGTTGTCAGAGGAGAGGAGATAGACGTTCCTTCCTTTAAAAAGATCTCTGGCGTGGTAGACAGTGGCCAGGGTATTTTTATTGGAATATTCCGGGTTGTAGAGAAGCTTGACCTGATATTTGTCGATCAGGTACTCGAACTTTTCCTTTAAATATCCCACTACCACGGTGATATCCGTAATTCCCGCCTCATGGAGCTGGCGAATCTGCCGTTCCACCATACGCTCCCCGAAGACCTCCAGAAGGCCTTTGGGCATTTCAAAGGTGAGGGGCACAAAGCGGGAGCCAAATCCGGCGGCCAGCACCACGGCTCCGTCCACCCGAAACTGCTCCAGAAAATCTTTCCCGGCTTTTGTCAGAGCACAGATTTTATCGCTGCCCTGAGTCACATAGCCGAGAGAAATACATTCCTTTATTAAATGATTTACCGTTCCCAGGGAAAGAGACAGCTTCTGAGCTATCTCTCTCTGGGTGATCCGGGGGTTCTCCTGAATGCTTCTGCATATCAGTCCATGACGGTCCATATTAATTCCTCCGTTAATTTCAAAATGTTCAAAAAAATAAAAATAGAAAAATATATGAACATTATACCACGCCCCACCTGTATTGCAAGGCATAAAACAAGAATTGTACTGGAATCAGTACAATTTTCGGAGAAAAATGCGGTTTTGTAATAATTCCGTAAGAAAATGCACAGATAAAAGTTATGGTATTTTTAAGAGAAATGTATTATACTCATAAACGTGATGAGGAGGTCACCTCTTCAGAGCAGAATTACAAAAAATTTTTGTTGCACCTTGACAAAAAAAGTATTGCTAATTTTCGCTTCAGGAAGTATAATGACCTCGTAGTGCAATTAAGAATTTCGAACAAAGAATTTCAAAAAAGGAAAAAGGAGAGTGCATTCATTATGAGAAAGCAGACTAAACTGGTTGCAGTATTATCTGCATCCGCCCTGTTAGCTCTTGGCGCTTCCATGACCTCCTACGCAGCAGGCTGGACCGAGGAGAATGGTACATGGGTTTATTACGACAATGATGGCTATCAGGTAACTGATGAGTGGAGAAGATCTGGAAACTACTGGTTCTGGTTAAACAGCGACGGCGAGATGGCTACCAACGAGCTGATCGAGGACGACGGCGACTACTACTATGTAGACAGCAACGGCGCTATGGTTACCAACCGTTGGATCCAGTTAGAGAATGAAGATATGGACGATGACAATGACTCCGAGTACGTATGGTACTACTTCCAGAACAACGGTAAAGCTTATACCGCTTCTGACGGAGACAGCATCTCTTTCAAGACCATCAACGGCAAGAAGTACACCTTCGATGACGAGGGCCAGATGCTTTGGGGCTGGATCGACAGCAACGGCGACAGAGTAACTGACGACGAAGGCTGGAAAGATGGCGTATACTACTGCGGTACCGCTGATGACGGTGCGCAGGTTACCGGATGGGCACAGCTTCACGTAGTTGATGATGAGGTTGAGACCAGATTTGACCGCACCCTGGATGAGGAGGAGCAGGATTACTGGTTCTACTTCAATACCAATGGTAAGAGAGTACAGGCCGATACTGCTGAGGATGGCAAGTATGTTACCAAGACTATCAATGGTAACAAGTATGCGTTTGATAAGGATGGCGTAATGGCATTCGAGTGGAACGACGAATTCGCAACCGAGGATTCCACTGATCCGACCGCTACTGTTGCTGATTGGCAGTACTACAATGATCGTACCGCTGGTAACAGAGCTAAGGGCTGGTTCTATGAGGTTCCGTCTGAGAACCTGCATGAGTCTGCGTACGATGACGGTGCTGCTCACTGGTACTATGCAAAGAACGATGGTACTCTGTACACCAACGTAATCAAGACCATCAACGGCAAGAAGTATGCATTCAACGGCTACGGCGAGATGCTGTCCGGTCTGCAGGCTATCAAGGTTGTAGACGGCAAGATCGTTTGGAATCAGAAGATCGATGAGGAGTCTGAGATTGATCAGTACATCGATGTAAATGCTTCCAGATATGATTCTGTTGCTGATCATGACTATGATGTTTACTACTTTGGCGATAGCAGCGACGGCTCTATGAAGCTGAATACTCAGAACATCGACATCGATGGAGAGGTTTATAACTTCTACTTCGTAAAGAACGGTGAGAACAAAGGTAAAGGCTTCGGTACTGCAACTGTAAATGATGAGTACACCATTAACAACAAGGTTGCGGCTTCCGAGGGCGTTGTAGCAACTTCCTTTGTTTACGATGATAAGGCTGTTTATGTAAATGGTCTGAAAGTTACTGCTGACAGCGATCTGAGATATCAGGCTGTTGATATTACCACTGGTAAGACCTATACCAGAAGCGAAGTTGCTGCTGAGATTGAGGGCGTAAATCCGAATCATCTGGTTCTGATCAACGCATCTGGTTCTATCATGAAGAACAAATCCAGCGTTAAGGATGGCGATGATTACTACTACAGCACCAACAAGTATGGTGTAATCACTGCTATCGGCTCCGAGAAGGAAGGCCTTGATAAGGACGACGAGGAGTTCGCAAAGTACAACAGATACGATAACCTCGATTTTGACTGCTAATTAATTTAACAGCCAATTGAAAAGAAATTCTAATTGCCGGACGGGCGGGGGGATTCTCCCCCGCCCGTTTTTATGAAAGGAGAGATAAATGTGAGAAATTACGGCAAGCTGCTGACCGGCTGTCTAACCGTAAGCGGTCTCTGCATGGCAATGGCATTTTCAGCCTTTGCAGATGAAACAGATGAAGTACAAACCGGCTGGGTGGAGACGGATGACGGTTGGATGTATTACGATGAAGACGGTTATGAAGTCACCAACGAGTGGAAGAAGAGCGGCGACAACTGGTTCTACTTGGGAGATGATGGTTATATTGTTTACGAACAGCTGATCGAAGATGATGGCTATATCTATTATGCCAATGAGGATGGAGCCATGGTGAAAAATCAGTGGGTTCAGATGGCGAATGATGAGAACGAAGAATATGGCGATGAGAACGCGGCCGTAGATGTATGGTACTATTTCCAGAATAACGGACGGGCTTATGTGGCTGGTGATAACCGTACTTCTTTTAAGACCATCAATGGCCAGAAATATGCCTTTGATGAGGATGGGAAGATGCTTTGGGGCTGGGTCAATGACAACTCCGAGCTTTGCAATTCCGGCACAGAATGGCATGACGCAGTATATTACTGCGGCGCTGAGAATGATGGAGCCAGAAAGAGCGGATGGTATCTGATCGATGTGGAAGAGGATCGGGAAGATCTGGAAAAGAATAAAGATGACGATACGGTGATGTACTACTATTTCTATTTCACGGAAAATGGAAAGAGAGTGCAGAATACTACCAAGACCATCAATGGCCTGAAATATTCCTTTGACGAGTACGGTGCTATGGATTATGAGTGGACTCTGGCGACAGATTCCGTGGCCAGTCTTTCCACAGCGACGGCTTCCGTATACCAGTTCTTTAACTATGAAGATTACGGAAACCGGGTAAGCGGATGGTTCTATACGGTTCCGGGTGAGAACCTGCATAAGAAGGATCACGATGATGAGATTGAGCACTGGTATTACGCCAATGGCAGCGGAGAACTGACCTTCAGCCAGATTAAGAGCATCAATGGTAAGAAGTATGCCTTTAATGAATATGGCGAAATGCTCTATGGACTGCAGGCGCTGAGGCTGGATCCCAGTGATCCTACGGTTATCGAGGCAAATTATCTGATTGATGATGAGGATGAGTGGAACGCTTTTGTGGACAGGAAAACTGATTTCTCCGGCGATGACGGCGATTTCAACTTTGATGGAACGTTCCTCTACTACTTTGGTGAAGAGGAAGACGGGGCTATGAAGCTGGGCAAAGTAAAGCTGGAGTTTACAGGAGATGTTTATAATTATTACTTTGTCAAGACTGGCGAGTACAAAGGTGCAGGCTTCGGATCCTGGACAGGTATGGATTTGAATGCAGAGAGTACATATAGCGTAGATGATGATGGAAATCGTACCTTTATTGATGACGGAAAATACATCTATCTGGGTGGCCGCCGTATGACTGCAGATGAAGATCTGAAGTACGAAGCGTACAGTGCATATGGCGAGGAGGCTGACAGCAGCGATGATGTGACAGATGGAAGCTTCTATCTGATCAATGAGGCTGGAAGCATCCAGAAGAAGCGCCACAATTTGAAAGACCGGGATGGCAATTACTACTGCACCAATGATAAGGGTGTGATCACATACTATGGTTCTGAGAAATGTGAGAATCATGATGACAATGTGAAGCACAACTAATCAACCGGAGCTTTGACGGCAGCCGGGTATGGAGTGATCGGGAAGATCGCTTCATATCCGGCTGTTTTTTTGACTTTTTAGCAGAAGTTGGGTGTACATACGTCTATTCGGCTTTCGGTGAATAATTGTGACGCTGGGTTTTGTACTGATTAAGATACTGCCTGGCTTCCTCGGGAGTCAGGTGAAATTTTTCCTCAAGGTTTTGAAGAATTTTCTGTTCTGGAAGGTGGAGGTCACGGTAGACGCTGATAACGCCCCGGATTTCGCCCAACTGCATTCCTCTTCGCATTCCTTTTCGCATCCCCCTCTTCATCCCCTTCCGAATCCCTTTCCTCTCAATTCCTTCACTAAGATTACACATAAGCGATACCTCCTATTACGAATGATCAGCCCAATTTTTAGCGTTTTCAGGTATATGATTACCGCGTAGGGACTTTGTACTGATTAAGATACTGCCTGGCCTCCTCAGGAGTCAGGTGAAATTTTTCCTCAAGGTTTTGAAGAATTTTCTGTTCTGGAAGATGGAAATCATGGTAGACGCTGATAGCGCCCTGTATCTTCCCTAATCGTCTTCCTCTCCGCATCCCCTTCCGAATCCCTTTCCTCTCAATTCTTTCACTGAGATTACACATAAGCGATACCTCCTTTTTTAACTGTGATGTTATTTCAATGGAAAATTCCGATGACAATATATGGTATTTTTCTTCCGGCGGTATGTTTTCGGCGAGAAGGACGTTTAGCAGCTTCAGCACGTCGGGAGTTTGGCGGCTGAAGGGCCGCCCCAGACAGATTATGACGGCAGTCATAAGATTATAGTTTCGGGGATATTCCTGGGCCATTCCCACCAGATTCTCTTCGGCAATGCAGTAGCGGGTGATGGAATTCCGTCTCTTTTTGGGTGGATTCGTGCAGATCCAGATACTGTAGACCTTTTTAATATTTTCGTAGTGGGAGCGGACGAATTCTCTTCCGTACTGGGAAGAAATCATTCGGCCGCAGTAGTAGATTCCTCTCTTGATCAGAGGATAGCCGGGATAGAAATCGTTCTGCGCCTCCACGTTGATGATAAACTGCGCCGGACGGCCGGAGATGGGGACAGACGCTTTGAAGCGAATATCGTAAGCCACCCGCCCTTCTGCGGGAGTCACATCTTCACCGGCGATTCCCCAGATCAGCGGAGACGATTCCTGCTGAAATATGGGAGGATGGACCGGCACAGCGGAGATCTGAAGATGATTGTCGATGTATTTCCAGGCAATTTCTTCTATCGTATAGTTCCGGAATTCTTCCAGGCAGTGTTTCAGGATCCAGGCCAGTATAACTTTCTCTGAGAGGAGACGCCGGCACACAGCGTCGTAGAGGACCTTGTGATCACTGTTTTGTGAAATTCGGGAAATTTTTGAGTTTGAAATGATGAAATCCCTCCTTATCGTTTGCGGATGGCCGGGATTCGGACAGAAAATGTGAATGGAACATATAGAAATGAGACTTTTCAGGGGTCTGTAAGAGGTGGTTAAATACAGTATAGCAGAAAATATAATGTCTGCAAACAGATATTATCAGAAAATGGATGATGTATTGTGAGAATAAATTCAGGCGGAGAAATACTTCTCCGCCTGAGTTATGGGTAATCCGCCCGATTATTCCAGTTCTTTTGCGCAGGCCAGGTAGTAGTGGCGGGCGTTGGCGCTGGTGACGGTTTTGGCTATGGAAGTCAGACCCTCTTTTTTCAGCTCTTTTACGTCGTGGCCGTCTTTTTCCAGCAGCTCACACAGCTCCAGACCCATCTGATAGTTTCCGGCGCGGTACAGCTCCCGAATGCGGGCTTTGACGGCGGAAGCGTCGCCGATGAGTCCCAGGATTTCCCGGCTGAATTCTGATTCAGGAACGGGATCCAAGTGGACGGGGTTGCCGTCAAACCAGCCTACATAGCCGGCGTAGATACCTTTTACTGTCCAGCTGATGGTGCCGTAAAATTCCTGGAGATAGGGGAGATCCCGGTATTTTTCGGGAAGTTTTACGTGTTCCACCGTCTCCAGCATGTCCATTCCCTGGTTCATGCAGTCCAGTGTCTGGAAGAGAATGGACTGGATGGCATCCCGGAAGTTCCCCAGGGTAGTCTGGATCTCTTCTTCACCGCAGACGGGAAGGGTGTGGCCGGGAAGCAGGATTTTCGGGCGGTAGGACATAATGGCGGTGAGAGAATCGATCCAGGCGGCGATGTCTCTGTACTGGCTGCCACGAATGGCGTAGAGGTTGGGCCAGCAGGCGTAGTAATTGTCTCCGCAGCAGAGGATCTCTTCCTCGGGAAGCCAGACAAAGAGCTGATCGTCGGTCTCGCCCACGGCGGAAACCAGTTTTAAGCGGACGCCGTCGATGACCAGCTCTTCCTCGTCCTTGGTGAAATATGTGGTGGGCGGGAGAAAATTGTAAACGCCGTCGCCCACCGCATGGCCCTCCCGGATTCCGATGCCCTGGGTGATGCACTCCTCGTCGGTGAGGCCGTAGCCGAACTGGCGGGCGGTGCGCTTATTCAGGATATCGTTTAAGCGGTCGTAGTATTTCAGAACCGGTTTTCTGGGAGAGCTCATAATAATCTCCTCCACCGTATCCCGAAAAGCTCCGGAACCGCCTCTGTGATCGGGATGTCCGTGGGTGTAAATAATGGTTTTTACCGGCTTGCCGGTCTGCTCAGCCAGAAGTTTTTTCAGCCGTTCTGCTCGTTTGTCAGAATCCAGGCAGTCGATGAGGATCAGGGAGGTGTCTCCCTCGATGGCAATGGAGTTGCTGTGTCCCAGGCCGATAATGCAGCGGACCCGGCTGCCGGCCTGGAAAATACGGTATGGATATGCAGTTTCTGCGTGATGTCTCAGACGTTCTTCACCTGTCATGGCGTACCTCCTGTGATTTGCTTTTATAAACTGTGCGCCGCCGGAAGGAAACGTCCTGCGGCGGCAAATGGAACTGCTTTTATTTTATTGAAAAAAGCGGAGGCTGTAAAGTAGTTACTAAAAGGTGACTGTGGAGGTGTCAGAAAACGGCTGCGAACAGGTGAAACAGCATGTTTGCCGTGATGCACAGAATGACTCCTGCGGCTGTGGGGAGGATTATGGCAGCGGCGGTCCATTTCAGGCTTCCGGTCTCCTTGTGAATGGTCAGGCAGGTAGTGGAGCAGGGCCAGTGAAACAGACAGAAGATCATCAGGCATATGGGGGTGGCTGCCGTCCACCCGTGGGCAGAGAGCAGGGCAGACAGGGCGGACAGTTCTTCCATCTGCACCAGACTGCCGGTCTGCAGATAGGCCATGAGTATAATGGGAAGGACGATCTCGTTGGCGGGAAATCCCAGGATAAACGCCGCCAGAATGACGCCGTCCAGCCCCATAAGGCGGCCCAGAGGATCCAGAAAGCCGGTGAAAATTTCCAGCAGGCTGGGGGATCCGGGACCTGCGGCGCAGAACCATCCGGCAGCCGGCCCGGCAAAAGAGATGTTTGCCAGGATCCAGATGATGAGCCCGGCGGGGGCGGCCACTGCGGCGGCCCGGCCCAGGACAAACAGGGTCCGGTCCAGCACGGAACGCACCAGAATTTTGCCGATCTGAGGGCGGCGGTAGGGCGGCAGCTCCAGGGTGAAGGCGGAGGGGATTCCCCGCAGCAGGGTGTGGGACAAAAGCCAGGAGACCGCCAGAGTCATGAGAACTCCGGCGACCAGGGCCCCGGTGAGCATGAGGGCGGCGGCCAGGGAGGAGCTAACAGCGGTCAGGGAGGAACCGGCTGCCAGGCCGGAATCAGCGGCCAGGGAGGATTCGGAGGCAGCCAGGCAGGAGTCAGCCCCGGAAAATGTACTTCTGGCCAGGAGAAAAAACAGGGAGATCATGGTAAACAGGGTGGGCAGGCGGCCGTTGCAGGGGACAAAAGCGTTGGTGAGAATGGCCAGCAGCCGCTCTCTGGGGGAGTCAATGATCCGGCAGCCGATGACGCCGGCGGCGTTGCAGCCCAGACCCATGGCCATGGTCAGACACTGTTTTCCGCAGGCTCTGCATTTTTGAAATGCCCGATCCATATTGAAGGCGGCCCGGGGCAGGTATCCCAGATCTTCCAGCAGGGTAAAAAGAGGAAAGAAAATGGCCATGGGCGGGAGCATGACGGATACGACCCAGGCGAGAACCCGGTAAACTCCGTATACCAGGCAGTTCACTGACGCGGGAGAGGCGCCCAGGAAAGTGAGAAGGGCAGCCAGCTTTTCTTCCCCGGCAAACAGCAGGTTCCAGAGCAGGGCGGATGGGTAGTTGGCCCCCGCCATGGAGATCCAGAAGATGCCCAGAAGGAGGAGAAGCATAATGAGGATGCCAGTGACGGGGCCGGTGGTGAGCCGGTCTAAAAATTCTTCCTGTTTTCGGAAGCTGCGCTCAGGGTAAGTTACGGCTTCCCCCGCCAGCTGCTTCGGAGAAAAATCCAGGCAGTCGTAGGAAAAACGCTCTCCGTCTGTGCTGCGGATGGCCTGTTTCAGCGCGTTTAAGTCTTTGCGGGAGCGGGCGCAGATGGGAATTACCGGGATCTGCAGCACATCCTGAAGCAGGGAGATGTCGATGTCAATGCCTTTCCGTCTGGCTTCATCCCACAGATTGACGCAGAGAATCACCGGCATTCCCGTATCTTTCACGTGGTCCAGACTGAGGATCTGTTTTAACAGATACAGTCCTCTCTCCAGGCAGGTGGCGTCACAGATCACAATGGTGGTCTGGGCCAGGCCGGAGCAGAGAAAATCCCTGGCGATCTCTTCTTCGCCGGACTGGACGTCCAGGGAATAGATGCCGGGCAGGTCCACGATGAGGTAGCTTTCTCCCTCGGTTTCCAGGATGCCGGCAGCCGCGGTGACGGTGACGCCCGCCCAGTTGCCGGTGTGCTGCCTTAAACCGGTCAGTCCGTTAAAAATAGTGCTTTTTCCCACGTTGGGATTTCCCGCGAGGGCGACGACCTTCCGTTTTTCGTCCATGGGATCACTCCAGATGTTTTATCGCCTTACCGTTTAGATATGCGCGGGACAAATCTGCTGTGTGCCTCATATATTAAAATGAATAAAAAAACAGGGGATTTGCATATGAGAGATATCAGTCAGCTCCACCCGGTGCTGCAGGAGAAGTTAAAACAGGTGCGGGAGACGTGCCGGGAGCGGGGATTTCCCATTGGAATCGGGGAATGTCTGCGGACGGTGGAGGAGCAAAATGAACTGTATGCCCAGGGGCGGACAAAACCGGGGCAGATTGTAACCAACGCAAAGGGAACCTCCTACTCTTCCATGCATCAGTGGGGAGTTGCCTTTGATTTTTACCGGAATGACGGAAAAGGTTCCTATGAGGATGGGGACGGGTTCTTCCGCAAGGTGGGAGAGATCGGAAAAGAGTTTGGCCTGGAGTGGGGCGGGGACTGGAAGTCCATTGTGGATAAGCCCCATCTCCAGCTTCCGGACTGGGGATCTACGCCGAAGACGCTGAAAAAGGAGTACAAAACGCCTCAGGCATTTATGGAAACATGGCCGGCGGGCGGGTGGCAGTTTGATGGGACCGGATGGCTCCACAGGCGGAGCGACGGCTTGTATACCAGGAACGACTGGGAGTTTATCGACGGATACTGGTACTGGTTTGACGGGGCCGGGCATGCCATTGAAAATGAGTGGTATTCTTACAAGGGAAAATGGTATTACATGGGACACGAGGGGAAGATGGTGACCGGGCTGCAGATTATCCGGGAGAAGGTTTACTATTTCTATGAGGAGGGGGCGATGGCGGAGACAGCAGTGACGCTGACGCCGGGAGAGGACGGGAGTCTGAGCTGAGAAAAATCCGGCGAAGACAGCCCGGAAGATTCCGGCGCCCTTCCGGGGAGCCGGAATGCGGGCGCCGGGAAAACCGGCAGCCGCAGAAAACCCGAAAGATGGGAAAAATATGGCCGGGCGGAAACCTTACGGGTGAAAAGAATCAGGCCGGGCGGGATCTTCCTCCGGCAGAGGCCGGACGAAGATTTCCCGGGCGTTGTCGCGGCGCAGGGCAATGACGGCGCCCCGCACCAGATAGGCCCTCATTCCCCTGCGGCCCTTTTTCAGGACGCAGGAGACGATCTCCCGGGGGGAGAAGCCCAGGCCGTCCAGGCGGGCGGCCATGGGAGGCGGGCTGGCGATCCAGACGACCTCTGCTTTTGTTCCCGGTTCTATATTGCTCAATGGTATGACCATGGATATTCCCCGCAGAATTACTGTGTCACTTTTAGAATATGCGGACGGGGCGGGGAAAATGACGGCGGTCCCGGCTATGGGAGGATAACCGGGATCGGGGAGTCAATGGACATGGAGAGAATGAGGCCGGCGGGAGAGCTGCTGTCAGGGCCGGGAGAACCGCCGCTGTCGGGACCGGATGCGGCCTCGGATTCGCCGGCCCGGCAGGAGACCAGGCAGTCCCGGGCCATGATTTTTACGCCGGCGCGGGCGGCGTCCCGCAGGGCCAGGCCGAATTCCGGCTGGGTGGCCATGTTGGGCTCAAAACGGGTGACGCCTTTCATCTGAATCACAAAGAGGACGGCGGCCTCCATGCCTTGTCCGGCGATTTCGGTCAGTTCCCGGATGTGCTTGACGCCCCGGAGTGTGGGGGCGTCGGGAAAGCGGGACACGCCGTTCTCTTCCAGGGTGACACCCTTGACCTCCAGAAAGCCGGAATGCCCCTGATGTTCAAAGGCCAGATCAAAACGGGAATTGCCGAAGGTGACTTCCCGCCGCAGGCCGGTGAGCTCCGGCGCGGAGGAGAGCCATTCCCAGGCCGCCTGGTTGGGAGCCTGGGAGTCCATGTTCACCAGGCGGCCGTTTTTCCAGACGGCGATCAGGGAAAATTCCGTCTTGCGCCCGGCGGCTTTGGCGTCCGGGTGGAACTGGATGAGCACGTCGGCTCCGGGGATGAAAAGCTCCCGGCAGCGGCCGGTGTTTTTTACGTGACAGGTAACCGTCCGGCCGTCTGCTAAGACCCGGGCGGTGAAGCGGTTGGGCCGTTCCAGGAAGGTCGCCGGTCGGATATTGGTATAAATCATAGGTAGTCTGCCTCCTTCTCACCAGATTCTACTGCAAAAATTCTTGTACGCCAAGGAAAAGTATGTTAGAATTGGGACAAATTTAAGGAAGGATGTGGAGTGCCATGAATATTACTTACCAGAGTACCAGAGGCGGAGAAAAAGGGCTGACCGCGTCCCAGGCGATCTTAAAAGGTCTGGCCTGCGACGGGGGATTATTTATGCCGGACCGGATTCCGAAGCTGGATGTTTCCATAGAAAAACTGGCGAAAATGACCTATCAGGAGACGGCTTACGAGGTGATGAAGCTGTTTCTCACAGATTTTACGGAAGAGGAGCTGAAGGCCTGTATTGCCGGGGCTTACGATGAGAAATTCGACTGCCCGGAGATCGCCGTTTTGTCCAAAGCGGAGGGAGATTACTATCTGGAACTGTATCATGGCAGCACCATTGCGTTTAAGGACATGGCTCTGTCCATCCTTCCCCATCTCATGACCACTGCGGCGAAAAAAAACGGGGTGACCAATGAGATCGTGATTCTGGCGGCTACCTCCGGGGACACGGGAAAGGCAGCCATGGCTGGTTTCGCCGATGTGCCGGGGACCAGGATCATCGTATTTTATCCCAAGGGCGGGGTGAGCCGGGTGCAGGAGCTGCAGATGGTGACCCAGAAGGGGGACAATACGGCGGTTGTGGCCATTCACGGCAATTTTGACGACGCCCAGACGGGAGTGAAGAAGATCTTCGGGGACCGGGAATTTGAAAAACAGCTGGCGGCGAAGGGATTTCAGCTGTCCTCCGCCAATTCCATCAATGTGGGCCGTCTGGTGCCTCAGATCGTCTACTATGTGTACGCTTACGCGAAGCTGGTGGAGAACGGGGAGATTGAGAACGGCGAGGTGATCAACGTGACCGTGCCCACCGGAAATTTCGGCAATATTCTGGCGGCGTATCTGGCGAAGCAGATGGGAGTGCCCATCGGACGGCTGATCTGCGCCTCCAATGAAAATAAGGTGCTGTACGATTTCTTCTCCACAGGCACCTATGACAGGAAACGGCCCTTTATTCTCACCAGCTCCCCGTCCATGGATATTCTGATCTCCAGCAACCTGGAGCGGCTGATTTACTTAAGCTGCGGCTGCGACGCGGAGAAGACGGCAGAGCTGATGGGAGAACTTTCCTCAGATGGAAAATATACGGTTACGGAAGACATGCGGAAGTTTATGTCCGATTTCTGGGGCGGATATGCGGGTAAGGAGGAGAATGCCGCGGTGATCCGTTCGGTGTTCCAGTCCTGCGGCTATCTGATGGATACCCACACGGGAGTGGCTGCCGCGGTGAGTCGTCAGTATAAGGAGAAGACGGGAGATGAGAGAAAAATGCTCATCGCGTCCACGGCCAGTCCCTTTAAGTTTGCGGGCAGCGTGCTGAAAGCTGTGAACGGAACGGGAGAGGGAATGGACGAGTTTGCCGTTGTGGATGAACTGTCCAGGGTATCGGGAGTGCCGGTTCCCGCCGCGGTGGAGGAGATCCGCACGGCTCCTGTCCGCCACACCAGGGAGTGCGGGCCGGAGAATATGGAAGAGACGGTGGCTGAAATCTTAGGCTGCTAGAGAGAAAAATGGCTCCGACGGGATCGGGGCCATTCCTTTGCGGCGGAAGGAGGAGAGACGTGGAGCGGCGTTCCAGAAAACGGATTCCTGGATTGACAGGGACAGAACTCAAGGTCACTGCCATGATTTCCATGGCGGTGGACCACACGGCGGTGGCCCTGGTCTGGCCGGCGGCGTCCGGGAATCTGGATCTTTACTGGCTTTACTGGCTGATGCGGGCAGTGGGACGGCTGGCTTTTCCCATCTACGGCTTTCTGCTGGTCCAGGGATTTCTTCACACCTCCAGCCGGAAACGGTATCTGGGCAGGCTCTGCGCCTTTGCCCTGATCTCCGAGGTGCCCTTTGATTTGATCCTCTCCGGGCGGCTGTTTGATCCGGAGGCCCAGAATGTATTTGTCACCCTGGCCATCGCCCTGGCAACGGTCTGGGGACTGGAACGGATAGAAGAGCGGAGAGGGAAAAGCGGGGGAGACAGAGACGCCGTCCCCGGCGGCGCGGCGGCGAGGTGCCTGATCGTTCTGATCGGCGGCCTGGCGGCCTGGGCCCTGAAGGGAGACTATGGCTTTCTGGGAGTGGTATACGCGGCGGTGGTCTATGAATTCCGGGGAGATCCGGCAAAGCGGCTGACGGGGGAGGCGGTTTCCCTGGCGCTTCTGGGGGCGGGAAATCTGCCCTGTCTCCTTGCCATTCCCCTGACGGAGAAGTACAATGGACAGAGAGGAATGCGCCTGGGATTGTGGGCGTACTGGTTTTATCCGGCCCATCTGCTGGTGTTAAAGGGACTGCAGATGGTGATCTGACAGAATGGAGGAAACATCGATGATTTTTGATACACATGCTCACTATGACGACGAGGCCTTTGACCAGGACCGGGAGGAGCTGATCGAAAGCCTGCCGGCAGCCGGCATTGAGACGGTGGTGAACGTGGGAGCCAGCCTGGAGAGCACGAAGACAACTCTGGCGCTGGCGGAGCGGTATTCCTATTTCTACGGGGCGGCGGGCGTGCACCCCAATGAGACGGGAGAGCTGACGGAAGCGGATATGGAGTGGCTGAAAGAGATCTGCGGCCGGCCGAAGGTGGTGGCCGTGGGTGAGATCGGCCTGGATTACCACTGGGATGAGCCGGAGCGGGACGTGCAGAAAAAATGGTTTGCCCGCCAGCTTGAGCTGGCCAGAGAGGTGAAGCTTCCGGTGATCATTCACAGCCGGGATGCGGCGAAAGACACTCTGGATCTGATGAAAGGGGAGCATGCGGAGGAAATCGGCGGTGTGATCCACTGCTTTTCCTACGGCGTGGAGATGGCCAGGGAGTACCTGAATATGGGATTTTTTATCGGCATCGGCGGCGTTCTCACTTTCAGCAACGGGAAGAAGTTAAAGGAGGTGGCTGCCTATGCCCCTCTGGACCGGATCGTGCTGGAGACGGACTGCCCCTATCTGGCTCCGGTGCCCAACCGGGGGAAACGGAATTCTTCCCTGAATCTGTCCTATGTGGCGGATGCCCTGGCACAGATCAAGGGAGTGACGCGAGAGGAAATTGAAATACAGACCTGCCGGAACGCCAGACGCCTGTACCGGCTGGAAGAACGGTAGGAGAGTTTATTTATGGCAAATTTGGGAATTGCGAAAAATACCATTGAGATCATTCAGAAATACGATTTTGTGTTCCAGAAGCGGTTCGGCCAGAATTTCCTGGTGGACACCCATGTGCTGGAAAAAATCATCCAGGCGGCGGGACTGACGAAGGAGGATCTGGTGCTGGAGATCGGCCCGGGCATCGGGACCATGACCCAGTACCTGGCGGAAAATGCGGGACGGGTCGTGGCGGTGGAGATCGATTCCAACCTGATTCCCATTCTGAAGGAAACGCTGAAAGATTACGATAACGTGACGGTGATCAACGAGGACATTTTAAAGGTGGACGTGGCCGCCCTGGCAGAGCAGTACAACGGGGGCCGTCCCATCAAAGTGGTGGCCAATCTGCCCTACTACATCACCACCCCCATCATTATGGGGCTGTTTGAAAGCCAGGTGCCCATTGACAACATTACGGTGATGGTGCAGAAAGAGGTGGCGGAGCGGATGCAGGCGGGGCCGGGAACGAAAAACTACGGCGCCCTGTCTCTGGCGGTCCAGTATTACGCCGAACCCTATATCGTGGCCAACGTGCCGCCCAACTGCTTTATCCCCAGGCCCAGCGTGGGTTCTGCGGTGATCCGCCTCACCCGGCATGGGAAAAAGCCGGTGGAGGTAAAAGATGAGAAGCTGATGTTCGCCCTGATCCGGGCGTCCTTCAACCAGCGGAGGAAAACGCTGCAGAACAGCCTGAACAATTCCTCGGAGCTGTCCTTTTCCAAAGAGGAGATTGGGGAGGCCATTGAGAAGATGGGGCTGTCCCCGTCGGTGCGGGGAGAAGCTCTGACTCTGGAGCAGTTCGCGAAGCTGGCGGATGCGCTGGGAGAAAGAGGACAGTGACGAAAGAAAAAAGTATCCTGATCACCCGTCAGGATACTTTTTTTGTTGACACATTCAGTTTTTTTCCCGGAATATGGTGCGGAACACCAGACGGATAAAGGGGCCGCAGTAGAAGATCTGCCAGAAGAAGGCCATGGGGAAGTTGAAGACCGTAGTCTGGAGCCACACGGCGATGAACTGGGATCCGGCGTTTTTAAACAGAAGAGTGGCGATGAAGCTCATCACCGGACACATGATGCAGATGATCATGAGGGAGATGGCCAGAGTGATAAACACGGGCCGGTCCTCAGGCGTCACAAGGCGGAAAGCCAGTTTGTGGGCCAGCTTGTCCACAATGAAAAACTCCAGGATGAAGGCGACGGGCCACATGATGACCATTTCGTGGAAGGCCATGAGAAAGACCGCTGTGGTCATCCCGCCGATGTTTAAGGAGATGTTGTAGCAGATCATGGCGTAAACCATGAGAAATGCCATCATCAGAGTGAAAATAATGTTTTGAAATAAAGTCTTTGGCATACATTGTGCCTCCTTTTCTTAAAAATGGGCGCAAAAAAGACACCTGTGTTGTTCGTTAATCAAGCATGCACCTGTGTCGTTTCCAATTAAATACCAAAGTCTTTTCGCTGTTTAGTTTTGAACCCGGCTATTTTAGCAGAAAAAAATGGATTTGGCAAGTGGATAAGCAGGAGAAAAAGGAGTAAAGTAAAGACAGAAGACATCAGAGAGGAGGTCCCATATGCTGAAAGAATGGAAACCGGCGGAAAAGCCGGATGAGGAGGAGTTAAAAGAGCGCCTGAAGGCGGCGGAGAAGAAGCTGGAGGTTTATCAGCTCCAGATGAAGGAACACCGGCTCCCGGTGCTGGTGCTGGTGGAAGGCTGGGGAGCCGCGGGAAAGGGAAGCCTGATCGGTAAGGTGATCCGGAGCATTGATCCCAGATTTTTCCGGGTGGCGGCTATGGCGGATCCGGGGGAGGAGGAGCGGCGCAGGCCGTTTCTCTACCGGTATATGGCGAGGATTCCCCAGGAGGGGAAATTTGAATTTCTGGACTCCGGGTGGCTGGACGAGACGGTGCGGGACCGTTTTTACGGGCGGCTGAACGAGAGGGAGTACGGCCGGCGGGTGGAGAGCATCCGGCGGTTTGAGCGTCAGCTGGTGGATAACGGATATCTGGTGCTGAAGCTGTTTCTCCACATTTCACGAAAGGAGCAGAAAAAGCGTCTGGACCGCCTGATGGAGGACAAGGATGCCAGATGGCGGGTGAGTCCGTGGGACCGGGATCAGAATGAACATTACGAAGCCTGCGAGGAACTGTTTGACCGGTGTCTCACAGACACGGCGTCGGCCGGAGCGCCCTGGTATCTGGTGGACGCGAAGGAGAGAAAATGGGCCCAGCTGCAGATCATGGAAGCCCTCTGCGGCGGTCTGGAGGTGGCCTTCCAGAACTGCCGGACGGCGGCGCCCCTGATCCAGAACATCTTCCCCCTGGTGAAGATGCCCCGGCTGTCTGAGGTGGATTTAAGCTGCTCTATTTCTGAGGAGACTTATAAGGAGGAGTTGAAGCGGCTGCAGAACTGCCTGGGAGAGCTTCACAACCGGCTTTACCGGAAGCGGGTGCCGGTGGTTATCGTCTACGAGGGCTGGGACGCGGCGGGAAAGGGCGGCAACATCAAGCGTCTGACGGGAGCGCTGGATCCCAGAGGCTATGAGGTGCACCCCATCGCCAGCCCGGAGCCGAAGGAGAAGGCCAGACATTACCTGTGGAGATTCTGGACCAGACTGCCAAAGACGGGGCATATCGCCATTTTTGACAGAAGCTGGTACGGGCGGGTCATGGTGGAACGGCTGGAAGGCTTCTGCTCGGAAAATGACTGGAGGCGGGCGTACAATGAGATCAATGAGTTTGAGCGGGAGCTCTATGACTGGGGAGCGGTGATCATAAAATTCTGGGTGCAGATTGACAAGGATACCCAGCTGGCCCGTTTTCACGACAGGGAGAACACCCCGGAGAAGCGGTGGAAGATCACCGATGAGGACTGGAGAAACCGGGAAAAGTGGGATCAGTATGAGGAGGCGGTGAATGAGATGATTCAAAAGACCAGCACCGAGTACGCCCCCTGGCACATCCTTCCGTCTGTGGATAAAAAATATGCCCGGATTCAGGCCCTTGAGATCGTGATCCGGGAGCTGGAGAAAGCGCTGAAGTAAAGAAACGGGTTCTTTTTCCGCCGCCGGTATGATATATTATATAAAGCATCGGTCCGGAGATGGGCTTGTGAAGAGAACGATTGGGGAACTGCTGATGGGCCTGGCCCTGCTTCTGGTGGTGTTTTTTGCCGCCCGCCATCTGGGAATGATGGAGGCCGCCAGAGCCCAGAGCCAGGCGGCCGCCCGCCAGGAGCAGAAGGTTGTGGTGATCGACGCCGGACACGGGGGCAACGACCCGGGAAAGATCGGAGTCAACGACAGTCTGGAAAAGGATATCAACCTGGCCATTGCAAAGAAGCTGAAAGCATATCTGGAGAACAGCGATGTGCGGGTGGTGATGACCAGGGAGGAGGACAAAGGCCTTTACCGGGACGGGGATACCCGCAAAAAGATGGCGGATATGAGAAAGCGGTGCGAGATCATAGGAAAGGCGGAACCGGACGCGGTGGTGAGCATTCATCAGAACAGCTATCACCAGGAGAACGTATCCGGCGGCCAGGTATTCTACTACCGGAATTCGGTGAAGGGAAAACGGCTGGCGGAGCTGATTCAGGACCGGTTTTCCTATGTCCTTGGAGAGGAGAATACCCGGCTGGTCAAGAGCAACGACAGCTATTATCTGCTGCTGCATGTGAAGGAGCCCATTGTGATTGTGGAGTGCGGGTTCCTGAGCAATCCGCAGGAGGCGAAAATGCTGACGGACGAGGACTACCAGGACCGCATGGCCTGGACCATTCACATGGGGATTATGGAATATTTAAACGAACAGAAATGATACGCAAAGAAAAGGAGAGACCAGATGATTAAGAAGGAAGTTCTGGAGATCAGAAAATTATTCCGCATGGAGGACTGCTGTCTGACCCGCATCTGCGGCTGCTATGTGGATTATGAGAAAACGAAAAAGCTGGAGTTTAAGGAGACCTTTCTCTCCCTGCCGGAAGAGGAAGGTTTTAAATATCTGAAGCTGTTTAAAAAGGCTCTCTCGGGGAATCTGGGCAGAAACCTGCAGAATATTGAGTTTCCCCTGGCCGAGGAGGGGGAAGGCGGCAGACAGCAGTTTCTGTATCAGGTGCGGGAATCCGGGCTGAAGGATGAGGATCTGCTGGATCAGATGTATGACAGGATCATTGAGGCCTATCCTTACGGAGAGAACTATCTGATCCTCATGATTCACGGCCTTTACGACGTGCCGGGACGGGCGACGGACGGCACCACCATGGAGGATGCCTCCGACACGGTGTATGAGTTTGTGCTGGGCTGCATCTGCCCGGTGGCCCTGTCCAAGCCGGGCCTCTGCTACAATGAGGAGAACAACCACATTGAGGACCGCTCCAGGGACTGGCTGGTGGGAGATCCCATGACGGGATTTCTGTTTCCGGCCTTCAATGACCGCCAGTCTGACATACATAGTCTGCTGTATTATTCCAAAAAGGCGGCGGATCTCCAGCCGGAATTTGTGGAGACCATGTTTGGCTGCACGGCTCCGGTGGACGCGGGAACCCAGAAGGAGATGTTCAACACCATTATCTCCGACACGCTGGGGGCGGACTGCAGCTATGAGGCAGTGCGGGAGATCCACGATAATCTGCAGGAGATGATTGCCGCCCACGAGGACGACCCGGAGCCTCTGGAGCTTTCCGGACGGGATGTGAAGCGGCTTTTGGAGATGAGCGGCGTGCCGGAGGAGAAAATGGAGAATTTTGACCGGGAGTATGCGGAAACTGCCGGGGAGAAGACCACGCTCATGGCGGAAAATATTACGGATTCCCGGAAATTCAGCATCAAGACGCCGGACATTACCATTCAGGTGAGTCCGGAGTGCGCAGGGCTGATTGAGACGAAGGTGATTGACGGCAGGAAATGCCTGGTGATCGCCGTGGACGACAACGTGGAAGTGAACGGAATGCCCGTAAAAGGGATCTGACAAACTGAATTTGAGCACAAAAACAGGCGGCCTTTCAGGGCCGCCTCGTCTGTATGCCGGACTTTGCATTAAAGCAGATAGATATTGTGCTCTTCGCACTCTTTCCGCATTCCCTTCGGCCAGATGCTGGCCTGTACCTCGCCGATGTGGGCGCGGCAGAGAAGGAGCATGCAGAGTCTGGACTGGCCGATACCGCCGCCGATGGTGTAGGGCAGCTCGCCGTTTAACAGCATCCGGTGGAAGGGAAGGTTTTCCCGCTCCGGACATCCCGCTTTTAACAGCTGCTCGTGAAGAGCTTTTTCGTCCACGCGGATTCCCATGCTGGAGATCTCCAGAGCCTGCTGCAGGGGCTCAAACCAGAACAGAATGTCGCCGTTTAAGGACCAGTCGTCGTAGTCCGGGGCGCGGCCGTCGTGGGGCTTGCCGCTGGCCAGCTTGTCGCCGATCTGCATCAGGAAGACGCAGCCGTGCTCTTTGCAGATCAGATTCTCCCGCTCCTTGGGAGTCTTGTCGGGCCACCGGTCCTCCAGTTCCTGAGTGGTCACGAAGGTGATGTCCTTGGGAAGATGGTTGACGGCTTCGGGGTATTTGTACCACACCTCATGCTGCATGTGCTTGATGATCTTGAAAATGGTGCGTACCGTCTCCTCCAGGGTCTCCCGGTTCCGGTCCTCCCTGCGGATGACCTTCTCCCAGTCCCACTGGTCCACGTAGCAGGAGTGAAGATTGTCCAGCTCCTCGTCCCGCCGGATGGCGTTCATGTTGGTGTAAAGGCCTTCGCCTACCTGAAATCCATATTTCTTTAAAGCCATGCGCTTCCATTTGGCCAGAGAGTGGACAACCTCCACAGTCTCCCCCGGCACCGCTGCGATGTCAAAAGAGACGGGGCGCTCCACGCCGTTTAAATCGTCGTTTAAACCGCTGCTCTTGGGCAGAAACAGGGGAGCAGAGATTCTCTCCAGGTTCATTTCCCTTCCGAATTCCTTCTGGAAGGTATCGCGGATGTATTTGATGGCTTCCTGGGTCTGGCGGATATTCAGCTTCGGGTCATAATCTTTTGGGAAAATAAGTGCCATATCGCTACCTCCTGATAAAATCACTTTCCCATCTTATCAGAATGCAGCGGAGAATGCAAGAGAAATCCATTGATATTAGGGGCTGAAGTGTGATATGTTATAGGTTGAAAGTTTTTTTGCGGGGCAGGGACGGACCTGCCGGAAAAGAGGCATAGAATGGAGACAAAACGAGTTGTGATAAAAGATGTGAAGCATCCCCGGGACGGGGAGCTTCTGGAAGCGGCGCAGATCTTAAGGGACGGCGGTCTGGTGGCCTTTCCCACGGAGACCGTCTACGGCCTGGGGGCCAACGCCTTAAATGAGGAGGCGGCGAAAAAGATCTACGCGGCGAAGGGGCGGCCGTCGGATAACCCCCTGATCGCCCATATATCCGGGGAGAAGGAGCTGGCTCCCCTGGTGGCGGAGATCCCGGAGACGGCGAAAAAGCTGATGAAGGCCTACTGGCCGGGGCCGCTGACCATAATATTCAGAAAGAGCGATAAAGTGCCTTACGGCACCACCGGCGGCCTGGACACGGTGGCGGTGCGGATGCCCAGCGATCCCATTGCCAACCGGATGATCGCTCTGGCGGGAGTGCCGGTGGCGGCGCCCAGCGCCAACACTTCCGGACGGCCCAGCCCTACCACGGCTGACCATGTGTGGGAGGATTTAAGCGGAAAGATTGAGATGATTCTGGACGGCGGCCCTGTGGGCATCGGCCTGGAGTCCACCATTGTGGACGTGACCGGAGAGGTGCCCATGCTGCTGCGTCCCGGCGCCATCACCCTGGAGATGCTGCGGGAGCTTCTGGGACAGGTGGATGTGGATCCGGCGGTGACCGGCCCCATGAGTCCCGGGATGCACCCGAAGGCGCCGGGAATGAAGTACCGCCATTATGCGCCGAAGGCGGACATGACCCTGGTGGAAGGCGGGACGGAAGCCATGGCGGCGGAGATCTGCCGTCTGGCCCAGGAGAGTATTTCCCAGGGGAAGAAGACCGGTGTGATCTGCACGGAGGAGACCCGGCATCTCTACCCGGAGAGCCTGCTTGGACAGGCGCAGTTTCGCAGCATGGGAGTGCGGGCGAAGGAGGAGACCATCGCCCATAACCTGTACGCAGTGCTGAGGGAATTTGACGATATCGGGGTGGACCGCATTTTCTGCGAGGCATTTCCGGAGACGGAGCTGGGACAGGCCATTATGAACCGCCTCATCAAGGCGGCGGGACACAAGATTGTGAAGGTGTGAGAAGGAGGGACGTTTTCATGTCACAGAAGAGAACGGATTATATTACCTGGGACGAGTATTTTATGGGTGTGGCCATGCTGGCGGCAAAGCGGTCGAAAGATCCCAGCACCCAGGTGGGGGCCTGCATTGTCAGCGAGGACAACAAGATTCTGTCCATGGGCTACAATGGATTCCCCAAGGGCTGTTCCGACGACGAGTTCCCCTGGGGGAAGGAGCATGAGGCGGACGATCCCTACAACGCGAAGTATTTTTACTCCACCCACAGCGAGCTGAACGCCATTTTAAACTACCGGGGCGGGAGCCTGGAGGGAAGCAAGCTGTACGTGACCCTCTTCCCCTGCAATGAGTGCGCCAAGGCCATCATCCAGGCGGGAATCAAGACCCTCATTTACGGGGAGGACAAATACGCGGACACCCCGGCGGTGCGGGCATCCAAGCGGATGCTCAACGCGGCGGGAGTGCGCTACTATCAGTATCAGCCCACGGGCAGAAAGATTATGCTGGAAGTGTAGAGATGAGAGTTTTGCTTGCGGCGATTAACGCGAAATACATTCACTCCAATCTGGGAGTGTACAGTTTAAAAGCATACGGGGAAAGCCGGGTGCCGGGCCTTCAGGCGGAGATCGGGGAATACACCATCAACCACCGCATGGACCTGGTGCTCCAGGACCTTTATTTGAAAAAGCCGGATTTTCTCGGCTTTTCCTGTTATATCTGGAATATAAAATATGTGGAGGAGCTGGCGGAGGACTTATCCCGTCTGCTGCCGGAGACGAGGATCTGGCTGGGCGGTCCGGAGGCTTCCTACCGGGCGGAGGAGCTGCTGCGGGCTCATCCCTGGGCGGAAGGGGTCATGGTGGGCGAGGGAGAGAAAACCTTTGCTCAGCTGATGGAGGCTCTGGGCGCCGGTTCGGCAAAGGAAAGCGGGCAGCCGGATACCGCCCCGGAATCGTCCGGACTGGAAAAGGTCCGGGGCATTGTGTTCCGGCGGGAGGACGGCTCCATCGTCCGCACCCGGCCCCAGGAGGTCCTGGACATGGATGAGATTCCCTTCAGCTACGGGAATCTGGACGGATTTGAAAACAGGATCATCTATTATGAGAGCAGCCGCGGCTGCCCCTTTTCCTGCAGCTACTGCCTGTCCTCCATTGACAAGCGGGTGCGGTTCCGCAGTCTGGACCTGGTAGAACGGGAGCTGGACTGTTTTCTGGAGAAGAAGGTTCCCCAGGTGAAGTTTGTGGACCGGACCTTCAACTGCAGAAAGAGCCATACCATGGCGGTGTGGCGCTACATTTCCGAACATGACAACGGGATGACCAATTTTCACTTTGAAATTTCCGCCGATCTGCTGGACGAGGAGGAGCTGGAGCTCCTGGGCCGGATGCGGCCGGGGCTGGTTCAGCTGGAGATCGGAGTGCAGAGCACCAACCCGGACACCATCCGGGAGATCCGGCGGAAGACGGACTTAAAAAAACTGGAGGCGGCGGTTCGGCGGATCAACGGATATCACAACATCCATCAGCACCTGGATCTCATCGCCGGTCTTCCCTGGGAGGACTATGACAGCTTCCGACGTTCTTTTGACGATGTGTACCGGATGGAGCCGGACCAGCTGCAGCTGGGATTTCTGAAGGTGCTGAGCGGTTCCCACATGGCGGAAGCAGCGGCAGATTACGGCCTGATCTGCAGCAGCAGCCCGCCCTATGAGGTCCTTTCCACCAGGTGGCTTCCCTATGAGGACGTGATCCGGCTAAAGGGAGTGGAGGAGATGGTGGAGGTCTACTACAACAGCCGCCAGTTCACGGTGACCATGGAAACCCTGGCGGAGGAATTTGGCTCCCCCTTTGCGCTCTTTGAGCGCCTGGCCTGTTATTATGAGAAAAACGGCCTTGAGGGAATCAGCCACAGCCGTCTGGCCCGGTATGAGATCCTGTACCGGTTTATTCTGGAAAACCATCTGGAAAAAACGGGGGCGGATGGAATCTCCTATAAGGACCGGCTGATGAAGGACCTGTACCTGCGGGAGAATGCGAAGAGCCGTCCGTCCTTCGCCCCGGATTTAAGCCGGTACAAAGAGCAGCTGCGGCCGTTTTACGGGAACCGGGAAAAACGGAAGAATATTCACGCCGAGGTGCTGGGAAATGGGGAGATTCTGCTGTTTGATTATGAGAAACGGGATCCCCTCACCTATAACGCCGCTGTGGAGACGGCCGGATGGCTGGAGGAAACCGGCGGAATCCTCGGGAAAGCAGGAATAGAAGAGAAAAAAGGACAGACAATATGAAAAAACGAGAGACAAAGGCGGAGAGGGACGCGCGGGTGCAGCAGGTGCTGGAACGTCTGGATCAGGAATACGGGACAGATTACCGGTGTTATCTGGAGTATGAGACGCCGTGGCAGCTGCTGATCGCGGTGATTTTGAGCGCCCAGTGCACCGACGCCAGGGTGAACCTGGTGACCAGGGACCTGTTCCGGAAGTACGATACCCTGGAGAAATTTGCCGGGGCGGACCAGGCGGAGCTGGAAAAAGATATCCATTCCATCGGATTTTACCGGATGAAGGCGAAAAATATCATCGCCTGCTGCCGACGCCTGGTGACGGAGTACGGAGGCCAGGTGCCGGAGGACATCAAAGATCTCACCTCCCTGGCGGGGGTGGGGCGCAAGACGGCCAACGTGATCCGGGGAAATATCTACCATGTGCCCAGCATTGTGGTGGACACCCATGTGAAGCGGATTTCCAGAAAGCTGGGATTTGCCAAAGAGGAAGATCCGGAAAAGATCGAGTACGAGCTGATGAAGGTGCTGCCGGAGGACCACTGGATTCTGTGGAACATCCACATCATCACCCTGGGCCGGACCATCTGCACTGCCAGAAGCCCCAAATGCAGTCAGTGCTTTTTAAAGGATCTCTGCCCCGGCAGGGAGGATACGAAATGATAAATACCTATACGGCCCTGGACCTGGAGACCACGGGGCTGGACCCGAAGACGGACCGGATCCTGGAGATCGGCGCGGTGCGGGTGGAGGACGGCCGGGAGACAGACAGATTTTCCCAGTTGGTGAATCCCAGGAGAGAAATTACGGAGAAAATCACGGAGCTCACCGGAATCACCGGGGAGATGGTGGAAGAGTGTCCGGATATCTCCGCCGTTCTTCCGGAATTTCTGGAGTTCTGCGGGAACGGCCCCATCCTGGGACACAACATTCTGTTTGACTTCCGGTTTTTAAAACGGGCGGCGGTCAACCACGGACATTCCTTTGAGCGGAGGGGAATCGACACTCTGGCCCTGTGCCGGAAATTCATGCCGGCGGGGGAGAAGAAGAATCTCTCCGCTGCCTGCCGGTATTTTCAGGTGGAGACCGGCCGGTCCCACCGGGCCTTTGACGACGCCCTGGCGGCCCACCGGCTGTATCAGAAGATGGCGCCGGCCTGGGAAAATGGGGACCGGGAGGCATTTTTGCCCAGGCCTCTGGAATATAAGATAAAAAGGGAACAGCCTGCCTCAAAAAGGCAAAAAGAAGTATTGCGTGATTTACTAAAATATCATAAAATAACACTATCTGCGCAAATTGACGACCTGAGTCGAAATGAGATTTCGCGGATAACGGATAAAATCATATTAAAATATGGACGAATCCTGTAAAGAGGTGATGAAGAAATGAAGGAAAAGAAGAGAAGACTCATTTCCACGATCATCGTGGTAGTGCTGATTCTTGCCATGGTGCTTCCCATGGTGGCTTCTGTGGTTTCCATGTTTTAGGCGGAAACCGGAAGCAGCGGGATAGAGGAGATATATGAAAAAGGAATTTTTTGAAAAAGGGATTTTGACAGTCTGCCTGGCTGCCGGAATGATTCTGGGATCCGGGTTCTGTTCCCTGGCGGCGGTGCTTCCGGATGGCCTTCAGGTGGGAGGTCAGGAGCTGGGAGGCTTGAGCCGGGAAGAGGCAGACCGAAAGATTGAGGAATACGTGGACGGGCTTCCGGACCAGACCATCTCCATCCAGGTGGGAGATCAGACCCTGGAGACGACCACCAAAGCCATGGGGCTTTCCTGGAGCAACCGGGATGCGGTGGATGAGGTCGTTTCCGCCCTCACAGAAGGAAACCTTCTGAAGCGGTATATGGCGGAGACGGATCTGGAACAGGAAGGCCGGGAAATTCCCGTGGAGACCGCTGTGGATGAGGCGGCTGTGACGGCTTTCGTCACGGAGCAGTGCAGCGGGATGGAAGGGGGCGCGAAGAACGCCTCCATTACCAGGGAGAACGGAGAGTTTGTCATCACTCCCTCTGAAAAGGGAGTGACGGTGGACACGGCGGCAACGGTCCAGGCCATCAATGAGGCGGTGGCCGGCGGGGTGGATGAGCCGGTGGAGGTGGAAGCTGTCATCACTGAGGCGGAGCCGGAGATTACCACGGAGATGCTCTCCACCATCAAGGACGTGCTGGGCACTTACACCACCGATTTCAGCAGCAGCAGCTCTGCAAGAGCGAAGAACCTGGAGGTGGGTTCGGCTAAATTAAACGGCCATGTGCTCATGCCGGGGGAGACCCTGTCCGGCTATGAGTGCCTGCAGCCCTTTACCAGAGCCAACGGCTATGAGCCGGCGGCTTCCTATGAAAACGGCCAGGTAGTGGACAGCATCGGAGGCGGCGTCTGCCAGCTCTCCACCACCATGTACAACATGGCCCTGGAGGCGGAGCTGGAGATCACCCAGCGGCAGAATCATTCCATGATTGTGACCTATGTGGATCCGTCCAGGGACGCGGCCATCGCCGGCACCTACAAGGATCTGAAGATTACCAATAACTACAGCACGCCCATCTACATTGAGGCGTATACATCAGGAAGAAAACTGACATTCACCTGCTACGGCCAGGAGACCAGACCGGCCAACCGGGAGGTGGAGTACATTTCCGAGACCATCAGCAGAACGGACCCGGGAGCGCCCATCGAGCGGGTGAACAATTCCCTGGCTCCCGGAACCAGGAGAAGAGTGTCCTCGGGTCATGTGGGAATTAAATCCCGGCTCTGGAAGGTGGTAAAGGTGGACGGAGTGGAGACGGAGCGGACGCTTCTCAACACAGATACCTACAACGCCTCCAAAGCGGTGTATGAGGTGGGACCAGCCGCTCCTGCGGAGACGGCTCCGCCGGTGACGGAGACTGTTCCGGAGAGCACCGCGCCGCCGGAGACCCAGGCTCCCCAGCCCTCTGAGGGAGTGGGCGGAGGCCCGGGAATGGGATTAAGCGGACCTTCCGGAAGCACCGGAGGAGAAACCCAGGCGCCCGCAGCACCCCAGACAGCTCCGGCGGCAGAGACCACAGCCCCCGCCCCGGCGGCGGGGGGCTCCCCATCAGCTGACAGCGGGGCAGTTCCCGCTCCCGCAGAGACCCAGGCCCAGACGCCAGCGGCGCCGGCACCGGACGCTTCCGGGGCACCGGCTCCCGCGGCCTGAAAGGGGCGGCAGCCATGAGAAAAATTGTGCGGGACAATACAGGGCTGATGGCAGCAGGACAGGATCTGGTGGCCGTCGGCTACGCCGGGGCCAGAGGCGGGGCGCTGATCGCGCAGGCCCGGAAAGAGGAGCTGCGCGCCCGGTTTTCCGAGAGCTTTCTGAACCAGGCGGCCTGCCGCAGGGAAGTGTCCCTGCCGGAGGAACGGGGATACTGGCTCAGCCTGGGGGCAGCGGAGCTTGAACCGGTGGGGGAAGGGGGCATTTTAAATGCCCTGTGGAACCTGACGGGGGCCTACGGATTGGGAATGGAGTTTTCCCTGAGGGCCATTCCCTTGCGCCAGGAGACAGTGGAGATCTGTGAGGAGTTCGGCCTGAATCCCTACCGGCTGTACTCGGAGGACTGCGCTGTGGCGACGGCGGCAAACGGCGGCCGGCTGGCGCAGCAGCTGAAGAAACTGGGGATCCCGGCGGCAGTTGTGGGAAGGATTAAAAAGGGAGTCGCCAGGGAGATCCTGACGGATGAGGGGACCGGATATCTGGAACGGCCCCAGGAAGATGAACTGAAAAAGGTTCTGCCCGGATATTTCGGGGAGTGAGAACATGCCGCAGGACGGCCTTTCGGCCGTCCCGCGGCTTATATCAAATAGATGGAAAAACAGCGGCGGTCTCAGACAGACGGCCGGACAGAAAAAGGAGGAGCGAAGATGAGAGAAAAGATTTTAGCCATTATGGAAAAGAACAGCCGGATCGATCTGAAGGACCTGGCCATACTTTTGGGAGAGAGCGAGGCGGCCATCGCCAATGAGATCGCGGAGATGGAGAAGGAAAAGGTGATCTGCGGCTATCACACTCTGATCGACTGGGATAAAACCGGTGAAGAGAAGGTGACGGCTCTGATCGAGGTGAAGGTGACCCCCCAGAGAGATATGGGATTTGACAAGATCGCCGAGCGGATCTACCAGTACAACGAGGTGGAGGCGGTGTATCTCATGTCCGGCTCCTTCGATTTTACCATTATCCTGGAAGGAAAGACCATGAGACAGGTGGCTCTGTTTGTGTCAGAGAAGCTGTCCACCATCGATTCCGTGCTCAGCACTTCCACCCATTTTATTCTGAAGAAGTACAAGGATCACGGAACCATTATGCAGAAAGAAGACAAGGATGAAAGGATGCTGATCAGTTTATGAGAAATCCATTGGCAGAAAGAGTGATAAATATTCCGCCGTCCGGCATCCGGAAATTTTTCGATGTGGTCAACGAGATGGACGACGCCATTTCCCTGGGCGTGGGCGAGCCGGATTTTGATACCCCGTGGCATATACGGGAGGAGGGAATCTATTCCCTGGAGAAAGGGCGCACCTTTTACACCTCCAACGCTGGTCTGAAGGAGCTGAAGGTGGAAATCTGCAACTATCTGAAGAGACGGTACGATGTGCTCTATGATCCGGACGGAGAAGTGATGGTGACCGTGGGCGGCAGCGAGGCCATTGACATCGCCCTGCGGGCTATGCTGGAGCCGGGGGACGAGGTGCTGATTCCCCAGCCCAGCTATGTCTCCTACGTTCCCTGTACAGTTCTGGCCAACGGAACGCCGGTGATCATCGAGCTGGAGGAAAAAGACGAGTTCCGCCTGACGCCGGAGAAACTGCTGGAGAAGATCACGCCGAAGACAAAAATCTTGATCATGCCTTTCCCCAACAACCCCACAGGAGCCATCATGGAGCGGGAAGATCTGGAAAAGATCGCAAAGATCGTGGAGGAGAAGGACCTTTTTGTGATCTCCGATGAGATTTACAGCGAGCTTACATACAAGGGACACCATGTGACCATCGCCTCCCTTCCCGGAATGAAGGAGAGAACGGTGCTGATCAACGGATTTTCCAAATCCTATGCCATGACCGGCTGGCGTCTGGGCTATGCGGCTGCGCCGAAGGAAATTCTGCGGCAGATGTTGAAGATCCATCAGTTTGCCATTATGTGCGCTCCTACCACCAGCCAGTACGCGGCAGTTTCCGCTCTGAGAAACGGGGACGGAGATGTGGAGACCATGAGAGAAGCGTACGCTCAGAGAAGGCGGTATCTGGTGCACGCCCTGCGGGAGATGGGACTGGAGTGCTTTGAGCCTTACGGGGCATTTTATGTGTTTCCCAGCATTAAGAAGTTCGGAATGTCTTCCGATGAGTTTGCCACCAGGCTGCTGAGAGAGGAGAAGGTGGCGGTAGTTCCCGGCACCGCCTTCGGAGACTGCGGAGAGGGCTACCTCCGTCTCTCCTACGCCTACTCCCTGGAGAGCCTGAAGGTGGCTCTGGACCGGATCCGGAATTTTGTGGAGCGGCTGGAAAAGGAACAGGGGCTGAGGTAAGGAATTATGAATATTGTGCTCTATGAGCCGGAGATGCCGGCCAACACCGGAAACATCGGCCGTACCTGTGTGGCCACCAACACAAGGCTTCATCTGATCGAGCCTCTGGGCTTCAAGCTGAACGAGAAGGCCATCCGCCGGGCCGGCCTGGACTACTGGCCGAAGCTGGATGTGACGGTGTACAGCGATTACCAGGAATTTCTGGAGAAGAATCCCAGGGCGAAAATTTACATGGCCACCACAAAGGCGCCTCAGGTCTATACGGATGTGTCCTACGAGCCGGACTGCTTTATCATGTTCGGACCGGAGAGCCGGGGGATTCCCGAGGAAATTCTTCTGGAAAATCAGGAGACCTGCGTGCGGATCCCCATGTGGGGAGATATCCGGTCCCTGAATCTGTCCAATTCCGTGGCCATCGTCCTCTATGAGGCCCTGCGGCAGAACGGGTTTGAACATATGCAGATGGAGGGAAAACTGACGAAGTACCAGTGGCGGTGATGGCTGATTAAAAAATAAGAAAACAGAAAAAAGCTTCTGAGTTCATTCAAAGAATTCAGAGGCTTTTTCTTACGTTGTAATGTAAAAAATTACTATTTAAGTAATAAATACTAAAAAATGAAATGAAAACCAAATAAAACTGGAACTATTTACAACTTCGTTGGAATGATATATGATGGACACATCACAGAACAGGGCCCATAAAAAATGTGAAAAAGCAAAGTAAAACGGTAAAAGATGGAAAAAGAGGAGAATTGTATGAAAACTTATAGTGTATGTATCGTTGGCGGCGGAAGTACTTATACTCTGGGATTCCTGAAATCCTTTGTACGGCTGAGAGAGGAATTTCCGTTAAAGAAACTGGTGCTTTTTGACATTGACGGAAAACGTCAGGAACCTATTGGAAAATACGGTGAGATCCTGTTCAGAGAGAGATTTCCGGAGCTGGATTTCTCCTACACCACAGACATTAAGGAAGCCTACGAGGGGATGGATTTCGTATTTATGCAGATGAGAGCCGGCGGACTGGCCATGCGCCGTCAGGACGAGCATATCCCCTTAAGCATGGGACTGATCGGACAGGAGACCTGCGGCGCCGGCGGTATGGCTTACGGACTTCGCTCCTGCGTGGATATGATCAAGGCAGTGCATGATATCCGCACCTATGCTCCGGATGCCTGGATCCTCAACTACTCCAACCCGGCGGCTATTGTGGCGGAGGCTCTGCGCAGAGAGTTCCCCGATGATAAGAGGATCTTAAACATCTGCGATCAGCCGGAGAACGTGGTGCGTTCCGCCAGCCGCCTGCTGAGATGCGATTGGGAGGACCTGGATCCTGTATACTTTGGTCTGAACCACTATGGATGGTTTACACATATGTACAATGTGAAGACGGGAGAAGATCTGCTTCCGAAGATCCGGGAGCTGGTAAAGGAAAAAGGATTCCTTCCCCAGGATGCAGAGCAGAGAGATCAGTCCTGGCTGGACACCTACGGCATGGTGCAGACCATCATGGCAGACTTCCCGGACTATCTGCCCAACACCTATGACCAGTATTATCTGTATCCGGATTACAAGGTGAGTCACTTAAATCCCAACTATACGAGAGCGGACGAAGTGATTGACGGAAGAGAGAAGAGAGTGTTTACCGAGTGCGCGGAAGTAATCAAGGAAGGCAAACTGGGAGATCGTTTCCATGCAATTTCCGATGCCCATGCGGAAATGATGATCAAGGTGGCCGAGGCCATCGCTTACAACAAGAATGACCGTCACATCCTGATTGTGGAGAACAACGGAGCAATTGCCAATATGCAGGATGACGCCATGGTAGAGGTGGTCTGCGAGCTGGGAATCAACGGCCCCCGTCCCATGAGAGTGGGCAATATTCCTCAGTTCTATCTGGGGCTGCTGGTCAATCAGGTTTCCTGCGAGAAGCTGCTGGTGGATGCTTATTTTGAGCACTCTTATCAGAAAGCGCTGCAGGCATTTACCCTGAACCGTCTGATTAACGATGCGAAAAAAGCCCGCAAGGTGCTGGATGCCCTGATCGAGGCAAACAAGGGAATGTGGCCGGAACTGAAATAAGAGTCAGACTGGATGGAGTAAGAATGACCAGTAAAATATGAGGGGGATTTACAGTGAATAAAAAGAATAAGGTTATGGACTTTTTCTCCGCCCTGGGACGCAGCCTGCTGATGCCCATCGCAGCTCTGGCTGCCTGCGGCATCGTCCTGGGCCTGACATCTGCGCTGATGAAAACGCAGGTGCAGGAAGCAGTACCGTTTCTGTCGCAGACGTTTGTGTACTTTATCATTTCCACATTAAATAAAGTTTCCAACGTGGTATTTACCCTGCTTCCGGTGCTGTTTGCCATTTCCATTGCTTTCGGCCTGGCGAGAGAGGAAAAAGAGATCGCGGCGTTTGCAGGATTTATCGGATACTATACGTTTCTGGTGGCGTCTTCCTGCCTGATCAATACCGGGTTTATGGATTTCAGCGCTCTGAAAATTTCCAATATCCTGGGCGTGGAAACTCTGGACATGGGCGCGGTGGCCGGCATTATCATCGGTCTGGTGACGGCCCAGGTACATAACAAATACCATAAGATCACATTCCCGGTGGCCATATCTTTCTACGGCGGGAAGCGGTTTGTGGCCATCGCCGTGATTATGGTTTCCGCTGTGATTGGTCTGATCGCTCCTATTGTGTGGAGTCCCATTTCCATGGCCATCACCGGCCTGGGCGGCGTGATTTCCGCATCTGGCCTGGTAGGAGTGTTTGGATACGGATTCCTGGAGAGACTTCTGATCCCTACCGGCCTGCACCATGTGTTAAACGGAATTTTCCGTACCACGGCTATCGGCGGCGTGTACGAGGGAGTGGAAGGCTGCCTGAACATTTTCCTCCAGTTCATTGATAAGGTGGACATCAGCGAGCTGGCTCCCTACACCGTTTTCCTGGGCCAGGGAAAGATGCCTATGATGATGTTCGGACTTCCCGGAGCGGCTCTGGCCATTTACCGTACCTCTCCGCCGGAGAAAAAGCAGAAGGTGAAAGCCCTGATGATCGCCGGAGTAGCGGCCAGCGTGGTATCCGGCATCACTGAGCCTCTGGAGTTCGCGTTCATGTTTGTGGCTCCCCAGCTGTTTGTGTTCCATGCAGTTATGGGCGGTATCTCCTTTATGTCCATGGCGGCCCTGGACGTGATCATCGGCAATACGGGCGGCGGTCTGATCGACTATCTGATCTGGGGCGTGTTCCAGCCCGGCTCCCACTGGTACTGGGTGATTGTGGTAGGCATTCCCTTTGCCATCGTCTACTACAATGTGTTTAAATGGTACCTGACAAAGAAGAACCTCTCCATTGAAGTGTCGGATGAGGATGACGAGGAAAATGCCGCTTCCGGTGTTGTGATGGGAGAGCAGCAGATGGCTCAGGCGTACCGGATCATTGAGGGACTGGGCGGTTCCGCCAACATCAAGGAGGCGAACAACTGTCTGACCAGACTTCGGGTGGACATTGTGGACGCATCTCTGGTGAGAGAGGACATTTTAAAGAAGACGGGCGCCATGGGCTTTATCCGCCCCAGCGAGACCCACATCCAGGTGGTTTACGGGCCGAAGGTGGAGGCCATTGCGGCCAACGTAAGAGAGTGTCTGAGAAGCGGAAAAGTGATTCCCGCAGCGGCGAAGGTGAAGCATCAGCTTCTGGCTCCCGTGAGCGGCGGCGTGGTTCCCATGAAGGAAGCGCCGGATGAGACCTTCTCCTCCTGCATGATGGGAGACGGTGTGGTGATCCATCCCACAGACAATGTGATCAAGGCGCCCTGCAGCGGTACGGTAGGCGTGTACACCGAAGAAAACCGTCACGCCATCGGACTTCAGACAGAGGATGGTCTGGAGCTTCTGATCCACATTGGCGTGGACACCGTCAACTTAAAGGGCGAAGGCTTCGAGGGACTGGTATCTGCCGGCGACAGGATCAAGGCGGGAGACGCTCTGATCCGCTTCGACCGGGAAGACCTGGAGAAGAAAGGATACTGCACGGATGTGATGCTGATCGTCATGGACAACGACGGACAGTTCGACGTGAAGTACACCACTGGCATGACGGCAGAGGTCGGAAAGACTGTGGTGGCAGAGTATTAAAACAGAACAGCTCCCTGCGATAAGGGATAAAAGAGAGACCTGCGGTTCCGGAAAAATTCCGGAGCGCAGGTCTCTTTGCGGCTGTCTGCCGGTACTGCCCGTCAGGGCGTGCCGCCTGTCCGGCCCTGGGCCGCGAGTTCGATCAGAATCTGGATCACTGTGAAAAAGCCGATTCTGGAGTTGACGTCGGTATGACGGTATTCCCGGTTCTGATCGTTGGTGCAGATGGAGATGGTGCTGTAGGGGATCAGGGGGCTGTCCGGATCGCAGGTGATCAGGATGGTGGTCAGATTTCTCGCCTTCGCCTTGCGGAATACGGGGAGATACCGGTCATTCCCGTGGGCGGAAAGGATGAAGAGTACCGCGTCGTCGCTGACCGTGTTGATCAGGGCGGTGAGAAGGCGGTCCCATTCCACCAGGATGGACGGATAGTCCAGGCTGTTCAGCACCATCTGCAGATATTTGGCGGGAAGGGAGCTTAAGTTTCCGCCGTAAATGTAGAGGGGCCGCTTGCTGGTGAGCAGAGCGGCGATTCTCTCCGCCGTCTGCAGGTCAATGGAGACAATATTGTCCTGAAACAGGGCGATGGAGCGGCGGATGTAGTCGTCAAATTGGAGGACTTCCCGGCCGCTCTCCTTCAACTCTCTCCGCAGCTGGTATTTGAAATCGTTGTATCCCCCCAGACCCAGCTTCTGACAGAAGCGGACGATGGTGGCGTTGGAGGTGTACAGGACGCGGCTCAGCTCCTGCAGGCTCATGTAAGCCGCGGAGGAAGGATTCTGCTCAAAGTAATTCAGAATTTCCTGCTCCGTCTGGGTCAGATTCAGCTGCCTGGCCCGTTCAAACAGAGGAATCATGAGAACCTCCTTCCCGGGAAAGCCCCGTTTGCTCTTTATATTTCAGGTAGCACTGAATAATGGTGTGGATAATAAAGAAAATGGGAAGGCGGGAAGTATATTCTGCCCCCAGATTTTCCCGCTGATCCGTAAAAAAGCGGAAACTTACTGCGGAGAGGTCGGCGATCTCGTTGCTGGTGTAGGGCGTGATGGAAAAGACCGGGATCCCGTTCATTTGAGCCAGCTTTCCCAGGCGGATGGAGGTGTCAAAAGTGCCGGAAGTGCTGATGAGTACCACGGCGGAGTCCTTCGGCACAGTGTTCATCAGGTGGGAAAAGAGGCGGGAGGATTCGATCCGGTACACCCCCTGCCGCCCCACGGAGAAGAGGAGCTTCTCCAGGTACTCCCCCGCGGTGTCTGTGATACCTCCCGGCGCCCAGATGTAAATGGGGGCGCTGCTGTCGAAAAGCCGGAAGGTCTGGAGAAGCTGTTCCTCCTGGATCAGATTGGCCGTGGCCTGGATGTTGGAGCTCAGCAGGTCAATCATCATATCCGCGGAGCGGGGGCGTCCCTCTCCGGGAGAATGTTCTCTGCCGCCGGAGCTCTCCCGCTTTGCCGCCCGGAGGGCGTATTTGAATTCCGCGAATCCGGAGTAGCCCAGCTTTCGGCAGAATCGGAGCACGGTGGCGGAGGAATAGGAGACCTGAGAGGAAAATTCCTGGATGCTGACATCCAGGATTTCCTCTGTGTGTTCATAGACGTATTTCAGAATGTTCAGTTCATGTCTGCTCAGACTTTTTATCACTTCGTCGCTCAAAGGCAGGCTGATCATAAAATCCCTCCCTGTGGAAAAGACTGTCGATGCTGTCAGTATAGCAAAAATGGGAAGGATTTTCAATTCTGCGGGAGCCTGCCCCGCTCTTATTTTTCCTTCCGGGCAGGCTGCATCCAGATCCGAATCTTCAGGGAAGGAAATGTGCGGATCTCTCCGGCGATGTCTTTATACCGGTAGACGGAGAGAAGCAGCCCGGAAAACAGGTAGGTGACCAGGGCCGCCCTCAGCCCGGAGGAGAAAAAAGGCAGGTAGGTCTGGGCCAGGGGAGAAAAGCCGCAGTTGGCCAGAAGGTAGTGGGCGGTCTCGATGGCAAATACGCAGCCGCAGCCCAGGCTGATCATCATTCCCAGCTGGTTGGTCAGGCGTGAGGACAGGCGGAGAGTCTTTACGACCAGGGCCAGCAGGGCCAGAATCAGGGCCCCTCCCGCCAGCAGTCCGTAGCAGGAGATGACAAAGGTGAAAATATAGTCTGCGGACATGGAGGGCAGCATCTCCTGGGCGGGCAGGCCGGCGTTTCCAGTCAGGTGGGAGGCGGAGAGCAGCTCCAGGATGCTTCTGGTGACGTAGTCGTATTCCGCCCGCCGGGTGGGGGCAAAAAGAAGACGGAGCCGGTCCATCTGATAGGCATTCAGTCCTCCCAGGCAGACGAGAAGGAGGGGAAGGGCGATCCAGCTGGCCCAGAGAAGAAAAACAGCTTTCTTTTTCGGCACCTGGAACCAGCCTTTTAAGATCCCGGCAGTAACCATGATGAGGAATGCCAGGGAGCAGAAAAACGGCGTGTTGAGGGAGCCGAACGCCCGGATCCCCAGAAACAGGGTGAAGATAAAAAGGGCCAGGCATTTCGCAAGTCCTGAGATTCCCCGGTTTCGGAAGCGGTACAGAAGTCCGGCAAATACAGGCACGTACAGGTAGAAGAAAAGCTGGGTGTAGGACCGGCTTCCGTTCACCGTCGGGGCGGCCATGGCGGTGCCGATGAGGATCACAGTCAGGGCGGCCCAGAGACTGGAGGCGTATCTGCCGATAAAGGTGTAGTCCAGAAAGTAGACGGCGGCCATGACGGCGATCCCCCCGCAGGTATAGACAAGCTGCCGGGAAAAGGACAGGGCCTGATAGCCGGACTCCGCCATGAGTCCGGTCATCCGATACTGGAGAAGCAGGCCGGCCAGGCTCAATATTCCCACAAAAATGAGAAATTTCCAGTCCAGCCTGGGGCGGTGGATCCGATCCATCTCCACGCCCACCTCCACCGGATCCCCCATTTGCCGGATGCTCTCCCTCAGGGCATCTCCTTCGTCCATTCCCTCCGCCATGAGGGCTTCTTTCTGATCGTCAATATGGGCGGCCAGTTCCTCCTCCACCAGCGGTCTGGCCTTCCGGCAGCGGATCTGGGAGGTGAGGGTATCCAGGTATTCTCTCTCTTCCCGGGGGAGAGAAGGACGGTCACACATTTCCATAGGCCATTCCTCCAAATCCCAGAACTTTCGCCACGGCTCCGGAGTACTCCTTCCACTCCGCTTCCTTCCTGCTCAGAAACTTCCGCCCCTCGCTGGTGATCCGGTAATATTTTCTCAGCTTTCCGGCGGCCTCCTCCTCGTAACAGGTCAGACATCCCTGGGAGACCAGAGAGTGGAGCAGGGGGTAGAGGGTTCCCGCCTTCAGTTCAAATACATTCTCCGACCGCTTTGCCAGGGTGTCGATCATCTCATAGCCGTACATGTCCTTTTCGGACAAAAGCTTTAAGATGAGAAGGGTGGTGCTGCCGGAGATCAGGCTTTTGTCTACAGCCACAGGTCATTCCTCCTTTATATATAGATTATCTATATATGATAAAAACATTATATATCGATAATCTATATAAGTCAAGAAAAATAAATGCCGTGAAAACACCGGCATACGAAAACTTCCGCGTTCCGGCCGAAGAGCGCCGGGATGCGGAAGCTGGATCATTGTGATATGCGGTTGTGATTACAGGTTTGTCGCCTTCGGCAGGGTGAAGATAAATTCCGTTCCCACCCCTTCCGTGCTGATCACGTCGATGTTTTCCCCGTGGGCCTGGATGATCTCCTTCACAATGGAAAGTCCCAGGCCGGTGCCCTTTTTGTCCTTGCCCCGGGACGGGTCGGATTTGTAAAAGCGCTCCCAGATTTTCTTCTGGTTTTCCTTCGGGATGCCGATGCCGGTGTCCTTTACGGAGATGAAAACCTTCTCGTGGCGGACGGATTCCTGGATGTAGATCACGGAATTGTCGTGGCTGAACTTAATGGCATTGTCAATCAGGTTGTATAAAACCTGCTGGATCTTTCCCAGGTCGGCGAATACCATTTCCTTCTGGGCGGAGAAAGTCAGGTCAAAGGTGATGCCTCTGGCGCTGCAGGTTCCCTCAAAGGAGGCCGCCGTGTCCTTGATCACCCGGTTGATGTCAAAATTGGAGCGGGAGAGATACCCCTGGCTGTCTAAGGAGTTCAGGGTGAGCATGCTCTGGGTCAGCTTGTTGAGTCTCTCTGTCTCGGAAATCACCCGCTTCAGGTATTTTTCCTGCATTTCCGGCGGGATGGTGCCGTCGATGATGGCTTCCAGATACCCCTTGATGGAGGTCAGAGGGGAGCGGAAGTCGTGGGAGACGTTGGCCACGAAGGTGCGCTGGTATTCCTCCATCTTGTTCAATTCTCCCGACATGTAATTCAGGGTGGCGGAGAGATAACCCATCTCGTCCTGGGAGTCCACCTTGATCTTGTAGTCCAGATTCCCTGCGGCGTACTCGTTGGCTCCCTCCCGGATCTTTACCAGGGGGATGTACACCACTTTGGTAAATACCAGCAGGATGATCAGGGACAGGGCGTAGAGCACTGCCGCGGTGATGTAGGTCAGGTTCAGGATGCCGGTGCGCATTTCCTGCACCTGGCTCAGGGGCATGTGGATCAGGACATAGCCGTAGGTGGTATAGTTTCCCGTGATGGGAGCGGAGACGGAGATCATGTCCTGGCGGAACATGCCGTAGTAGTTTCCCGTCATGTAGGGTTCTTTGTCCGCGGCGGGGTCAAAGCCGGGAATGGAGGTTCCCGCCTCATACTGTCCGGAAGTATCCAGAATCAGCACTCCCTGCCGGTTGACCACCCAGATGTCGGCGTTTAAAAAGGATGCGGCGGCTTCCATCTGGGGAGTTTCCTCGGCGGTATCCTCGTCCACCCCCCGGTAGCGCTCGCTGTAGTGGGAGGCGATGAGATTGGCCCCGGCGTACAGGGATCCGTACTCTCGGTCCAGGAGATAATTGTAGATGATCTCCGAGGAAAAGGTGGAGATGGTGATAAATCCCAGCAGGCCGAAGATCAGATACCCCAGAAGAAACTTGGCGTATAAGGAGTGAAACCGCATTATTTTTTCACCTCGAATTTATAGCCGATGCCCCACACGGTGGTCAGAGCCCAGCCGGCGTGATCCTTAATCTTTTCCCGGAGACGCTTGATGTGCACGTCCACAGTCCTGGTGTCTCCCACGTACTCATAGCCCCAGATATGATCCAGGAGCTGTTCCCTGGTGAATACCTGGTTGGGAGAGGAGGCGAGGAAATAGAGGAGTTCCAGCTCCTTGGGGGGCATTTCCACAGAGTGCCCCTTGTAGATCACGGAGTAATTGGTCAGGTTTACGATCAGGTCCGGATATTCCACATATTCGCCCTGCTGCTCGCTTTTGGGAACGGCAGTCTGGGCCGGCTGGTTGTACCGGCGCAGGACGGCCTTTACCCGGGCCACCAGCTCCTTGGAGTCAAAGGGCTTGATCATATAGTCGTCCGCTCCCAGCTCCAGTCCCAGCACCTTGTCGAAGATCTCGCCCTTGGCGGAGAGCATGATGATGGGCACCTGGGAGGTGGCCCGCAGCTCCCTGCAGACCTGGTAGCCGTCCATTCCCGGAAGCATCAGGTCCAGCAGAATGATATTGGGCTTAAATTCCGGAAAAATCTTTAAGGCGGCCTCCCCGTCGGTTACGATCTTTGTCTCATAACATTCTTTTGTCAGATATAGAGAAATCAGTTCGGCGATGTTTTCGTCATCGTCCACGATCAACACTTTTTGTTTCTCGGCCATACATATCCTCCTTGCAGTGCTGTCTACTTAAATGTCACTATGGTCACGCCGGAATCGCCTTCTCCAAACTCTCCCAGGCGGAAATCTTTTACATATTTCAGTTTCTTCAAATGCTTGTGGACTCCGGCCTTTAAGGCGCCGGTTCCCCGTCCGTGAACTACCCGCACCTGATTCAGATGGGAGAGGTAGGCGTCGTCCAGGTATTTGTCCAGCACGGGAATGGCCTCGTCCACGGTCATTCCGATCAGGTTGATCTCCGGGGAGATGGAGCTGGACTTGGACATTTTGATCTTTCCGCTTCCTGTCTTGCTCAAGGTGGGTCCGGTGACCACCGGCTCATCCAAAAGCTCCACATCCTTCACGTTTACCAGGGAGCGGAGAATGCCCATCTGCACGTAAAAATCTCCCTTGGCGTTGGGCAGAGTGCTCACGGTACCGTTTAAGTTCATGGTGAGGACGCGGACGCCGTCGCCGATCTTTAAGCTCTTGGGGGAGACAGCCTTTTTCGGCTTTTTCGCCCCCGCGCCGATGGCGAGGTCCTTATCCACGCCCTGGAGCTTTTCCCGGAGCTTTGTCCGCTCCGCTTCCAGCTGCTTGGTCAGGCCGGCGGAGTCCCCCAGCTTGTTGATATTGCGGATGGTGCGGTCGGCGGTCTCCTTCGCGTCCCGGAGAATCCGCTGGGCTTCTTCTTTGGCGTTCTGGATCACCGCGTCGGTGCGCTCGTCCAGCCGCTCTGTCTTCTGCTGAAGCCGCTTCCTCAGGCCGTCGATCTCTTTTTTGTACTCCTCGATCTCCGCCCGCTCCTTCTCGATGGTCACCCGGTTTTCCTCCAGGTGGGCCAGCAGGTCCTCGAAGGTCTCGTCCTTTGCCTCCAGATGAGTCCTGGCATCGTCGATAATGTAGTCGGGCAGGCCCAGCTTTTTGGATATGGCAAAGGCGTTGCTCTTGCCGGGAATACCGATGAGGAGACGGTAGGTGGGCCGCAGGGTCTCCACGTCGAACTCGCAGCAGGCGTTCTCCACCCCGGGGGTGGTGAGGGCAAATACCTTCAGCTCGCTGTAGTGGGTGGTGGCCATGGTGCGGCATTTCATATTGTGAAGGAAGGAAAGGATGGCGATGGCCAGGGCCGCGCCTTCCGTGGGGTCTGTACCCGCCCCCAGCTCGTCAAAGAGGCAGAGGGAATTGGAATCCGCCTGTTCCAGGATCTTCACAATATTGGTCATGTGGGAGGAGAAGGTACTCAGGCTCTGCTCAATGCTCTGCTCGTCCCCGATGTCCGCGAACACATCCTCAAACACGGACAGCTCGGAGCCGTCGAAGGCGGGGATGTGAAGGCCTGCCTGTCCCATGAGGGTGAAAAGGCCCACCGTCTTTAGGGAAACGGTTTTTCCGCCGGTGTTGGGGCCGGTGACGATGAGCAGGTCAAATTCTTTTCCCAGATGGATATTGATGGGAACCACCTTCTCCGGATCCAGGAGGGGATGGCGGCCGTCCTTGATATTGATGTAATGGTTCCGGTTGAACACCGGGGCGCTGCACTTGTAGTGTCTGGACAGGGCCGCCTTCGCGAATACAAAATCCAGGTGGGTGAGGATGTCCAGGTCCGACCGCAGCTCCTCCTGATAGGGGGCCAGCTGATTGCTCAAATCTGCCAGGACGGCCTCAATCTCCTTCTGCTCCTGGATCTCCAGAGTGCGCAGGTCGTTGTTTAACCGGATGATGGCCATGGGTTCGATGAACAGGGTGGAGCCGGTGGAGGACTGGTCGTGGACCATGCCGGCCACCTGATTTTTGTACTCCGCCTTCACCGGCAGGCAGTAGCGCCCGTCCCTCATGGTGATCACCGCCTCCTGAAGGTAGGAGCGGCTGCTGTTTAAAATAGAATTCAACTGGGTGTGGATCCGGTCCTGGGTGGTTTTCATGGACCGGCGCACATGGCGCAGGCCGGGGCTGGCGTCATCGCTCACCTCATCCTCGGAGAGGATGCAGCGCTTGATCTCGTTGTTTACGGGAGTCAGGGGTTCCAGGGAGCGGAACAGCTCTTCCAGGGAGTCGTTGGGAAATTCCGAGTCTTCGTGGCGGCCGTAGGCCTTGACTCTGGCGGCGGCGGTCATCAGGGAGCTGGCGGCCAGAAGTTCGGTGATGCTCAGGGAGCTTCCAATGTCCAGACGCTTTAAGGAGTCCCGGATGTCCCGGATTCCGCCGAAGGAGACGCTGCCCTTCTGGCGGATTCTGGTGACGGCGTCGGTGGTCTCCGCCTGATTCTTCACGATCTCGTCGTAGTCGGCGGATGGGGTCAGCTCCCGGCAGAGGGCCTTGGCCGGCTCGGAAGCGGCGTATTCCGCCAGTTTCTCTATAATTTTATCGTATTCCAGTGTTCGCAATGCTTTTTGATTCATATTCTTTCACCTGTTATTACAAATAGATGGTGCCCGGCTTCCGGGCATTACACCTAGAGTATAACAAAAATCAGTTGGAATTCCTAGAGGGTACGGCGGCAATTTTCTTACGTTTCCATGAATGAAAAACAGGCCGGCGCCGGCCGGAATCCAGGGCTCGGGACGGCCGAAATCCGGGGTCCGGCCGGTGAAATCCCGGCTTGCATAAATCGGGGAAGAACCGTATAATAGGAATATAATTTTGACAGATCATTTCCACAGAACAGTTTTTGGGGAGGTGCATGATGCCAGAGATGAACAGGCCGGATCGGGAGCCTGATGACAAACGTCAGTTTATAAAGGAAAAGATAGTGAAACAGCCTCTGACCCGCAGGCAGATCGCAGGGCGGGCGGCAATGATGGGCGGAATGGGAGCCGTGTTCGGCGTGGTGGCTGCGGCAGCCTTTGTGCTGGCCTGCCCTCTCTTTGAGAGCTGCGCCGGAAGAAATGAACAGCCGGAGGAGTCTCTGGTGAGCATTCCCAGGGATGAGGCCACGGCGGCGGCCTCGGAGCCGGCGGCGCCGGAAGAACCGTCGGAGCCCATTGAGCAGCAGGTGGAGGACGCGGTGTCCAGCTACCGTTTTACCATAGATGATTACAGCCGGATCCACACCCCTCTCCGGGATATGGCCACGGCGGCGGATAAGGGAATTGTGACGGTCCACTCGGTGCGCCATGAGACGGACTGGTTTAACAATCCGGTGGAGAACACCGGATATTTTGCAGGCGCCGTGATCGCGGAGACTTCCTCGGAGTATCTGATTCTGACTACGGAGGAGGCGGTGGCGGAGGCGGACGCCATAAGGGTGACCTTCAGCAACGGGACGGAGGCGGCTGGCACGAAGAAGCAGGAGGACCGGATCAGCGGACTGGCCATTGTCAGCGTCAGACGGATTGATATAGACGACAGTACGGCGAATTCCATGGAGATTCTGACCCTGGGCAATTCCTATCAGATGAAGATGGGAGATATGGTGGTGGCCATAGGAAGTCCCATGGGAGTGGTCCACTCCATTGATTACGGTGCGGTGGGCTATGTGGCCAGAAATGTGCCGGTGACGGACGGCAGCATCCGGGTAATGTACACCGATCTGAAGGGAAATGCATCCCTGGGCACCTTCCTTCTGAATTTGTCCGGGGAGATCGTGGGAGTGGTCACCGATGAATATAAGAATGAAAATACCCAGAACGCCACAGCGGCGGCAGGAATTTCAGATTTTAAAGGGATCATTGAGCGCATGAGCAATGGGCTGTCCACAGCCTGCCTGGGCATCCAGGGACAGGAGATCACTGCGGAAATGGAGGAGCAGGGACTGCCGTCAGGAATTTATATTACGGAAGTGACGGCGGGCAGCCCGGCCTACGAGGCGGGGATCCAGAATGGAGATATTCTTGTCCGGATCAACAGCGGGGAGGTTCACACGGTGAAGGAACTGCAGAGCCGGCTGGAGAACCTGGAAGCAGGCTCCGCCGTAACAGTCACAGTGGCCAGAAACAGCATCAATGAATACAGAGAATTGGAATATCAGATAACGGTGGGAGCCAGGTAACAGCCTGGCTCCCGGCGCGGACGGCCGATCCGCAGATTATATCAGTGAAAAGGAGCAGATCAATGAAATATATCAGCACTCTTCGGGAAGGAATGCACGTTTCCGACGTTTATCTTTGCAAGAACAAGCAGATTGCCCTGACAAAGGCGGGAAAGGAGTACGGCAGCCTGATTCTCCAGGACAAGACCGGCACGGTGGACGCCAAGATCTGGGATCTGAGCTCACCGGGAGTGGGCAGCTTTGATGCGCTGGACTACGTGTTTGTGGATGCGGATGTGACCATGTTCCAGGGTTCCCACCAGTTGAATGTAAAGAGGATCCGCCGGGCGGAGGATGTGGAGTACATACCGGAGGATTATCTGCCGGTGTCCTCCAAGAGCATTGACGGTATGTACGGGGAGCTGGAAGGGTATATCCGTTCCCTGAAAAACAAGTATCTGCGGGACCTGGCTTCCAGCTTTTTTGTGGACGACCAGAAATTTATCAAAGAATTTAAATCCCACTCGGCGGCCAAGAGCGTTCACCACGGCTTTGTGGGCGGCCTGCTGGAGCACACCTTAAGCGTGGTGCAGCTGTGTGATTTTTTTGCGGGCCATTATCCGGCTCTGAACCGGGATCTGCTGCTGACGGCGGCCATGTTCCACGACATCGGCAAGACGAAGGAGCTGTCCAGCTTCCCGGAAAATGACTATACGGACGCGGGACAGCTTCTGGGCCACATTGTGATCGGATCCCAGATGGTCATGTCCCGGATCGAGAAAATGCCCGGATTTCCCCAGAAGCTGGCAGCGGAGCTGATCCACTGCATCCTGGCCCACCACGGAGAGCTGGAGTACGGCTCCCCGAAGAAGCCGGCCCTTCTGGAGGCTCTGGCCCTGAATTTCGCGGACAACACGGACGCCAAGATGGAGACCATGCTGGAGGCGCTGAAGAACGGCGGGGACAATAAAGGCTGGCTGGGCTTTAACCGCTTCCTGGACAGCAACATCAGAAAGACGGAAGGCTGAGGAAATGAAGAAAAACGACCTGTTTACCGTGACCATTGAGGATATGAGCGAGGACGGGGCCGGCATCGGCAGAACGGACGGCTACACCTGGTTTGTGAAGGACACCGTCATCGGCGACGTGGTGGAGGCCGGCGTCACCAAGATGAAGAAAAATTACGGCTTTGCCAGGCTGGCAAAGATCATAACCCCGTCTCCCTGCCGTGTGGAGCCGAAGTGCCCTGTGGCCAGACAGTGCGGCGGGTGCCAGCTTCAGGCCATGAGCTACGAGGAACAGCTGCGGTTCAAGGAGAGAAAGATCCGGAACAATCTGAGCCGTCTGGGGGGAATTCCCGCGGATCAGATTCCCATGGAGCCCATCATGGGCATGGAAGACCCCTGGAGATACCGGAACAAAGCCCAGTTTCCCTTTGGAAAAAACAAAAACGGTGAGATCATCACCGGATTTTATGCCGGCCGGACCCATGCCATCATCGAGCATGAGGACTGTCTTCTAGGAATTGAAGAAAATAAAGAAATTTTAGATATTATCCGAAATTTCATGAAAGAATATAAGATAGAGCCGTATGATGAGACCACCCACACCGGCCTGGTGCGCCATGCCCTGATCCGCAAGGGCTTTGCCACCGGAGAGCTGATGGTCTGCCTGGTGATCAACGGAAAAAAACTGCCCGCCGCCGGAGAGCTGGCAAAGCGGCTGCAGACAGTGCCGGGAATGACCAGCATTTCCTGTTCGGTGAATCGGGAAAAGACCAACGTGATCATGGGCCGGGAGATCATCAATATCTGGGGACCCGGTTATATCAACGACCGAATCGGGGAGGTGAAATACCGGATCTCCCCCCTTTCCTTTTATCAGGTGAACCCGGTACAGACGAAAAAGCTCTATGAGACGGCCCTGGAATTTGCCGGTCTCAAAGGCGGGGAGACGGTATGGGATCTGTACTGCGGAATTGGAACCATCTCCCTGTTTCTGGCCCAGAAAGCGGGGAAGGTTTACGGCGTGGAGATCGTGCCCCAGGCCATCGACGACGCCAGGGAAAACGCCCGCTTAAACCATATGGAGAACGTGGAGTTCTTTGTGGGGAAGGCGGAGGAGGTGCTGCCGGAGCAGTACGAGAAAAACCATATCCGCGCCGATGTGATCGTGGTGGACCCGCCCCGGAAAGGCTGCGACGAAAAGTGCCTGGAGACCATTGTGAAAATGCAGCCGGAGCGGCTGGTGTACGTCAGCTGCGACTCCGCCACCCTGGCCCGGGACGTGAAGTACCTGCAGGAGAAGGGATATGAACTGTCGCGGGTGCGGGGATGCGATATGTTCGGGCAAAGCGTCCACGTGGAAACCGCGGCGCTTCTCATAAATAAAAAATAACCGCTGCCAAGGCCAGGGGAGAGCTGTCATGCCGGCTCTCCCCCGGCCTTTTCTTCACATTTCTTAAGATTTATCTTACCCAATTTCTTCTGTTTTTTCTTTTACCATAGGGCTGCGGGGAAACCTGCAGTCTGAGGAAAGGAAACGGTTCAATATGAAATACCCAAAGCCAATGATACAGGTTAAAAACCTCTGGAAAGTGTACCGCATGGGAGACGAGGATGTGGTGGCCCTGCGGGGAGTCAGCCTGGATGTCTACCAGGGAGAAATCTGCTGTATATTCGGAACGTCAGGGTCGGGAAAGAGCACCCTGTTAAACCAGCTGGCCGGAATGGAAAAGCCCACCTTTGGGGATGTCCATATCCGCGGCGAGGATATTTCCCATATGGGGGAGGAGGAACTGGCAGTGTTTCGGCAGAAATATGTGGGCTTTATTTTCCAGTCCTATAATCTGCTGCCGTCCATGACGGCGGTGGAGAATGCAGCCATGCCTCTGATGTTTCAGGGAGTACCAAAAAGAGAGCGGGAGAAGGAGGCGGCGAGAATGCTGGAGCGGGTGGGACTATCCCACAGGCTGGGACACTATCCGGGGCAGATGTCGGGAGGACAGCAGCAGCGGGCTGGGATCGCCAGGGCATTCGTCGCCCGCCCGCAAGTGATTTTCGCCGATGAGCCCACAGGAAATCTGGATTCCAGGACCACGGGAGAAGTGATGGAAATGATCGTCTCCTTTGCCAGGAAATTCCATCAGACCATTGTGCTGGTCACCCACGATCCGGAGATGGAGAGATATGCGGACCGGGTGGTCCGCCTGCTGGACGGGCGCATTGTATCCAACCAGGTGAGAGGAACTCAAAATACGGACGAAGCCGTTCGGGGAAAGGAGGCGGGAGCATGAGAAAGCTGCGGAGGTTGGTGCGGTATGGAATCTGGTGTATGGCGGCGGTGGTCTTTATGGAGCTTGCGGCAGGGGGAAGCGGCCTGGTGGCAGGGAGCAGCGCGCTGGCTTATGTCTCCCCCGCCGGCCTGGCCACTCCGTCTCAGACGGTTCCCGCCGGGGAAGGAGACGGGGTAGAGCTTTCCCTGTCAGTCTCCGATTACCGTCTGAGCCGTTCGGACAGGCCCAAAGAACGGGTGGACTCCCTGAAAAAAGGGGGAACCGCCCGCCTGACGGTCACGGTGACGGGAAATTCTTCTTTGAAAGATATCAAAAAGGGAGATCTTGTGGTCAGCAGACGGCGGGACGGCTATCAGACCGACGGGCAGCCGTCGGTAAAAGTAGTGTCCGACAGGGGAGAGCCCCTGGAGTTCCAGGTTACGTTTCCGAAAATCACCTACACGGGAGGGGATACGGCTTTTCACTTCCAGGTGAGGAAAAAGGGTTCCTCCAGCGGAACCATTCTGGCGGTAAAACTGGATGAGACGGAGCAGGCATCGGCAGGGAGCAGCAGAAAGGGCCGGAGCAGAGGGGGAACCGGGGGGCAGCCGGCGGTAAAGATCGAGCGGACGGGAACCGGGACGCCGCTGGAACCGGGAAAAACCCAGTCCTATACGCTGAAGCTGACCAACACCAGCCGGGATACAGATATGGAAGATCTCACGGTGGTATTTAATCCGGCGCCGCCCCTCTATCTGTCCCAGGATACCAATTCCCACATTGTGGGGCGGCTGAGAGCCGGCCAGTCGGCGGAGGTGAAAGTGACGCTGAAAGCGGGACAGGATCTGGCGGGAGTGCCCCAGGCTCTGGACGTGGAATTCCGGTACACCTATGACGCCGACGGGCAGCAGACTTCCGGGACGGTCTCCCAGAAAGTGATGATTCCCACGTCGGAGACCAGCCTTCCCGGACAGCCCTTTGTCAGGGTCAGCCACACCAGGGAGGCGGAGGCGGTTCGGCCGGGAGAAGAGTTTCACACGGTGGTGCGCCTGGAAAATACCGGCGCCGGGCCGGTGAGCAATCTGATCCTTACGGTGGATCCCAGTGAACAGATCGCCCTCATGGATCCGGTGGACACCTATTTTGTGGGACGGCTGGAGCCGGGAAAGACGGCGGAAGTGCCGGTGCGCCTGAAGGCGTCCCAGGATCTGGCGGCGGCCCCCTCTCAGCTGGTGGGGGTGGGACTGAAATTTGACTACGATTCGGGAAAAGGCACCGTTTCCGGGACTCAGACGGGCAGAATTGTAATTCCCGCGGCAGGAGGAAAAGGGATCTCGGCCTCCCTCACCCCAAACCTGATTATCCGCAGCTATTCCTATGGGGGGAGCGCCCAGGCGGGGCAGGTGTTTGACCTGTCCATGGAGATCGTCAATACCAGCAAAAACATCCCTGTGGAAAATATTCTCATGTCCCTGAATACGGGGGAAGGTCTTTCCATCAATGAATCTTCCAATACCATTTATATTCCGTCTCTGGCTCCGGGAGCCGCTGAAAAACGGACGGTGCGCATGCAGGCCCTGTTCCAGTCCAAGCTGCAGTCGCCGAAGGTGGAGATTTCCTTTAAATATGAGTATATGGATCACCGGGAGAGAAAGCAGAACACCACGGCGGAGACCATCGCCATCCCCGTATACCAGCCGGACCGGCTGGAAGTGCGGCCGCCTTCTTTCCCGGACGGCGTGAGAGAGCAGGAAGAATCCCCCCTGTCCATTTTTTACAACAACAAGGGGCGGGGACAGCTGTTTAACATGGAGGCGAAACTGGAAGGGGACATAAAGGCTCTGGAAAAGGAAGTGTCCGTGGGAAATCTGGAACCGGGAAAGACGGGGACTATTGATTTTATCGTGATTCCGGAAAAGGCCGGGCCTTTCCGGGGACAGGTGAGGATCACCTATGAGGATGAGGCCATGAATCAGAAGGAGATTATGGTTCCTGTAGAGTTTCAGGCGGAGGAAGCGCCGCCGCCTGTCCAGGAGCTTTCCCCGCTGCCGGAGGAATCCCGGAGGGGAAAAGGACTTCCCCTGCTGCTGGCTGCAGGATGCCTGACGGCCGGATGCGGAGGAATGGCCCTGGCAGTGTACAGGAGAAGGGCAGGAAACAGGAAAGGTGACCGGGAAGGGGCATTCTCCCGGGAAATGACTGACGGATGGGAACCGTGGGAGGAGAGAGAGGAGGAGCGGGATGAGCCATAGGGATCTGGTGCGGGTCTGTCTGCAGAATCTGCTCCGCCACAAGGCCAGGACGTTTCTCACAGTGATGGGAGTGGTTCTGGGATGCTGTTCCGTGATTATTATGATCTCCATCGGGATCGGCATGAAAAAATCCCAGGAACAGGCTCTCTCCATGATGGGGGATCTGACGGTCATCAGTGTATATAAGACGGGAAGAAGCAGACGGGCGGCCAAAATCACCGCGAAAACCATGGAGGAAATCCGGGCGATTCCCGGCGTCCAGGCTGCCACCCCAAAGCTGTCCGCCGATCAGCTGGCATTTAATATTTATGCAGGCCCAGGGAGAAGGTACCGCTGCGTGTATCTGGCGGCGGTGGGCCTGGAGGCGGAGGCGGCGAAGGAGATGGGATACCATCTGACAGAGGGGCAGTGGAAGACGTCCGGTCAGAACCATGTGCTGGTGGGCCAGAATTTTGAGTATCTGTTTGAGGATACTAAGCGGCCGGAGGGAAGAAATATGAGAGAGCCCGGGGAAGAGCCGTTTTCCCCTTACTTTGACAGCCGGCGGACAAAACTGACCCTGGAGGCGGAGAGCGGCAGAAATGACGGAAAAAAGCTGACCTGGGAGCTGACGGCCGACGGGCGCCTGAAGGAGGATTTCGCGAAGGGAATGGAGACTTCCATGGGAATTCTGTTCCGCCTGGAAGATCTCCAGCGGATCATGGATGAACAGCAGCGGGCGTCCGGAAAAATACCGGACAGAAGAAAGGGCTGGGACAACGCGGTGGTGAAGGCGGACGACATCCGCCATGTGGCGTCCATCGAAAAACAGATCAGAAAAATGGGGCTTTCCACCAGTTCCATGGAATCCATCCGCAAACCTATGGAGCAGGATGCCAGGCAGAAGCAGATGATGCTCGGCTGTCTGGGAGCCATCTCCCTGTTTGTGGCGGCTCTCGGAATCACCAATACCATGGTCATGTCCATCTCTGAGCGGACCAGGGAGATCGGTGTGATGAAGGCTCTGGGCTGCCGTGTGAAGGATGTGCGGAGGCTGTTTCTCATGGAGGCTGCCTGTATCGGCCTGACCGGCGGAATTCTGGGAATGGGAGTCAGCTACGGGGTTTCCGCGCTCATGAATCTGGCCGCGGCGGCGGGACTGGGCGGCGGATTTTCCTCCGGCATGGAGGAACTGCTGTTTGCCGCCGGGCCGGAAACCGCCATGCCGGTCTCCGTGATTCCCTGGTGGCTGGCTCTGGCCGCGGTGGCATTTTCCGTTCTGATTGGGCTGGCAGCAGGATATTATCCTGCGGGAAAAGCGGTGGCGGTGCCCGCTCTGGAGGCCATCAAAAGGGACTGAGGGAGAACTGTATGCCGGGCGGAAATAATTCTGGCCCCGGCCTGGTATCTGTGATATGATAACAGGACCAGAGAGACTGAAGGGACAATAAAAATGGAGGAGAAGAAAATTGGCAGCGAAGAAAATTCTGTTTGCAGACGATGATCCGGAGATCCGCTCCGTGGTGCGGGTGCTGCTGGAGAGCGAGGGATACGAGATTGTGGAAGCCGCCAACGGGGAAGAGGCGGTACGCCTGGCGGACGAGACCATGGATCTGATTATTCTGGATGTGATGATGCCGTGCAAAAACGGCATACTGGCCTGTGTGGAGATCCGCCAGCGGCTGACCGTGCCCATTTTATTTCTCACGGCCCGGACCCAGGATTCGGATAAGACGGTGGGCTTCGGGGCGGGAGCCGACGACTATCTGGCGAAACCTTTCTCCTACGCGGAGCTGGCGGCCAGGGTCAAGGCGCTGATCCGCAGGTATCATGTATACAAGGGGAAGGAGGAGCCGGCGGACGACGGAGTCATCTCCGTGCGCGATCTGTCGGTTCACCGTTTTGGCGGCCAGGTCTTCCGGGGTGAGGAGGAGATCCGCCTGACGGATCTGGAATACAGGATCCTTCTTCTGCTGGCTTCCAACAGGGGGAAAATATTTACCATCGAAAATATTTACGAGAGCGTGTGGGGAGAGCCATTTTTCTACAGCGCCACCAACACGGTGATGGTACATATCCGCAATCTCCGCAGGAAGCTGGAGATCGATCCGAAAAATCCGTCTTATGTGGTAAATGTGTGGGGAAAGGGGTACCGGATTGAGTAGAATACCGTTTTTTTCCAGATTGGACGTGCAGCTTCTCTGCTCCGCCGCCGCGGCGTTCGCCGTCGGCGCCCTGCTGTACATGTTTCTCAGCATGGGGGCTTACCGGCTGGTGGAGAGCCGTCTGTTCAGCCAGGAGGCGCGAAAAGAGCTGTCGGATGACTGTTATGAGAGACTGCAGGAATATATTTCCGATTTCGGGCTGAGGGCTTCGGAGGCGTGGGAGCTGGATGGCTGGACCAGGCAGGAGAACGGCCTTCTGATCACCGTCTACGAAGGAGAGCAGGTGATTTATCAGAACGCGGATATAACGGTGGGCAGGGACTTTCCCAGGGCATTTTCCTATGGGCTGCAGTTCGCTGACGGCGAAGCGGAGGCCATGATCCTGTGCGCGCCTGGAATTGCCAGCTACCTGGCGGCGGATTTTACCTGCGGTTTTCTGGCGATTATAGGGGCCCTGTTTATTTTGTATCTCTGCATTCGGAGAAAGGTGCGCTATATCGGCCTGCTGGAGTCGGAGCTGCAGGTGCTGAAAGGCGGAAATCTGGACTATCCCGTGACGGTGAAGGGAAGGGATGAGCTGGCTTCTCTGGCCGCGGAGATGGACAATATGCGCCGGGCTATCCGGGACCGGCAGGCCAGGGAGGAACAGGCGGTGAAGGCCAACCGGGACCTGGTGACGGCCATGTCCCACGACCTGCGCACGCCTCTCACCTCCCTTCTGGGATATACGGACATTTTGTCTCTGTCAGCCGGAGAAAACTCCAGGTTGTCCGCTGGACAGAGACAGTACATTCAGGCGATCCGGGATAAGGCCAGACGGATCAAAGAATTGTCCGATCAGCTGTTTGAATATTTTCTCGTTTTTGGAAAGGAAAAAGAAGATCTGGATTTTCAGCGGGTCAATGGAATCGAATTTCTGGGACAGGTGGTGGAGGAGAGTCTGTTTGATATGGAGAGCGAGGGATTTTTCATAGAGCGGAGCTCGGATGAGATTTCCTGCTCCCTGCTGGTGGACATTCCTTCTGTCCGGAGAGTGTTTGGAAATATTTTTTCCAATCTGTCCAAATACGCGGACCGGTCCAGCCCGGTGCAGGTCAGCTACCGTCAGACAGAAAACTGCCTGACCATCTCCTTCCGGAACCGGGCTGCCGGCTCTGCCATGAAAACAGAGAGCAGCGGCATCGGATTAAAGACCTGTAAACGGATCATGGAAGCCCACGGGGGAGAATTCCGGTGTGTCGGGGAAAATGGAATGTTTGAGACGGAGCTCACCTTTCCCGTGGCCTGACGGATGGTCAGTGACCGGGGCAGGCGATCTTTACGAGAGACTCGATCATGTGGTGGAGAAGCTGGGCTTTCTCTGTCTCCGCCGCTTTATAGTAGACTTCTTTCCCCTCCCGGCGGCTTACGATCAGCCCGGCTGTCTTCAGCTGCTTCAGGTGGTGGGATACGGCGGGACTGCTCATCTCCACCATGGAAGAGATATTGATTACACATTCCTCACAGTGGCACAGCAGCCAGAAAATCCGGAGACGGCTCGTGTCCCCCAGCTGTTTGAAAATCTCGGCGGCAGTCTGAAATTCGCCGGCACTGGGCATATGGTCCAGCTCATGCTCCATGGCCTGGCCGTGATCGTGGGGCAGTTGTTTCGTCATCACAGTAAACCTCCCTCCTATTCATTCTATTAATCGTATCATCGGCGGGGAGAAAAGTCAAATGTGGGAGGACTTTCACTGGCCTTTTCTTGACAATCCCCCGTTCCCGTGGTATCCTTACACACGTTGCAAAGCCCACAAAAACCAAGGTCTTACGGGCTTTCCGGCGGTCACCGCCGTAAAATGTGCCGAGTGTTCGAGACCTTCCACTCGTAAAACAAAACTAGAGGAGACAACCAAATATGAGAAAAACCAACAAAACAGCGTACCAGCTGACCAGCGCTGCCGTGATCGCGGCGATCTATGTGGCGCTCACCCTGATGTTTCTGCCCATCGCTTACGGGCCCATTTCCTTCCGGATTTCAGAGCTGCTGTGCATCCTGCCCTACTTTACTCCGGCTGCGGTGCCGGGCCTGTTTGTGGGATGCTTCCTGGCCAATTTTCTGGCGGCCGCGGCGCCCATGGACGTGTTGTTCGGAAGCCTGGCGACCCTGATCGGGGCCTGGGGTTCTTACCGCCTGAGAAAGCACAAATGGCTGGTGTGGCTGCCGCCGGTGATTGCCAATACCCTGGTGATTCCCTGGGTGCTGCGCATCGCCTACGGCAATGAAGAACTGATGCCGGTGCTGACCGGAACCATTTTCCTCAGCGAGGCCATCGCGGTGGGAGTTCTGGGCAATGCCCTGCTGCTGGCGCTGGATAAGTATAAAGGACTGATTTTCAAAAAGACCATGGCGGAGTAAAAAAGCTCCAGGCCGGGAGATCCCTGAGAGAGGGATTCCCCGAAGCCTGGGGCTCTTTTTTTACATAAAAGAAGTTCAAAGGTCGCGTTATCCCCGGAAGCGGTTCAGACAGGCGAAGATTTCCTGGGTTCTGGGTTTTGCCAGGCCGCAGGGCACATAGGAACTGCAGAAGGGTTCCCAGCCCTTTTTGTTCAGCAGATCCTCCAGAACGGCCACAGTCTGCTGCACCGATTTTCTGCCGTCGATTACCTGTTCTAAAGCGTACCGGAGCATGTGGGCCAGGGCGGAGGTCTGTTCAGAATCTGCCAGCTGCTCCACATATCTTAAATCCACCGTCTCCTTGTCCAGGGAGAAGGAATCCTTTCCGAAGGATTTGATCTTCATGTGTTCGTGGCGGCTGCCGCCGTCCCGTCCCCGGCCGTAATCCCTGCCTCTGCGGTCAGAGCCGCCCTGTCTTCCGCGCCCATATGGGGGAAGAGCTCTGGTGAAGGAGGGAACGGCAAAGCCGGGGGCCTGGGTCCGGGGAGCCTGGTGGTCTTTGCAGAGAGCTTTCACCTTGTCGGTGATGTCCACGGGGCGGTAGCAGTCCATCTGCACGATCTTGTCGGCGATGTAGAAGAAAGCTCCGGAGCTGCCGGCCACCAGGATGGTGGAGATGCCCGCCTTCTCAAACAGATCCCTGGCCCGCTCCAGAAACGGGGTGATGGGCTCCTTGTCCCGGCTGATCACCTGCTGCATAAAATCATCCCGCACCATAAAGTTGGTGGCGGAGGTGTCCTCATCGATGAGGAAGAGCCGGGAGCCGGCCTCAATATTTTCCACCACGCCCGCTGCCTGGGAGGTGCTTCCGCTGGCGTCAGGGGTGGAGAAGACGGAGGTGTCCTTTTTGTTGGGCAGGTCGTTGATAAACATGGAAATGTTCACGTTCCGGATGGAACGGCCGTCCTCCGCCCGCAGTTTCACCGCCGTGCTGTCGGTGATCACAAATTCCCGGCCGTCCCCGGCGATGTGGTCGTAGACGCCGTTCTGCAGAGCCTCCAGCAGGGTGGATTTGCCGTGATAGCCGCCGCCCACGATCAGGGTGATTCCCTCCGGGATTGCCATTCCCGTGATCTTGCCTCTATGGGGCAGGGTGAAGGTCCTCTCCATGGATGCGGGGGAGACAAAGGGAACGCTGTCCTTTAACGGAAGGTCGGACACGCCGCTTTTTCGGGGAAGAATGGAGCCGTTGGCTACAAATGCCGCCAGTTTTTCCTCTTTTAAGATATGGCGGACAGCCTCCTGATCTTCTGCCAGGAATACCGCCTGCTCCACCTGTTTTCCGTCCAGTTTCCGGTAGAAGAAGCTGTTTTCCACGCACCGGGGCAGGAAGTCAAACAGAATTTTTTCCAGCTCTCCCGCGTTGATGGTCCGGCCGAAGGCGGGGAATCCTACGTGGAAGCGGGCGGTGATGCCCGCCGCAGTGATCTGGCAGGCGCTCCGCTCCAGCACCTCCTGGCCGCAGCGGGTGATGGAGAGCAGACCGCTCTTTCCGGAGCCTTTCGCTTTGAAGTTGAAATCCTCAAACTGGGAGGCCAGCCGCCTGGTGAGGAAGTCCTGAAGGGCGATGCGGGAGCAGTCCTTTTCATAGGTAAACGTGGGAAATCCTGCATTTTTGTGGGGAATTTCCACATGGAGGCTGGACGGGGAGGCGAAGGGGTCTCCCTGCACGTGGTCGATGGACAGCAGATAGCTGCCGAACTGATAAGTTCCGGCCAGAGACTTGTAGGCCGGGTAGCTTTTATGATCGATGGAGCGCAGCAGAGTGCGCAGTTCATTGGATGATTTCATAATATTCACTCCTTATTTTCAAACAATCCATACAACAGCATAACGCAGACCGGACCGGGTTTCAAGAAAAAAGAAGGCGTTGTTTGCAAAAAAGTTCTTTGAGAGAAGATGGTTTATCCGTTATAATGGAAAGAAAAGCGTCGGGGGGAGGCGCATGGGAGAGGGGTAGATCTATGTTTGAAAAAAGGCTGCTGACCAGAACGGAGCGGTTCGGACTTCTGGCACTGGTGCCGTTTTATTTTATTGTGATGGGACTGCTGATTCAGCCGCCGGCACAAATTCTTCAGGGGCTGGCCAATATTATCCGGGAACCGGATTTTCTCATCACCGACTATTTTGTCATCGGGGGAATCGGGGCGGCCCTGGTCAACGCCGGGATTCTGGGCCTGCTGTGCGTCGCGGCTGTCTATGCCCTGGGAATGAACTTCAGCGGACACACCATCACGTCCTGCTTTCTGATGCTGGGCTTTTCTCTGTTCGGCAAGAACATCGTAAATATCTGGGCGATTCTCGCGGGTGTCTGTCTCTATGCAGTCTATCACCGCACTTCTCTCACCAGATATATCTATGTGGGCATTTACGGCACCAGCCTGTCGCCCATTATCACACAGATTCTGCAGATTGTGGAGCTGCCTTTCGGGCTGCGGCTGATTGCCGCCGTGGCTGTGGGGATCATGATCGGATTTGTGCTGCCCCCTCTGTCCACCCATGTGCACTACGCCCATAAGGGGTATTCCCTGTACAACGTGGGATTTGCCGCCGGAATCATTGCCACAGTCATCGTCTCCCTCATGAAGTCCTTCGGTGTGGAGACAAAATCCCGTCTGATCTGGTCCACGGGAAACGACCGGCTGTTTGCGGTGCTGCTCACCATTCTGTTTGGTTCCATGATCCTTTCCGGTCTGCTCTGGCAGGGAAAGGACGTCCTTGCCGCCTATAAAAGGATCTGGAAATCTACCGGCATTTCAGGAACGGATTATGTGAAGGAAGAGGGATTTGCGGCGACTCTGTTCAATATGGGCGTCAACGGCCTGTTTGCCACCTTTTTCGTCATAGCCGTGGGCGGGGATTTAAACGGCCCCACCATCGGCGGCATTTTCACCATCGTGGGTTTCAGCTCCACGGGAAAGCATCTGCGCAACATCGCGCCCATCATGCTGGGGGTATACCTGGCTAGTTTTACTAAGGAGTGGGACATTTACGAGCCGTCTCCCATGCTGGCCCTGCTGTTTTCCACCACCCTGGCCCCTGTGGCCGGGCAGTTCGGGGTGATCCCGGGGCTGATTGCCGGGTATCTCCACTCGTCGGTGGCCTTAAATGTGGGAATTCTTTACGGCGGCATGAATCTGTACAATAACGGATTCGCCGGCGGAATCGTGGCCATATTTATGGTGCCGGTGATCCAGTCCATTGAAGACAGGAGAGCGAGGGCAAGAGGAAGCCTGTCTCTGTAGGTTCAGGGCACAGAATGGGCGGAAGCCGGATTTCCGGCACAGGATTTGTAAGATTTTCAGCAGGAAATATTAAGACTTGCGCACTTTACAAACAGAGGCGGATGGGGTATGCTGAATCCGTAAGCAGGGAGGAGGTTGATGCTGCATGAAGAAAAAAACGACTGCGATTGCCGCGGCGGCGGTTCTGACCCTGGCGGCGGTCATGACAGCCTGCGGAGGAAAAGATACACAGGAGAGCCAGACGACAGCGGAAGTGACGGAAACGGAGACGGAGGAGACGACGGCGGAAGAGACGGAGACGGAGGCAGAAGAGGAGCTTACCGTTACCGGTGAGATTGTGGCCGCCGGCATGAGCTCCATCACCATCCGGACAGAGGACGGTTCCGAGGAGAGCTATCTGAAGGAGGACACGGAGGTGGACATGGAAGGAGACCAGGTGGAGGGAACTATGGTCACCATCACCTATGTGGTGCGGGACGGGATGAATTACGCTCTGCTGATCACCGACGCCCAGTAACCGATTTCCCGGCCGTCCGGTCGGAAAATTTCCGAAAAACCTTGAAAAATCGGGAAAAACCTGTACAATAAGATTGATAACAGAGAGAGGGGCCAGTTTTGACCCCTCTTTTCAGGCGCAAACAACCACAGGGAAACCTTTAAGGAGTCAGAAGAATGATTAGTGCAAATAACATTACACTGAGAGTAGGAAAAAAGGCATTGTTTGAGGACGTGAACATTAAGTTTACGGAGGGCAACTGCTACGGCGTCATCGGAGCCAACGGCGCCGGAAAGTCTACATTTTTGAAAATCCTGTCCGGCCAGCTGGAACCCACCTCCGGCGAAGTGGTGATCGGCCAGGGCGAGCGGCTTTCCTTCCTGCAGCAGGATCATTTTAAATATGATGAGTTCCAGGTACTGGACACCGTCATCATGGGAAACGCCAGGCTGTATGAGATTATGAAGGAGAAGGACGCCATCTACATGAAGGAAGATTTCACCGACGAGGACGGCATCAAGGCCGCCGAGCTGGAAGGGGAATTTGCCTCCATGAACGGCTGGGAGGCGGAATCCGACGCGGCCAACCTGTTAAACGGCCTTGGCATTGAGACGGAATACCACTACAGCCTGATGAAAGACCTGACCGGCGCGCAGAAGGTGAAGGTGCTTCTTGCCCAGGCGCTGTTCGGCAATCCGGATATCCTGCTGCTGGACGAGCCCACCAACCACCTGGATCTGGACGCCATTGCGTGGCTGGAGGAGTTCCTCATCAATTTTGAGAATACGGTGATCGTGGTGTCCCACGACCGTTATTTCCTGAACAAGGTCTGCACCCATATCGCGGACATCGACTACGGAAAGATTCAGCTCTACGCCGGAAACTACGATTTCTGGTACGAGTCCAGCCAGCTGATGATCCGTCAGATGAAGGAGGCCAACCGGAAGAAAGAGGAGAAGATCAAGGAGCTGCAGGAATTTATCCAGCGGTTCTCCGCCAACGCCTCCAAATCCAAGCAGGCAACTTCCAGAAAGAGAGCTCTGGAGAAAATTGAGCTGGACGACATCCGTCCCTCCAGCAGAAAGTATCCCTATATCGATTTCCGTCCCAACCGTGAGATCGGAAACGAGGTGCTGACGGTGGATCATATTTCCAAGACCATCGACGGGGAGAAGATTCTGGATAACATTTCCTTTATCTTAAACCGGGAGGATAAAGTGGCTCTCGTAGGCCCCAACGAGCGGGCGAAGACGGTGCTGTTCCAGATCCTGGCGGGAGAGATGGAGCCGGATGAGGGAAGCTACAAGTGGGGACTGACCACCACCCAGGCATATTTCCCGAAGGACAACTCCGCAGAGTTTGACAACGAGGACACCATTGTGGAGTGGCTGACCCAGTATTCCGAGGAGAAGGACGTGACCTACGTCCGCGGTTTCCTGGGAAGAATGCTGTTTGCCGGCGAGGACGGCGTCAAGAAGGTGAAGGTGCTCTCCGGAGGCGAGAAGGTGCGCTGCATGCTTTCCAAGCTGATGATTTCCGGGGCCAACGTGCTCATGCTGGACGAGCCCACGGACCATCTGGACATGGAAGCCATCACCGCCTTAAACAACGGACTGATCAAGTTCCCCGGCGTGCTGATTTTCTCTTCCCGTGATCATCAGATCGTGGAGACCACGGCCAACCGGATCATGGAGATCGTAAACGGCCAGCTGATCGACAAGATCACCACCTATGACGAATATCTGGCTAACGACGAGATGGCCAGAAAACGTCAGGTATTTGAGATGACGGAGAAGGACGACTGACAGTGATAAAAGGGCGGAGCTGCCTGGAAACGGAGCAGCCCTGCCGGACGATAAGAGTGATGGCCCGATTCCGGCTTTCTGCCGGATCGGGCCTTTTTCTGCGGTAAAATAGTAAGCGAAGCTTAAAGGAAAAGCAATAAATTTCCTTCTCTGTTATGGTATGATGAAAGTCAGAAGAACCGGCGGAAAAGGCCGGATGAGACAGAAGGAGGAAATGCTGATGATGAAGAATATGAGAGCAGTCCGTAAAGCTCTGGCGGGAGGCCTGTGTCTGGCCGCAGCCGCTGGTCTGGCAGGATGCGGCGCGGCGCCGGGGAGCGCCAGCGTGCCGTCTACTATTGAAGTTGCAAATGTGGAGGATCAGGTGATCTCCGTGACGGCCAGCGAGAAAGTGAAGGTGACTCCCGATATTGCGGAACTGAATCTGTCGGTGAGCAGCCAGGAGGCAGATGCCGAGAGCTGTCAGACGGCCAACAGTCAGGCGGTAAACCAGGTGACGGAGGCGCTGAAAGCCCAGGGAATCCAGGAGAGTTCCATCCAGACCTCCAATTACAATCTCTATCCCATTTATAACTGGGAGAATGGGCAGACCATCACCGGCTACACCATGGAGACGATGATCACCGTCTCTGACGTGGCCATTGACACCGTGGGGGATGTGCTCACGGCGGCGGTGAACGCTGGGGTAAACAACATTCAGTCCGTCAATTACATGTCCAGCCAGTACGATGAGAGCTACCAGCAGGCTCTGGAGATGGCGGTGCAGTCGGCCTATGAAAAGGCCAACGCCATGGCCATTGCCGGCGGATGCAGCCTGGGGGAGATTGTAAAAATCGAGGAGCGCAGCACTGACAGCGCGGCCAGGTACACGGCCATTTCCAATATGAGCATGGAAGACAGCAGCGCGGAAGCTCCGGCGGCAGTGGCAGGAGCGGCTGTGATGCCCGGACAGGTGAGCGTGGAGGCCAATATTTTAGTGGAGTACGCGGTGAACCGGTAAGGGAAAATATCCATTTTCCATATCATGGATGCCTTTCTCTAAAAGGGATAACAGTTGGCTGCCGGCAGAGGGAAGAGCGAAGGAAGAAGAGGACGTCGGTGTTTTCATAAAATATCACCCCGTTTCAATAGAAAGGGAATGATCCATTAAAAGGTTTCCGGCTTCAGGTTACCACAAAATTCGGCCCGCCGCAGGCTCCACTTGTCCCAGGTCCCATTTTTGATTATAATACAGGAAACAGTGTCCTGCCGGGAGCGGGCCGGGGGAAACCGGAGGCTTCGGCGGGGCACAGAGAGAAAGAGAAAGGAAAATCGGATGAAAACATTAGTCATTGCGGAAAAGCCTTCCGTGGGCCGGGACATCGCCAGGGTGCTGGGATGCAGGAAACAGTCCGACGGAGCGCTGGAAGGAGACAAATACATTGTAACCTGGGGGCTGGGCCATCTGGTGGAGCTGGCGGACCCGGAGAGCTACGATCCCAAATACAAAGAGTGGAAGATGGAAGATCTTCCCATGATGCCCGATCCCTCCAAGCTGGAGGTGATCGGCCAGACGGCAAAGCAGTTTAAGGTGGTGAGGAATCAGATCCACCGGAAAGACGTGAAGGAAATCGTCATCGCCACCGACGCGGGGAGAGAGGGGGAGCTGGTGGCCCGCCTGATTTTGAAAAAGGCGGGGACGGATAAACCCTTAAAACGCCTCTGGATTTCCTCCGTCACGGATAAAGCCATCCGGGAGGGATTTGCCCATCTCCGGGACGGGAAAGAGTACGAACCCCTCTACGACGCGGCCATGTGCCGGGCGGAGGCGGACTGGCTGGTGGGGATCAACGCCACCAGAGCCCTCACCTGCAAATACAACGCCCAGCTCTCCTGCGGCCGGGTGCAGACCCCGACTCTGGCTATTATCGCGAAGAGGGAGAAGGAGATCCGGGAATTTGTGCCGAAACCTTACTACGGGCTGACGGCCTACGGCACGCCGGGGGTGACCCTCACCTGGCGGGATGAAAAATCCGGCAGCTACCGCTCCTTTGACAAAAACAGGATCACCTCCCTGGAGAAGGCCCTTCGGGGAAAGGACGGAGTGGTGACGGAGGTGAAGCGGACGGCGAAGAAGACGCCGGCTCCCCTTCTCTATGATCTGACGGAGCTGCAGCGGGAGGCCAACCGCCGTTTCCACTACTCTGCAAAAGAGACATTAAATATTATGCAGCGGCTCTACGAGAATCATAAAGTTCTCACCTACCCCAGAACCGATTCCCGGTATCTGAGCAGCGACATTGTGCCCACGCTGAAGGAGAGACTGAGAGCCTGCGGCACCGGTCCTTACCGGAAGCTGGCGGGAAGACTGTTAAACCAGACCTTTACGGCGAAGGCTTCTTTTGTCAACGATGCAAAGGTGTCCGACCACCACGCCATCATTCCCACGGAGCAGTTTGTGAGCCTGGAGCACATGACCATCGACGAGCGGCGGATCTACGACCTGGTTGTCCGCCGGTTCCTGGCGGTCCTCTATCCACCGTTTGAGTACGAGCAGGTGAGCCTGACTGTGGATATCGGCGGAGAAATTTTCGCCGCCGGTGGAAAAACGGTGAAATCTTCTGGCTGGAAAGAGGTTTATGAGGCGGATGGAAATGACTGGGAGGACGAGGAGACCGGCAGAGACCTGGAAGCCGGAAAGGCGGTTCGGGAACAGAAGCTGCCTGCCATCGCAAAGGGAGACCATTTTACCGGCCTTCATTTTACCGTGACCGAGGGAAAAACCAAGCCGCCGGCGCCATTTACAGAGGCGACCCTTCTCTCCGCCATGGAAAATCCCGTGGCATACATGGAGAGCGGGGATAAGGCCATGGCAAAGACTCTGGGGGAGACCGGGGGACTGGGAACGGTGGCCACCAGGGCGGACATTATCGAAAAGCTGTTTAAGAGCTTTCTTCTGGAGAAGCGGGGAGAGGACATCTTCCTCACCTCCAAGGCAAAACAGCTGCTGGAGCTGGTGCCGGAAGACCTGCGCAAGCCGGAGCTGACGGCGGACTGGGAGATGCGGCTGTCAAAGATCGCGAAGGGAAATTTAAAGCGGGCCGCGTTTATGAAGGATATCCGGGGCTACACGGTGGATCTGATCAGCCAGATCAAGCAGGGAGAGGGAACCTTCCGCCACGACAACCTGACCAACAAGCGCTGCCCCAGATGCGGCAAGCGCCTGCTGGCGGTGAAGGGGAAAAACAGCGAGATGCTGGTCTGCCAGGACCGGGAGTGCGGATACCGGGAGACTGTTTCCCGCACTTCCAACGCCCGCTGTCCCAAATGCCACAAAAAGATGGAGCTGCGGGGCAAAGGGGACGGACAGATCTTTGTGTGCCGGTGCGGCTACAAGGAGAAACTCTCCTCCTTCCAGGAGCGCAGAAAGAAGGAAGGAGCCGGCGTCAGCAAGCGGGATGTGGCCAGGTATTTAAATCAGCAGAAAAAGGAAGCGGAAGCTCCCTTAAACAATGCCTTTGCGGAAGCGCTGGCAAAGCTGAAGCAGTAGGAGGGGACCATGGAACATACGGTGACGACGGCGGGTCAGCCCCGGCTGAAGACTAACCTGGATACGGATTTCATCAAGCTGGCGGCGATTATTTCCATGACCATCGACCATGTGGGAAGCGTGTTTTTTCCCCAGTACCCGGCCTTCCGGTGGATTGGAAGAATCGCGTTCCCCCTGTTTTCCTACTGCCTGACTGTGGGAATGCTCTACACCAGGGATATCCGGAAGTACCTGTTCCGTCTGGGAGCTTTTGCACTAACCTCCCAGCCTTTCTGGATTCTGGCGTTCAACGGGGATGATATACTAGGAAATCTGTTCAATCTGAATATTTTTTTCACTCTGGTAGTCAGTCTGGCGGCTGCCTGGGGCTTTAAGGAGAAAAAATGGTGGCTTTTTGCCGCAGGCCTGATCCTGTTGAACCTGATCAATTTTGACTACGCCATGACGGGCCTGATCCTTATCCTGATTTTTTACCTGTGCAGAAACAAACCCTGGCTGGGGGCCGTCATCTACACCCTCACTTATCTGCCGGCCTTAAACGGCTATATGGAGGATCCCCTGGCGCTGAAGGTGGCCGGCCATGCCGTGGGATTTGAGATTTTTGCTCTGCTTGCCCTGCCCTTTATCTACATTCATACCAATACCGGCATAAAAATATCAAAGTGGTTTTTCTATATTTACTATCCGGCCCATCTGTTTGTGATCTGGCTGCTGCAGCTTATTCTGTAAAAAATCAAGTCTGAGAAAAATCATGTTTATGAAAACAGCGGTTCTGCCGAAAGGGGACAATACCCGGCCCGGCGGACCGCTGTTTTTTTGACTTATTTTTTAATTTTCCCCTCTTCGCGATTAGAGCCATAACTTCAGCTTAGTGAGACAAGGTATTTCCAGTTTTACAAGTTATGAAGACAAAATATATAATAAAATCACTGAAAGAAACTGGTAATTTAGATGTTTTGCATAGTATAGGCCGGCATACTGTGCATATTCGTCTGACGAAGAAAGAGGGAATGAGTGAAATGAAGATTACGAAAATAGAGCCTATTTTAGCTGGAGAGCGTTATCTGTTTGTAAAGGTTCATACGGATGAGGGCCTGGTTGGGCTTGGTGAATGCGGAGCATGGGGATATCAGGAAGCAACGGCGGCAGTTCTGAAACAGATGGAGAAACTGCTTCAGGGACAAGATCCGATGAGAATTGAATTCATTTGGAATGCACTTACCAGAAATCTGCATTTTAGAGGTTCTATTACTCAAGCTGCTGTATCAGGAATTGATATCGCACTTTGGGATTTGAAAGCAAAGTTTTTTGGGGTTCCATGTTATGAGCTTTTGGGAGGAAAAGCATCGGTGTACAAGGGGTACAAACAAGATTAAAAAGAAATGTTAGATTTGAAAGTAAGTAGAGTGGCAAAATCAAGAGTGTTCAGATTTTCCACTCTACTTGAACGTGGTCGCTGGTTGCGCTGATT
>DXFM01000008.1 GCA_019114465.1 Candidatus Lachnoclostridium avicola
GGGATCCCGGTGACCATCTCCCGGTGTTCCAACAACTACGGCCCCTACCAGTTCCCGGAGAAGCTGATCCCCTTAATCATCAGCCGTGCTCTGGCGGACGAGGAACTGCCGGTATACGGAACAGGAGAGAACGTGAGAGACTGGCTCCACGTGTCCGACCACTGCGTGGCCATTGACCTGATCCTGGAGAAAGGCCGGGTGGGCGAGGTGTACAACATCGGAGGCCACAATGAGAGAACGAACCTGGAAGTGGTAAAGACCATCTTAAAGGCTCTGGGCAAGCCGGAGAGCCTGATCAAGTTTGTGAAGGACCGTCCCGGCCATGACCGGAGATACGCCATCGACCCGACGAAGATTGAGACAGAGCTGGGATGGGAGCCTCAGTACGTGTTTGACACGGGCATGAAGCAGACGATTCAGTGGTATCTGGACAACAAAGAGTGGTGGGAGCACATCATCAACGGTGAGTACACCAGCTATTTTGAGAAAATGTACGGGGAGCGGTTATAATGAAAATTCTTGTGACAGGCGTAAACGGCCAGCTGGGCTACGATGTGATGAATGAGCTGGCCAAGCGGGGAATCGAGGGCGTGGGAACGGACGTGGACAACATGGACGTGACCGACGCCGCGGCCTGCGAACGGGTAATAAAAGAAGTGGGACCTGATGCGGTGATGCACTGCGCCGCATATACTGCAGTAGATGCGGCTGAGGATAACGTGGAGCTGTGCCGGAAGATCAACGGAGAAGGCACCAGAAACATTGCCGTGGTGTGCAGAGAGCTGGACATTCCCATGATGTATATCAGCACGGACTACGTGTTTGACGGACAGGGCACCAGGCCCTGGGAGCCGGATGACGAGAGACACCCCTTAAACGTGTACGGCCAGACCAAATATGAGGGCGAACTGGCGGTGGAAGAACTGCTGGACAAATATTTTATCGTCCGCATTGCCTGGGTGTTCGGCGTAAACGGCAAAAACTTTATCAAGACCATGCTTCGTCTGGGAAAAGAGAGGGGAAAGGTCAGCGTGGTAAACGACCAGATCGGATCCCCCACCTACACCTATGACCTGGCAAGACTGCTGGTGGATATGATTCAGACGGACAAATACGGCCGTTATCACGCCACCAATGAAGGACTGTGCAGCTGGTATGAGTTTGCCTGCGAAATTTTCAAGAAGGCGGGCATGGACAGCGTGGAGGTGACGCCGGTGACCAGCGCGGAGTATCCGGCAAAGGCAGCCAGACCTTTCAACAGCCGCATGAGCAAGGAAAAGCTGACGGAAAATGGTTTCGAGCGTCTTCCGTCCTGGCAGGACGCGCTGGAGAGATACTTGAAACTGATTTAAAAGGAGTGACAGAAGCATGGGCAAGTATTTTGGAACAGACGGCTTCCGCGGAGAGGCCAATGTGGACCTGACGGTGGAGCACGCCTACAAGGTAGGCCGCTTCCTGGGCTGGTATTACGGAAAGAAAAATCCCGGCGAAAAATGCCGGATCGTCATCGGCAAAGATACGAGGCGGAGCAGCTATATGTTTGAGTATTCCCTGGTGGCGGGACTGACAGCCTCCGGGGCGGATGCCTATCTGCTCCACGTAACCACCACACCCAGCGTTTCCTATGTGGTGCGCACGGAAGGATTTCACTGCGGCATTATGATCTCCGCCAGCCACAACCCTTACTACGACAACGGCATCAAGGTGATCAACGAGAGAGGGGAGAAGCTGGAAGAGAGCGTGATCGAGGAGATTGAGAAGTACTTAGACGGCGAGACGGAGGAGATCCCCTTCGCCACCAAGGACGACATCGGAAAGACGGTGGATTTCGCGGCGGGCAGAAACCGCTACATCGGCTACCTGATCTCCATCGCCACCCGTTCCTTCAAGAACCGGAAGGTGGCCTTAGACTGCGCCAACGGAAGCGCCTCCGCCATCGCAAAGAGCGTGTTTGACGCCCTGGGAGCGGAGACTCATGTGATCAACAACGAGCCCAACGGCTTAAATATCAATACGAACTGCGGCTCCACCCACATTGAGGGACTGCAGAAGTACGTGGTGGAGGAAGGCTGCGACGTGGGATTTGCCTACGACGGAGACGCGGACCGCTGCCTGGCGGTGGACCGCAACGGAAATCTGGTGGACGGCGACCTGATCATGTACATATGCGGAAAGTACATGAAGGAGCAGGGCGTCCTGGTGGGCAACAAGATCGTCACCACCATCATGTCCAACTTCGGCCTGTACAAAGCCCTGGACCGGGAAGGAATCGGCTACGAGAAGACGGCGGTGGGCGACAAGTACGTGTACGAGAACATGTCCCAGAACGGCTACTGTCTGGGAGGAGAGCAGTCGGGACATATTATCTTCAGCAAGAACGCCACCACGGGAGACGGAATTCTCACCTCCTTAAAGGTGATGGAAGTGATGCTGGAGAAGAAACAGCCCCTGGATCAGCTGGCCTCTGAGGTGGAGATCTATCCCCAGGTGCTGAAAAATGTGCGGGTGAAGGATAAGAAGGCGGCCCAGGAGGACGCCGACGTGCAGGCGGAGGTGTCAAAGGTGACCGAGGCCCTGGGAGACGACGGCCGGATCCTGCTGCGCCAGTCGGGAACGGAGCCGGTGGTGCGGGTGATGGTGGAAGCGCCGGATCACCACACCTGTGAAAAGTACGTGGACCAGGTGATTGAAGTCATGAAGAAAAAGGGACACGTCCTGTAAGACGAGGAGAACTTGATTAATGAAAAAATACGATTATGTGCTGGTGGGAGCCGGACTTTACAGCGGTGTGTTCGCCTATCTGGCCGGGAAGCAGGGAAAGAAATGTCTGGTGGTGGAGAGAAGAAATCATCTGGGCGGCAACGTGTACTGCGAGGATATAGAAGGAATCCACGTGCACAAGTACGGCGCCCATATTTTCCACACCAGCAACCGGAAGGTCTGGGATTTTGTCAACGGGCTGGCGGAATTTAACCGCTATACCAACAGTCCTATGGCCAATTTCAAGGGCCAGATGTACAACATGCCTTTCAACATGAACACCTTCAGCAAAATGTGGGGAATTTCCACCCCGGCCCAGGCCCGTTCCATCATTGAGGAACAGAGAAAGGGCATTCAGGGAGAGCCGAAGAACCTGGAGGAGCAGGCCATCAGCCTGGTGGGCATTGACATTTATCGCAAGCTGGTAAAGGGATACACGGAAAAACAGTGGGGACGGCAGTGCAGAGATCTTCCCGCGTTTATCATCAAGCGCCTTCCCGTCCGCTATACCTACGACAACAACTACTTCAACGACCGGTATCAGGGAATCCCCATGGGCGGCTACAATGTGATCATTGACCGTCTGTTCGCGGACTGCGACGTGGAACTGGGCAAGGATTACCTGAAGGACAAAGAACACTATGACAGCCTGGGAGAAAAAGTAGTTTACACCGGCACCATCGACGGGTATTTTGATTACTGTTTCGGAAAGCTGGAATACCGGAGCCTGCGTTTTGAGACGGAGGTAAAGGACATGGATAATTACCAGGGCGTGGCCGTGGTCAATTACACCGACCGGGAGACTCCTTACACCAGGATCATCGAGCACAAGCATTTTGAGTTCGGAACCCAGGAGAAGACGGTGATCACCAGGGAATATCCGGTGGACTGGAAAGAAGGCATGGAGCCCTATTATCCGGTCAACGACGAGAAAAACCAGGCCCTCTACCAGAAGTACGCGGAGCTGGCGGCCAAAGAGACGGGAGTGCTCTTCGGCGGAAGGCTGGGCGAGTATAAATACTACGACATGGACAAAGTGATCGAGTCCGCCATGAACGCGGCGGAGCGGGAGCTGGGAATATCATAATAGGATATAAAAAATAAGGATGGAAAATTGCGGGAGTAATTTTCCATCCTTTTTTGTTGACAGCAAAGAGGGAAGGTGAGCTGTTTAATCAGGTTCTTGCCATAATTTCCCTCAGCGCCTCCGTCAGCCGCGTATCGTCCTCCTCATTGCGGACGGCAATGCGGATGAACTGGCGGTCTCCCGGGATCTTGGAGGAGAGATCCTTGATCAGGATGTTGAAACGGTTTAAAAGCTGCTCTGTGAGCCATTTGGAGGAGCAGCCGGTCAGCTCCGCCATCAGGTAGTTGGCCTGGGAGGGAAGGACGCGGATTCCGGGAATGGTTTCCAGCTCTGCGGCAAACCGGCTCCGCTCCGCCTGGAGGAGCTTTAAGGAAGCGGCATAATCCTTCCGGTATTTCTCCTCAATCTGCAGGTAGAACTCCGCCAGGGAGTTGATATTCCAGATGGCCACCTCTTTTTTCAGGGAGGCGATCAGATCTCTGTCCCCGCTGGCGGCAATCCCCAGGCGCAGGCCGGGGACGCCGTAGGATTTGGAGATGCTCTTCACCACGGTCATATGGGGATTTTCATCCAGAATTCCCTCGTCCAGGATGGTGCCGGCTCCGGCGGGAGAAGAGATTTTTCCGCCGTCTGTTTCGGTTTCCTCTGACGCAAAGTCGATGAAGGATTCGTCCACGATCAGCCGGATTTTCCGCTCCTTTGTCCAGGCGGCCAGCCGGAGAATGTCCTTTTTGGGAATGTAATTTCCCGAAGGGTTGTCCGGATTGATGATCACCAGGTTTTTGAGCTCCTTATTTCCGAAGAAATTCATGATATCGTCGGCGCCATATCGGAAATCCGAATCGGCGGGATTCATCACCACCACATCCTCTTTGCCGCGGCGGTTGGCGTACTCCTCAAAGGTGGGCCGGATCACCCCCATTTTTCCATCCATCTTCTCCACCAGGAGCTTGATCAGCTCAGCTGCACCGTTTCCGGGGACGATCTGGTCCTGACGGACGCCGAAGTTTCTGCCGGCCAGCAGAGAATTGACGTACATGCCTGAGGGATACTGGCAGACCAGGCTGTCAAAATTTGCCTTCATTTCCTCCAGCATCTTTTTGGGCGGGTAATAGCAGTTGACCAGATAGCAGAAATCCAGCATTTTCGGGTACCGCCAGTAGCCGCCGTAGCGCCTCTGGATCAGGGGAAGACGGTCCTTGTCCTCCGCGAACAGGGACTCGGCGATGTCCAGATCCTGAATGTCGTCGATCTCATACCATTTCTGGGAGTCGTCCAGACGCTTCGCCTTGATGCCGGGGTTGTCCAGCATGACGATCACCTTGAGTACCTGCTCGTAGTACTCGTTGTTGCCCAGGGCCTTTGTGTAAGCCTCCAGGAAGGGCACGTAGTGGGTGGCGGAGAAGGAGCGGCTGAACTTGTACAGGTTCACGGTCTTATAGTAGTCGCTTGTATCCCGGAAGGAAAATTTGCTGCCCGGGATCATGGCCTCGATGTCGTCGTGTTCGGACAGCTTCACACAGGTGCCGTCCATCCAGGACTCATATTTGGCCACCAGGGCCAGGCTCTCCCGTTCATCCTCCACCAGGCAGCGGAGGACAGAGTCCTCAAAAATAATATCGGACTCCAGCAGCAGAGTGTCCTCCGCCACCAGATACTCACTGGCCAGAGCCAGGGAATAGATGTTGTTGGTCTTGTCGTATATGGGATTATCGATGAAGCAGACGGGAGTTTTCACGTCCAGAGTGGCGATGTGGTCCCGCAGCTTCTGTCCCTCATATCCGGTCACAATGATGATTCTGGACAGATCCAGGCTGTCCAGCTGACGAAGGGTCCGGTTGATGAGGGGAACGCCGCCCACCTTTACCATACATTTGGTATTGTTGCGGGTGAGCTGCTTTAAGCGCTTTCCCATGCCTGCGGCTAAAATGATTGCTTGCATGATTAATCTCCTGTGTTTGATTTATTCCCGCGGTCAGTTGTGAAAACCCGATCCCGGCGGGTAGCGGCGGTCCATGCCGTCCGGTTTTTTTCCAATTCCTGAGAGCACGTCCCGGTAAATCCTCATCCGGTAGCGGCGCTCTTCTTTTTTATTCCCCAGAAGGGAGAGGAAGCCGTCAATGGCGATGTGGGCCAGGTGGTTGAGCCGGATGTAGGCCAGGTAGGCGGCCGGCCAGGAGGAGTAGGTGAGTCCGATGTCGATGGCGTTGCGGAACCCATAGAAATTTTTCCAGGAAACGGCGGGGGCGTTCCCCGGCGGCGCCGTCCGGTGGTCCAGTTCTGCGTGGCAGACGTTCAGAATTCTGGTGTATTTCCGGAATCGGAGACAGTATTCTGTGTCGTCAAACCAGATAAAATACCGGGCTTTGGGCAGACCGATCTTTCGAATCAGAGAAACCTTAAGCACCAGCCCGCAGAAGGTGCTCACATCGTAGAGGAAGGTCTCCTTTTCATAGGCGCTCTCCGGCACGGGGGTGTAAAACATCAGACAGCGGTTGGTCAGCAGGCGGCGGTGGGAGGTGTCAATGACGCCGCCGGTTTTCACGGTGCCGGAGTAGGCCAGATACCGGTTGCCGGTGATGGCGTGCTGAATCTCCTCCATGTATCGGGATCCGATCATGGCGTCGTCGTCGATGATGAGTACCCAGTCGCAGTCTCCGCCGGCGATTTCCTTTAATCCCCTGGCAAAGCCGCCGGCTCCCCCGATGTTTTCCGGCAGATGGAGAACAGTCAGCTCCGAATACTCTAAGCTGTCCAGATATTGGGCTGTCCCGTCAGTACTGTGGTTGTCCACCACCAGGATCTGGTGGAAGGGAACGGTCTGGGAAAAGACGTTCATGAGACATTCCTGCAGCAGGGACAGGCGGTTGTAAGTCACGATAATTACTCCGAATTTCACGGCAAATCCTCCTGAATCAGTACTCACAATTATAAGCGATTTACAGGTGTATGTCAAACCGGAGCCTGGCCCGTTGCACCGCCGGCGGGATTGTGATAAAATCGGATTTAACTGATTTGGAAAGGAACAAAAAAATCCCATGTTTGGCAGGAAAAAGAGGAAGGATTACGACGGCGCCGCGCCCAGTATCCGGGAAAATTACACCTACAATCTGCTGTATCAGATACTCACTCTGATCACTCCTTTTATCACCACTCCCTACATCGCCAGGGTGCTGGGGACCAACGGAGTGGGAATCCAGAGTTATACCAGCTCGGTGGTGCAGTATTTCTCTATTCTGGCGGCCCTGGGAACGGCGTCCTATGGACAGCGGGAGATCGCCAGGCACCGGGATGACAGGAGAGAGAGAAGCCGGGTGTTCTGGGAGATTGAGCTGCTGTGTGCTGGGACCACGGCTCTGTGCCTGGTGGTCTGGCTGGGAGTGATCGCGTTCTCAAAGGCTTACGCCCCCTACTACGCGGCTCTGACCATGACGCTGGCGGCAGTGGCCTTTGACATTTCCTGGATGTTCGGGGGAATGGAGCAGTACCGCCTTATCGTGATCCGGAATACGGCCATCAAGCTGGCGGGAATCGCCCTGATGTTCCTCTTCGTGAAGGACAGCGGGGATCTGCTGCTGTACATCGCCCTGCTGGCGGCCACCGGCCTGCTGGGAAACATCTCCATGTGGGGATATCTGGGCCGTTTTGTGGATCCGGTGGATGTCCGTTCCCTGAAAATCCGCCGTCATCTGAAGGAAGTGATCGTGTATTTCATTCCCACCATAGCCACGTCGGTGTATACCATTCTGGATAAGACCATGATCGGCTGGTTTTCCGGCAGTGACAAATCGGAAAACGGCTATTATGAGTATGCCACCGGGTTTGTGAATATGGCGAAGATTCTGATTATCTCTTTTAACGCGGTGATGTCCGCCAGAATGTCCTACCTGTTCGGCGCGGGCAGGCAGGAAGAGGTGCGGGAGCGGATCGGCGGGTCTGTGGATTTTGTCCTGCTTCTGGGGCTTCCCATCACCTTCGGGCTGGCGGGAATCGCCTCCTGCTTTGTGCCCTGGTTTCTGGGGACAGAGTATGATCCGGTGATCCGCCTGCTGTGGCTGTGCAGCCCGTTGGTGCTGATTGTGGGCCTCAGCGACTGCATGGGAAGTCAGATTCTCACTCCCTGCGGAAAGCGGGCCCAGAGCGCGAAGGTGATTGTGGCCGGGGCCTGTGCCAACGGGGCCATGAACCTGATGCTGATTCCCAGATTTGGAGCCATGGGCGCCGCGGCGGCCTCCGTGCTGGCGGAGACCATGATCACCGGCCTTTATTTCAGACTGTGCCGGGAATATATCACTCCGGGGATGGTTGTCCGCTGCGGGTGGAAACGGCTGCCGGCCGCTCTGATCATGCTGGCGGCGGTGCTGGCCCTGGGCCGGAACCTGGGTGCCGGGCCGGTCACCACTTTTCTCCAGATCGGCGGCGGAGCGGCCGTGTATTTCCTGGCGCTGCTGGCCATGAGAGACCGGACGGTGCTTGACCAGCTGCAGGGGCTGATCAGGAAAGTGCTGGGCTAGAGCGGGCACCGGGGCGAAAAAAAGATGGGCCGGGAGGAGAAGACGTGCCGGCATAGAAAAAGTGCCGGGGCGAAAGAATCCCGCCGGCGCACGGCCGGAAAGTCCGGCATATTTTAGAGAGAGGAATAGGGATTATCCATGGAAGACAGGGTTTTTTTTCGTGAGGAAGAGCGGTGCGGCTATCTCATAACAGAAAAGATGAAGCGAGTGTGGGCTGTGCAGCTGGCCATGGTGGACGAGGTGGAGCGGATCTGCAGAAAATATGGCCTGCGGTACTTTGCGGACAGCGGAACCCTCATCGGCGCTGTGCGGGACAGAGGTTATATTCCCTGGGATGACGATATTGACCTGGCCATGCTCCGGGAGGATTACGACCGGTTTGTGAAGGTGGCCCCGAGGGAGCTGAAGGAAGGGCTGAAGCTTCAGACGGTCTACACGGAGGACAATTATCTGCGGGGCCACGCCCAGATTCGGGACAGCCGGACCACCGGCTTCAACGAGGAGGACGCGAAGGCGGGATATAACTGCGGAATTTTCATAGATATTTTTCCCCTGGACGGAATGCCGGACGGAAAACTGGCGGCCAGGTGGTGGGCTTTTCAGGTTAAGCTCTGCTGGATGGTCCTCTACACCTGGTACCGGTATGACTATTATGAGAAAAAGACGTTGGCCGGCCGCCTGCTTCACCGCCTGGGCTGCGTGTTTCACATTCCCATGAGACAGGCCTTTTTCCGCTATGAGAAACTGTGCGCCAAGTACAAGGGAAAGGCCACGCGGCGGGTCTGCGACACCGTGTTTATCAGTCATCTGGAGAAGAACACCTGGAGGCGGGAGTGGTTTGACGATGTGGTGTACCTGCCTTTTGAGAACCGGCAGATTCCGGCTCCGGCAGGGTATGACGGCCGTCTGAAGGCGGAGTACGGAGATTACATGAAGCCGGCGAAGGCCCCCACCATGCACGGCGGACTGGTGCTGGACCCGGATGTTCCCTATGAGGAGTATCTGAGGGGAAGGTAAGAAACAATAAAACGGGGCCGGTGTGACTCACAGCGAATCACACCGGCCCCGTTTTGGTACCGTCTGTTCTATGACAGTTCTCTTTTCATTTTGCTCACCGCAGCCCGTTTTCCGGCACGTTCACATCTGTGGGATCGTAAGTCTGGGTATCCGGGATCATCTGCTGGATGGCCGGCCGGTCGAAGGGACCGGGAACCGCAGACTCATATACGGTGATGGAAGTGCCCAGGGGGCAGTTGTCGTAGATCCACTTGGCGTCCTCTGTGGTGAAACGGATGCAGCCGTGGGATTTTGTGGCTCCCAGCCAGTTGTAGGTGCTGGGCTTTAAGGTGTAGGGATCCGGCTTCTCGTAAATGACGGAGTGGAGCAGGATCTGCAGTCCCTCGCCCAGACGGGTGCAGTACTGACAGTACTCATCGGTGTTCATCAGTCTCCAGCGGTATTTCACCGGGGTCTGGAAGGTGCCCAGAGGCGTATCGTCGCCGGTGGAGCACAGGAACGTCTTGTAGGGGATGATGTAGCCGTTGTCCCCGTCCTGAATGTAGACGGTGGTGCAGTTCATCTGCTTGTTGATCCGGATCTGGAAGGGGCCGCTGGAATGGAGATAGGGCTCCAGGTCCTGAACCAGCTTTCCGTCGGTCTCAAAGAAATACTTGTAGCCGTCAATATACTGCCAGCCGCTCACCGGGGTGTTGTCCACCACATAGTAGCGGTCGCCGTCGTTCCACACCCAGCCGGTGAAGTTGTCGCCGGTGCCGTTGCTGAATACGGGCATTCCGTCCACAATGGTAATTCCGTCGGCGGCAGCGGCCACCAGGGGATTCTCCATGTCGTAAGGAGCGTTGGGATCGTTCTTTCCCCACAGGGAGTACCGGAAGCCGGTGATGTATTTGCCCACAGCCATGGCGCCGTTGGTACCGCCCTTTGTGGACCAGCCGCACTGGGTGCCGTCGTTTAAAGTGGTGGTGTAATACACATCATAAGTATTGCCGAATACGCCGTTGAGGCGGATCTGCACGGCCTCCACCGGTTCTGCGTCCCAGTCGGAATGGCCGCCGTTCATGGCCCAGTTGCTCCAGCCTCTCTGGGAAGCGTAGGTGCGGTAGAGCACATCGCCCGGCAGGTTGATGGCGTACACGGACATGGATAGGAAGCCGTCCGCTCCCGGCTGAATGGTCACATCCGTCCGCACGGGATCACTCCAGGTCATGTCGGGGCGCAGAAACTGAAATTGAAGACAAGGGGTGTCCTCAGTGATTTCCCGGGTGGGAGTGGTCTGAATATTGGGATCGGAGACAGCTTCCGTCTCTTCCGTCTGAGAGGCCCCGCCGCCCTCAATGGGATCAACGGTCTGGGCGTCAGACTGGGACTGACTGTCCGTCTGTCCTCCGGAAACATCAGTGGTGTTGTTGGTATCTGTGTTCGGATTCTCGGGCTGCGGATTGCCGATCAGCATGCCCGGGCCATAATTATCATCGGCGAACGCCGTTGCGGTCTGTCCTGTCAGGAACACGGCTGTCAAGGCCAGAAGCGCAATGTGCCGAATGGTCTTTCGCATAGTGTAACCCTCCTAAGTATGATTTCAGTACCACCTTAATTTATCATATTTGTGGGAAAAATGCCAGATACGATTTACTTTTTTGGCCGGTTACTGTAAAATCGTAAATAAAATGACCCTATAATGTAAGAAATGGATGCCATAATGGAAGGAAAAAAAGAGACTGTCAATATCATATATGTGTCTAACGACGGGTATGCCCGCCATCTGGCGGCGTCCCTGTATTCCCTGCTGGCCCACAGCCGGAAGATCCGGGATCTGGATGTCTGGGTGCTGTCGTCGGGGATGTGTGCGGAGTACCAGAAGCGGCTCCAGGCGGTGGCGGAGAAATTCGGCCGCACCGTTCAGGTGAGGGAGCTGGGCGATCTCCGGAAGAAATTTCCCTATGACGTGGATACCAGAGGCTTTGACATCAGCGCCATGGGGCGGCTGTTTGCCCCGGAGGTTCTGCCGGAGACGGTGGAGCGGGCCCTGTATCTGGATTGCGATACCATTGTGCTGGGAGATATCCGGAAACTGTACCGGACAGATCTGGGGGGATGCCTGGCAGGTATGGTGATGGAACCCACAGTATATAAGGAAATGAAGGAGGCCATCGGCTTCGGGAGAGACGACGCCTATTTTAACTCCGGGGTCATCCTCATGGACCTGGCCGGATGGAGAAGAGAGCAGGTGCTCAGACAGATGCTGGATTTTTACGGCGCCCATGCGGGAAGCCTGTTTGCCTGCGATCAGGACACCATCAACGGCACTCTGGCGGGAAGAATCCGTTCTCTTCCGCCGAAGTACAACTTTTTCACCAATTACCGGTATTTCCGCTATTCCACCCTGGAAAAACTGTGCGGAGCCTACCGGCAGGTGGGAAAACAGCAGTTTCAGGAGGCGAAGAGACGTCCGGTGATCATCCATTATCTGGGGGATGAGCGCCCATGGATCGCCGGCAACCACAACCATTACCGCCGCCTGTATGAGTACTGTCTGGACCATACCCCCTGGAAGGGAACTCCCCCGGAGAAGGGGAAGGAGCTGTACATGCAGCTCTGGTGGTGCTTCAATCAGATGACCAGAGTCTGCCCGGGGTTGCGGCTGTGGATCAGCCGGCGGTTTGGCATGAAGGTGATTGACGGGCGGAAGAAAAAGAGGGAAACCGGTAATGGGTAAGACGGTATGTATTATCTTAAATTATAACGATGCGGACACGGCCATAGGGCTGGCAGGGGAGCTGAGAGAAAGCCGGGAGATCGACGAGATTCTGCTGGTGGACAACCATTCCTCCGACGATTCCTGGGAGAAGCTGTCCGCGTTCGCAGCGTCTGCGGGCGGTGCGGGCCGGCCGGGAATCACCCTGCTTCGGACGGAAAAAAACGGCGGCTACGGCTACGGCAATCAGGCCGGGATCAATGAGGCGGTGCGCCTGTGGAATCCGGAATATGTGATGATCGCCAATCCGGACATCCATGTGACGGACCGGTGCATCCGCAAAGTAAAGGAAGGACTGGAGAAAACAGAAAACGGGGCAGTGGCTTCCGCCATGGTCTCTTCACCGGACGGAAAGCGGCTGTTTTCCTACTGGGATCTGCTGCCCCTCTGGCGGGATCTGCTGGACACCGGCCCCATCTGCAGGAGGATTTTTAAGCCCTGGCTCATCACTCCCTTAAGACGCCTGCCCCGGGGCGGGACGGCCGGAAGCCGAATGGCGGGGGCTGTGCCCGGTTCCTTTTTTATGCTGAAAATGAGCGCGTTTCCGGGAAGATATGGGAAAGAGATCTTTGACAGGAAGGTATTTCTCTACTGCGAGGAAAAAATTCTGGCCCAGAAGCTGCGGACAAGGGGGCTGGGGGTGGTACTGGTCACAGACGCGGAGTATGTCCACGCCCACTCGGTGAGCATTGATCGGAGCGTGGCGGGGCTGGCGGCGAAACAGAAGATCCTTCACAAGAGCAAGCTCTACTATTACCGCAGGTATCTGGGAGCCGGGCCATTTTCCATGCTGGCCGCCCGGATCTTTCTGGGGGCAGTGTACGGGGAAGTGAAGCTGTTTGAGGCGGCTGCCGGGAAAATTTTACAGACAGGACGGAAATGAAGCATGAATCAGGTAATTTTGATCATTCCGGCGTTTAACGAGGAAAAAAATATAAAGACGGTGGTGGATAATCTGATCCGAAACTATCCGGATCTGGACTATGTGGTGGTCAATGACGGATCCACAGACAGCACGGAGCGGATTCTGAGGGACGGCGGATACAATCACATCACCCTTCCGGTGAATCTGGGGCTGGCGGGATGTTTTCAGACAGGAATGAAGTACGCCTGGGAAAAAGGGTATTCCTGCGCAGTCCAGTTTGACGGGGACGGGCAGCACCGGGCAGAGTACGTGGCGGAGATGAAAGCGAAGATGGATGAAGGTTACAGCATCGTCATCGGCTCCCGCTTTGTAAACCACAAAAAAAATTACTCTCTCCGGATGGTGGGGAGCCGGCTGATCGGCCTTGCCATCTGGCTGACCACGGGGGCCAGGGTTTCGGATCCCACCTCGGGAATGCGCATGTTCGACCGGGAGATGATAGAAAAATTCGCCTACCGGATGAATTACGGGCCGGAGCCGGACACCATCTCCCTCCTGATCCACCAGGGGGCGAAGGTGGCGGAGGTCCCGGTGGTGATCGACGAGCGGAAAGGCGGAGAGAGCTATTTAAAGCCGGGAGTAGCCGTAAAATATATGCTGCGGATGCTCACCTCCATTCTGGTAATTCAGAATTTCCGGGGAAGAGGATAGGAATATGGCTGGATTTGCAAAACGATTTCTGGTATATGACGGAGACCATAAAGAGAGGCAGAATGTAATCTGGAATACAGTGGGCAGCGGAGTGTACGCCCTGGCGTCCATGGTCCTGGCGTTTATCGTCATGCGGATGGCCGGGGAAGACGAAGGCGGAATCTTCGGCTTCGGTTTTTCCACCTACGGCCAGCAGATGTTTATTATCGCCTATTTCGGCATCCGTCCCTTCCAGATCACGGACGGAAAGCAGGAGTATACCTTTGGGGATTATCTGCGGCTGCGCACGGCTACCTGCGGGATAGCGGCGGCTGCGGCGGCCCTGCATCTGTCTTTTTTGTGGTTTTCGGGGGAGTACAGCTTTCACAAGTCGGCGGTGATCTTCTTCCTGGCCTGCTACAAGATCATCGACGGCTTCGCCGATGTTTATGAATCGGAATTTCAGCGGCAGGGGAGCCTTTACCTGACGGGAAAATCCAACACCTTCCGAACCATCCTTTCCGTGGCGGTGTTCTTAATCACGCTGCAGTTTTCAGGAAATCTGCTGACGGCCTCTTTCGGGGCGGTGCTGGCCCAGATGGCGGGAGTGGCGCTGTTTAATCTCACGGTGATCCGGGCGGGGGTGCTGCCGGACGTGCGGTTTGAGGCGGATACAAAGGCCTGTCTGCGCCTGCTGAAGAACACGGCCCTGCTGTTTGTATCCGTGTTTCTGGATTTTTATGTGTTTTCCGCGGCGAAATACGCCATTGACCGGGAGCTGACCGACGCCATGAGCGGTTATTTCAACATTCTGTTTATGCCTACATCGGTGATCTATCTGGTGGCCAATTTTGTGATCCGCCCCTTCCTCACCAGACTGACGGAATGCTGGGATAAACAGGATTTTGACGGATTCGGGAAAATCCGCAGGCAGATCGCCATGGTGATCGGGGGGCTGACGGTGCTGGCGGTGGCGGGAACCCTGCTGCTGGGCCGGCCCGTTCTGGGAATCATGGAGCGGATTCTGGGGGCGGGCTATGAGGGCTCCCTCACCGCCCACTGGATTCCCTTTGTGATCATTATTCTGGGAGGCGGGCTGTACGCCCTGGCAAACCTTTATTATTACCTGCTGGTGATCATGCGGCGGCAGGGAATCATTTTCCTGGTGTATCTGGCGGCTGCGGCGGCCGCCTGGCTGGCCTCCCCGGTACTTGTGAAGACATTCGCCATTATGGGGGCGTCCGTCTGCTATGTGGGGCTGATGGGCGGGCTGGTCCTGGGGTTCGGCGCCGTTCAGGCCCTGCTGTTCCGGCGGGCGAAGGAGGTAGATTATGACCATTGACGTGCTGATACCGGCCTACAGGCCGGGAAAGAAATTTGCCCGGCTTCTTGCCATGCTGGAAAAGCAGACGGTGCCGGTGAGAAAGATCATTGTGATCAATACGGAGAAGGCCTACTGGAATGAGGCTGGCTTTTCCGGGGTCCGGGGGCTGGAAGTTCATCATATTAAAAAAGAGGAATTTGACCACGGGGCCACCAGAAACCGGCTCATGGGCCTGTCGGACGCGGAAATCTGCATCTGTATGACCGACGACGCGGTGCCGGCGGACGAACATCTCACGGAGAATCTGTTAAAGGGTTTTGAGCAAACGGGGCCGGCGGGGGAGACGGTGATCGCCGTCTACGCCAGACAGCTGGCGGACAGGGACTGCGCTCCGGCGGAGCGTTTTACCCGGTCTTTCAATTACCCGGAGGAGAGCGCCGTGAAGACGAAGGCGGACATTCCCCGGCTGGGGATCAAGGCTTATTTCGCCTCCAACGTGTGCTGCGCTTACCGCAGGGATCTGTTTCTCAAACAGGGGGGCTTTATCTCACGGACGATTTTCAATGAGGACATGATCTTTGCCGCAGGGGCGCTGGCGGCGGGTTATGGAATCTGCTACGAGGCGGACGCCAGGGTGATTCACTCCCACAATTACAGCTGTATGCAGCAGCTGAGGAGAAATTTTGACCTGGGGGTGTCCCAGGCGGACCACCCGGAGGTGTTTGAGGGCGTGCCGTCTGAGGGAGAGGGAATCCGGCTGGTGAAAAAGACGGCGGCCTGGCTGTTTTCCACGGGAAGGCTGCTGCAGATTCCCGGATTGATTGTGAAAAGCGGTTTTAAATACGCGGGCTACCGGCTGGGAAAGGCCTACCGGCGGCTGCCCATGAAGGCGGTGCTGTGGCTGACTATGAATAAAAATTACTGGAGGAACGGAAAATGACCATGATGCTGAGGGCGGTGCTGATCGCAGGCTCCCTTCTGACGACGGCGCTGATCATAAGAAAGATAAGGCAATCCAAGGCACAGATTGAGGATTCGGTGTTCTGGGTGTTTGTATCCGTGATTCTCATCATATTCAGCGTATTTCCGAAGACGGCGGACATTCTCTCCCGGCTGGCGGGAACCTATTCCACGTCCAATTTCATCTTTCTGTTTATCATATTCCTGCTGATGGTGAAGGTATTTTCCCTGACCCTGCGGGTCTCCCAGCTGGAAGCGAAACAGAGGGAGCTGGTGCAGCGGATCGCGCTGAACGAAAAAGAGAGGGAGGAAAAAGGGAATGAAAAACGGGAGCGTGAATGAGACGGCCGCTCTCAGGAGAATTCCCTGGTGGCTCCTTGGCGTTTTCCTGGTGGCGGCCCTGGGCCTCTGGCACATGAAAAATGTGCGGGCCGGAGTGCTGGAGTCGAAGGATACGTTCCTGTATGGCTGGTACGCCCTTCTTCTGGTCTGCGTCGTTTTGGCTGCTGTCCTGATCGGCTGGCTTTTTTTCAGGAGGAGAGCAGCTCTGGAGACGGTTTTTTCCCTGGCCATCCTGTGCCTGGGATCCATCTATCTGGCGGTGCTGGCGCCCCTTTCCGCACCGGATGAGGTCAGCCACTTTATCAGCGCTTACCGGCTCTCCAACACCATGTTGGGACAGCCGGCGGCAGATGAAAAGGGACATGTGTACATCCGGACTCAGGACACCTTTGTGCTGGATACGGAGCTGGTGCCCGGGGAGAGCCTGGCGGAGCAGGAGGAGACAAAAGATACCCAGGTGCTGGGCCAGACTCTGACGGAGCATACCTACCGGAAAATTCATGACACAGGCCTTTGGGGAACGGGGGAGGAGGAGATGGAGACCACGGCGAAACCGCCGGTGGAGACCACGCCCTTCGCCTACCTGCCCCAGGCTCTGGGAATTGTTCTGGGGCGGCTTCTGGGCTTTGGCGGCCTGGGGCTTTTGTATCTGGGGCGGTTCGGCAACCTGCTCTTTTTCACGGCGGTCACCTGGTATGCCATGAAGCGGCTGCCCTTTGGAAAAGAGGTGCTTTTCGGAGTGGCCCTGCTGCCCATGACCCTCCATCTGGCCGCGTCCTTCTCCTACGACGTTATGATTTTAAGCCTGTCCTTTCTGCTCACGGCGGTGACTCTTCAGCTGACCTATGGGGCGGCGATGGTGAGAAAACGGGACGTGGCCCTTCTGGCGGTCATTATGGGAGTGCTGGGACCCTGCAAGATGATCTACGGCGTTCTGGCGGGGCTCTGCCTGCTGGTTCCGGTGAAAAAGTTCGGAAACCGGAGAAACTGGATCCTTTCTGCGGCAGCGGTGCTGGCAGTCTACGCTGCCGCCATGATTCTGGTAAACAGCGGAACTATCGTGCAGTACGCGGCGGAAACGGAGAGCTTTGTGGGCTGGGCCGGGGAGACTGGATACACTTTCGAGTGGGTCATCCACAACCCCATAAAAACTTTGAGAATTTTTTACAACACCATTCTGGAAAAGGGGGACTACTACCACCTGACCATGATGGGCAACTGGCTGGGCAATCTGGACCAGGTGCTGGACGTGCCCTATCTGGTGATTCTGGCCATGACCTTCGTGCTGTTTTTCCTGGCCATGAAGAAGCCTGGGGGAGAGACCATCTATCTGGCCGGGGGCCGGAGAATCTGGGTGCTTTTCCTGTGCCTGGCCGGCGCGGGAGCAGCCATGTTTTCCATGTTTATCGCCTGGACGCCGTCCAGCTCCAAAATTGTCATGGGAGTCCAGGGAAGGTATTTTCTGCCCTTCCTGCCGGTGTTTCTCATGGCTCTGAAAAACAACTGGATCACCCTGACGAAAAACAGGGACCGGGAGCTTCTGTTTTTCCTGGTCTGCGCCAATGGATATGCGCTGCTGCGGCTGTTTTCTATTGTCAGTATCCGAATCTAGTGTTATAGTATTGCTTGACAAGTTTGTTGAAAAAGTGAGGACGAACATATGGGAAAGATTAAAGTTACAACCTGTGATATTAAGGGACTCTGCGTGATTGAGCCCACCGTTTTCAAGGACGAGAGAGGCTATTTCATGGAGACCTACAATCAGAATGATTTTAAAGAAGCCGGTCTGGATATGGTCTTTGTGCAGGACAACCAGTCCATGTCCGTGCGGGGAGTTTTAAGGGGCCTTCACTATCAGAAGCAGTTCCCCCAGGGCAAGCTGGTGCGGGTGGTCCGCGGCGAGGTGTTTGACGTGGCGGTGGATCTGCGGGCGGATTCTGAGACCTATGGAAAATGGTTCGGCGTGACCCTCTCCGCGGAGAACAAGAAGCAGTTCTACATTCCGGAAGGCTTTGCTCACGGATTTCTGGTGCTCTCCGACGAGGCGGAATTTGTGTACAAGTGCACGGATTTCTACCATCCGGGCGACGAGGGCGGCATGGCATGGAACGATCCGGATATCGGTATTGAGTGGCCTCTCCAGGACGGCGTGGAGCTGATCATCTCGGAAAAGGATCAAAAATGGGGCGGATTTAAGGACACCTTTAAGTTCTGACCGGCAGGGAGAGGTTATTTCAGATGAAAGAAGTTATTTCCCTGATCGGGGAGATCATAAAAAGGCGGAAGCTGATCTGGGATCTGTCCAAGGCGGATTTCAGAAAGAGGTTTGTGGGGTCCTATTTCGGCGTGGTGTGGATGTTTGTCCAGCCCATTGTGACGGTGCTCATCTACTTCTGCATCTTCCAGCTTGGATTTAAGAGCGTGCCGCCGGTGCCGGGAGTGCCCTATGTGCTCTGGCTGGTGCCCGGCATCGTGCCCTGGTTTTTCTTCAGCGAGGCCCTCAATACGGTGACGGGCTGTCTGCAGGAGTACAGCTATCTGGTGAAAAAGGTGGTATTCCAGGTGGAAGTACTGCCGGTGATCAAGCTGATCTCCAGCCTGATGGTTCACTGTTTCTTTGTGGCCATCATGATTGTCATGGCTCTCTGCTACGGCCGGATGCCCATGGCCACCTGGATCCAGGTGATCTACTATTCTTTCGCGGCGTCCATGCTGGCGCTGGGGATCGGGTATTTTACCTGCGCGGTAAACGTGTTTTTCAAGGATATGGCCCAGATCGTGGGCATCTGCCTGCAGTTTGGCATGTGGATGGTGCCTATTATGTACCAGGAGTCCATGTTTGCGGACATTCCTTTTGTACTGACGCTGTTAAAATTCAACCCGTTTTACTACATTGTGGCGGGTTACCGGGACAGCATTCTGACGGGGCATTGGTTCTTTGAGCGCCCCACCATGACCCTCTATTTCTGGGTGGTGACGCTGGTGATCTTCTTCGTGGGACTGAAAGTATTTAAGCGGCTGCGGCCCCATTTTTCCGATGTGCTGTAAAGCGGCACAGGCGAGGTTTACGAATGTTAAAGGAAATTGTACTGAAAGCGCCTTCTGCGGAGGGCGCTCTTTCCATATCTGTGGAAGTGATCTACTCCGGCCGGCGGACGCTGGGGCTGGAGGTAACTGCCGACGGCAGGGTGCTGGCCCGGGTTCCCCGCTGCGCCGGGGACCGGACGGTGGAGCGGTTTGTAGAGGAGAAAAAAGGCTGGATTCTGGAAAAATATCTCCTCCAGAGAAAGAAAAGTGAAAAGCGGCGGGAAGCTGCCGGGGACCGGGATTACGAGAAAGATCCGGCCTTAGAGGCCAGGTACCGGGAGCTGGCCCGTATGGTCATCAGCCAGCGGGTGTCTTATTTTGCGGCAAAAATGGATGTCACCTACGGCAGGATCTCCATCCGCGCCCAGAAAACCCGCTGGGGCAGCTGCAGCGGCCAGGGCAACTTAAATTTTAACTGGAAGCTGATCCTCATGCCTCCGGAGATCCTGGATTACGTGGTGGTCCACGAGCTGGCCCACAGAAAGCAGATGAACCACTCGAAGCTGTTCTGGGCGGAGGTGGAGCGGATACTGCCGGACTATGAGAGGAGACGGCGGTGGCTGAAAGAGAATGGGGGATGTGTGTGAGGGGATTGCATAATATTGTAAAAAAATGTAAATACTGAATCTAACAGGCTTAGTCTAATACTATTAAATTCTGGATTGGAGCACAGTTTGCTTTTATACTGTTAGTATCCGAATAATACTAAAAGAGTGGGAAGTATGAAAACGAAAGTGCACAAGAAGCAGCTTGGAATGAGAATTCAGGAAAAACGGGTGGAGAAAAACTTGACGCAGGAAGAGCTGGCAGATTCTGTGGGATTAAGTTCCGTCTATATCTCGAGCATCGAGAGAGGAGTGAAGCTGCCAAGTCTCAGCACAGCTGTGAATATTGCCAATGCCCTGGATGCTTCTCTGGACTATCTGCTGGAAGAAGATTTGGTCTGCGGATATAAGGAGAGAGTGATCGAATCCAACAAACGGCTGGATAAACTGCCGTTGGGTGACAGAAAGCGGGTTCTGGCAATCATGGAGGCCGTGACAAAGATTTATGAAGAAGAATAGGAGCAGATATCGAAAAGGGTGAGACGATATCTGCTCCTATTTTTAAGTGACATTTGTTTTCTAAAGAACGGACATCTGAAGAAATGCCATATCCAGCACATATAATATCAGCCACGTCACAAGAAAACGGTACTGATGCCTGTCCCTGATGGTTCGGAAATAAATGTAAAGCGGTATGAAAACAAGTCCTGAGAGATAGACATAAAAGGGATATCCCATGGACGATCTGTTTTTAAAATAATCGTAGGATACAAAAGCCAAATTCAGTAAAAATACAACGGTAAATACCACTGGACTGCTGCCTGCCGCAATGTGCAGGACGATGGAAGCCAGCAGGGGCACGGCAGACAGCAGCCAGACGGACAAATCTTCTTTTTTCATAATCAACTCCATGATCTGTGTTTTATGCAAGTATTACTTCAATTCCCTGTTCTCTCAGCCGTTGGATACTTTCCCTGTTTTCTTCTGTTTCCACAGTGATCAGCGTGTCGATTTCACTGAAATCGCAGAAAGGATAGAAGCCGCTGGACAGAAACTTGGAGGAATCTATGAGCAGTACAACTTTGTTGGATACCTGGACCATTTTCTGTTTGATATCCAGAAGAAATGGCGTGGATATGGTGGGGCCGATGGTATGCAGGATGCCGCAGGATCCTATGAAGGCGATATCTGCATGGATTCCAGAGAAAAATTCGGTTGTCTTGACTCCGTAAATAGTTTTGCTGTAGTGGTGCACCACACCCGGGGGCATGGAAACAGTGGAAAAATTGGACAGGGAGAGAGCAATGTCCAGACCATTGGTGATAATGCAGATATTGCTGAGCTCCTTATGAGCGTTCAGTTCCTTCGCCAGCTCCAGAATGGTGGTTCCGGAATCCAGCAGAATGGAGTAGTTTTTGTTGATCATCTGCAGTGCCCGTTTTGCAATTCTCTGTTTTTCAGACTGAAACATACCGATGCGGTATCGGTTGTCATCGGTATTATATTCTTCACTTAAAAACGCATATCCGCGGGAGCGCCGTATCTGATGATTGGCTTCAAGCTCCAGCAGATCTCTTCTGATCGTGGTGGGAGTCACGGAAAAGAGCTTTGAGAGCTCATCCACTGCCACTGCCTTTTTCTGAAGCAGGAGCTTCATAATAGCGTCCTGTCTGTAGTTTCCCTTATTTGACATATCCATCCTCCTTTTTAAGAAATGAATTTTCCAGTTAAGCGGGTAATTGTAGAACGGAGCGTGTAAGGAGTAGGACGTCTGATGCAGTCGCGCTCCGCCAGGGAAGTGTGGGTGCCACACTTTTTTTGTGTATGTTCGAAGTGTTTCTGTTTATTGCTTGCATTATATCATGAAATACATATATAGTAAATAAAAAACATTCGTTTTCGAACAAAAAAATATGCAAAACTTACCATATAATGAATTAGTGTGAATATTATTGACGATAATAAGGGGAATATGTTATAAAAATTTATAGAAAAAGCACAATATATAAAAACAAAAGAAAACTACAATCAAACAAAATTTTTGATTAACGAACATTAAAAACATAAAAATAAAACAGGAGAATGAAAAAATGTTTAAAGAAGCTCGTCAGAACAATCAAAAACTGATATTTGGGCTTATTCATCTGAAGCCCATGCCAGGGACGCCTTTCTATAAGGATGGTGATTACGAAGCATCCATTGAGAAGGCGGTGAAGGATGCCAAAGCCCTGGAAAATGGAGGTGCATCCGGCTGTCTGATTCAGACGGTGGACAAGGTGTATCCTACGGGAGATGACAGTGATTATGTCAGAGCGACCTGCCTGGCGGTAATTGCCAATGAGGTTAAGAAGCATGTGGGAGCAGATTTTAAAATCGGCGTTCAGCTTATGTGGAACTGCATCACACCGTCTATTGCAGCGGCAAAAGCAGTAAATGCGGACTACACCAGGTGCACAGCTCTTGTGGGTCAGACGTCTTCTCCTTTTGGCGGCGTGATCAATGCGGATCCGCTGAAGGTCCTGGAGTACAGAAAAAAAATTGATGCGGAAAAGGTAGAACTTTTGGCGGAGATCGCCGGCTATCATTTCCACGGTGGTTACGATAAAGAGGCTCTGCTCAGTCGGGTAAGCTCAGCGGTAATGGTGAGAGCGGATGCGGTAGAGATTATGAGCAAGGATGAAGGACTGAACAACCGTATGGAGCAGGATATCAGGGCTGCCTATCCCGATCTCCCCATCATTCTGGGAGGCGGAACGGATGTACAGAGCGCAGCTTCCAGGTTAAAAAATGCCGACGGAGCTCTTGTGGGGAGATGTTTTGAGGGCAATAACTGGGGAGGCGGCATTGATGAAGCCATAGTTGCTGCGTATATGAAAGAAGTGAAGAGTATTTCCGGTTAAAGGGCAGCGAAAGGCGTCGATATCCGAAACAAAATGGGGAAAATGAGATAGCAAAATTTCATTGCCGGATCTGCTGCTGCGAAGTATCCGGGAGTGGAGAAAATTAAACTATATAATTTTAAAAGGAGGAAAAAACTATGAAAAAACGTTTCGCAGGACTTTTGGCAGCTGCTATGCTTGCTGCAACACTTGTTGGATGCGGTGGCGGCGGAGCGGAAGAGACCACAGCGGCGAATACCGCTGCAGAGGCCGGCGCAGAGGAGGGAACAGGAACTTCCGATGGAAGTGGGGACTCCGTCGAGGGGAAGAAGCTGCTGTTCTTTGCGTTTCAGAACATCGGTGACTATGGAACGAACGACCTTGGATATTATGCGGCTCAGGAGATTGCGGAGAAATATAACATTGACATGACTCTGGTAGAAGGCGGAATGGATGCTTCCACGAGAACCACCACTCTTCTGGATGCCATTGAGACAGGCGGATATGACTATGTAATTAGCTCAAGCTGGTATATTCAGGATGATCTGTTAGCTAATGTAGACAGATTTCCGGATATGAAATTTATCCTGTACGATACGGCTCCTACCCTGGACCTGAGCGAATATCCCAATGTGTTCGGCGTAAGTTTCCGACAGGATGAAGGCTCATTCCTTACAGCCGTTTATCAGTGCCTGATGTCTGAAAATCATAAGATTGGCGCAGCAGCCAATCAGGATTCACCTATTCTGAACGACTTTGTAACAGGCTGGCTTGCGGGCGTGAAATACTATAACGATAATATGGCGGAAGACGGAGAAGAAGTAGAGTACAATATCGCTTATTATTCCGATCAGACAGTTCAGGGTGCTTATGAAACGGTGAATGTGCTCTACAACAATGGCTGTGATGTGGTTTATAACATTGGCGGAAGCTACTGCGTGGGCGCGCTGAACGCATGTTCCGAACACGGCGGCATTGAGAATAATCAGTATCTGATTGGTGTGGATTATGACCAGTACACCACATTTGCGAATGCGGAGACCGAGGTGGCAGGTTATGAAAACCTTGTAACTTCTATGGAGAAGAGAATTACACAGTGCTGCGTACTTGCATTTGATGGAATCGTGAGCGGAGATATGGAGATGGGCAATCACAGATTCGGTGTTGCAGATGGCGGTACGGGTCTTGCCTACAATGAGAATTACTATGCACATACTCCTGAGGATGTTCAGAATACCATAACTGAAATTGAACAGATGATCACCGACGGTGATATTGTGGTTCCCAGCTATTATGATCTTCCGGACTATGACACATTTGCACAGTTCAGAGACGATCCGGATTATCGTTTATAATTAAGTAGTCAAAAGACAATTTCTGAAAAGGCTGCCGCAGAAAAACTGGCGGCAGCCTTTTAAAGACAGGTGGGGCAATGGCAAAAGAACTTTTAAAAATGGAAGGGATAACAAAAATTTACGGCAATGGATTTATGGCTAATAAGGACATAACCTTTACTGTAAATGAGGGAGAGATCCATGCGCTGATCGGAGAAAACGGCGCAGGAAAAACTACCCTGATGAAGATACTGTTCGGTCTTGAGAACTGTCAGCAGGGAAAGATATATCTGGACGGGAAAGAGGTCCATATAGAAAATCCTCTGGATGCCATCGCAAAAGGCGTAGGTATGGTACATCAGCATTTTATGCTGGTACCCAACCTCAGCGTGGCTGAAAATGTGGTTCTTGGCATAGAGCCGGGGCCGGGACAAATATTTGATAAAAAAACGGCTGTCCGTATGACAGAAGAAGCTTCGGAAAAATTTCAACTTAAAGTAGATCCCAACGCTCTTGTAAGAGATATAAGCGTAGGCCTGAAGCAGAAGGTAGAGCTTTTGAAGGCGCTGATAAGGGGAGCTAAGGTTTTGATACTGGATGAGCCTACGGCTGTACTGACTCCTCAGGAGGTAAGAGAACTGTTTGTTCAGCTTAAATCTCTGAAGGCGAACGGGTACGGCATTATTTTTATTTCCCACAAATTGGATGAGGTTATGGAGCTGTGTGATTCAGCGACTGTCCTCAGACACGGACGGGTTACCGGATTTGTAAAGAAAGAGGAAATGAATGAGCTGGCTCTTTCCAGACTGATTGTGGGAAGAGATATTGTCAATACGATCGAGAAAGATGAAAGCAACGTGGGAGATACCGTCCTGAAGGTACGGAATGTCACCTATGTGGACGATATAGGCAAAAAGCTGGTAGACGATGTTTCCTTCGGTGTCAGAGCCGGAGAAATCGTAGGAATTGCAGGCGTGGAGGGAAATGGACAGAATGAGGTGTCTGAAATCATTACCGGCCTGCTGAAAATGACGGCAGGTTCTGTGAGTATAAACGGCACGGATATTGCCGGGTTAAACATTGCACAGATCAGAAAGCTTGGTCTTGCCCATATTTCAGAGGACCGAATGACCTACGGATGCGCCCAGGATATGTCTATATACGACAATCTTTCATCAATTTATCTGGATAACCCTAAGTTTACCAAGGGCGTTTTTGTAAATCAGAAGGTGCTGGATCAGTATGTGAAAGACTGCATTAAGGAGTTTGAGATCGCCTGTGATTCGGAAAAGAGCCCGGTGAGGATGCTTTCCGGCGGCAATATACAGAAGGTGATTGTGGCCAGAGAGTTCACAAGCGGAGCCAATATTATCATCGCAAATCAGCCCACCCGGGGTATCGACGTGGGTACTGCTTCCCTGATACATAAACTTCTGCAGAAGTATACAAGGGAGAAAGGATTTGCCGTGCTTTTGATTTCCTCAGACCTGAATGAAGTTATGAATCTCTCAGACAGACTGTTGATTATGAGGGACGGCAGAATCGCCGCTCAGTTTACAGATATGAAAAAGGTAAATGACGAACTGATGGGCGAGTATATGCTGGGAATCAGAAAAATGAGTGAAGAGGAAAGGGGTGAGCTGTATTGAAAAAGGTACAGAGAGTTGAAGCGTTGTTTGAGCTTCTTCGGGTAGTTTTAGGCCTTCTGCTCGCGTACATTCTGACACTGGTGATTATTATTCTGACCTCTGACGTGACGCCTCAGGAGGTAATCACTAACTTTGTTTTAGGGCCCTTTACCACATCGAGACGTTTTGGACAGCTTATGGGCAAGTTTATCCCTTATGTGCTGGGCGGCTGCGGAATGTGTTTTATTTACGGCTGCGGACGTTTTAACCTGATTGGAGAGGGAGTTGTAAACTTTGCTCCTGCGGTGGCCTGTATCGTACTTTTTAATACTCCCATTTTTAACAATGTGCCGTGGATCGTGGGAGTTGGAATTCTGCTGATCATCTGCTGTGCGGTAGGCGGCGGCCTGGCCATGGTTCCGGCGGTAGGCAGAGAGAAACTGAAGATTTCCGAGATGGTTACCTCCATCATCATGAACTATATGCTCCTCTATCTTTCCCTCTGGTTTTTGAAGATTTTCTTCGCGGACCGGTCTCAGGCGTTCCTGTGCAGCCCTATGTATCCGGATAATGCCAGCTTTTTCCAGATATTAGAGGGCACGAATCTTCACGCTGGAATATTTGTCAGCATTATTGGATGGATTGTAGCCTGTCTGATGTTTAACCGCATGAGAATTGGAGTAAAAATCAGAATCTGTGGCTCCAATGGAATGTTTGCCAGGTATTCCGGACTGAATACAACGAAAATCGTGCTTATCGCCCAGCTCATAGGCGGTATTTATGCCGGAGCGGCGGCCTGCGTGGATGCTTTTGGTATGTATACCAGATATCAGTACAGCGTGCTGACCAATATCGGTATGGACGCCCTGGTGGTTGCTGTTATTGCAAGAAAGAAACCCATATTTATTCCGCTCTCTGCATTTGTGCTGGCGTATATCAGAACATCTGCAGTTGTGCTGAATCTTTCCACCAACATCCCCATCGAGTTCGTGAACATGATGCAGGCAGTGCTGATCTTCTTTGTGGCAGCTCAGAGCTTCTTAAAGAAGTCAAAGGAAAAGGCAATTTATAAAATCTCCATGGAAGAGAACAAAGAGAAAGGAGCGGCGGTATGAATTTAGCATATATCGAAACCTTCCTGTTTTCGGCAGTGAGAATCGCGACTCCTATCATGTATGTGGCACTCTGCTCCACCATAGCGCTGCAGGGCGGCCTCACCAATATGGCGGCGGAATCCATGATGCTGATTTCAGCTGTTACCGGAGTTATTTTCTCCGCAATTTCCCAGAATCTGCTCATTGGCATACTGGCCGGTATGATGAGTTCCATTCTTATCACCCTGTTCCTGTGTTTTGCCGCATTTGTGATGAAAGTGGATCTGTACCTGATGTCCATCGCTTTGAATACGGCCATGAGCGGCGCAACCATCTACATTATGTATGTAACCACGGGAAACAAGGCTAATACGGCGGGATATTTCGCTTCTCTCCAGATGCCGAATATCAATATTCCCATTATCAAAGATATTCCTGTCATAGGAAGCATTCTGTCGGGGCATAATGGTTTTACCTATCTGGCAGTGATCATGATATTTGTGGTATGGTTTATTATTTTCCGCACGAAACTGGGACTGAGGATCCGTGCGGTGGGACAGAATCCCCAGGCAGCGGAATCTGTGGGAATTAATCCCAGCAAGATCTATACCATCGCGTTTGTTATGGCAAGCGCCATTGCAAGCCTTGGAGGTATGTTCCTCTCCATGGGTTATCAGAATATGTTTATCAGAGATATGACCGGAGGAAAAGGATTCATCGGTATGGCGGCGGCTACCATCGCGGGAGCATCACCAGTAGGATCAGCCCTGCTGGCGGTGGTGTTCGGAGTTGCGGAAGCCGTGACAAACTACTCCAAGCTTTATATTACGGATGCCCAGTTCCTGTCGGCGATGCCGTATATTATCACTACTGTGCTGCTCTTCATCCTTTCTTATATCCGGCTTAAAAAAAGCGAGAACGACATGAGAAAGAGAAAAGCGGCTGCCATGAAGGCACATGAAAATGCTTAGGATAGCGGAGGCTCAGTTATGGATTATGTAATAGGCGGAAATGTGATGCTGGATACGGTCCGTTTCCCTGGAGAAAATACTTCTTCCCATGAACATATAGGCGGCCCGGCCACGTTTGCTTACTCTGGGGTAAGGCTGTATACAGACAGCGTTATGCAGTGTTCCAACGTAGGAGAGGATTATGAACCGCTTTTTATCCCCTGGATGGAGAAAAATGAGGTGTTCAGAGAAGGACTTAAGGTAAAGGTGGAACACTGCAACCATTCTTACCTTGTATACAATGAAGACGGCACCTACAGCTCAGATCCCACGGTAAAGCGTTTCCGGAGTGACTGGATCCAGGATTTCGGTTATATGAAAACCTCTCCGGAAGAAATCGAAATGTGGACAAAGGGCGGCGGAGTAAAAGGTGTTTACGTGGCTCAGAATGTGGACCGGGTGTTCTGGCGGAAGATGAAGGAGATTAAGGCCAGAGACGGATTTAAGCTGATGTGGGAGATCGAGGGCCCCAGTTCCTATAAAGAATTTATGCCGGAAGTGGAAAATGCCATGGAAAATGTGGACATCTTTTCCATCAATATACAGGAGGCTCAGCATCTCTTTGAGGTGGAAACGGAGGAGGAATGTATCCGGCAGCTTCAGAAGTTTCCCGTAGATATGACCCTTTTCCGTGTGGGGGCAAGAGGCGCTTACATGGTGACCCCGGAAAGATACTATTACCTGCCGCCGGCGCCCTCAGACAGAATTGTGGATCCTACAGGCTGCGGAAACACTTCCACAGGAGCGGCGCTTTACGGCTATGCGGAAGGCTATGACGCGCTGAAGGTGGGCATTATCGCCAATGTGGCGGCTGCCCAGAATATACGGCAGTACGGCGTCATACCTGATTTTAAGGCAGTCAGGGACTTTGCCCTGAACCAGGTGGACGAGCTTTATAAGCAGTATAAGGCGAAATATGATTGATCGGTGGAGAATGATTGATATGGAGAAAAAACAGTTTTCAAATCCTCTGGGTAATCAGGTAATGAGCCTGCCTTCCATGGTGGACGAGCAGGTGGACTATTGCTTTTCAGACGAAGTGCAGCAGAACATCATGACCATGGCGGAAGCCTTTGATGTGAGAAAGATCTATATAACCGGCTGCGGCGATTCCATTGCCGCTGCCGGGGCTGTGGCCCCTGTGGTTCACAGACTGGCGGGAGTATTTCAGTGTGAGATGGTGGAACCCATGGAGTTCACAAGGTTTATGATGGCTGGGGATATTGGAATAGGAGAACCCAACAGTCCTCTTGTCATAGGCATCAGCGCAGGAGGAAGCACCTCCCGTGTGGTGGAAGCCATGAGAAAAGCCAATGAGATGGGCGCCTTCACCATCGCCCTTACCAACAATGGGGAGAGCGCCGTAGCAAAAGAGGCAAAGAGGTCCTTTGTGCTGAATACGCCGAAGATGCAGGATGATTTTCCTGGACTCCGGTCCTACTTTGCAAGCATGATCGGTCTGATCGCCATTGCCTGCCGTATGGGAAGAGTGAGAAATGTGCTTCCCCCAAACTCAGAGAAGCGGCTGGCTGAGAGCCTGAAGGCTTACGTGCACCGGTATGCCGAAGTTCTGGACAGTATGGATTCTGAGATGTTTCAGTTGGCTGGTACCTGGAAAGATTTTGAGCGCTTTGATTTTATCGGCGATGACAAAGAATTGTATTCGGCCCTCTTTTCCATGGAAAAGTTTATTGAATGCAATGGAATTCTGGCCAATTACGATGATTCTGAAAACTGGTGTCATGTGGGTTATCACATCGCGGATCCAGAAAGCATCGGCACAGTTTTCTTTGGGGATGTCCATTCAGCTGATTATGGAAGGCTTCAGGAGACCATCCGTGCGGCGGCGGCAATCAGGCGGCCAGTTCTGGTGATCACCAATGGGGATCAGAAGGATTTTCCGGAGGAAGTGAAAGTGGTTCAGGTTCCCGGGACGGAGCCGGGAAATGAGTGGATGCAGCCGTTGATGGATTATGCGCCGGCAGCTCTTCTGGCCGGTTACTGCTGTACTTTGGCGGGCAGAAAATTTTTTAATGAGTATGACCCCATAGCGAAGGAATATAACGGAAGCGGAAAATATTTCGCTGACGGCATCAGAACTATGAAGACCAGTAAAATTGAGATATTTATTTGAGGTACATATATGTTCAGACGGGAATGTATAGAGACGGAATTTAAAGGCTGCCCCTCCATTACCCAGAGATTAAATGAGCTGGTGGAGGAAAGCGGCGTTCAGGAGGGACTCTGTATCGTCAGTGTTCCGGAGCTTACCACCGCCCTCTGCATCACCTCTTTCTGGGATAAAAGAGGGCTGGATGATTTGATGGACGAAATTGACCGCAATTTTCCGGCCAGGGTAAATTATAAAAGCCAGATTACACCCTTTGACTCTGCGGGGAACGTAAAAGCTGCTGCGGTCGGAAGAAGCCTGACCCTTCTGGTACATGGGGGAAAGCTGATTTTGGGATCCTCCCAGGGAGTAGTAGTGTTGGAATTTGATGGACCGCGGGAGAGACCTTTTGAAGTTCAGATTCTGGAAAGAGACTTAAAGCTTTATAAAACAGGAATTAAGACCCGGTATATGGGCATGTGCAACATGACGGAGTGGGTTCGCTCCTGTGTAAAGAGCAGCGGAATCACAGAAGGGATCTGCCATATTTCCCAGCTTCACTCCACGGCCGGAATTCTCTTATGCGATACCTCAGAAAAAGGGGCGTCGGATATTATGGGAGATATAGAAAAGATGGTTCCCACCAGGGCGGATTTCAAACACCGGGAGACGGCCTCCGATGCAGGCGGGCATGTAAAAACAGCGCTTACAGGAAGCCAGATTTCTCTTCCCGTGCACGATGGGGAGCTTGTGATCGGAGAGCGACAGGGCATTGTGTTTGCTGATTTTGACGGTCCCCGACCGAGAACGGTTTATGCCGCGGTAGTTGCCGATCAGGCATGAGAAAATTTAGACGGCAGCTCCCAGATGACTATAAATTTGCCGGATATCTATGGCAGAATGGAGAGTTTAATGGATAGAGCAATGTATGACAATCAGCTGCGCAGACAATGTCTGAATATACCGGTTATGTGTGAAGAGCAGCTGAACGGAATAAGAAAAGGTCTTGAGGCCGTACCGGATGAGCTTTTGAAAAAGATAAGAAAAGTAATTCTTACAGGCTGCGGTGATTCATATTTTGCAGAAATAGCAGCGGTCCCTGCCTTCAAAAAATATGCAGGTGCTTTTGCATCTTCTTTTGAGGCGGTAAGGTGCATCGATGCCGCCCGCTATCTGGAATATGAAAAAGGACAGGAGGATGCCACTCTTGTGGTGGCTGTCAGTGCTTCCGGTAGTCCTGTCAGGGTTATGGAAGCCCTGAGGAGAGCAAATCAAAAAGGATGTCATACTCTGGCTGTTACCAATATTCCGGATTCCAGAGCAGCGAAAGAGGCGGAGTACTCTCTGATTGTTCACACCCCGCCGTTTCCGGAGCCGGGACCAGGTCTGAGAAATTATTTTGCATCCATCTCCGCTTTGTTTTTGCTGGCGGCCAGAATGGGCGCGGTAAAAGGCTGCTGTGATGCTGGAAGCGAAGCGGCTTTGTGCAGGGCGATTTCCGAATACACGGCTTCTTATGAGGAAGCTTTTGAAGGTATGGATACCCTGATGTTTGACATGGCAAAGCAGTGGAAAGATGATATTGGAAACGAGATGATCGGTGATGCTTCTATGTACTCCACGGCTGCGTTTATAGGGGCAAAGTTTGTGGAAGCCGCAGGGAAGATGACAAACGCAGTGGATTCCGAAAACTGGTGTCATGTGAATTATTTCAGACACCAGCCGGAAAAATCCGGGCTTCTCTTAGTCGCCGGCGGCAAGGACAAAAATCGTTCCAGGGTGATAGAAACTATGGAACAGGCATCAAAAATTGGAAGAAACTGCATCCTGATCACGGATACGGATAAAGAGAGCTATGGGGCGCCGGAAGCAGTTACTGTGTGCACGGTCCCGGAAACTCCGGAAGGATACGAGTTTTTGGCTCCCCTGCTCAATTACATACCGGGTACTCTGCTGGCGGCCTATGTGGCGGCTCTGCGGGGGGAGACCTATTTCCGGGAAGCGGGATCCCTGCAGAAGCAGTCCCAGGTTGGTTCCACCATAGGAGACAGCAAAGTAGAGATTTTTTAAGGGAGAAGGAAGATGTTTGTACATAAAAATGTGAAATTTAATGGGCTGGAAGGCTGTAATATCACTTTAGAAATCACAAAGGCAGCTGAAGAAAGCGGTGTAAAAGAGGGAATCTGCAGTGTCACCGTGCTCAGTGAGAGCACAGGAATTGTGAGTATTCCTGAAAAAAGACGGGAAATTCTTCAGGATATCCTGGATGATCTGGAACGGATCCTGCCGCCCAGGACAAATTACAGGGACAACTGTGATCCGGTGCTTGCGGCAGGAAGGACGAAAGCGGCTCTGCTGGAGTCCTCTAAGGATTTTATTATCCATGAGGGCCGGGTTCTGACTTCCGGAAACGTATACCTTCTGCCCTTTTCTGACAACAGTGAGAGCAGCTATACCATAAAGTGCTGCTGAAAATAGGGAAGTGAAAAATGGAAACATACTTTTCGATTGAGGTGTCCATGTTCCTCACGCTGCTGGCTGCGGCGATGTGGGGGAGCTGGCTGCAGATACAGAAACACCTGCATGGATATCCCATTGCGGGGGTGATATTCTGGCTTTACACATTTTCTTTTGTCCTCATCTGGGCAATCACATTCGTCGTCGCTCCGTTCCTGCTGGATAGAAGCATCCTGGAGATCTCTCTGGAAAATGCAGATACAGTTCTCACGATCTTGGTGGGCGGAGGGCTCATGTCTATGGGCCTGTACTGCTCCCTGGTGGTCGTGGGGAAAGTGGGATTGCTGCTGTCCACTACCATAAGCGGCGGCATAGGCATTGTGCTGGGCGTATTCACCTCCATAGCGGAAGAAGGACTTCCGGATGATAGGGTGGCCCAAGCGCTGATCATCCTTACGACGGTCATATTTATCACCGCGGGATTTGTCTGTGCCATGGCGTCCAGTTCCAGGGACAGAGATCATCGTGTAAAAACAGAATCCAGAACCATATCGGTTACTGTTATCCTCCTGATGCTTTTTACCGCAATTCTTCAAAACGGCTGGTCCATGGGAACAGCCGCAGGAACAGCCAGAGGCTTTGCGCCTGTGCTCACCTGCGCCTATATGGCCACCGGATCGTTCCTGAGCGTGCTGATCGTTACCGGCATCAGTTTTACGCTGAAAAAACAGTGGAAACTAGTATTTGCTGTGGGACAGAGCAAGGCACCTATATGGATGTCGGCAGCCGCGGCCTTCTGCCATTACGGGGGAAACCTGATGTCCATATATTCCATGCCGGCACTGAGCGCAACTGTCTCGTTTCTGCTGGGAAAATCAGCAAATGTATGGACTATCTTCTGGGGGATGTACTATAAAGAGTTTTCCAATATAAGCAGAAAAACAAAAATATTTCTGTGGTCGGGGATCGGTCTATATTTTGCGGGAATTATCCTTTTGGGCATTTATTATTTGTTTTGATTTTACATAGAAGGGGTGTTTGGTTATGGGCGGGAAAAGCGGCAGGCCGCATTACGCGTGGAAGATTATGATTGCCTGCATGTGCATCAAAATGGGTTCCGCCGGCGCTTTGACGGTGGCTATGGGAAATTTTGTGACTCCCATAGTGCAGGACTTAAACTGCGAGGTGAGCAGTCTCACTATGTTTGTGAGCATACAGGCCATATCCATGGCGCTGATGTATACTCTGGCGTCCAGAATTCTGATGAGCAGGAAAATCGGTCGGGTCATGGGCATCGCTTCTGTGGCTGAGGTAAGCGGACTGGCGCTGATGGCTACCTACCATTCGCCGTATATGTTTTATCTGTCCGGCCTGATCACGGGAGTGGCCCAGGCGTTTACCGGTTATGTCGCCATACCGACAGTAATCAATATGTGGTTTAAGAAGAAAGCGGGCACAGTGCTGGGCATGGTGATCGCGGTGGGCAGTGCGGCAGGCATTATCTATAACATGCTGTCCGCCAGGCTGATTGTCATGTTTGGCTGGAGATCGGCGTACATGATACTGGCTGCCATAGCAGCTGTAATCACCATACCTGCCGTGTTTCTGATTATAAAGACACCCCGGGAGCTGGGGCTTTCTCCTTATGGGGAAGAGGACAGAACCGGAAATGCAGAGAGACAGAGCAGAGCCGGAGAAGCAGAAAGCGGGTATGGACTTACGCTGAAGCAGGCCTTCCATTCCGGGTTCTTTTATCTGGCCTGGATCGCCTGCATCCTCATAAGCTATGCCAGCGGAGTTTCCGGCTATACGGCTACGTATACAACTATGGAGCTGGGACAGAGCATTGCCTTTGGTTCTCTTGCGGGAATCTGTGTCAATGTGGGAACGATTATCAGCAGCATTGTGCTGGGAAGGCTCAATGACAAGCTGGGTGTCAGGGCTGGTCTTCTGTGGGGAGCCGGCACTGCTCTCGTGGGATATTCCATTATGCTGCTCAGCCGAACCTATCCGATATTGGTTCTTCCAGGCGCGTTTATCGTAGGTCTGGGAGCCAGTATGTATGCGGTTCAGTGTCCGCTTCTGGCAAAGAAAATTGTGGGGGACAGGCATTATTCCCAGATATGGTCGTGGATGATGATGGCAAACAGTCTGATCGGAGGCGGTCTGTATTCCTCCATAGGCATGTTTTATGACAGATTTGGAAGCTATAAGGGGACATTTATCATGGCGATTGCCCTCTATATGGGAGCTATGGTCATTGGAATGGCAGCCCTTTGCGCATCCGGGAGAAATAAAGAGAAAGAGTTTGGATGATTATGGGAACAAAAGCGGAAAAAAAGCACTATGGATGGACGATTGTCATCTGCTGTGTGCTGATATATTTTACAACAAGTGTGGTTACCGTCAGCCTGGGGAATTTTGTTTCGCCGGTGGTAAATGATTTTGGTATCCAGGTAAGGCAGCTGACGCTGACCAACAGTATTGAGTGTGCGGTTATGGCTGTCCTCTATCCGGTGGCGGGGAAGGTATTGAACACGAAAAAACTCAGTATAGTTGTGTCATCGGCCCTGCTTTTGATGCTGCTGGGAATGTTTCTCATGGGCTCCTACAGCTCTGTGTATGGATTCTATGTGTCCGGAGTGATGATTGGCATCGGCTCTGCCTTTACGCAGTACCTGGCCATGCCTCTGATCATCAATATGTGGTTTAAGAAAAAGACAGGCACTGCTCTCGGCATCTGTGTGTCCTGCGGCAATGCCTTCAGCATACTGTTTAATCTGATCAGCGCCCAGCTGATTGTCCGCACTGGCTGGAGATCAGCGTATCATATTCTCGCGCTGATTCCGCTGGTGGTTGCTCTTCCCTATGTGGCGACTCATTTAAAGAGTCCTTCTGAGGTGGGGTGCAGGCCCTACGGCGCGGAGGAAGCGGAGGCAGAGGCTCTGGCCGATTCAGGCGCGGGCTGGGCGTGGGGAGTGACGAGAAAGCAGGCCTTCCGACTGCCTATGCTCTACTTTGCGTGGCTTGTCTGCCTTTGCTACAGTGTGGGAAGCAGCGTACCCAACTATATAGCAACTTTTTCAACCATGGAGCTGGGAACCAGCGTAGAATTGGGCTCCATCGCGTCAAGTGTGTACAGCGTCGGTTCCGTCTGCTGCGGTTTTCTCCTGGGGAAGATCAATGATAAGTATGGAGTAAAGGCTGGGATGACCTGGGGGATGGTATTTATGGCTCTGGGTATGGGCGGACTGATGCTTTCCATACAGAATAGTGCCCTGCTGATTCCGTCCTGTTTCCTGACAGGATTCGGCGGACTGAATATGTACAGCGTGCAGGCTCCTCTGGTGGCCCGGACGGTAGTGGGAGACCGGTATTACTCGGAGATCTGGGCAGTGCTTATGATTGGAAACAGCATGATCGCCGCGCTGGTGTACTCGCCCATTGGAGGCATTTATGATGTGACCGGGTCGTTTGCCGGGGCTTTTGTGCTGGGAATGGTCATGTATGCGGCAGCTTTGGCTTTTGGGGTGATCGCCCTGGAAATGAGTGGGAAATACAGGAAAGCTCATAAAAATATGGCTTAAAATAAAAAGTATCAGGAGGGGGACAGGATTGAAAAAAGACGGTTATAAAAACTCGGTACTGCATCAGGTCTGCGATTTAAAAGAACTTGCGGAGATTCAGAGGGAAAAATGTTTCGATCTGGATAAACTTTCCGGAATTATGGAGGCAAAGGCCTGCGCAGGAGTCAAACGGGTGATTCTTACAGGGTGCGGAGATTCCTATTCCGCTGCCGGGGCAATGCTCCCGGGCTTTAAAAAACTGAGCGGTCTCAAGCTCTGCAATGCGCCTGACATTATGGATTTCTGCCACTATTATACCCGGGAGAAGATTTTAAGAGGTCAAAAGCCGGAGGAAGTGTTGGTGGTGGCCATCAGTTTCAGCGGTTCGGCGGAGCGTCTTGCCCAGGCTCTTGAGAAAGCTGCCGGTCTGGGTACAAAGACTATGATTATCACGAGAAATCCGGATTCCAGGGGAGGTCGGGCAGCGGAGATGGTATTCAATGTGGAGACTCCCGATGGCTGCAATTCTCCGGGGCTTCGCTCTTATTATGCCAGCATGGTGGGAATCGCAGCCCTTGGAGCCTACATTGGAGTCTGCAGCGGCCGCTTAAGCAAGGCAGATTTCCATAGAACAGGACAGGAGATCGCCGGCTATACCATTCAGTTCATGGAAGATCTGGAGCGGATCGATGAAGAAATGTTTGCGGAAGCTGTTCGGATGAAGGAACTCAGGAAATTCGAAGTTATAGGGGACGGGAATGAGGGAAGCTCCGCACAGTTTGTGGAGCAGAAGTTTATCGAGTGCAGCGGGGTATACTGCGATCACACCACCTCGGAGGAATTTGCCCATATCAGCTACTTTTTCCGGGGACCTGAGGAATTCGGCACAGTAGTGCTGGTCAATGGGGCAGACAAAAGCTTAGGACGTATGAAAGATACCATTAATGGATGTCTGGCCCAGCACCGTCCGACTCTGGTTGTAACGGATCTGGAAGCTTCAGAGTTTGAAGTAAGGCAGAGGGATACAGGAGATGTTGATAATTTCTACGGCATCGCCGAGATGGGGGTAAATTCCATGGAAAAGGCAGGACGGGCGTCTGTCTGCCGCATTGCGAAGGCGCCGCAGCAGTGGATGTCTCCCTTTGTGGACTTCATTCCCGGCTCCCTGTTGGCGGCCTATCATGCTGCTGTCAATGAACACAATTTCTTTAACGGGCGTTTTGATTTCAGAACGGAAACGTGGATCGGTTGAGGTGAGCAATGTACAGAAGATTGAATGATGAGAAATATTACAGAAAGTTCTATTTTCAGGACAGTTTCCACGCCCAGTGTATGGATGTAGAACCTTTAAGTCTTGTTCAGATAGGGCGTTCTGCGGAGGCAGTGAGGAATATTATAAACGCGCCTGCGTTTAAACAGGTAAAGCACATTATCGCCAGCGGCTGCGGCGATTCCAATTTGGTGGCTTTTGCGGCAAAAGGGGCCTTTGAGTACTACCTGCCTGAGGTGGAATATGAAGCGGTGGAAGCCATAGAGCTGAGCCGCCACTATGATTATGAGGGGAGGAGCGAGGACACTATCGCTTTCTTCATCAGTTATTCCGGAAAGATTTACCGTACCATAGAGGCCATGGAGCAGTGCAAAAGGCACGGAATCACCACAGTGGCGGTGACGGACAACCCGGAATCTGCCACAGCGAAGGCGGCAGATATCCTCTGCTATGCCAACATTCCCAAAGGGGACAACAATGCTGGTCTGCGCACCTATTTCGCTAATGTTTTGACCATGATGACTATGGCGGCGGCCATAGGGGAGCTTCAGTATGGAGGAGAGAAGGTTTCTGCTTTCGGGGATGCGGTGAGGGCGTACCACAGAGACTTTTTTGCAAAGCTGGCGGAGATCGATGACTGCTGTTTTGCGGCTGCCATCAGCTGGATGGACAAGAAATTTCTTGAGATTGCTGGGGATGGCCCCCAATTCTGGGCGGGAAAATTTATCCAGGCAAAGGTGGTGGAGCTCTCCGGCGATGCCTGCGCCGTCATTGACAGTGAGAATTTCAAACATGTGAACGTGATGATGGAGCCTGGAGAAGAGATTGGAGAACTGGTGCTCATCAACACCAATGACAGCAATCTTTCCCAGATTGTTGATACGGTAAAGGTCATGACTGGCAGAGGAAAGAGAGAAGTGCTCCTCTTCTGCGACAAAAGGCCGGAGGAGATCGGCATTGATGGGGGAGTGAAATACTGCCCCATACCGGTACCGGACAGGGAACACAACTTCCTTGCACCTCTTTATACCTACCTTCCGGGGGCAATTTTTGCTGGCTTCCGCCACACCACCATAGGGGAGCCCATGTTCCGGGGCGGCATGGATCCCAGCATCTTCATTCCCACTTACTATTCGCCGGTGGATGTGGTGGATCTGTGAGGGGGCTGAACATAAAACATAATCTTCTTCCTTTTTAACAGAAAACGTGCTGCGGGGTCGTGGTTTTACGATTCCGCAGCACGTTTAGTTTCCTCCCTAAATCACTCCCGGATCCGCTCCTTCAGCGCTTCCTGGAGAACTTTGGAAAAGTTAAGCCCCCGCTTCAGGGCCTCCTGGTTCAGCCAGGCGGGGATGGTCAGAGTTTTCTTGATGGATTTTTCAAAATGATCCCTGGCATATGCGTCCACATCCACGGAAACCATGGTGATAAAATAGTCCGGGACAGGCAGGTCCCCGTAGATGTTCTTTAAATATTCTTCCGGGCGGAGAGCCTCTGGTTTGGAGGGAGGGAAAACAGGTTCCTGGAGCTGACGACAGAGATAGAGGTGGCCAGCCAGGCAGTCAACCGCCATTTCCATGGCTTCCTCCAGGGTCTCACCGCAGGTGGAAAGATAGTTAAGATCAGGAAAAATAACAGAATAACCAGAATCTTCCTTACAGAAATAAGCAGGGTAAATAGACAGCATGAGAGGTTCCTCCTTTCAGGGCAGTGTTATTTCAGACCGGCTTGTTTTAAAATGGAATTTTCAGTTCCCTTTGGCAGTTCTCTTGAATGAAAAGGAATGGTAACTTTTCCAGGTTTTTCTGGATGTATATAATGCCTGTGAGATCCGGTTTGGGCTTTTAATATCCACCCGTCAGATAAAATGATTTGTTCCATTTCCATAGGCTTTTTTGGCATAGGCAATTATTCCTCCTTTATAGTACAACTTTAACACGTGTAATGTCAATACGTATTTTAATAATACATACTAATTATATGAGCAGAAATTTTCCCACCCTTATCTCTGAAAAAATCAATGGAAAGAACTTATGAAAATTTGAAGTGAAAAACAGAAATCCAGATCTGCATCAACAGGCCGCCGTCCGGCGGCCTGCCGCATCTCAGAAAATTAAAAAAACTTTACACCGCGCCGGCGCTTTCCAAATACCGCGTCCGCGTCTCACAGGGTTCGCGCCCGCTCGGCGATGTTCTGATGGAAGTTGATGATGTTGTGCTCGTACTCCTCATCCATGTATTTGGAAGTGATCATGAAGTCTGCCGTGGCCTTGTTGTTGGCGATGGGGATGTCGTAGACCTGAGCGATGCGCAGCAGGGCTTTCACATCCGGGTCGTGGGGCTGGGCCGTCAGGGGATCGGAGAAGAAGATCACAAAGTCGACCCGTCCCTCCACGATCTTGGCGCCGATCTGCTGGTCGCCGCCTAAGGGGCCGCTGTTGTAGCCCTTCACCGGCAGGCCGGTGGCCTCTGTGATCATGCGGGCCGTGGTTCCGGTTCCGCAGAGAAAATGATGCTTTAAAATCTCCTTGTGCTCCTCGCACCAGTCGATGATCTCGTGCTTTTTGCTGTCATGGGCAATGAGCGCGATATTTTTTTGTTTTCCGATGGTCATTGTCAGATAATCCATATATGCAGCCTCCTTTTGAGTGTATATTTTGCAGTTATTTTGCTCAATTTTGATTTTGACACAGAAGAGCGGGCGCTGTCAAGCAAAGTACGGTAAAAATCTGGAAATACTAAGAACAATGTAAGAAAATCCGGCGGGAAAACGGTGTAAAAACGGAAGGGATTGTGCTATAATATGACAAACTATGCTTTTTGGAGGAAAACATGCCTGGAGAATATGCCATTGACGTCCGGGACGTGACGAAAATATATAAGCTTTATGACAAGCCCATTGACCGGCTGAAGGAGTCCTTAAACCCCTTTCATAAAAATTATCACAGGGACTTTTATGCCCTCAGCCACATCTCTTTTCAGGTGAAAAAGGGAGAGACTGTGGGAATTATCGGAACCAACGGTTCCGGCAAATCCACCATTTTAAAGATTATCACCGGGGTGCTCACCCCCACCACGGGAACGGCGAAGGTGGACGGGGTGATCTCTGCTCTGCTGGAGCTGGGAGCCGGCTTCAACATGGACTATACGGGAATTGAAAATATCTACATGAACGGCACCATGATGGGCTTTTCCAGAAAAGAGATGGACGGGAAGCTCCAGGATATTCTGGACTTTGCCGACATCGGCGATTTTGTGTATCAGCCGGTGAAAACTTATTCCAGCGGTATGTTTGTCCGACTGGCTTTCGCCCTGGCGATCAATGTGGATCCGGAGATCCTGATTGTGGACGAGGCTCTGTCTGTGGGAGATGTGTTTTTCCAGGCCAAATGCTACCGCCGAATGGAAGAAATCCGAAAAAACGGCACCACCATCCTCATGGTGACCCATGACATGGGCAGCATCATCAAATACTGCGACAGAGTAGTCCTTCTGAACAAGGGCGAATTTGTGGCGGAAGGCGCTCCCGGCCGTATGGTGGACATGTATAAGAAGATCCTGGCCGGCCAGATGGACTCCCTGAAGGAGGAGCTGGAGGAGATGAACGATTTCTCCGGCGACAGCGTTTCCGGCGGTCTGGAGGAGAAGGCATTTAAAAAGGAAGAGATCCACGGCGGCGGTCTGATGAAGGACAAGATCGCGGTGAACGCCAACCGGACGGAGTATGGAGACGGCCGGGCGGAGATTTTTGATTTCGGCCTGGAGGATCAGCGGGGGAATCTGTCCAACCTGATCTTAAAGGGAGAGATGTTTACCATCCGGGAGAAGATCCGGTTTTACGCTGACATCAAGGCGCCGATCTTCACCTACACCATAAAGGATAAAAAGGGCACCAGCCTCACGGGTACCAACACCATGTATGAGGGAGCCGACATCAAACCGGTGAAAAACGGAGATATGTACGAGGTGTCCTTTACCCAGAAGATGACCCTTCAGGGCGGGGAATATCTGCTTTCCATGAGCTGCACCGGCTTTGAGGGGGAGGAACATGTGGTGTACCACCGTCTCTACGACGTGGCCAGCATCACGGTGATTTCCAATAAAAATACGGTGGGCGTCTACGATATGGAGTCCACGGTGGAAGCGAAACTGACGAAAGGCGGGGAAGGGTAAATGGGACAGACGGCAGAAAAGCTGCTGGAGCTTTTGGAACAGTACGGCGGCGATGAGAAACAGATTTTGCGGGAGAACCGGGAGCTGGAGTATTTCTATGCCCTTTCAGATATGAGGGAGAACCTGCTGGAGTGGTATCCTTTCGGGGGAGAAGATACTCTTCTCCAGATCGGTTCCGGTTTCGGGGCCATGACCGGGCTTTTCGCGGCCCGGGTGAAGGCGGTGACGGTGCTGGACGGGGACGAGACGGACCTGGCGGTGAACCGGAAGCGCCGCGGTGGCCGGGACAATATAAATTATGTAAACTGCACGGTGAAGGAGTACGCGGCGAAGGCGGAGGGCAGTGAGCCCTTGTACGACTGCGTGACCCTGGTGGACGGCCTGGGCGAGGATCCGGAGGAGACCATTGCCCTCGCCAAAATGTTTGTGAAGCCCGGCGGCGTGCTCCTTCTGGCGGCGGATAACCCCCTGGGGCTGAAGCACTGGGCCGGGGCGCCGAAGGAGCCGGGAGCCATGGGAAAGGAGCGGCTGGCAGCCCTTCTTCCCGGAGCGGAGTGCTATTACCCCCTGCCGGATTACCGGGCGGCGTCGGAGATCTACTCCGACAGAAGGCTGCCGGCGAAGGGAGATCTGACGGGAATGGTAATTTCCTACGACTACCCTGAGTTCCTGCGCACGGACGTGGGGGCGTCCTGGGACACCATCTGCCAGGAAGGCAGCTTCCGGGAATTTGCCAATTCATACCTGATGGTTTGGAGGAGACATGGCTGACGTAATTTATATCAAGTACAATCGGACGAGAAAAGAAGAATTTCAGATAAAAACAGAGATCCTGGAGGAAAACGGAACCAAATGGGTGGAAAAATCCGCCCTCACGGAGGCGGGGAAGGCCCACATCCGCTCCTTCCGGGACAAATATGAGGCCTTAAAAAAGCAGCACGTGAATATCCAGGCGGCGGAGCCGCAGATTTCTGAGGACGGAAGAACGGCCCGGTTTGCCTACCTCACGGGAAAAACTCTGGCGGAGGTGCTGGGGGAGAACATCGGCAGCGGCCAGGCCCCGGTGGAGGCCATCCGGGAGGTGCTGGGAAAGATCTGTCAGGTGTATCCGGAGTATCTCTCCCCCTTTGTCATCACCGACCGCCTGACGGAGGTGTTCGGCCCGGTGCCGAAGTTTCAGGATCAGGCCATGGCCGTGTCCAATATCGACGCCCTGCTGGAGAATATTCTGGTGACGGAGAAGGGCTGGTATTTTCTGGACTATGAGTGGGTGTACGATTTCCCCGTACCACTGGGCTTTGTGAAATACCGGATCCTGTTTTACTTCTACCGGAAATACGCCAGTCTGATGGAGTATGCCGGCCCGGAGGAATTTTTAAAGGAATTCGGCATGGATGAGGAGCTCCTGGAGGCCTACGGAGATATGGAGACGGCCTTTCAGAGCTATGTCCACGGGGATAATCAGGATCTCTACCTGTTAAACTACCGGAAGGACTACCGGCCGGTGGAGCAGCTGGAGGAGGAGCACGTGGAGCTTCTGGAAGCGAGAAAACGGCTCTGCCATTTAAATGACGTGGAGTTTGAGCTGGGGAACGCCACCACGGAGCTGAAAAAGCTGAAGGAGGTTCACCGTCTGACGGAAAACCATGTGGGCAACCTGGATGTGATCATCGCGGACCTGCGCCGGGAAAACGGGGTGATGGCTCAGACCATCGCCGTGCTCAACAGCCATATTTCCATTCCCTACCGGATCCGCCGGAAGCTGGGAACCATTTTCAATAAGAAATTCCCCAAGGGGACCAGAAAGAGAAAAATTTTAAGTTACTGCAAGAATACGGTGTTCCACCCGGTGAAATACATGAAGCTGTACACCTCCGAGGACGGGCGCAACCGGATCCACGGAGATTTTGAGATCGGCGAGGAGTACTTTGTCCATGGCATGGTTCACCTGCCGAAGGAGGAGCATCCTCTGGTGTCCATCGTGATTCCGGTGTACAACCAGATTCACTATACCTACGCCTGCCTGCAGTCCATTGCGGAGCACACGAAGGACGTGCCCTACGAGGTGATTATCGCCGACGACGTGTCCACCGACGCCACCAGGGAGCTGTCCCGGTATGTGGAGAACGCGGTGATCCGCAGAAATAAAGAAAATCAGGGATTTTTGGGAAACTGCAACCAGGCGGCAGAGGCAGCCAGGGGAAAATATATTCTGTTTTTGAACAACGACACCCAGGTGACGGAGAACTGGCTCTCTTCCCTGGTAAACCTGATTGAGTCAGACAAGACCATCGGCATGGTGGGTTCCAAGCTGGTATACCCGGATGGACGGCTTCAGGAGGCCGGCGGAATCATCTGGAGCGACGGCTCCGGCTGGAACTACGGCCGGATGGACGACCCGGACAAGCCGGAGTACAACTATGTGAAGGACGTGGACTACATTTCCGGCGCCTCCATCATGCTGCCGGTGTGGCTGTGGAAACAGATCGGCGGCTTTGACAAGCGGTACGCCCCGGCCTACTGCGAGGACGCGGACCTGGCCTTTGAGGTGAGAAAAGCGGGCTACCGGGTGGTGTATCAGCCCCTCTCCAAGGTCATCCACTTTGAGGGAGTTTCCAACGGCACCGACGTCAACGGCACCGGCCTGAAGCGCTACCAGGTGGAAAACAGCAGAAAGCTCAGAGAAAAGTGGGCGGAAGAGTTTAAAAACCAGTACGAGAACACTGGAAATCCCGACCCCTTCCGGGCCAGGGAGCGCAGCCGCGGCAAGGAGATCATCCTGGTGGTGGACCACTACGTTCCCACCTTCGACAAGGACGCCGGATCCAAATGTACCTACCAGTACATGAAGATGTTTGTGGAAAAGGGCTTTGTGGTGAAATTCCTGGGGGACAACTATGCCCATGAGGAGCCCTACACTACGGCCCTGGAACAGATGGGCATTGAGGTTCTCTACGGGGAAACCTACCGCACCGGCATCTGGGACTGGCTGGAAAAGCATGGAAAGGACATCGCCTTCGCCTACTTGAACCGCCCCCACATTGCGGTGAAGTATATTGACTTTATTAAAGAACACACAGATATCAAAGTGCTGTATTTCGGCCACGACCTCCATTTCCTCCGGGAGACGAGGGAGTACGAGATCACCGGGGACGAGGAGATTAAAAAATCTGCGGACTACTGGCGTTCCGTGGAGCTGTCTCTGATGAAAAAGGTGGATATGGCTTATTATCCCTCCTACGTGGAGCGGGATCTGATCCACGACATCAACCCGAAGATTCACGTCAAGGATATTCCTCTTTACGTCTATGAGAGCTTCAAGGAGAATCTGGACGAGAAATTTGAGGAGAAGGAAGGCCTGCTGTTTGTGGGAGGCTTCGGTCATCCGCCCAACGGAGACGCGGTGATCTGGTTTGTCCAGGAGATCTTCCCGAAGATCCGGGAGAGCCTGAAAGTGAATTTCTACATTGTGGGCTCGAAGGTGACGGATGAGATCAAGGCTCTGGAGCAGCCTGGAAACGGCGTGGTGGTCAAGGGATTTGTCAGCGACGAGGAGCTGGAGGAGCTTTACCGGAAATGCCGGATCGTGGTGGTTCCCCTCCGCTACGGGGCGGGAATTAAGGGTAAAGTGCTGGAAGCCATGTACAACGGCGCGGTGGTGGTCACCACTTCCATCGGAGCCGAGGGCATCAAAGATTCGGAGAAAGCCCTTACGGTCCGGGACGACGCGGAGGAGTTCGCCCAGGCGGTGGTGGATCTCTACGGAGATCCGAACCGGTGCCGCCTGATTTCCGGCGCCACCCAGGTGTATATGAGAGAGCATTTCAGCCTGGACGCGGTCTGGAACTGCGTGAAGGATGATTTTAAGAGATAAAACTGCCGGAGAAAAAGGAGATCGATCAATGATGACACATACATTTGCCGTCTGCGCCTACGGGGATTCCCCCTATCTGGAATCCTGTATCCGTTCTCTGGTCAGGCAGCCGGGGAATCCGGAGATCATCTGCTGTACCTCCACCCCCAGCCAATACATTGAGGAGACGGCGTGGAAGTACGGAGTTCCCCTCCATGTGAGGGACGGGGAGAGCAATATCCAGGACGACTGGAATTTCGCTTATGAGACGGCGAAGGGAGATCTGGTGACCCTGGCCCATCAGGACGACATGTACCATAAGAATTATGAGACGGCTCTTCAGAAGCGGGCCGGGGAATATCCGGATATGACCGTGTTTTTCACCGATTATGCCACGGTGAAGGGCACCCGGCTCATGAACGGGAAGGGACTGGTGGAGTGGGTGAAAACCATTCTCCGCCTGCCTCTCATCAACCCGGACTGGAACGACAGGGAATGGCTGAAAAAGGCGGCCCTGATTTTCGGAAATCCCGTGTGCTGCCCTTCCTGCACTTACAATAAAAAGCTGCTGGGAGAGCCCCTGTTTCAGTCGGAATTTCAGTATGTGCTGGACTGGGACACCCTGTGGAGATTGGCGGGAGAGCGGGGAAGATTTGTCTGCGAGGAACGGCCCCTGATGTATTACCGGGTTCACGACGGGGCTACCACGAAGCAGTGGATCGGCGACCACCGCCGGACCGAGGAGGAGCTGGCCATGTTCCGGAAGTTCTGGCCGGAGCCGGCGGTGCAGCTCATTGAGACATTTTACAGGAGAGCATACAGAGCCTATGACTGACAAGAAGCGGAGATGGATGTACGGGGTCGTTCCCCTGGCGGGGCTGGCCTTTATCCTCTGGTATATACTGGCCGCCACCTGCGACGCGGCCTATTCTGATTATATCCGGCAGATTTTATCCTATCTGCCGGATGTGTGGAACCCGGAGAAATTTTTTGTGCCGGATATTCTGACCCGCATCCCCATCAATTTTCCGGTGCGGGCCTTTAACGTGTCCGTTCTGGGATTTTCCGTCACCTTTGACCTGATTCTGGGGGGACTGGGACTGGGACTGGCGGGCTTTGTAGTGGGCGCTTACTGCCGGAAGAGACAGGTGGGGCCGGTGTGGTTTCTCCTGCTCATGTTTCTGTTCTTCGGCCTGAACAAGTGGGAGATGCTGACAAATGGCACCGGCTGGGTCCATTTTCTGGCGTTCGCCTGCTTTTACTACCACTATCTGGTGCTGGACCGGGTGGAGTCGGGGGAGGGAAAACGGGGCGACGAGCTGCGCCTTCGGGTGCTTCCTTTTGTGATCACGCTCTGCATCGCAGGCCCCTACTGCGCCGTGTATTCCGGCGTCCTGTTTCTGGCCTGCGGCTTTCTGGCGGCGGTGAACTATAAAAAAACGGGACGGTGGGACAGCAGGTACGGATGGCGTGCCCTCTGCGTTCTTGTTCCCCTTCTGCTTTACATGGTGAGCAATTCCATGGCGGTGTACGAGCACACCGGGGCCTACACCGGCCCCATGCTCCCTGTGCTTCTGGAGCAGCCCGGCATGTTTGTGAAGTTCTTCATCAAGTCCTTCGGGGGAATGGTGATGGAGAAGGAAACCCTGGAGTTTGGAGTGAACATGGGATATTTCCCCTACGCTCTGGTTTATCTTATGGGCGGGGCGGTGATGGCTGCCTACCTGATTGCCCTGTGGCTGAACCTGAAGTACCGCCTCTATGAGCGGACGATTTTTCCGTTGATCCTGATTGCGGCGGGAGGGATGAACCACGTGCTGATTCTTCTGTCCCGGTGGATCTTTCTGCGGGACGACTACGGCATGAGCGCCAGATACGCTCTGCAGTTTCAGGTGGGAATTCTGGGAATCATTCTCACCTGTGCCCTTTTGTGGAAGGAGATCCGCAGCAGGGCCCTGAAGGTTCTGGTGGTCTGCTGGTGTGTGATGATGACTGCGGGAAACGGATTTACGGATTACAGGGAACTGAAAACAGCCCCCGGCCGGAAAGCCTGGGGGGAGACGGTGAAAGAGATGGCAGGCCATCTGGAGGATTACACCGATGAGGAGCTGGTGTACCAGTTCCAGTACGGCAGCGCGGACAAGATCCGCCAGGCCATGAAGATTCTGGAAGACAATCATTTAAATATGTACCGGTAGAAATGCGCCGGTGAAAAACGGAGACCATCCATACGGAGAGAGGAGAACAGACAGATGAAGGTAGTAATACTGGCCGGCGGCTTTGGGACGCGGATCAGCGAGGAGAGTCATTTAAAGCCGAAGCCCATGGTGGAAATCGGGGAGAAACCTATTCTGTGGCACATTATGAAGTACTATTCCGCTTACGGATTTCACGATTTTATCATCTGCTGCGGATACAAGCAGCATGTGATCAAAGAGTGGTTTGCGGACTATTATCTTCACAACAGCGACGTGACCTTCGACCTGGCAAGCAACAAAATGGAGGTTCACAACAACTATTCAGAGCCCTGGCGGGTGACCCTGGTGGATACCGGGCTGAACACCATGACCGGGGGACGGATCAAGCGGATCGAACCCTATGTGAAGGGGGAGACCTTCATGATGACCTACGGGGACGGGGTGTGCAACGTGGATCTGGACGCTCTGGTGAAATTCCATAAAAGCCACGGAAAGACGGCTACCATCACCACGGTGAACATCGGCCAGGTGAAGGGAGTGCTGGACATTGACCAGGACAACAACATCACCTCTTTCCGGGAAAAGGATGACAGCGACGGAAGCCTGATCAACGGCGGATTTATGGTGCTGAATCCGGAGATTTTCCAGTACCTGGACGGGGATGAGACGGTGTTTGAGAAAGAGCCCATGCAGAGGCTGGCGGCAGAGGGACAGCTGAAATCCTTCTATCACGACGGCTTCTGGCAGTGCATGGACACCCAGCGGGAGATGAAGAAGCTGGAAGAGCTGTGGCAGAGCGGGAAGGCTCCGTGGAAGATCTGGGATAAATAGGAGGAAAGAACGGTGGATTTTAAGGAACTGGAAGCGTTTTACAGAGGAAAACGGGTGCTGGTGACCGGGCACACGGGATTTAAGGGAACATGGCTGTGCCGGATCCTGACCCTGGCGGGGGCTCAGGTGACGGGGTATGCCCTGGATCCGCCCACCAGCCCCAGTATGTTTGACCAGACGGGCCTGGGAGAGACCATCCGCTCCGTGATCGGGGACATCCGGGATCTGGCAAAGCTGCGGGAGACCTTCGACCAGACCCGGCCGGAGGTGGTGTTCCACCTGGCGGCTCAGCCCATTGTGCGGGATTCCTACAAGGATCCGGTGTACACCTATGAGACCAACGTGATGGGGACGGTGAACGTGCTGGAGTGCGTCCGTCTCACCGGTTCTGTGAAATCCTTCCTCAACGTGACTACCGATAAGGTGTACGACAACCGGGAGTGGGAGTACGGCTACCGGGAGACCGATCCTCTGGACGGCTACGATCCCTACTCCAACAGCAAGTCCTGCTCGGAGCTGGTGACCCACAGCTACAAGAAATCCTTCTTCCAGGGCGGCCGCTGCGCCGTGTCCACCTGCCGGGCCGGCAATGTGATCGGCGGCGGGGACTACGCCAACGACCGGATCATTCCGGACTGCGTCCGGGCAGCCCAGGGAGGCAGAGATATCATTGTGCGCAACCCCTACTCCACCAGGCCTTACCAGCACGTGCTGGAACCCCTGGCGGTGTATCTGGAGATCGCGGCGAAACAGTATGAGGACCGGAAATACGAGGGATATTATAATGTGGGACCGGATGACTGCGACTGCGTGACCACGGGAGAGCTGGCGGATCTGTTCTGCGCCTCCTGGGGCGGCGCCAAGTGGGTCAACGTCCACGACGGGGGTCCCCACGAGGCCAGCTTTCTGAAGCTGGATTGTTCCCGGATTAAGGCCGTATTCGGCTGGCGTCCCAGACTTCACGTCTCCCAGGCGGTGGACATGACGGTGGAGTGGACCAAGGCCGCAGCGGCCGGCGAACATCCGATGTCCGTCACCGACCGCCAGATCCGGGAGTTCTTCAAGTAGATCCGGAGATGTTCAGGGGAATGCCCATGGAAGCCGGGACGGCGGCGGTCTATGGGAAAGATAGGAAAGGAGCAGCAGACAAGTATGTTTGAGCATATGACAGAGCAGGAGGCCAGAGACCAGATCCTGGAGATGACGGCGGCCTACTGCAGGGAATACCACAATAAGAAAAAGCCGTTTGAGCCTGGAGACCGGATCTCCTACGCATCCCGGGTGTACGACGAGAAGGAGATGGTGAACCTGGTGGACAGCGCCCTGGAGTTCTGGCTGACAGCCGGGCGCTATACCGATGAGTTTGAGCGGAAACTGGGAGAGTACCTGGGCGTGAGGTACTGCTCCCTGGTAAATTCCGGCTCCTCCGCCAATCTTCTGGCCTTTATGGCCCTCACCTCCCCTCTGCTGGGAGACCGGAGAGTGTTTAAGGGGGACGAGGTGATCACCGTGGCGGCGGGATTTCCCACCACGGTGACCCCCATGCTCCAGTACGGGGCGGTGCCCGTGTTTGTGGATGTGACCATCCCCCAGTACAACATAGACGTGACCATGCTGGAGGCGGCCCGGTCGGAAAAGACCAAGGCGGTGATGGTGGCCCACACCCTGGGAAACCCCTTTGACTTAAAGGCGGTAAAGGAATTCTGCGGCAAATACGGTCTCTGGCTGGTGGAGGACAACTGCGACGCTCTGGGAAGCCGGTACGAGATAGACGGGGAGATGAAATTTACCGGAACGGTGGGTGACATCGGCACGTCCAGCTTCTACCCGCCCCACCACATGACCATGGGAGAGGGGGGCGCGGTTTACACCGACAATCCCCTGTTGAACAAGATCATCCGTTCCTTGAGAGACTGGGGGCGGGACTGCGTCTGTCCGTCCGGCAGGGACAATCTGTGCGGCCACCGGTTTGACCGGCAGTACGGGGAGCTTCCTCTGGGATACGATCACAAGTATGTGTACTCCCACTTCGGCTACAATCTGAAAGCGACGGACATGCAGGCGGCCATCGGCTGCGCCCAGCTGGACAAATTCCCCGGCTTTGTGGAGAGGAGAAAGCACAATTTTGCCAGACTGAGAGAAAAGCTGGCGGGAACGGAGGAGAAGCTGATTCTTCCCGAAGCCTGTCCTGGATCTGATCCCAGCTGGTTTGGCTTCCTCATTACCTGCAGGGAAGGCGTGGACCGGAACCAGGTGGTGCAGTTTGTGGAGAGCAGAGGCGTTCAGACCAGAATGCTCTTTGCCGGCAATTTAATCAAGCACCCCTGCTTTGACGAGATGCGGGCGTCCAAGACGGGATACCGTGTGGTGGGAGATCTGACCAACACGGACCGGATCATGAGCGATACCTTCTGGGTGGGCGTCTACCCGGGCATGACCGACGAGATGATCGATTATATGGCAGCGACAATCCGGGAAGCCATCGGAGAGTGACGGCTTTCGGGAGACAGGAGGAGACAGATGGAAGGATACGGGCTGGAAAAGGTTCATGAGGCGAATCTGAAGATCCTGGACGAGGTGGACCGGATCTGTAAGAAATACCGGATCCGCTACATGCTGGATGCGGGAACCCTGCTGGGGGCTGTGCGCCATAAGGGATTTATCCCCTGGGATGACGACGTGGACATTATTTTTACTAGGAGCCAGTACGAGGCGTTCATGAAGGTGGCGGCCAGAGAGCTGCCGGACACCATGGAGGTGATGGACTACCGGACTCTGCACGGGGGAAAGGGATTTTACGATTTCACCTCCCGGATTCTCTACCTTCCCAGCAAGAAGCATGAGAACGGGCCGGAGATGGAGTTTTACGGCGGAAAATTAAACCATCTCTGGGTGGATCTGTTCGTGCTGGACGAGCTGCCGGACAGCGGGTGGGCGGCCTCGGCGGTCCGACTCTTTCAGACCCTGCTCTACGGCCTGGCCATGGGACACCGGTACCACCTGGATTTTTCTAAATATCAGGGGAAGGAGCTGGCGGCGGTGAAATTTCTCTCCGCCGTGGGAAAATGTCTTCCCATGAAAGGGATCTTTGCCCTGCAGCGGCGCTTTTCCCTGCTGTTTGACAGCGGAAAGCACGGGAAGCTTTACGCCAGCAATTACCAGCCGGATTTTCTCTATGTGACCTGGGAAAAAGCCTGGGCGGAGAAAACCTCCCAGGTGGAATTTGAGGGGCGCTCCCTCATGGCCCCGGCGGATCCGGACGGAGTGCTGAGGATGCTGTATGGAAACTACATGAAACTGCCGCCAGAGGAGCAGAGAGTTCCCTCCCACTCCAGCATGGCGATCCAGATTTACAGGTGACGGCGATGAAGACAGTGACAGTGGTGGTGTCTGTCTACAATGAGGAGCAGGCCCTCCCCCAATTTTTTGAAGCAGTAAAAACAGTATTGGACCAGGCGGTCTGGGATTACGAGCTGCTGTTTGTCAACGACGGGAGCACGGACGGAAGCCTGGAGCTTTTAGAGCGGATGGCGGCGTCCGACGGCCGGGTGAAGCTGGTGTCCTTTTCCAGGAATTTCGGCCATGAGGCGGCCATGATCGCCGGGCTGGACTACAGCAGCGGGGATCTGGTGATCTGCATGGACGCGGACCTGCAGCATCCGCCGGAATGTATCCCCAGGATTCTGGCGGCGGCGGAGGAAGGCTGCGACGTGATCACCATGGTGCGCACCAGAAACCGGTCGGCAGGCTTTATCAAGGAGCTGGCTTCCGCCGGGTTTTACCGGCTGATCAACGCCCTGTCGGACGTGCAGTTTGAGGCCAACGCCTCCGACTTTTTTGCGGTGAGCCGCAGGGCGGTGGAAGTGCTGAAGGGCAGCTACCGGGAAAAGGTCCGCTTTCTCAGAGGCTACGTCCAGAACCTGGGATTTAAGCGGGCGAAGCTGGAGTATGAGGCCGGGATCCGGGTGGCCGGGGAGAGCAAGTACAGCTTAAGGAAGCTGTTCTCCTTTGCGGTGAATACCATTCTCTGCTTTTCCAACCTGCCTCTGCGGCTGGGAATCTACGCCGGCATACTCACCGGCGGTCTGGGATTTCTGGTGATGCTCTACACCATCTGGACCTGGGTGCGGGTGGGCACTCCGGACGGATATGCTACCATCGTGGTGCTGATCTGCTTTATGTTTGCGGTGCTGTTTCTCATCGTGGGAATCATGGGGGAGTACATCGCCATCCTGTTTGCGGAGATGAAGGACAGGCCCATATACATTGTGGAGAGAACAGAAAATATTAGCCAAAGACGGGCCACGTAATTTATTCCCCATTCGACAAAACAAGCAACAAATCGACCTTATTTGCCGTCTTTTTTTACTAAACTATAGTGGTAAAAGGAGATGAGAGCAATGAGGGTTTGCGAAGCCACAAGAGAACGCATCAGGGAACTGTGTGAAGAGAAAAGAATGACGGAATACATGCTGATCTACAAGGCGGGAATGCCGCCGTCCACGGTGAAGAGCATTATCAGCGGGAGAAGCAAGAATCCGGGCATTATCAATATAAAGCGGATTACAGAGGGATTGGGAATTTCACTGAGAGAGTTTTATGACTCTGAAATGTTTGAGGATCTGGAACAGGAAGATTAACTATATCTGATGCGTCAGGGGAAGCCGGAATTCGGTTGGAAGGAATTCCGGCTTCCCCTGTTTCTATTTCTGCTTTGCGGAGTTTGCAGTCTCTTTCAAGTAGGCGGACGCGTCTTTAAAGAAGCTGGCGATGATCAGCACGATCACAAAGCCGATGGGAAAGGCGGCGATGATGGAGACGGTCTGCAGGTTGGCCATGGAGTTCTCGGAGAAGATCAGGGCGATGGGCAGAAGCATTAAAAACAGGGACCAGAACAGCTTCAGCCGGCGGTCCGGTTCTTCGTCCGCGTCCAGATTCTTGTAGGAGTAGGCGGAGGCCACCACCGCCAGGGCGTCGAAGGACGTGGCGTAAAAGGTGATCATGGTCAGCGCCAGGAGTATCAGCCCCAGGGCCGGAAGGGGCAGGGTTTCCATAATGGCCAGGATAGCCTGGTACAGATCGCCGGCGGCGTTGTAGATGGCCAGCACGTCCAGCTTTCCCTTCATCTGCAGGGCCAGGCCGTAATTTCCCAGGACGATGAAGGAGGTAAAGGTGCCCGCCAGCCCCCATAAGTATCCGCCCAGCACTGTCTGGCGGATGGTGCGGCCCTTGCTGATGGAGCCGATGAAGAAGGGGGAGGCCACGCACCACACCATCCAGTAGGCCCAGTAGAAGATGGTCCAGTTCTGGGGGAAGGAGGAGGTGCGCAGGGCGTCGGTCCAGGTGGCCATGGTCAGAAAGTTCTGGGTTAAGCTTCCCAGGGCGGAGAGGCCGGTCTCCACCGTGTACTTCGCCTCGCCTCCGCCGATGAATACGTAGAGGAGCAGGGCGAAAAACAGGTAGATGCAGGAGGCCGCCAGGCGGATGATCCCGTTCATGCCGAAGTATACGGCGCAGGTGTAGGTAACGCAGGTGATGAGCAGGATCCCCACGGTGAGCAGATTGCTCTGGGGAATGTGCAGCACATGGCTGATGGCCAGGGACAGCAGGGGGGTGGCCAGGGCAAAGGTGGTGGCGGTTCCCGCCAGCAGAGCAAAGAGGGCCAGCAGGTCAATGAGCTTGCCGGGAAGCCGGTCCGTGTATCTGCCCAGAAGGGGCCGGCAGGCCTCAGAGTACTTCTGCTTATTTCTCCGGCGTACATGGAGCATAAATCCGAAAGCCACCGCCAGGGTCATGTAAAAACTCCAGGGAATGGGGCCCCAGTGAAACAGGGGATAGACAGACGCCCAGTCCTGCATGCCGCCCAGGTCGGCGATGTGGGGCTCTGAGGCGTACAGCATCCATTCGCAGAGGGAGTAAAACAGGATGTCGGCCGCCAGTCCGGCGGTGAACATCATGGATCCCCATTTGAAATTGGAATACTGAGGCTTGTCCAGGTTTCCCAGACGGATGGAACCGAATTTGGAAAAGGCGATGTAGAGGGAGCAGATGAACACTCCCAGGCCGATCACCAGGTAGTAGGTCCCGAAGGTATCCCCCAGAAAGAACCGGATGGATGCCAGCATATTGGAAGAAGTCTCCGGAAAGAACAGAAATAACACACACAGCAGGACCACACAGATAAAGGGAATCAGCGTGATCGGATAATCCAGACGTTTCGACAGCATAACAGCCTCCTGATTGTTCAAAAATATTAAAAAATAATTTATATTGAACATATTATCATTGCCCCATGGAAAAATCAAGGGGGAAAATGTGAAGATTTTCTGACTTTTTTTAAAAACCCCTATAAAAAAACGAAGACATCCGATATAATAGCGAAAGCAGAAAAAAGGAGGAACAGACAGATGAAGAAAATACTGATTGCCATTGGATGCGCGCTCCTGCTCAGCGGCTGTACAGAGAGCAATATCGTAGATCCGCAGAATGGTTCTGCAGTTCCGGAGACCGGAATCGTGGAGGGAATTCAGATCGACTGGGGACAGGTACAGGATGAGCTGGATGAGGAATTCGTGGGATCTGACGATTATCCCTACGGAGAAAATATAGATTTTTATGTGGAGGACGGCAACGCCTACATGATGATAACCGTACAGGACGGAGTCACCAAGGAGGAGGCGGCCAGCTACGCCACAGCTATTATCAAGGCGTTAAACGACAGCGTGGCAACCCAGGATTTTTCCTATAAGAATGACGGAACCAGCATGTACGGAAAATTCTCCCAGGAGAATGTGGTGTGGATTTACGTGATGCCGGAGAGCACGGTGGATGATGAGAGCACCTGGCTGGTGGACGACGCCATCGTTCCCGGACAGGAGCGGCCGGTGGAGCCCAACTACACCAGCGCCGAGTGGGAGACCGCCGTGCAGAACGAGGACGGAACCTACCAGACCATCAGCTCCGGAAACGGGGAGACGGCTGCCCAGTCTGCGGCTGCCCAGGAGTAAGCGGATATGCGGGGGCGGAGAATTTACGCAGCCATTCTGGCGGCCATGGGCCTGCTGCTGCTCACCGGGGTAAAGAGCGGCGGTTCCTATGACCTGCCGGATGGGCTGGAAATGAAAAAAAGCGGATTTGAACTGATGTCCCTGCCGGAGGGCCCCTCGGCGGCCCTTCCCCTTCAGGCGTTAAACGGCGTTCAGCCGCCGGCGGCGATGGAGACTGGGGGGACTGACGCGGGAGAGAGCGCCGGTCGGGCGGAGACTGCCGCGGCGGGAGAGAGCGCCGGTCAGACGGAGAACGCCGCAGGAGGAAACGCCGCCTCGGCGGATTCCGGCAGCGGTGTTTCCCAGGCTGCGCAGACGCCGGCGGAGGAGAAATACCTGGGAGGCGCCAGGCTTATGCTGCTGGCCAACCAGAGCGCCAGTCAGATGCTCTCCTGCGTGATCCAGACGAAAGACGGAAGCGTGATCGTGGTGGACGGGGGAACCCCGGAGGATGCGCCCCATCTCATTGAGACCGTGCAGTCTCTGGGCGGCCGGGTAAATGCCTGGCTGGTTACCCACCTGCACAACGATCATGTGGGAGCGCTCACCACCATTCTGAATATGGAGGAGTGCCCTCTGGAGATCGACGGGATCTACTATTCCGTGGCGTCCCAGGAGTGGTATGACGAGAACGACCCCACCAGGGCCCAGACGGCGGCGGCTTTCATGTCCGCCATCGGGAAGGTGCCGGCGGAAAAACTGCACAGCGATATCCAGAAAGGAACCCAGATACAGGTGGGAGACGCGTCCGTCATGGTGATGAACCGGCGCTACCTCCTCTCCGTGGACAGCGGAAACAACGCTTCCGTGGCCTATATGGTCACGGTAAACGGCAGGAAGATCCTGTTCCTGGGAGACCTGGGATTAAACGGAGGGGATCTGCTGCTTCAGGAGTGGAGCGGAGCGGATATCACCTGCGACATCGTCCAGATGGCCCATCACGGTCAGAACGGGGTGGGAGAGAATTTCTACCAGGTGGTGAGGCCGAAGATCTGTCTGTGGCCCGCTCCCCAGTGGCTGTGGGACAATGACAACGGCGGCGGCCCGGGCAGCGGTCCCTGGAGAACGCTGGAGACCAGGAGCTGGATGGAGAAGCTGGGCGTGACTCAGAACTACTGCATCAAGGACGGGGATCAGATCATAGAATAAAAAGAAACGGGGAGAGCTGGAAGGCTCTCCCCGTCAGGAAAGGACAGGCCGGCGGCCTGTCCTTTTTCAGATATCTTTAATCGGTCACATCCAGTCCGCTGTGGTAGGAGTGGTTTCCCAGCTCTTTTAACAGCAGGTGGAAATCCTGTTCCTCCAAAGGCACCTTGGAGGTGAGGCATTTGTTCAGCAGGTAGTAGACCAGACTGCACTTGGACAGGGACTGGTGGAACAGCTCCGGGAAGGTGGCGTTGGAAGCCAGGGATTTGTCCCAGGGGTTGCACCAGATCTCCCGGTCCAGATTCAGGCACTTTCTCGGGTTGGACACCTCATCGGTTACCAGCTTGGTGGAAGCGATGGGATTTTTCAGGAAAATGGATTCCACAAACTGAATGCTGTTCTTTTTCCTGCCGGATTTGTCTGCCAGGGTGCGGCAGCCGAAGCGGATGGCCAGGATGGAGCGGTGCACCATGCGGGGCGTCACCTGGAAATTGTTCCGGTAGGTGATGGGATAATAGGTCTCATTGATGCAGGAGGACAGAAAACGGGAGATAAACTGGGTCTCCTGGGCGTTCAGGCAGATGGTGGCCGCCTGGTTAAACTGGGACGGCTTCTTTTTCTTATACTTCTGAAGGAGAAGGGCGTCGATGTCGTTTTCCAGGGAGGCGTGCTGCCCGTGGTGGTGGGTGGACGGATTGCTGATGTCATATCCGATTCTGCCGTACACATAGGGATGGCAGATGGAGTCCCCCACGTAGTGGCAGAGAAAGCCGGCCAGGTAGGAGATGCCCTGCTCCCGCTGCTGTCTGGACTTCAAATCCCCCAGATGGGTCAGATAACAGCGGAAAAAGTCGTTCACATGGTGCTCGTGCATGTAAGCGCCCACGTTCCGGTAATCCCGGTGGCGCAGAATGGGGATATTATAGAAAAAGATATCCGGTCCCTGAAGCCCCAGCTGGTAAAGCCAGCGGTATTTTGCGATAATATGCTTCAGCGGCTGATACCGCATATCATTGTAAGCTTTCATACCCATTATGTAATGAGTGGTAAAACCAGGCATAGAAATCCCTCGTTTCTGAAAAAGTATTCTTATGTGAATAAGTATAGCACAACCGTTCATAAAATGCGATAGAAAAGCGATGGAAAGAAGTGAGCGGATGATACACAGACTGCAGGAGCTGGTCTGGGGACCGTGGATGCTGGCGGCCCTTCTGGGCATGGGAATCTATTTTACCGCGGCTGGCAGATGTTTCCAGCTGCGGAAATTTTCCCTGTGGTGGGGGGAGACGGGAGGCAGTCTGTGGCGGGGAGAGAGGGAAAAGTCCGGCGGAGGGATCACCTCCTTTCAGACCGCCTGTACAGCACTGGCGGCCACCATCGGGACGGGCAACATTGTGGGGGTGGCCACCGCCCTGACGGCGGGCGGCCCCGGCGCCATCTTCTGGATGTGGATCTCGGCGCTTATCGGCATGATGACCGCCTACGGGGAGGCCTATCTGGGGGTCCGCTACCGGCGGCGGGAGGGAAATATGTGGATCAGCGGCCCCATGGTGTACCTGGAAGACCGGCTGAAGCTCCCGGGAATGGGGTTGGTCTATGCCTTTTTCTGCATGATGTCCTCCCTGGGCATGGGCAGCATGGTCCAGGCAAATTCCGTGGCGGAGACGGCGGCTTACAGCTTTTCGGTTCCGCCGGCGGCCGCGGCCGCGGCGGTGACTGTCCTCACCGGGCTGGTGATCGCCGGGGGCACGAAAAGAATCGCCGCGGTCTCCGGAAAGCTCATGCCCGCCGCATCCGGGATCTATATTCTCTTTTCCCTGGCGGTGATCCTCTCCTGGTACGACCGTCTGCCCGGAGTATTCGCCGCCATTTTAAAGTCGGCTTTTGAGCCGGCCGCGGCGGCGGGGGGAACGGCGGGTTACCTGGTGAGCCGGAGTCTGCGGTACGGAGTGTCCCGGGGAGTGTTCTCCAACGAAGCCGGTCTGGGAACGCTGGCCATCCTTCACGGGGCGGCCGACGGCGGGGACGCCCAAAAACAGGGGATGTGGGCCATGTTTGAGGTGTTTTTCGACACCATTGTCATCTGCAGCCTCACTGCCCTGGTGATCCTTCTGGCTGCCGGGGGAGGGCAGGCGCCCGGAGTGGACGGGGCGGCCCTCACGGCCTACAGCTTCTCCGCCAGGCTGGGGAAGGCGGGGGAGTATCTGGTGTCGGCGTCCATGATCGTATTTGCCTTTGCCACCCTCACCGCCTGGTTTTATATGGGGAGACAGGCGTTTTCCTATCTGATTCTGAAGACCGGGCTGCCGGTGAGGACGGGAAACCGGCTCTACATGCTGTTTTACCTGAACGCGATCTTTCTGGGATGCTTGGCAAAGCTGGACACGGTGTGGCAGCTCTCCGATATCTGGAACGGCCTGATGGCCCTGCCAAACCTCCTGGCTCTGTTCCTTCTGCGCCGGGAGGTGGCGAAAAACATTCCTTGACAGGCGGCGTTTTTTTCAGTATACTTTTGATTTGATAAAAGGGAGTAGCTTCCATTGAGAAATGTTGTGTATGGCCGTCATCACAGTTAGGTTTAACTCGGCGTACATATAATAAGCGAGACTTTGATCGCGCTATTAAAGTGCGTAAAGAGCCTCGTTTTTTTCATTTTAGAGGAATGTCTTACTGCATGAGAGGAAGGAAAATATGGCAACGGTTTATCTTTGGCTGATTGTGGGCTTTGCGCTGCTGGTCAGAGGTGCGGATTATTTTGTGGAGGGCAGCTCGTCGGCGGCAAAGCTTCTGCGGGTGCCCGGAGTGATCATCGGGATGACGGTGGTGGCCTTCGGCACCAGCGCGCCGGAGCTGGCGGTGAGCGTCACCGCGTCCCTGACCAGCAACAACGGGATTGCCCTGGGCAACGTGATCGGTTCCAATATGTTCAACCTGCTGGTGGTCATCGGCCTGAGCTGCATGGTGGCGGAGATGCCGGCGGACCGGAAGGTTATGAACGGGGATTTCTTCTACTCCATTGCGGTGTCGGTGATCGCCCTGGCCCTTGTCGCCTTTGACCGGAAGATCGGCCGGGTGGACGGGGTGATTCTCCTTGCTCTGTTCGGATATTTCCTCTACCGGATCTTCCGGTCGGCGGCTGAGGAGAGAAGGACGGCGGAGCCGGCAAAACGGGAGCTTTCAGTTTTTCTGAGCACTGTGTACATCATCGGCGGACTGGTGGCGGTGGTGGCGGGGAGCAGTCTGGTAGTGAGCAGCGCCAGCGCCATCGCGGAGGCCTTCGGCCTCAGTGAAAACCTTATCGGTCTGACGGTGGTGGCCCTGGGAACTTCCCTGCCGGAGCTGGTGACCAGCATGGTGGCAGCCAGAAAAGGGGAAAACGGTCTGGCTCTGGGCAACGTGATCGGCTCCAATATTTTCAACATTCTGCTGATTCTGGGGATTTCCGGCCTGCTGAGCCCGGTTCCGGTGACTGTATCCACGGTCTATGATCTGATCTGTCTGATTCTGGTCAGCTGTCTGTGCTGGGCGATGGGAAGGCGGAAGATGCGGTATACCAGGATTCACGGAGTGATCCTGGTGGCCCTGTACGCCGTGTACATGATCTACATAGGGCTGCGGATGTGAGGGGCAGGATCCGCTTAGGCGGAGACTGCCGGGAAAGGAACATAACAGATAGACGAAGAAATCCGGGAGGCCCGCGCCGCCCGGATTCATATTATAAAAAAGGGAGGAGAGCTGATAAAAATCAGCCCAAGTATTATGAAAAAAATCTTGTAATTCATAGCAGCTCTCGCTGTCTATGGTTGTAGTATAGCCGGGAATCATGAAGAAAAAATGTTGATTGTGTAAATGGTTTTTTAATATATTTTGAACAAAATATGAACGAAAGCAATTTTCAGTTGTGCCGTCCTGGAGGAAATGTTATACTTGACGGAAAGAAGCGCCTCCGGGTCCGGAGGTGTGGGAAAGGAAGGAAGAAATCATTATGGCAAATCCTATTGTGACCATTGAGATGGAAAACGGAGATGTGATAAAGGCGGAGCTGTACCCGGATATTGCTCCCAACACGGTGAACAATTTTATCAGCCTGATTAAGAAGGGCTATTACGACGGATTGACCTTTCACCGGGTCATCCGGAACTTTATGATCCAGGGCGGCTGCCCGGAGGGAACGGGAATGGGCGATCCCGGCTACGCCATCAAAGGCGAGTTCTCCCAGAACGGCTTCCGCAATCCGCTGAAGCACACGGCGGGAGTTCTGTCCATGGCGAGAGCCATGAATCCGGACAGCGCCGGCTCCCAGTTCTTCATTATGCACAAGGACGCTCCCCATCTGGACGGCTCCTACGCCGCCTTCGGCAAGGTGACGGAAGGCATGGACGGGGTGAACCGGATCGCCGAGTGCAGAACGGATTACAGCGACCGTCCCATGAAAGAGCAGAAGATCAAAAAGATGACGGTGGAGACCTTCGGCGTGGACTATCCGGAGCCTAAGAAGGTGTGAGGAATAGGATATGAGGGAAGAACGGACGATCGTGGTGGACGGCATCAGCCGCACAGTCGTGATTTCCGATGAGAGGGAGGCTCTTCTGGCCGCGGATGCGGCCGGGAGGGCCTCTGTCGCTGTGTGGAACGGGGACCGGGAAGAATTTCTCCCCTCCGCCTTCGCGGTGGAGGACCCGGCGGACGCGGACGGGGAGTTTCTGGAGCGGGTGGCGAGGAGAAAACTGGGCCTTCCCTGGACGATCCGGGAGACCGGAAGGCTGCTGATCCGGGAGTTTGGGGAGGAAGACAGTGAACAGGTGCCCCGGGAGGAATGCCTGGGACCGGGAGATGAAGTGTTTGCGGACAGGGAAAAGCTGAGAGCCTACATCCGCTGCCAGTACGGGATCAGCCAGTACGGCATCTGGGCGGCGGTGGAGAAGGAGAGCGGCCGCCTGGTGGGGAAAATCGGATTCGCTCCGCCGGAGGACGGCCGGGAAGGATTGGAGCTGGGATACCACATCTTCCGGCCCTGGAGAAGGATGGGATACGGGCTGGAGGGCTGTCAGGCGGCCCTGGCCTGGGAGGAGAAAGAGCTGGCTCTGCCGGTGTACGTCAGGATCCGAAAGGACAACCTGGCCTCTCTGCGGCTGGCAGAAAAGCTGGGTTTTTCCGGAAAAATGGAAGAAAATGGTTATTTTTATCTGTTTTGGCCGCCAAAAGAGGCGAAGATAGAAAAATAATTGCCGGAAATTGAAAAAATCGGCGGGAAACGCTTGTGCTTTTCCTTTCTATGGGATATAATATATTGTATACAAAATAATGTATAAATACAATCAGGTGGTGTGCCTATGATAACGCGCATGAGACTGAAGGCCCGCGGAAAGATCAATCTGGGGCTGGATGTGATTCGAAAACGGGAAGACGGGTATCATGAGGTGAAGATGGTGATGCAGACGGTGGGTCTTTACGACAGCATCGACCTGCGGACGTCCGACCGGGAAGGAATCCGGGTGGAGACCAATCTTTATTATCTGCCCAACGATCAGAATAATCTGGTGTGGAAAGCGGCCGAGATGCTGAGACAGGAATTTGACCTGCCCGGCGGCCTGGATATCCGTCTGAAGAAGATGATCCCGGTGGCCGCAGGCATGGCTGGCGGCAGCAGCGACGCGGCGGCGGTGCTGTTTGGAGTCAACCGCATGTACGGGCTGGGGCTGTCCTTAGACCAGTTGAAGGAGCGGGGAGTGAAGATCGGGGCGGACGTGCCCTACTGTCTGATGAGAGGGACCGCTCTCTCCGAGGGCATCGGCGAGATTCTGACGCCCCTGCCGCCGGTGCCCCAGTGCTGGGTGCTGCTGGCAAAGCCGGGCATCAGCGTGTCCACGAAGTGGGTGTATGCCAATCTTCACGCCAACGAGCTGCGGCCGGAGGACCACCCGGATATCGACGGTCTGGTGGAAGCCATACGCCGGGGGGATTTGAAGGCCATGGCCGGAAAATTCGGAAATGTTCTGGAGCTGGTGACAGAGAAGCGGTATCCGGTGATCGGGGAGATCAAGAGCGTTATGAAGCGGTATGGGGCGTTAAACGCCATGATGAGTGGCAGCGGCCCCACAGTTTTCGGCCTGTTTGAGGATGTCAGGGCGGCAAAGAAGGCCTACTGGGCGCTGAAAAACGGTCGGCTTTCCGGCAGGATCAAGCAGGTTTATCTCACCAATTTTTTCAATAACAGGGAGGTTTCCAATGGACTATAATTTAAAGGTTACGATGAATGAATATCTGCCTCTGCGGGATGTGGTATTCAACACCCTGCGGCAGGCAATTTTAAAGGGAGAGCTGGAGCCGGGCGAGAGGCTTATGGAGATCCAGCTGGCGGAGCGCCTGGGCGTGAGCAGAACCCCCATTCGCGAGGCCATCCGGAAACTGGAACTGGAAGGACTGGTGCTCATGATCCCGAGAAAAGGGGCGGAGGTGGCCAAAATATCTGCCAGAAGCCTGCGGGACGTGCTGGAGGTGCGCCGTGCCTTAGAGGAGCTGGCCATTGAGCTGGCCTGCCAGAGAATGTCGGAGGAGGACATTGACAATCTCCAGAAGGCTCAGGACGATTTTAAGGCGGCCATTTCCGAGGGAGACGCCATGAAGATCGCGGAGACGGACGAGCACTATCACGATGTGATCTACGAGGGCACCCAGAACGCGAAGCTGATCCAGATGTTGAACAACCTGAGGGAGCAGATGTACCGCTACCGCCTGGAATATATTAAGGATGAGGATAAGAGAAAGATTCTGATCCTGGAACACGAGCGGATTCTGAAGGCCGTCCGGGAGCGGAAGGTGGCGGATGCCAAGGAGGCCATGAGGGAGCATATTGACAATCAGGAGATCACCGTGGCGAAAAATATCACGGAGAAGGAGAACGGATGACGTTTAAGGAGAGATACCTGGCGGGGGAGATTCCTTTTGAGGAGATTGATCGCTACATTGAGGAGTGGAATGAGAGCGACGACGAACGGCGTCTGGCAGAGTACCTGGGGCTGAACGCGGACGAGGAGGACGTCTGGGTGGACGAAAGCGATGAGGCCCTTCAGGAGCTGCTGGACAGCCAGAAGGCCTGATCCGGGCGCAGCGCCGGGGGACCGGCATGGACGGGAGAAAGAGACGGCAGAGGCGGGAGACCGCTGGCGGCCGTCTCTTTCTGCGTTTTAATAAAAGTCAAACAGAACTCAGACAAAATCTTAACCATAAGAGGATAGGCTTCTGAATATAAAAAAAGTGTAAAAGATGAAGAAGGTGAATTGACATAGTGACAGGTTGTCATTACAATAAGTGACAGGTTGTCACCCGAATGCTGTATACAGGATTTACAAATTCCTGTAACGCGGCGGCAGGACCGAATATACAGATAGAAAGCGGGGAGAGAAAATGCCTACCGAACGGTTTCTCAGGCTTCCGGATGAGAAAAAGACGGCAATCCTCAGAGCGGCTGTGGATGAGTTTTCCAGAGTGCCCTTCGATAAGGTGTCCATCAACCAGATCATAAAAAATGCAGAAATTTCCAGAGGCAGTTTTTACACGTATTTTGAAGATAAAATGGATGTGCTTCGTTATATATTTCAGGATACGAAACGGCAGTATCAGGATTTCTGCAGAGAAACTCTGGTGGACAGCGGAGGGGATTTCTGGAAGATGGTGGCGGAGCTGTTCCACCAGGTGCTCTACAGGGATTACAGCGGCCGGCTGGCCAGACTTTTTCAGAATGTTCTTACCTATGCGGAAGCGGAAAAGTTTGTGAAAATACTCCGGGAAAGCGGCGGAGACGGCAAGAAGATGGATGAGTGGATGTATGAGCAGGTGGATAAAAGCCAGCTGCGGGTTGAAAGCCTGGAAGAGTTCCGGGTGCTCATTGAAATGTGTATGCTTGCCATTCTCATGGCCTTTGCCCAAAGGTATAAAGATAAGGAATCAATCGAATCGGTAGAGTGGTCATTTTTCAGAAAGATGGATTTTTTAAAAAATGGAGTATTAAAGCACAAAGAAAGTTAAACAGGAGGACATTATGAAGAAGAGTGCAAAAATCATAACCGGAATTGTTGTAGTGGGGGTACTGGCACTGCTGATTGTACCCCGGTTTTTAAAGCCGGCAGAGACGGCGGATCCCGCCCAGCCCCCGGTGGTGCAGGCGGAGGCGCCCCAGACGGGAAGCATCACCCTTTACCGGGAGCTGACAGGTACGATTCAGCCTTCCGATATGGTGTCGGTAATCCCGAAGCTGGCAGGGGAGGTGACGGAGGTCTATGTGAAGACCGGCGACCATGTGCAGGAAGGCCAGGCGCTGTTAAAAATTGACAACCGTCAGCTGGACAGCGCCAGAATTTCCATGGAGACGGCTCAGGTGGCCTTAAATGACGCCCAGACCAACCTTGCCAGGATGCAGGCCCTTTACGCCAGCGGAGATATCTCTGCCCAGACCTACGAGCAGACTGCTTCCGCGGCCCAGCAGGCTCAGCTGCAGTACGACGCGGCGAAGTTAAACTATGACACCCAGGCGGAGTACACCACCATCACGGCACCTATCGCGGGAGTGATTGAGAGCTTCAGCCCGGAGGTCCACGACATGATCTCCCAGACGGCTCCCGTATGCGTGATCTCCGGCGGTGAGGGAATGATGGTGAATTTCGCCGTTCCCGAGAAGATCGCCTCCGGACTGGCGGCTGGAGATCCCCTGAAAGTGGAGAAGGGGGACAATGAGTACGACGGTACCATCACTGAGGTGAGCACCATGGTGGACGCCGCCACGGGCCTGTTCAATGTGAAAGGCACCCTGCCGGGAGCCCAGGATCTGGCCACTGGAACGACGGTGAAACTGTCAGTGGTGTCTGACAGGGCGGACAATGTGATGACTCTCCCCGTAGATACGATTTATTACGAGGGAGGCGACTCCTACGTTTATACATATGAAGACGGTACGATCCACAAAGTGCCCGTAGAGGTGGGAATTTATGATTCGGAGAAGGCGCAGATCCTTTCCGGGATTGACGCCGGCACACTGGTCCTGACGACCTGGAACTCGGAGCTGTATGACGGAGCTCCGGCCACCCTGGAAAGCGAAGTCGCAGCCGGGGAAACCCAGACTCAGCAGACAGAAGAGACATCAGCAGACGAGCAGTAAGGAGGACTGGATAATATGGGTTTGACAAAAGCAGTATTAAAACGGCCCGTTACAACGGTGCTGGTGATTCTTTGTCTGATTGTATTCGGACTGATGTCGGTGTTCTCCTCTAAAATGGAGTTGATGCCGGCTATGGATATGCCCATGATGGTAATTGCCGCTGTATATCCCGGAGCCAGCCCGGATGATGTGACGGAACTGGTGACAAAGCCCATTGAGGACGCGGTGGGAACCTTGAGCGGAATTGACGGCGTGACCTCCTATTCCGCAGAAAATATGTCCATGGTGCTGCTGGAGTATGAGTACGGCACAGATATGGATCAGTCCTATGACGATCTAAAAAAACAGATAGATAATCTGGATCTGCCGGACGACGTGGACACTCCCAGCATTATTTCTTTCAACATCAACGATACGGCCAGCATGATGCTGTCCGTCAACAACAGCGAGACCAACAACCTTTACAACTATGTCAACGACGAGCTGGTGCCGGAACTGGAGAGACTTTCTTCTGTGGCTAACATTGAGACCAGCGGCGGACAGGAACAGTACATTCAGGTGGAGATCATACCGGAGAAGCTGAATCAGTACCACCTCTCCATGAACTCCCTGGTGACGGCTCTGGCCAGCTCCAGTTTGTCCTACCCGGCCGGGTCCACAGAGGTGGGCAATCAGAGCCTGTCTGTGACCACCGGTATGGAATTTGATACGGTGGACAGCTTAAAATCCATTCCCATCACGGTGGGAAGCGGCGATGTGATCTATCTGGAGGATGTGGCCAATGTGGGATACGCCCTGGACGACGCCACAGCCATCGGCCGGTACAACGGCCAGGATACCATGACCGTCTCCCTGCAGAAGCAGCAGGACTCCAGCGCCATGGAGATGGCGGACGATGTAAACCGGACGGTCAGCCAGCTGGTGGCCAATACCCCCGGACTGGAAGTGACCACGATCTATGACGCCAGCGACAACATTCAGTCCTCCCTGTCATCCGTATACCAGACCATGATCATGGCAGTTATTATCTCCATGGTGATCATTCTGCTGTTCTTCGGAGAGATCAAGGCGTCTCTGATCGTAGGTACGTCCATCCCCATCTCTATTTTGTCGGCTCTGATCCTGATGAGCCTGATGGGCTTCTCCCTGAACGTAATCACCCTGGGAAGCCTGGTGCTGGGCGTAGGAATGATGGTGGATAACTCCATCGTAGTACTGGAGAGCTGCTTCAGGGCCACGGACAAAGTGGGACTGAAAGAATACTATAAGGCGGCCCTGGACGGAACCGGCGTGGTGATCAACTCCATCATCGGCTCCACCGCCACCACCTGCGTGGTGTTCCTGCCCCTGGCATTCCTGGACGGACTTTCCGGACAGATGTTTAAACCTCTGGGTTTCACCATCGTGTTCTGTATGGTGGCATCCCTGGTGTCCGCTATGACGGTGGTGCCCCTGTGCTATATGTTCTACCGTCCGAAGGAGAAGGAGACGGCTCCCCTTTCCGGATGGGTGCGCTGGCTGCAGAACGGCTACCGCAGAATCATGGAAAAACTTCTTCCCAGGAAGAAAACCGTTATGTTTACCACCATCGGTCTGCTGGCTCTCTCCATTCTGGCTGCGACGCAGCTGCGGTTTGAGCTGATTCCCGAGGTGGATGAGGGACAGATCGCTGTAACCGTGGATATGCGGCCGGGACTTACCCTGGACCGGGCGGACGCCATTCTCCGGGAGGTGGAGGCGTATATCACCCAGGATCCGGATCTGGATTCCTACAGCCTTTCCTACGGCGGATCCGGCATGACCAGCTTAACCGGCGGATCCGGCGCTTCCATCACCGCTTACCTGAAGGATGATCGTTCCAGAGAGACCGACGACATCGCCAGAGAGTGGAACCGCCATCTGGCCACCTTTGCGGACTGCAACGCGTCGGCGGAGGTGTCGTCCACCATGAGTATGATGACCACCAGCAACGATTCCGTGGACTTCATCCTGGAGAGCACGGATTACGATGAGCTGAAAGCGGCGTCCAACCGGATCGTGGAGCAGATGCAGAACCGGACGGATGTGACGGATGTACATTCTACTCTGGAAAACTCTGCGCCTCTGGTAAAGATCAACGTGGATCCCATTAAGGCCACGGCGGAAGGCCTGTCTCCGGCTCAGATCGGAGCCACGGTCAACAACATGCTCTCCGGCGTGGAGGCCACCACTCTCGAAGTGGACGGCGAGGACGTGAGCGTTATGGTGGAGTACCCGAAGGACGAGTACAAGACCATCGATCAGGTGCAGGGAATTGTGCTCACCAATGCCATGGGCCAGAGCGTGGCTCTGACCGATGTGGCGGATGTGGTGTTTGAGGACAGCCCCCAGAGCATTGTCCGTTCGGATAAACAGTATCAGGTGACCATTTCCGCGGACTACACCGATCAGGCCAATTCCAACCGGACCGCTGCCAGACAGGCGCTGGCCACCGAGGTGGTGAACCCCAACATGACGGCAGGCATCCACACAGCTGCCAACGCGGTGGATGAAATGATGGTGGAAGAGTTTACTGCTCTGATTCAGGCCATCGCCATCGCGGTGTTCCTGGTGTTCGTGGTTATGGCGGCTCAGTTTGAGTCCTATAAGTTCTCTTTCATGGTTATGACCACCATCCCCTTCTCCCTGATCGGAGCTTTCGGATTCCTGTGGATCGCGGACGCCAGCATCAGTATGCCGTCCCTGCTGGGATTCCTGATGCTTGCCGGAACCGTTGTAAACAACGGAATCCTTTATGTGGATACGGTGAACCAGTACAGAAGAGAGATGGATATGAAGACGGCCCTGATTGAGGCAGGAGCCACCAGACTTCGTCCCATCCTGATGACCACACTGACGACAGTAATCTCCATGGTGCCCATGTGTCTGGCCTATGGAGGCAGCGGAGAGATGATGCAGGGTCTGGCCCTGGTAAACGTGGGCGGACTGACTGCTTCCACCATTCTGTCCCTGCTGATGCTGCCGGTTTACTACACGCTGATGAACCGTCAGAAAAAGCAGGTGGTCTGGAATGACGATTAATACGAGGAGGAAATAGAATGAAAATGAGACGTGCCGGACTGGGCTTTTTGTCCGCCTCCCTGGCGGCGGCCCTGGCGGCTGGCGCGCCGGCCACTGTGCTGGCGGCCAGTCCTGAGTTTGCCAGGACAGCGGAAGAATGGGCTGCCCTGCGGGACAACACTCTGGAATACGAAGAGATTCCCGATCTGATCCACGAGTACAACTCCACGGTTCAGAACAATATGGTTTCCTATGATGATTACCGGGGAAAGGACGCCAATGAGATCGCCGACGACTACCGGGAGGCAGCCCAGACGCTCTATGACAGCATTGAGTGGCCTTCCGAGGATGACAGCGGATATGCCATGCTGTACTCTGCGGCGGAGACTGCTCAGGCCCAGGCCCGGCAGATGGAAAAAATGGCCGATGACAATGTGTCTGACGGCATGATTATCAAGTGGCAGTACGACCAGGTGGAGGCGTCCTTATCCAGCACCGCCCAGAACCTGATGAATCAGTACTACCAGCTCCAGGAGAACTTAAAGACGGCTCAGTCGGGAAAAGAGCTGGCGGAGGCCTCTCTCCAGGCTGTGCAGACCCAGGCCAGCCTGGGAATGGCCACAAACAACGACGTGCTCACCGCCCAGGAGGCGGTGAAGACGGCGGAGGCGGGGATCATCTCCATCCAGAGCAGCATCCAGTCTGTGAAGCAGAACCTTCAGGTGATGACCGGATGGGCCTACAATTCCCAGCCGGAGATTGCTCCCATGCCCCAGGTGGATGTGACCAGGATCGATTCCATGAATCCGGAGACGGATCTGGAGAAGGCTCTGGAGACGAACTACACCCTGATGATCGACAAGCGCACTTTAGAGAATACGGATGACGCGGCCAATCAGCAGATCGCAAGGCAGACCATCGCCAATGACGAGCAGAAGATCGCCTCCGGTCTGACAGATCTCTACAACCAGGTTCTCCAGGCCAGAGATTCCTATAATCAGGCCCAGTCCGCCCTGGCTCTGGAGGAGCAGAACATGGCAGCCACCCAGACCCGGTATGATCTGGGCATGGTCAGCCGCCTGGAGTACCTTCAGGCCCAGAACACCTACGTTCAGAGCCAGGCAGATTTCCGCATTCAGGAGCTGTCTCTTCAGGCGGCCATGGATGCCTATGACTGGGTCCTGAAGGGCAGCCTGACCCTGAGCTAGGAAGGGGGATTTGTGATGAAAAGAACGCAGTTTTCTCTCTGTTGCCTGGGAGTAGCCGCAGTGATGGCGGTTTCTTCCCCGGCGGCAGCCATGGCCGCCTCTCTGTCGGATTATGACGAGGCCACCCAGGAAAAGCTTCTGGACGACACTCTGGAGTACAATGAGATCCGTGCCCTGGTATCTCTGTTCAATCCCAGCATGCAGCAGGCCCAGATCACCATGGACGATTCCCTCTCGGTGTACCGCAACGGAATGACGGAATACAAGGACCGGGCGGCAGAGCTGCGCCGGGAGGCGGACAAGGCGGAGGATGACGGAGATCTGCAGGCCTACGCCACCTATGAGATGAACGCCCAGATCATGAATGCGCTGGCCAACCAGTACAAGGATGTGGTGGAGCAGTCGGAGCGTATGTCCACCCAGAGAAGTATTGTCTCAGCGGAGGATATGCTCACCAGAGCGGTTCAGCAGATGGTGCAGGGCTACGCCCAGCTGGACTTGGGGTGCCAGGTGGCGGAAAAAGGGGTGGAGCTGGCCCAGGCGGCCTATGACTCCGCCCTCACCCAGCAGAGCCTGGGCATGGCCACGGATGCGGATGTGAAATCCGCGGCCAACAGTCTGGCATCGGCTCAGGCGGGTCTGAAGTCCGCCCAGGACAGCCGCGCCAGCTTAAAGAGCAGCATCTGTCTGATGACCGGCTGGGACTACGACGCGGATATTACCATCGGGGCTGTGCCGGAGCCGGATCTGGAAGCCATTGATTCTGTGGACGTGGCTTCTGACACGGAGCGGGCGGTGAACAACAACTACGACCTGGTTTCCCTCCGCCATGAGAGTCGTGCCACCAGCACGGTCAAGCAGAATGTGAGAGATCGGAACCTGCAGGATACGGAAGCTTCCGTCTGCATTGCCATGGAGAGCCTCTATGAGACCCTGCAGCAGCAGAGGACGTCCTGGGACGGGGTGGACGCTGCCTGGCAGAAGGCGGTGAACGACAAGGCTGCTCTGGACCAGAAATATCAGCTGGGCATGGTAGGCCGCCTGGAATATCTCCAGGGCGAGCTGACCTACCTGCAGGCCCAGAGCGCAAAGCTGTCTGCGGACATCAGTCTCCGCAAGGCCTATGAGGATTACTTATGGCAGGTAAAGGGCGTGACAGTCACGTCCACGGAGAGCAGCGGGCAGCAGGGATAAATCAAAGGGATTATCATAATTTTTCACTCAGGCGGATTCGCTGTCATCAGAGGCGGGTCCGCCTGAGTTTTTTCGTGAAGAACCCGCTTCCGCTGCAGCCGTCTCATGAGAGGGCCATAAAATCATTGACAACCGGGGGAATCTGCGATATGAAAAGAACAGATACCCGCAGCAGAGGGCTGAGCAAGAAAAAGGAGGGCAAAAACAATGGAAATGACACTTCGCTGGTATGGCAGCCAGTTTGACACCGTGACTCTGGAGCAGATCCGTCAGATTCCCGGGGTGACGGGAGTGATCACCACCCTGTACGACACAGTTCCGGGAGAGGTGTGGAGCAGAGAGCGGATCCGGGCGCTGAAGGAGGAGGTGGAGGCGGCGGGCCTGCACATCTCCGGGATCGAGAGCGTCAACGTCCACGACGCCATCAAGGCGGGAACGGCGGACAGAGACCGGTACATCGACAATTACATCGAAACGCTGGAAAACCTGGGAAAAGAGGACATCCATCTGGTCTGCTATAATTTCATGCCGGTGTTTGACTGGACCAGGACGGAGCTGGCCCGGGTGCGGCCGGACGGGTCCACGGTCCTCGCCTATACCCAGGAGGCGGTGGACGCCCTGAATCCGGAAGATATGTTTTCGTCCATCTCCGGGGATATGAACGGAACCGTCATGCCCGGCTGGGAGCCGGAGCGCATGGCCCACATCAAAGAAATGTTTGAGATGTATAAGGGAGTGGATGACGAGAAGCTCTTTGAGAATCTGAAATACTTCCTGGAGCGGATCATGCCGGTGTGTGAGACCTACGATATCTATATGGCCATCCACCCGGACGATCCGGCCTGGAGCGTGTTCGGCCTGCCGAGAATCATTGTCAATAAGGAAAATATCCTGCGGATGATGAAGATGGTGGACAACCCCCACAACGGGGTGACTTTCTGCTCCGGTTCCTACGGGACCAGCTTAAAGAACGACCTGCCGGACATGATCCGGTCCCTGAAGGGGAGAATTTATTTTGCCCATGTGCGCAATCTGAAATTCCATTCTCCCACCAATTTTGAGGAGGCGGCCCACCTGTCCTCCGACGGCAGTTTTGACATGTATGAGATCATGAAAGCTCTGTACGACATCGGATTTGACGGCCCCATCCGCCCCGACCACGGCCGGATGATCTGGGGTGAGAAAGCCATGCCCGGATACGGACTTTATGACCGCGCCCTGGGAGCCGCGTATTTAAACGGCCTGTGGGAGGCCATTGAGAAGAGTTCCCGGTGATCCCGGCCTGGATCAGGAGAACAGTTCCCCCAGCTTCCAGCTGATTTTCAGCTGCGGCCGCAGCACTGCCCGGTAATCCCTTTCCGGCAGAACGCGCCGCAGCTCTTCTTTTGAACTTTCCGGCATGACGGCCCAGGATTCATTGACAAAGCAGAGCCGGGGATAGAGCACGCACCACCAGTTGTGCCCCCGGCCGCTGCCGATGGTGACCCGGGCGGCCTGATAAGTGCCGCAGGGGAGGCGGATATCCCCGTAGTATTTGGTGGGAAAATAATCTTCCGTCACTTCTATTTTCACCGGGCAGCTGCAGCCGGCGTCCAGCAGAACCTGCTCCGCCGCGGCCTCCAGGGCCCCGGAATGCTCCTCTATGTAGCGGATGGTTTCCTCCTTCGCGGCGGCGGGAGACTGCCCGCTTCCTTCTTTTTCCTCCAGAGAGGAGAGATCTTCGTTAATCTGGTCCAGCAGAAAACTCCGCACCTGCAGCTTCAGCTCCTGGTCTTCCCGGCGGTTGCTGTCCGCCAGAATGTGAAACCGCAGAATGCCGGGGGCGATCTCTGCCGCCAGCTGTTCGTCCCGGCTCCTTCCGGCTGCGGAAAAAAGAAGGGCAGCGGTGAGAAAGCACACGGCTCCCAGAACAGAATATGTGGTCCGTTTCATATATCATAACCTCCTGAATTACCCGTTTCATATTTCCTGTTTCTAATTGTAATTGTTGCCAGGTGTGCTATAATATAAACACCCTGCGCCTGTTTTGGCGCAGGACGCGGAAAAGAGTTTAAGGAGAGTATTCAATATGAAACAGACGATTGCGGTTATTTTCGGCGGACAGTCCTCAGAGCATGAGGTTTCCTGTATGTCTGTGGTCAATGTGGCATCCCAGATCGACAGGGAGAAATACGACGTGCTGCTGATCGGAATCACCCAGGAAGGACACTGGGTGAAGACGGATTCCATAGAGAGCATTCAGGACGGATCCTGGAGACAGAGCGGAGTGGGCGCGGCCATATCCCCCGATGCCACGGAGCAGTGTGTGATCCTGTGGGAGAACGGTCAGGCAGAGAAACGCCATGTGGATGTGGTTTTCCCGGTTCTCCACGGCCTTTACGGGGAGGACGGCACCATCCAGGGACTGCTGGAGCTGGCCCGCATCCCCTACGTGGGCTGCGGCGTGCTGGCGTCCGCTGTTTCCATGGATAAGCTGTACACCAAGATCATCGTGGATGATCTGGGAATCCGCCAGGCGGAGTACGTGCCGGTCCGGAGAGAAGAACTGAAAGATATGGCCGCTGCGGTGGCGAAGGTAGAAGCGAAGCTGGCCTATCCGGTGTTTGTCAAGCCGTCCAACGCAGGTTCCTCCAAGGGCGTGAACAAGGCGGAGAACAGAGAAGAGCTGGAGGCGGCGCTCCTGGAGGCCGGCCGTCATGACCGGAAGATCCTGGTGGAGGAGACCATTGTGGGCCACGAGGTGGAGTGCGCCGTCTTCGGCGGCGGAAAGACGCCGGTGAAGGCTTCCGGAGTGGGAGAGATTCTGGCGGCTGCGGAGTTTTATGATTTTGAGGCGAAATATTACAATCCGGAGTCCCGGACTGTGGTGAATCCCCCCCTTCCCGGCAACGCGGCGGAGAAGATCCGCCAGGATGCGGTGGAGATTTTCCAGGCTGTGGACGGCTACGGCCTGTCCCGGGTGGACTTTTTTGTAAAGGAAGACGGCGAGGTGGTGTTCAACGAGATCAATACCATGCCGGGCTTTACGGCCATCAGCATGTACCCCATGCTCTGGGAGGCGGCAGGAATGGACAAGAAAGCTCTGGTGCAGGCGCTGATCGACCACGCTTTCGCCAGATACGACAGAGGATGAAGCGATGGCAGACAGAAATTCACCGGTGGGGGTCTTTGACTCCGGCATCGGCGGCCTGACGGTGGCCAGGGAGATCATCCGGCAGATCCCGGACGAACCTATTGTGTACTTCGGGGATACGGCCAGGCTGCCCTACGGTTCCAAATCAAAAGATACCATTATCCGCTACTCCAGGCAGATCATCCGCTTTCTGAAAACCCAGAATGTGAAGGCCATTGTGATTGCCTGCAATACGGCCAGCGCCTATGCTTTGGAGACGGTGGAGAAGGAGACGGATGTGCCGATTATCGGCGTGGTGCGCTCCGGCGCCCACATGGCGGCCCAGGTGACGAGAAACGGCAGGATCGGCGTGATCGGCACGGCGGGCACCATAAAAAGCGGCATATACGGGGACACCATCCGGCAGTTCAAGCCGGATGCGGAGGTGTTTGGAAAGGCCTGTCCCCTGTTTGTGCCCCTGGTGGAGGAGGGACTCTGGCACGATTCAGTGACGGAGGAGATCGCCTCCCGGTATGTGTCGGAGCTGAAGGGAAAATTTATTGACACTCTGGTCATGGGATGCACCCATTATCCCCTGATCCGCGGCACCTTGAGAAAGATCATGGGGGAGAACGTCACCCTGGTGAACCCGGCTTACGAGACGGCCATAGAGCTGAAGAATATGCTTCGGGAACAGGGGCTGACCTGTGAGAAGACGCCGGAAGAAAAATATCAGTTTTTTGTCAGCGATCAGGCGGAGGAATTTACCAGCTTTGCCAAATCCATTCTCCCGGAAGTGGTGAAGGAGACGAAAAAGATCGCGATAGAGGAGTTTTGACAATGACGAAAGATGTGCTCATCAGCATCAGCGGGGTTCATATGGTGGACGGGGAGGGCAGCGACGTGGAGCTGGTCACCACGGGAAGCTACTATGAAAAGAACGGCGTCCGCTATCTTCTGTACGACGAGCTGATGGAGGGGCTGAAGGAGCCTGTGAAAAATGTGGTGAAGATCCGGGAGGACAGTCTGGAGATTATCCGGCGGGGAGAGGTTCACGCCCATATGACTTTCCGCCTGGGCGTGACCATCATGTCCAGCTATCGGACGCCCTACGGGGAAATGCTGGTGGGAATCACCACGGAAAAAATCGGGGTGGAGCAGGAGGAAGACGACCTGACGGTGCGGGTGGTATATGTGCTGGATGTGAACGGCCAGCAGATCTCCCGGTGTGAGATCGCCCTGGAGGCGAGGTCCAGGGCGGCCGCAGGCCGCTGAGGCCGGGCCGGGGGAAAGACCGGGCCGGAAAACAGAAATAAAGGCATGACAAAAATAAAAGCATCGGGATTCCGTCGATTTCCGGAATCCCGATGCTTTTATTTCTTCTCATCCTTGTCTTTTTTAAATCTGGCAAAAAAGCCTTTTTTCTTCGGCGGAGTCACCACGGAACCGCCTCTTACGCTCTTGATCTCTGTTATGTAAATGCCGCTCATCACGACCTTTACCTCAGATTTTACGGGAAGAGCCTCAAATACCTTCGGGTCTGCCATCAGGGTCATTACCTTCGGTCCGATCTTGGCTTTTACCACCGGAACCTTGGAGCGCCGCAGATACTTGGGAGTCTGCTCATAAACCATCTTCGGGAGTCCCGCTTCCTTCAACTTCATCTTCTTCTTGTCGATGATGAGCATGGATACGGTCTGAGCCGCAGCCTCCATGATAGCCTGGGATTCTACCTGGCGCTTCTCCAGCCTCCTTCCTAAGAAATAAAGGACGACCAGCACGATTACGGCGATGATGAGAACTACCGTAAGAATTGTCCAAAATACGTTCACGAGACTTACCTCCAATGTGTAATTTCCAATAGGACAACCTATCCGCAATAGTATACCATTTTTTGACGAAAAGTGCAAGAAAAAAATCTTGACAGCTTGACTTTCCTATGATAATATGAAATGTGCACTATTGTGGAGGCGTGTGTCTAGGGACAACTATGCCTACTAATTAGAATAATATAACAGGGGTGAAACGTCAATGGAAAAAAGCAGAATGCGCCCGGTTCAGTCCGGGAAAAGCGTGAGAATGAGCTTTTCGAGACAAAAAGAAGTTCTCGAGATGCCCAACCTGATCGAAATCCAGAAAGATTCCTATCAGTGGTTCCTTGATGAAGGCTTAAAGGAAGTGTTCGATGACATTTCCCCGATCGCTGATTTTGCAGGGCACCTGAGCCTGGAATTTGTAGATTTTACGCTCTGCAAAGATGATGTGAAATATACAATCGAAGAATGCAAGGAACGGGATGCGACTTACGCTGCACCGTTGAAGGTGAAGGTAAGACTCTGCAACAAGGACAAGGATGAGATCAACGAACATGAGATTTTTATGGGCGACCTTCCGCTTATGACGGATACCGGCTCCTTCGTGATCAACGGAGCAGAGCGTGTAATCGTCAGCCAGCTGGTGCGTTCCCCCGGTATTTATTACGGAATCGGTCATGACAAGATCGGAAAAGAGCTCTTTACCTGCACGGTGATTCCCAACCGCGGCGCATGGCTGGAGTATGAGACGGATTCCAATGATATTTTTTATGTTCGTGTGGACAGGACCAGAAAGGTTCCGGTGACTGTGCTGATCCGTGCCTTAGGCTACGGCACCAACGCGGAGATCATCGATCTGTTCGGTGAGGAGCCCAAGCTTCTGGCCAGTTTCGGAAAGGACACTTCCGACAATTACCAGGACGGCCTGCTGGAGCTGTACCGGAAGATCCGTCCCGGCGAGCCTTTATCCGTTGATAGTGCAGAGAGCTTATTAAACAGCATGTTCTTCGACCCCAGAAGATATGACCTGGCCAAAGTGGGCCGGTATAAATTCAACAAGAAGCTTCATTTCAAGAACAGGATCAAGGGCCATGTGCTGGCTGAGGACGTGGTGGACGCGTCCACCGGCGAGATCCTGGCGGAGAAAGGCACCACCGTGGACAAGGAGCTGGCCACGGTAATCCAGAACGCGGCAGTTCCCTATGTGTGGGTACAGGGTCCCACCAGAAATCAGAAGGTTCTCTCCAACATGATGGTGGATCTGTCCGCCTATGTGGACTTCGATCCGAAGGAAGCGGGAGTGACAGAGTTAGTATTCTACCCGGTGCTCAAAGGCATTCTGGAAGAATGCGGCAGCGATCAGGAAGCTCTGAAGGAAGCGATCCACAGAAATATCCACGAGCTGATTCCGAAGCATATCACGAAAGAGGATATTCTGGCTTCCATCAACTATAATATGCACCTGGAAGAGGAAGTGGGCAACGCGGACGACATCGACCACCTGGGCAACCGGCGGATCCGTGCCGTGGGCGAGCTGCTTCAGAACCAGTACCGCATCGGACTTTCCAGAATGGAGAGAGTGGTGCGGGAGAGAATGACCACTCAGGACATGGAGGGAATCACTCCCCAGTCCTTAATCAATATCAAGCCGGTGACGGCTGCGGTGAAGGAGTTCTTCGGAAGCTCCCAGCTGTCCCAGTTTATGGATCAGAACAACCCTCTGGCTGAGCTGACCCACAAGAGACGTCTGTCCGCCCTGGGCCCCGGCGGTCTGTCCAGAGACCGTGCCGGATTCGAGGTGCGAGACGTTCACTACACTCATTACGGCCGTATGTGCCCCATCGAGACTCCTGAGGGTCCCAACATCGGTCTGATCAACTCTCTGGCGACTTACGCGAGAGTAAATGAATACGGCTTCATCGAGGCCCCCTACCGGGTGGTGGATAAGACCACAGATCCGGCCAACCCCATCGTCACGGACGAGGTGGTATACCTGACCGCCGACGAGGAGGACAACTACATTGTGGCCCAGGCAAACGAGCCGCTGGACGAGGAAGGCCACTTTATTCACAACAATGTATCCGGACGTTTCCGCGAGGAGACTTCTGAGTTCCCGAAGAGAAATATTGACCTGATGGACGTGTCCCCGAAGATGGTGTTCTCCGTGGCGACTTCCATGATTCCCTTCCTGCAGAACGACGACGCCAACCGTGCTCTGATGGGATCCAACATGCAGCGTCAGGCAGTGCCCCTTCTGACCACGGAAGCTCCTGTGGTGGGAACGGGCATCGAGGCGAAGGCCGCGGTGGACTCCGGTGTGTGCGTCCTGGCAAAGAACGCCGGCGTGGTGGAGCGTTCCGCTTCCAACGAGATCATCATCAAGAGAGATTCCGATGGAAACAGAGATGTGTACCATCTGATCAAGTTCTCCAGGAGCAACCAGTCCAACTGCTACAACCAGAAGCCCATCGTGTTCAAGGGAGACCATGTGGAGGCCGGCGAGGTAATCGCTGACGGTCCGTCCACCCAGAACGGAGAGATCGCCCTGGGCAAGAACCCGCTGATCGGATTCATGACCTGGGAGGGCTACAACTACGAGGATGCCGTACTGCTCAGCGAGAGGCTGGTGCAGGAGGATGTGTACACCTCCGTCCACATCGAGGAGTATGAGGCGGAAGCCCGGGATACCAAGCTGGGACCGGAGGAGATCACCAGGGACGTGCCCGGCGTAGGCGAGGACGCCCTGAAGGATCTGGATGAGAGAGGAATCATCCGCATCGGAGCGGAAGTCCGTGCGGGAGATATCCTGGTGGGCAAGGTAACTCCCAAGGGAGAGACAGAGCTCACAGCGGAGGAGAGACTGCTCCGGGCCATCTTCGGCGAGAAGGCCAGAGAGGTGAGGGACACCTCCCTGAAAGTGCCCCACGGAGCTTACGGCATCGTAGTGGATGCCAAGGTATTTACCAGAGAGAACGGCGACGAGCTGTCACCCGGCGTCAATGAGACGGTCCGCATCTACATTGCCCAGAAGAGAAAGATCTCCGTGGGTGACAAGATGGCTGGACGTCACGGAAACAAGGGTGTGGTTTCCCGTGTGCTTCCTGTGGAGGATATGCCTTTCCTTCCCAATGGACGTCCCCTGGATATCGTGCTGAACCCCCTGGGCGTGCCGTCCCGTATGAATATCGGACAGGTGCTGGAGCTGCACTTAAGCCTTGCGGCCAAGGCTCTCGGCTTTAATATCTCCACCCCCGTATTCGACGGAGCCAACGAGAACGACATTATGGACACCCTGGATGTGGCCAATGACTATGTAAATGGAACCTGGGAAGATTTCCAGGAGAAATATAAAGATATTCTGAAACCGGAAGTGATGGATTACCTGGGAAGCCATCTGGAGCACAGAGAGCTCTGGAAGGGCGTGCCGCTGAGAAGAGACGGCAAGGTGAGACTGCGCGACGGCCGGACCGGCGAGTTCTTTGACAGCCCGGTTGCCATCGGACACATGCACTATCTGAAGCTCCATCACCTGGTTGACGATAAGATTCATGCCCGTTCCACCGGCCCCTACTCTCTGGTTACCCAGCAGCCTCTGGGAGGAAAAGCCCAGTTCGGCGGCCAGCGTTTCGGAGAGATGGAGGTTTGGGCTCTGGAGGCTTACGGCGCGGCTTACACCCTGCAGGAGATTCTGACGGTGAAGTCCGACGACGTGGTGGGCCGTGTGAAGACCTACGAGGCCATTATCAAGGGCGAGAATATTCCGGAGCCGGGTATCCCCGAGTCCTTCAAGGTGCTCTTAAAGGAGCTGCAGTCCCTGGGACTGGATGTGCGTGTGCTGAAGGACGACGGCACGGAAGTGGAGCTGTCCGAGAACATCGATTACGGAGAGACCGATCTCCGCTCCATTATCGAGGGAGACCGTCACTACAACCGCGACGAATCCTACAGCGATTACGGATATCAGGAGCAGGAGTTTAAAGGCGGAGAGCTGGTGAATGTGGACAGCGGCTCCGATGAGGTGGACGACGACTACACCAGTGATTCGTTCGAGACCGGCGATGACTCTTATGATGATGAAGAATAAGCAGAAGGGAGTAAATATATGCCTGAGACAAATGAAACTTATCAGCCGTTGACATTTGACGCCATTAAAATTGGCCTGGCTTCCCCGGAAAAGATCCTGGAATGGTCCCACGGCGAGGTGAAAAAGCCGGAGACCATCAACTACAGGACCTTAAAGCCTGAGAGAGACGGTCTGTTCTGCGAGCGTATTTTCGGACCGACGAAGGACTGGGAATGTCATTGTGGAAAATATAAGAAAATCCGCTACAAAGGCGTAATCTGCGACCGCTGCGGCGTGGAAGTCACGAAGGCAAGCGTCCGCAGAGAGCGGATCGGCCACATCAAGCTGGCTGCTCCCGTTTCCCATATCTGGTATTTCAAGGGAATTCCCAGCCGGATGGGACTGATTCTGGACATCTCCCCCAGAACTCTGGAGAAGGTGCTGTACTTCGCATCCTACATTGTGCTGGATCCCGGCCAGACTGCCCTGCAGATGAAACAGGTGCTCTCCGAGAAAGAGTACCGGGATGAGGTGGAGAAATACGGCTACGGCGCGTTCCGCGTGGGAATGGGCGCCGAGGCCATTCAGGAACTGTTAAAGGCCATTGACCTGGAGAAGGATTCCGCAGAGCTGAGAAACGCTCTGAAGGACGCCACCGGCCAGAAGAGAGCCCGGATTATCAAGCGCCTGGAAGTGGTGGAGGCGTTCCGCAGCTCCGGAAACCGTCCGGAGTGGATGATCATGGATGTGATCCCGGTGATTCCGCCGGATATCCGCCCCATGGTACAGCTGGACGGCGGCCGTTTCGCCACCTCCGACTTAAATGACTTATATAGAAGAATCATCAACAGAAACAACCGTCTTGCCAGACTTCTGGAGCTGGGCGCTCCGGACATCATCGTCCGCAACGAGAAGCGTATGCTCCAGGAGGCGGTGGACGCTCTGATCGACAACGGCCGCCGGGGAAGACCGGTGACCGGCCCCGGAAACCGGGCTCTGAAATCCCTTTCCGACATGCTGAAAGGAAAACAGGGACGTTTCCGTCAGAACCTTCTTGGAAAGCGTGTGGACTATTCCGGACGTTCCGTTATCGTGGTAGGCCCTGAGTTAAAGATCTACCAGTGCGGACTTCCCAAGGAGATGGCCATCGAGCTGTTCAAGCCCTTTGTGATGAAGGAACTGGTTTCCAACGGAACCGCCCACAACATCAAGAACGCGAAGAAGATGGTGGAGCGCCTTCAGCCTGAGGTATGGGATGTGCTGGAGGACGTGATCAAGGAGCATCCTGTAATGCTGAACCGTGCTCCTACCCTGCACAGACTGGGAATCCAGGCCTTTGAGCCCATCCTGGTGGAAGGCAAGGCCATCAAGCTGCATCCCCTGGTGTGTACCGCGTTCAACGCCGATTTCGACGGAGACCAGATGGCTGTTCATCTGCCCCTGTCTGTGGAGGCTCAGGCGGAGTGCCGCTTCCTGCTGCTCTCCCCCAACAACCTGCTGAAGCCTTCCGACGGCGGCCCTGTGGCTGTGCCGTCTCAGGATATGGTTCTCGGTATCTACTACCTGACTCAGGAGAGACCGGGAGCACCCGGCGAGGGCAAGTTCTTCAAGAACGTGAACGAGGCGATTCTTGCCTACGAGAACGGCGTTGTGACCCTTCACTCCAGAATCCGGGTGAGAGTGAGCAAGAAGATGGCAGACGGAACAACGAAGACCGCCATTGTGGAGTCCACCGTGGGGCGTTTCATCTTCAACGAGATTATTCCTCAGGATCTGGGATTTGTGGATCGTACCGTGGAGGGAAATGAGCTGAAGCTGGAGATCGACTTCCATGTGGGCAAGAAGCAGTTAAAGCAGATTCTGGAAAAGGTTATCAATACCCATGGAGCGACCCAGACGGCTATCACCTTGGACGACATCAAGTCCATTGGCTACAAGTACTCCACGAAGGCAGCCATGACCGTATCCATTTCCGATATGACCGTGCCTGCATCCAAGCCGAAGCTGATTGAGGACGCCCAGGCCACCGTAGACCGGATTTCCAAGAACTTCCGCCGCGGACTGATCACCGAGGAGGAGAGGTACAAAGAGGTTATTGAGACCTGGAAGGCAACGGACGATCAGCTGACCCACGATCTGCTGAGCGGCCTTGACAAATACAACAACATTTACATGATGGCTGACTCCGGAGCCCGTGGTTCCGACAAGCAGATCAAGCAGCTGGCCGGAATGCGCGGACTGATGGCGGATACCACAGGACACACCATCGAGCTGCCCATCAAGTCCAACTTCCGTGAAGGTCTGGACGTACTGGAGTACTTCATCTCCGCTCACGGAGCCCGTAAGGGACTTTCCGATACGGCTCTGCGTACCGCAGACTCCGGTTATCTGACCAGACGTCTGGTGGACGTTTCCCAGGATCTGATCGTCCGGGAGACCGACTGCTGCGAGGGCAAAGAGATTCCCTACATGGAGATCAAGGCTTTTACCGACGGTCAGGAGACCATCGAGAGCCTGGAGGAGAGACTGACCGGCCGCTACATCGCGGAGACCATCACCGATCCGGACACCGGCGAAGTGGTGGTGAAGGCCAACCATATGTGTACGCCGAAGAGAGCGGCGGCTGTCATGAAGGTGTTAAAGAAGCTGGGAAGAGATTCGGTGAAGATCCGTACCGTCCTTACCTGCAAATCCCACATCGGCGTCTGCGCCAAGTGCTACGGCGCCAACATGGCTACGGGACAGCCGGTACAGGTGGGCGAGGCTGTGGGAATCATCGCCGCACAGTCCATCGGTGAGCCCGGTACCCAGCTGACCATGAGAACCTTCCACACCGGCGGCGTGGCCGGCGGCGATATCACACAGGGTCTTCCCCGTGTGGAGGAGCTGTTTGAGGCCCGTAAGCCGAAGGGACTTGCCATCATCACTGAGTTCGGCGGCGTAGTGGCCATCAAAGATACGAAGAAGAAGAGAGAGATTGTGGTTACCGATCCGGAGACCGGAAACTCCAAGACCTATCTGATCCCCTACGGATCCAGAATCAAGGTGACGGAGGGACAGGTACTGGAGGCCGGCGACGAGCTGACAGAAGGAAGCATCAATCCTCACGACATCTTAAAGATCAAGGGCGTCCGCGCCGTACAGGATTACATGATCCAGGAGGTACAGCGTGTGTACCGTCTCCAGGGCGTGGAGATCAACGACAAGCACGTGGAAGTGATCGTGCGCCAGATGCTGAAGAAGGTGAAAGTGGAAGAGAGCGGAGATTCCGACGTTCTGCCCGGCGTTTCCATGAACGTGCTGGAGTTCAACGATATGAACGAGGCTCTGATCGCCCAGGGCAAGAAGCCGGCAGAGGGCAAGCAGGTAATGCTCGGTATCACCAAGGCTTCTCTGGCTACGGACTCCTTCCTGTCTGCGGCATCCTTCCAGGAGACCACCAAGGTGCTGACAGAGGCTGCTATTAACGGCCGCGTGGATCACCTGATCGGTCTGAAGGAGAACGTGCTGATCGGTAAGCTGATCCCGGCAGGAACCGGTATGAAGCGCTACCGCAATGTGCGCCTGAGCACCGACGTATCCCCGGAGGATGAGATCGTGCTCACCGACGATGACAGCGCGGAGGAAGTGCTGAACATTGGAGACAATGACGGCGGCAGCAAAGAGATCTGAGAATTGAGAAAGACGGGTTCGTCTCTCATATAGAATGACAGCCGGCGGCTTCATCCCTGAAAAGGGGCGGAGCCGCCGGCTGTTTTTATTTTCATAGGAAACTTCGTTCCTATGAAAACAAAAACGCTCCGCGCAGGATCGCACTGCGGCGGAGAGGAACATGGCGCTTAGAGCGCCCCGCCGCAGGCGGAGAATCCTGCGGTGCAGGATTCTTTTTTATGAAAGTTCCGCGATCACCCGGCAGGGAAGGCCGGTGACGCCGGCGTAATTCATGGGATAGGTGTGGATAATCCAGTGATCCGAATCCAGAAGCTGTTCCAGTCCCCAGAGGTTTTCCACGATAAACACACCCCGGTCGGCGCAGTACTGATCTGTGGGGGTGTGCTCTTTTCCCCGACGGACCCCGGCACAGTCCACTCCGATGATGGACACGCCTTTTTCCACCAGCAGTTGGATCAGATCCATGGACAGCTGGGGGTGTTCAGAAAAGTAAGTCCGGCTGCCGTAGGGTTCCCGGCCGGAGTATCCGGTGCAGAAGGCGGTGAAGGTTCCCGCCTTGATTTTGGATACGTCAATGTCCTCCGGCCCGATGTCCCTTCCGGAGACTGCCCTCACGTCGAAGATGACGCCGGGCCGTTCCGTGTAATCCAGGGGGAATTCCTGGTTCATTACGTCAAAATGAGTGCCCAGATGTCCGGCCAGAGCCACCCGCTCATTTCCCTGGGCGTCGGCGGCCATTTTCGGAGTGATTTTCAAGGTAATATCTGTTTTCACGGTTCATTTCCTCCCTATTCTTACCTCGTTTGCATAGAAACAAGTGTAATACAAACTTGTTTCCTTGTCGACAGAAAAACTAAATGAAAATGGTTTTCAAAAACATTGACTTTTCCTCCAGGTGGGTGTATAGTATGCTCAGACAGCAGAGAGAGGAGGACATGAGAATGAGTCTTATAGATATTCTGCTCATACTGGTGATTGCCGCCTGCATAGTGCTGGTAGTCCGGAAGATGGTGAAAGATAAGAAGGCGGGGAAATCCTGCTGCGGCTGCAGCGGATGCAGCGGCGGAAGCTGTCACTGCAGTCCCCAGGAAGCAGTGAGACATAAATAAATAGAGAAAGAACGGCCGGGAGCAGATGCCCGGCTGTTTCTGTATATGTATATATAGAAGAAAGATGGTTTGAAAACATAAAATGAATTTGAAAATCATTCTCAAAACTATTGACAGGAACGGAAACCTGTGCTATAGTATAACCATCGCAGGGAAACAAGGAAGGCGCTGACAGGAGAGCGCCGCCGGCGATGAATATTGTATAGAGGATATGCCAATCCTAATTTTTGACGAGAGTGATACTCTCATACTTCTAACCCCTCATGAGTAAGGACAGCCGGGAAAGCAAGCGCCCGGCTGTCCTTCTTTTTTGCGATACGCCCGGCAAGCGGCCGCCGTGCTTGCATGGGCGCAGATCCGTCGGCCGGAAAGTGCCGCCGGCACCGGGCGAAAAAGTCAAATGAAAAGAATTTGAAAATCATTCTCAAAACTATTGACAAATACTGTCATCGGTGATATACTTCAACCATCGCCAGGAAAGACAGAGCGCCGGAGACGGTGCGGCGGTAAATATTGTATGGAGGATATGCCAATCCTAATTTTTGACGAGAGAATACTCTCATACTTCTAACCCCTCATGAAAGAAGAAAGACCGGGAATGCAAGCGCCCGGTCTTTCTTTCTGCCTGTTTATTTCATCACGTTCTGGGGTGTGCCGTCCATCCATTTCACAATGTTGTCGAACACGATGACTGCCCGCTTTACAAGGGCTTCCTTTGTGGCGAAGCCGATGTGGGGAGTGGCGATCACGTTCTTCGCCGTGAGAAGGGGATGGTCCTTCGCGATGGGAGGCTCGCCCTCGAATACGTCGATGCCCGCTCCGGCGATCTTTCCGCTGTTTAAGGCGTCAGCGAGAGCGGCGCTGTCCACCACCGGTCCCCGGGAAGTATTGATGAGAAGGGCGTTGGGCTTCATCAGATCCAGCTGCGCCTTTCCGATCATTCCTCTGGTTCCGTCATTTAACGGGGTGTGGAGGGAGATGATGTCGCAGGTGGAGAGGAGTGTGTCCAGATCCACATAGGTGATGCCGGGAATGTCCTTTTTCGTGCGGCTGTAGGCGTACACCTGGCAGCCGAAGGCCTGTGCCACGGCGGCCACCTTCAGGCCGATGGCGCCTGTGCCCACCACGCCGAATTTCTTTCCTTCCAGCTCAAAGCCGATGAGGCCGTCCTTCGTGCCTCCGTTTCTCACAGCCTGTCCGCAGGCGGGCAGATTGCGGTAGAGAGCCACGATCATGCCGAATACCAGGTCGGCCACGGCGGCGTTGGAGTAGCCGGAGCAGTTGCACACGGTGATGCCCTTCTCCCGGCATACGTCCATGGCAATGTGGTCCACGCCGGTGAAGGCGACCGCCAGCATTTTCAGGTTTTCGCATCCGCGGATCACGTCCGCGTTTAAGGGAAGGTTGGAGACGGCAATGATGTCCGCGTCTTTTCCTCTCTCAATCAGAGTTTCCGTGTCGGTGACACGGGTGTTGTAGTACTGGATTTCCACAGAATCCGGAAGAGCTTCTCTGGCCATGGAAAGCAGTTTTTCGTCGTCCACGCCCAATGGTTCGATAATCACAAGTTTCATTTGTTTAATCTCCTTTTTTCAGTATGTTCTGCAATCAGTATACGTTTTTTCTGCCGATTGTGCAAGATGTTTCCGGGCGGCGGAGAGAGACGGAATAAAAGCGGATGGAGGCCGGCGGCGCGAAAAGCAAAAATGGGATAAAGCCGGGGAAAAACGCCGTTTTTCCGCCAAAAAACTCCTTGACACAAAAAAATAATCCATATATAATAAGAAAGCGTGCACAGACAGGCAGTGTTTTTGTGCGCAAAAATACGCTAACAAAGCGCAACCACAGACAATATCACAGGAGGTGAAAAGAATGCCAACATTTAACCAGTTAGTTAGAAAGGGAAGACAGACAGCAGTAAAGAAATCTACCGCTCCGGCTCTTCAGAGAGGATACAACTCCTTACAGAAGCGCGCGACCAACGAGTCTGCTCCGCAGAAGCGCGGCGTGTGCACTGCTGTAAAGACTGCTACCCCGAAGAAGCCGAACTCTGCTCTCAGAAAGATCGCCAGAGTACGTCTTTCCAACGGAATCGAGGTTACCAGCTACATCCCCGGCGAGGGACACAACCTGCAGGAGCATAGCGTGGTGCTGATCCGTGGCGGAAGAGTAAAAGACTTACCTGGTACCAGATACCACATCATCAGAGGTACCCTGGATACCGCAGGCGTTGCTAACAGGAAACAGGCTCGTTCCAAGTACGGCGCTAAGAGACCGAAAGAGAAAAAATAATTCGCCCAGGCGAAGATAAGTGCCGGACTGTTTGATATTGACCTGTAGGTTGCAGGATATAAATCAGGAACCGAGCACGAACACACACAAAACTGTGTGAGTACCGAAGAATTAAGTAAGCCGCAGGCTGTGCGGCAATATTAAGGAGGGAAGTAACGTGCCACGTAAAGGACATACTCAGAAAAGAGACGTTCTGGCAGACCCGATTTACAACAACAAGGTTGTGACCAAGCTGATCAACAACATCATGCTTGACGGAAAGAAGGGTGTTGCTCAGAAGATCGTTTACGGCGCATTTGAACGTGTCGCAGAGAAGACCGGAAAAGATGCCGTAGAAGTATTTGAAGAAGCAATGAACAACATCATGCCTGTACTTGAGGTAAAGGCAAAACGTATCGGCGGTGCTACCTATCAGGTGCCCATCGAGGTAAAGCCGGACAGAAGACAGGCGTTAGCGCTTCGCTGGCTGACCATGTTCTCCCGTAAGAGAGGCGAGAAGACTCAGGAAGAGAGACTGGCCAACGAGATTATGGATGCGGCCAACAACACTGGCGCAGCCGTAAAGAGAAAAGAAGACATGCACAAGATGGCAGAGGCAAACAAGGCATTTGCACACTATCGCTTCTAATTATCATAGGAGGAAAAGACCTTGGCTGGAAGAGAATATCCATTGGAGAGAACCAGAAATATTGGTATTATGGCTCACATCGACGCTGGTAAGACCACGCTGACTGAGCGTATCCTGTATTACACTGGTGTAAACTATAAAATTGGTAATACTCACGAAGGCAACGCAACCATGGACTGGATGGAGCAGGAGCAGGAGAGAGGTATCACCATCACTTCCGCAGCTACCACCTGCCACTGGACTCTGGAAGAAAACTGCAAGCCGAAGCCGGGCGCGCTGGAGCATCGTATCAACATTATCGATACTCCCGGACACGTGGATTTCACCGTTGAGGTGGAGCGTTCTCTGCGTGTACTGGACGGTGCGGTAGGCGTTTTCTGTGCAAAGGGCGGTGTTGAGCCCCAGTCTGAGAACGTGTGGCGTCAGGCAGATACCTACAATGTTCCGAGAATGGCCTTCATCAACAAGATGGACATCCTCGGTGCAGATTTCTATAATGCAGTAGAGCAGATCCGTACCAGACTGGGAAAGAACGCAATCTGCATTCAGCTCCCCATCGGCAAGGAAGATGAGTTCAAGGGAATCATCGACCTGTTCGAGATGAGAGCGTATATTTACAACGATGAGAAGGGCGACGATATCAGCATCGTGGATATCCCTGAGGATATGAAGGACGAGGCAGAGCTTTATCACACCGAGCTGGTGGAGAAGATCTGCGAGCTGGACGACGACCTGATGATGATGTATCTGGAGGGCGAGGAGCCGTCCGTAGAGGACATGAAGAAGGTTCTGAGAAAGGCTACCTGCGAGTGTACAGCAGTTCCCGTTTGCTGCGGATCCGCTTACAGAAACAAAGGTGTGCAGAAGCTTCTGGATGCCATCATCGAGTTCATGCCGTCTCCCATCGACATCCCGCCGATCAAGGGCGTGGATATGGACGGAAATGAGATCGTGAGACATTCTTCTGATGAAGAGCCGTTCTCCGCTCTGGTGTTCAAGATCATGACCGACCCGTTTGTGGGTAAGCTGGCATATTTCCGTGTGTACTCCGGTACCATGAACTCCGGTTCCTACGTATACAATGCTACGAAGGACAAGAAGGAGCGTGTGGGCCGTATTGTACAGATGCACGCGAACAAGAGACATGAGATTGACAAGGTGTACTCCGGCGACATCGCCGCCGCAGTAGGCTTTAAGGTATCCACCACCGGTGATACCATCTGCGACGAGCAGCATCCGGTAATCCTGGAGTCCATGGAGTTCCCGGAGCCGGTTATCGATATCGCTATCGAGCCGAAGACCAAGGCTGGTCAGGGCAAGATGGGCGAGGCTCTTGCAAAGCTGGCAGAGGAGGATCCCACCTTCCGTACCAGAACCGATCAGGAGACTGGTCAGACCATCATCTCCGGTATGGGCGAGCTTCATCTGGAGATCATCGTGGACCGTCTGCTCCGTGAGTTCAACGTGGAGGCCAACGTAGGTGCGCCTCAGGTTGCTTACAAGGAGACCTTCACCAAGGCTGTGGATGTGGACAGCAAGTACGCAAAGCAGTCCGGTGGACGTGGTCAGTACGGACACTGTAAAGTACACTTTGAGCCCATGGACGCCAACGCAGAGGAGACCTTCAAGTTTGATTCCTCCGTTGTGGGCGGCGCGATCCCGAAGGAGTATATCCCCGCAGTCGGCGAGGGTATCGAGGAGGCTGCAAAGGCCGGTATCCTTGGCGGATTCCCGGTACTGGGCGTTCACGCTACCGTATATGACGGATCCTACCACGAGGTAGACTCTTCTGAGATGGCATTCCACATCGCCGGATCTCTGGCATTCAAGGAAGCTATGCAGAAGGCCAACCCGATCCTGCTGGAGCCGATCATGAAGGTAGAGGTTACCATGCCTGAGGAATACATGGGAGACGTTATCGGCGACATCAATGCCCGCCGTGGACGGATCGAAGGTATGGAGGATGTAGGCGGCGGAAAGATGATCAAAGCATTTGTTCCCCTTTCCGAGATGTTCGGATACTCCACCGACCTGCGTTCCAGAACCCAGGGACGTGGAAACTACTCCATGTTCTTTGACAAGTACGAGCCCGTTCCGAAGAGCGTTCAGGAGAAGATTCTCAGCGAGAGAAAAGGCAAATAATAAGACTTGAAATAACGGTTCAAATCGAATATAATTAAAGACAAGCCTTGATAATAACTATATTAGCCCTGAATGGGTGCAAATTAAGGAGGACGTTATAAAATGGCTAAAGCTAAGTTTGAAAGAACGAAACCGCATTGTAACATTGGTACCATTGGCCACGTAGACCATGGTAAAACAACTCTGACGGCTGCAATTACAAAGGTTCTTCACGAGAGATTAGGTACCGGTGAAGAGGTAGCTTTCGAGAACATCGACAAGGCTCCCGAGGAGAGAGAGCGTGGAATCACCATCTCTACCGCACACGTTGAGTACGAGACCGCGAAGAGACACTACGCACACGTTGACTGCCCCGGACATGCTGACTATGTAAAGAACATGATCACCGGTGCTGCTCAGATGGACGGCGCTATCCTGGTTGTAGCTGCTACCGACGGTGTTATGGCTCAGACCAGAGAGCACATCCTTCTGTCCCGTCAGGTAGGCGTTCCCTATATCGTAGTATTCATGAACAAGTGCGATATGGTAGACGATCCGGAGCTGCTTGAGCTGGTTGAGATGGAGATCAGAGACCTGCTTACCGAGTATGAGTTCCCGGGCGATGACACCCCGATCATTCAGGGTTCTGCTCTGAAGGCTCTTGAGGATCCGATGGGTCCGTGGGGCGACAAGATCATGGAGCTTATGGACGCTGTTGACAGCTACATTCCGGATCCTGTACGTGATA
>DXFM01000009.1 GCA_019114465.1 Candidatus Lachnoclostridium avicola
TCCTCATAAGCGGGATGAAGTGGCCGAAAAGCTCCAGAAATTAAAATAGTACCATTCCAGTACCACAAGCATAAAACAAGAGCCGATTTTCCTTGTAAATTCAAGGTTTCTCGGCTCCTTTATGTTTATTCAAACTCAATCGTCGCCGGCGGTTTCCCCGTGCAGTCATACAGCACCCGGTTCACGCCCTTCACTTCGTTGACAATCCGGCTGGTGACACGGCTCAATACCTCCCACGGGATCTCGGCCGCCTCGGCGGTCATGAAATCGGAGGTGAGCACCGCCCGCAGGGCGATGGCGTAGTCGTAGGTTCTTCCGTCACCCATGCAGCCCACGGAGCGCATGTTGGTCAGGGCAGCAAAGTACTGGCCCAGATTCCGGTCAATGCCTGCCTTGGCGATCTCCTCCCGGTAGATAGCATCCGCCTCCTGAACGATGTGGACTTTCTCAGCAGTCACCTCACCGATGATGCGGACGCCCAGGCCGGGGCCGGGGAAGGGCTGACGGTAGACCAGATACTCAGGAATGCCCAGCTCCAGGCCGGCACGGCGTACCTCGTCCTTGAACAGCAGGCGAAGGGGCTCGATAATCTCCTTGAAATCTACGTGATCCGGCAGACCTCCCACGTTGTGGTGAGACTTGATGACCGCGGATTTTCCGAGACCGGACTCGATCACATCGGGATAAATGGTTCCCTGAACCAGGAAATCCACGGCTCCGATCTTCTTGGCCTCCTCCTCAAACACGCGGATAAACTCCTCGCCGATAATCTTTCTCTTTCTCTCCGGGTCAGTAACTCCCGCAAGCTTGCTGTAAAATCTCTCCTGGGCATTTACCCGGACAAAATTCAGATCGTAGGGGCCGTCAGGACCGAATACAGCCTCCACCTCATCGCCCTCATTTTTCCGCAGCAGGCCGTGGTCTACAAACACACAGGTCAGCTGCTTGCCCACTGCCTTGGCCATAAGCACAGCAGCCACAGAGGAATCCACTCCGCCGGACAGGGCGCAGAGCACCTTTCCATCTCCCACTTTCTCGCGGATCTCCCGGATGGTAGTCTCCACGAAAGAGTCCATCTTCCAGTCACCGGAGCAGCCGCAGACCTTGTAGACGAAATTGGAGAGCATCTTCTTGCCTTCCTGAGTGTGAAGTACCTCCGGATGGAACTGAACTGCATACCAGTTCTTCTCCGGGCGCTCCATAGCCGCCACCGGGCACACCGGAGTGTGGGCAGTTACGCGGAATCCTTCCGGAGCTTCTGCGATGTAATCCGTGTGACTCATCCAGCAGATGGTCTTGGGGGACACATCCTCAAACAGCTTGGAGCTGTTGTCCACTTCCACCTCAGTTTTTCCGTATTCGCTGACAGGGGCCGTTTCCACCCGGCCGCCCAGCTGGTAGGCCATCAACTGAGAACCGTAGCAGATGCCCAGCACCGGAATACCCAGTTCATAGATCTCCTTGGGACAGGTTGGGGAATCATCCTTATATACGCTGTTCGGTCCTCCGGTAAAAATAATTCCCTTCGGAGCCATCTCCCGAATCTTCTCCAAACTCATGGTACAGGGATGTACCTCACAATAAACATTGCACTCTCTGACCCTTCTCGCAATCAACTGGTTGTACTGTCCTCCGAAGTCCAGCACAATAATCATCTCACGGTTCATCAGAATCCTCCTTTTCCATTTCAGTGTTTACTAATTATAGAATAGCGTAACACAAATGACAAGTTTTTTCGACAAAAACTTTTCGCCGGCAGGCGGAAACTGCCGCCTGTCAGTTTTCCCCTTCTTCCCTACTCAAATGTTCCACGGACGACCGGCTCGCCGTGCTCCATCATGACACGGCCCATGGCAAGAACCATATCCAAAGCCAGATTATCCCGGCGAATCAGCAGCAGATCGCCGTCAGCTCCAGGACAGATACGTCCCTTAGCAGAGAGCTCCAGAGCTTTTGCCGGGTTGGCAGTGGCGATGGAAAAAGCCTGTTCCAGATTCAGCTCCCCACACCGCACCAGATCCATGATCTGGCGGAAGACAGCGGAGACACTGGAAACTCCGATTTTTACCAGATTTCCCTCCTCGTCATAATCGGACCAGCTTCCCTGTCCGTCGGAACTGATGGTGATCCGCCCCAAATCCACTCCTGCTTTCTGGGCCCGGCGAAGTGCTTCCGCCACCTTTTTCTCCCGGCCGGAATCGCAGGTGATATCAATATATCCGTTCATTTTTCCAAATTTCAATGCCTGATCAAACAGATCCCAGTTTCTCGCCACATGGGTAGGACGGAATGTCTTAATGGGAATGGAGGTTCTCTCCAACGCCTGGAATACCGGCTCCAGACCCCTGGGATCATCCCCCATGTGAAGAGTGATAATACCTGGCTTTCCGCTGAGCATGCCGGCCACACGCACGTCGCTGGCCACCCGGATCAGCTCATCCACCGAAATATTGGGCGCCCGGTGGTCAGAAACCGCCAGCTTCAATCCGAGAACCTCGCTGATAAACACAATGTCCTTTTTCACATCACCGGTAACGGTAACGCTGGGCCATCCATAGGAGCCGGTCAGACAGAAGGCGGTAATCCCCTCTTCCCTGAGTGCCTTTACCTTTGCTAGCAGATTTTCCACGCTGCGGGTGATTCCGTCCGTTCCCAGGAGTCCCACAACTGTGGTTACACCTCCCCGGATCAGTTCCGAAAAGCTGGCCTCAGGAGCTCTCGTGTGAAAGCTCCCCTCCCCTCCGCCTCCGGTTAAATGCACATGCTGGTCAATGATTCCGGGTGCCAGAATTTTCCCCCGGCCGTCAATCACCTGACAGTCCTCATAGCAGACCGGTATGTCGCCGGCCATTTTCTCGATTTTTCCTCCGCAGACCATAACGTCCATCATGCCCAGGTGTTCCGGTGCATACACGTCCGCGCCTTTGATTATCAACATTATGATTCCTCCAAATATTTTTTCACATACTGCCCGGTATAGGACTGGGGACAGGCCGCCACCTCCTCCGGTGTTCCTTTGGCGATCACTGTGCCGCCCTTATCTCCGCCTTCCGGTCCCATATCAATAATGTAATCCGCCGTTTTGATCACATCCAGATTGTGCTCGATTACAATCACAGTGTTTCCCCCGTCGGACAGCTTCCGCAGAATATCCACCAGCTTATGGACATCCGCAAAGTGAAGTCCGGTGGTGGGTTCATCCAGCACATAGATGGTCTTTCCCGTTCCGCGCTTGCTCAGCTCTGTCGCCAGCTTGATCCGCTGCGCCTCTCCGCCGGAGAGCTCCGTGGACGGCTGACCCAGTTTAATATAAGACAATCCCACGTCATTGAGAGTCGCGATCTTTCTGTAGATAGAGGGAACATTTTCAAAAAATTTCAGGGCTTCCTCCACCGTCATATTAAGAACATCATATATATTCTTTCCTTTGTATTTCACCTCCAGGGTTTCCCGGTTATACCGCTTTCCGCCGCATACCTCGCAGGGAACGTATACATCCGGAAGAAAGTGCATCTCAATCTTGATGATTCCGTCTCCGCTGCAGGCTTCACACCGGCCTCCCTTCACATTGAAGCTGAAACGGCCTTTCTTATAACCTCTCTCCTTCGCATCCGTGGTGGCTGCAAACAGGTCACGAATCATGTCAAACACGCCGGTATAAGTGGCAGGATTGGATCTGGGAGTCCTGCCGATGGGAGACTGGTCGATGGCAATGATCTTGTCCAGCTGTTCTACCCCCTCGATTCCTTCGTGCTTTCCCGGAATGGTCCTGGCCCGGTTCAGCTGCTTCGCCAGTGATTTATAGAGGATCTCGTTTACCAGAGAAGATTTTCCGGATCCGGAAACGCCGGTG
>DXFM01000010.1 GCA_019114465.1 Candidatus Lachnoclostridium avicola
TCCTCTGCTCTACCAACTGAGCTATCTAGGCACATATCGGGTTGGGCTGATTATTTTCACAGCGATTGTTATTTTACAGGAAAATCCCGGCACTGTCAACCGTTTTTTTCAAATATTTCCGCCGGACTCAGAGCTTTTTCACCATAATCTCCCGGGGAAGGCCGCCGTACATCTCTGTCCTCACCGCCGCCTCATACCCCAGCTTCAGGAAATGATTCCGGCTGTAAATGTTCTCCGGATGGACGGTCCCCATGAGCCAGGAAAATCCCCTCTCCCTCAGCATCCGCTCTGCCTCCGCCATCATCCGCCCCTGAAGCCCGTGTCCGCGAAAGGCGGGGGCCACGGCCGCCGACTCCATATGGGCCGTCCTCAAAAGATCTGCCTCCGTCAGCCCCCAAAACCGTCCCAGATTGTCCCGGCTCTCTCCCGGTATCCGCACCGCCAGGAATCCTGCCATTCTGCCGGTCTGCCGCTCCTCCGCCTTCAGCACAAACCCCTCCCGCTCCATATGGGCGGCAAAAAAATCCTCCCCGTCGGTCACATACCACTCCCGGTGCTCCAGAGTGTTTTCCGCCTCTTCCACGATCTTCAGAATCCCGGGGATATCCTTTTCCGTACACGGAAGAATGACAAATTCTCCCTTTCTCTTCTCTTCCTTTTCAGTCATCACACTTCCCCCATTCCCGTGAATAAAAAGGAATCCTGTTCCGCAGGATTCTCCGCCCGGGGCGGGCCGCAAAAGCGGCGTTTTCCTTTCCGCCGCAGTGCGATCCCCGCGGAGCGTTTTTGTTTGACAGGAAACGAAAGTTCCCTGTTAAACGAAAAAAGATCCAGCTCTTGCAATGCTGGATCTTCTCATGCCGGCAACCGGAATCGAACCGGTACGGGAGGTAAGTCCCGCAGGATTTTAAGTCCTGTGCGTCTGCCAGTTCCGCCATGCCGGCATACCATATTGGTAATAGAAAGGCGGGTCCTGCCCGCCAGTGGATGGAGGTGGATTCGAACCACCGAAAGCATCGCTAACAGATTTACAGTCTGCCCCCTTTGGCCACTCGGGAACCCATCCATATCGCTCTCTCAAGCGAATTTTAGTTTATCACAGCATCAGCAAAAAATCAAGCCCTTTTTCATTATCTTCCCTGTTTTCCAGCCTGGAACGGAGCGGGAAAATGCCCTGCCGGGCCATTTTCCCATCCTCCGCCTTCCCATCTTACACATACATCTCGCCGCCCACCCGGCAGCCCAGCAGGATCGCGCTGGTTCCCTCCATCTCCAGGACCATGCTGCCGTTCCTGCTGATATAGTCCACCCGTCCCACATTGTGGCCGTATCGGTTGGAATACATCAGCCGCTTCAGCACTGTCCCGTCGGGAATCCCCAGCTGCCACACAGGAATCTCCAGGTCTCTGTCCTCCTGGCTGTTGTTCACCGCGATCACGCATTTTTCCTTATCCTTCATTCTGCCGTAGACGATGTACTGGTCTCCCCAGCTTAAAGCCTTCACCGACCCCTTTTTCAGGGATTTCAGCTTCTTGTGGTAATAGGTGAGATAGGAGTGGTAATCCACCAGCTCGATGTCCTCGTCTCCCCAGGGATAGGTGCGCCGGTTGTCCGGGTCCGTCCAGCCGCACACGCCGGCTTCATCCCCGTAGTAGATGGTAGGCGCTCCCGGCCATGTCATCTGAATCATCACCGCCTCCCGGAACACGCCTCTGTCCACGCCTTCCTCTGCGGCCTTCGCCCCCATGCCGCCCAGCCGCCCCACCACCCGGTTGGTTCTGGTGAGGAAACGGGAATGGTCGTGGTTGGAAAGCTCATTCATAGCGGTGAGCAGGGACGGCGTCTGCATTCTGGCCATATTGTAGGCCATGGAGTCAAAAAACTTCTTTCCGTCTCCGTACAATTCGTCGCTGCGCCAGTCGCTGTGCTTCTCCATTCCAGTCAAAAACCATGAAACCGGTTCCATAAATGCGTCATAGTTCATCACAGAATCCCACTGATCTCCCTGGAGCCAGCTGGTGGGGTCGCCGTAGTGCTCCGCCAGAATCAGCGCGTCCGGATTGGCCTCCTTCACCACCCGCCGGAAATCTCTCCAGAACCGATGGTTGAACTCGCTGGTCCGCCCCAGGTCCGCCGCCACGTCCAGGCGCCAGCCGTCCACGGAATAGGGCGGAGACACCCATTTCCTGGCAATATCCAGAATATACTGATACAGCTTCGGGGACTCCTCGTAATTGAGCTTGGGCAGAGTATCGTGGCCCCACCAGCCGTCGTAGCTGGTATTGTACGGCCAATCGTCCTTGTTGAATTTGAAAAAGCTGCGGTACGGGCTGTCCGCGGACACGTAGGCCCCCGGCTCGTACTGCCCTGATTTTTCATAGATCCGCTCCCGGTCCAGCCACTTGTTGAAAGATCCGCAGTGGTTAAAGACGCCGTCGATGATCACCCGCATCCCCCGCTTATGGATCTCCTCCATCATTCTGGCAAAAAAGGCGTCGCTGGCTTCCAGGTTCTGTTTATCCGTGGACCTAAGAATATACCGGGTGGCCTGGGAATTGTCCATTCCGCTCTCCACCGCCCGCTTTCCGCCGTCCTTTACGATGACGCCGTAGTGGGGATCGATGTGGTCGTAGTCCTGGCAGTCATACTTGTGGTTGGACGGCGACACAAACAGGGGATTGAAATAAATCACTTCCACCCCCAGAAACTGCAGGTAGTCCAGCTTATCCCACACGCCCTGCAGGTCCCCCCCGTAAAAACGGGCCACGTCCATGGTCTCCGGATAAGAATTCCAATCCGCCACCTTGGAGACGGGCTGGCCGATGTAGATGTACTCGCCGCTCTCCACGTCGTTGAAAGTCTCGCCCCGGTTGAACCGGTCCACAAAGATCTGATACATCACCGCCCCCTTCGCCCAATCCGGGGTGTGAAATCCGGGAGTGATCCGAAAGGCGTAGTCCCATCCGGCGCTGTCCACCGGGCCCAGACGGTTGTAGCAGCATCTCTCTCCGCCGTCCTCCTCTGCCCGGAAATAGAAATACTCCGGCTCATCTCCCAGGGTCATTCGGTATTCATAATAATCAAACAGGGAATCCGAACTTCTTCGGTTCATCCGAACCTGGATCCCCTTATTCAGTCTAATAAAAAAAACGCGGTCAATCCCGCCTTTTAACGTCCGAAAACGCAGGCACACTTCCTCACCTTCCTCCGGCTCCGCCGGAATCCGGTAATCCTCCGTCTCATCGGCAAATAATGCTTCTCTGTTCATGAGTGTACCCCTCTTTAATTCTGCACAGATGTCGTCTCTCTTACTATTTTATCCTACACAGGGAAATTATACAATAGAAAACTCTTTTTTAGATAGAGAAAGAGCCGGCGGGGTAGCCGGCTCTTTCAGGAGAAGGTATTTCGTTTCTTATGGGGTGTAGCAAAAACTATATAATGTATTGGGGGGGTTTACGTTAATTATAGTATCATAAGAAGCAAAATAAGTGTGCACAAACATGGCAGAATTCAAAAACTATTTTTATGCAAAATCACGCTCCAATTCTGGGGAACATTTCTGTATGCCCGGAATTTTTTACAAAAAAAGGAGTTCCCCGCAGGAAACTCCTTTGCCGGCGGCCGCCGGCGCCTTTTTCCGGTCTTCCGGCCGCCGCCTCGCCTCATCAATTTTCCGTGTTTCCGGCTGCCGCGGACGGGCAGGAGTTGAACACTTCCTCAAACTCCGCCTGGCCGATCTTCTCCTTCTCTATGAGACGGGCGCTGCAGGCGTGGAGCACATCCTCATGCTTCATAATGATGGCTTTCGCCTTCTCGTAGCACTCATCCACAATGCGCTTTACCTCATCGTCGATCTCTCCCGCCACGCGCTCACTGTAGGAACGGGTATGGGCCAGATCCCGGCCGATAAACACCTCGTCCTCGTCCCCGCCGTAGTTGATCATACCCAGCTTCTCAGACATGCCGTACTGGGTCACCATGGCTCTGGCGATGGACGTGGCCTGCTTGATATCCTGGGAAGCTCCCGTGGTCACATCCTGGAAGATCAGCTCCTCGGCGATCCGGCCGCCCTGGGATACCATAATATTCTGGAGCATCTTGCTCTTGGAATTGAACATCTCATCCTTCTCCGGAAGAGGCATGGTATATCCGGCGGCTCCCATTCCCGTGGGAATAATGGAAATGGTGTGCACCGGGCCCACATCCGGCAGCACGTGGAACAGAATGGCATGGCCCGTCTCGTGGTAGGCGGTGATCTTCTTCTCCTTGTCGGAGATCACCTTGCTCTTCTTCTCCGCGCCGATGCCCACCTTCACAAAAGCCTTTTCAATATCCGCCTGACGGATAAACTTTCTGCCGCTTCTCGCCGCCACAATGGCAGCCTCGTTCATCAGGTTTTCCAGATCTGCCCCTGTAAATCCGGCTGTGGTCTGGGCGATCCGGTCCAGATCCACATCCTCCGCCAGAGGCTTCTCGCTGGAGTGAACACCCAGGATCTCCCGGCGTCCCTTCACGTCCGGGCGTCCCACCGCCACTTTCCGGTCAAAACGGCCGGGGCGCAGAATGGCCGGATCCAGAATATCCACCCGGTTGGTGGCCGCCATGACGATAATGCCCTCGTTGACGCCGAAGCCGTCCATCTCCACCAGAAGCTGGTTTAAAGTCTGCTCCCTCTCATCGTGGCCGCCGCCCATGCCGGTGCCTCTTCTGCGGGCCACAGCGTCGATCTCGTCGATAAACACGATGCAGGGAGAATTTTTCTTTGCCTCATCAAACAGGTCGCGGACACGGGAAGCGCCCACACCTACGAACATTTCCACAAAATCCGATCCGGAGATGGAGAAAAACGGCACTCCCGCCTCTCCGGCCACCGCCTTCGCCAGAAGAGTTTTTCCCGTTCCGGGAGGGCCTACCAGGATCAGTCCCTTGGGAATCCTGGCTCCCACGCTGGTGTATTTCTGGGGATTTTTCAGGAAATCCACCACTTCCTCCAGCTCTTCCTTCTCTTCCTCCAGGCCGGCCACCTTGCTGAAATTCACCTTGTTGTCCCGGCTCATGCGGGCCCGGCTCTTGCCGAAATTCATCATCTTGGCATTGGTGCCGCCGCTGCCGGCTCTCATATTCATAAACGCGAAAATGGCCACGACCACAATGCCCGTCAGGGCCACCGGCACGATCACCGTCATGAGATAGCTCTCGTGGGGCACATCCAGCATGGTGTAGTCGATGTTCTCATCCCGCAGAATGTTTTCCACTTCTTTTACGTCGGACACGTAAGCCACATACTGTTCTCCATCGGACATAATGTAGTTGACCTGTCCTGTGGGCGTCTCCTGATTGGGCTGGATCTCCACTTCCATCACCGGCCCGTTCTCCAGGTCATTTAAAAATTCCTGGCTGGTCCGCCTGTTTACAAACATCCGGTTCGGCAGTATCATCGCCATGTAGATGAGCACCATCATCAGCAGGATAAAGCCGAATCCCCTAAATGACTGCTGTTTCACAAATGTCCTCCTTACTGTTCAATTACTCCGATATAGGGCAGATTCCGGTATCTCTGGTCATAGTCCAGACCGTAGCCCACAACAAACTCATCGGGAATGGTAAAGCAGGTGTAATCCACCTTTACCTGTTTTTTCACCCGGCGCTCCGGTTTGTCCAGCAGGGTGCACAGACGGATGCTGGCCGGATTTCTCTGCTTCAGCACCTCGATCAGGTAAGCCAAAGTCCTTCCGGAGTCAATGATGTCCTCCACGATCAGCACGTCCTTGTTCTCCAGAGGCTCATCCAGATCCTTAATGATCTTTACCACGCCGCTGGACACCGTGCCGCTGCCGTAGCTGGACACAGACATAAAGTCCAGGGTCACCGGCACCGTCAGCCGCTTTGCCAGCTCACAGGTAAAAAACACGCCGCCCTTTAAAATACAGATCAGATGCACGCATTTCCCCTCGTAATCCCTGCTCACCTGGGCCGCGATCTCGCTGATCCGGGCATTTACTTCTTCCTCTTTTAATAACACACGAATTTTATCCGCCATTATCTTTCTCCTCCGTCCACTGCCACTTCCAATATCTGTTTTGTCTGCGCCGTCACCTTATAGTATTCGCTGATCCGGTATCCGATCAGCCAGACCACATGGCTGCCTTCTGCCAGAACCGGAATCCGGTCCCGCTGCTTCTGCGGGATCTTTTCGTCGATCATATACGATTTCAGGGTCTTTCTGCCGCCTCCCGGAAGGGAAAAATAGTCCCCGGTCCGGCGAAACCGCAAAAACGGCACACCTTTCATTTTATCATAGTCGAACCATTTCGTATACTGGTTTTTTGGAATTTCCATGCCTTTTTCCCAGTAAAAGCGGGAAAATTTCAATTTCGGCAGGACCGGCGGAGCCAGTTTCTCCTCCCGTCCCACAAAAAAGGCATCGTAGCTGTTCCAGGCCAGAAAACCGCCGTGAAGGCAGATCTGTTTTCCCACCGGTCCCCCCGCAATGGCGGCTGCCGCCTCCAGATGAACAGCCCCCACATCCCGCAGGGGGCAGCCGGCCATCCGCAGCATCTGCCGGATCCCGTAGATTTTCAGGATCTCCGGAACCTCCGTGAGAGCCCAGGAGGGAATGCCGCAGGCCTCCCCTGACCTAAAGCAGCGGCTTCCCGTCAGCTCCGCTGCCTGTTTCTCCAGATACTCATCTGCCTGGGCCAGAAAACCGCCGGCCCGCACAATGTTGGCGGCTGCCTCCCCGTTGATCTCCCGGGCCGCGGGAAGGATTCTGGCCCGGATCTTATTCCTGGCAAAAATCTCCTCCCCGTTGGTGGAATCCTCGCACCAGCCGTATCCTCTCTCTTCCATCCAGGTCCGGATCTCCTCCCGGCTCACCCGGATCAGAGGGCGGATCACCGATCCCGCCGCCGGCCGGATTCCGCCTAAGCCCTTTAATCCGCTGCCCCGGATCAGGTTCAGGAGGATCGTCTCCGCGCTGTCCTCCCGGTGATGGGCGGTGGCGATGACGCAGGGCGGAGCGCCGTCCCCCCGCTCCCGCCGTCTCTCTTCCGCCAGCTCCCTCAGGGCCTCATAGCGGATCTGCCTTCCCGTCTCTTCCTCAGAGAGCTTTCTCTCTGCGGCGGCTGCCCGCACATCCGCCCGCTTCACCGTCAGGGGAACCATCAGCTCCCCGCAGAGATCTCTCGTAAACTGTTCGTCCCGGTCTGCCTCCTCTCCCCGCAGGCCGTGGTTCACATGAAGGGCCTCCAGGGAAAAATCCAGCGGATCCGACAGCTCCTTTAACACGCGCAAAAGGCAGGCTGAATCCGCGCCGCCGGATACGGCCGCCACGATATGCCCGCCTTTTTCCACCATATGCTCCTGTTTTATGGTTTCTTCCACCGTTTTTATCAGATCCATCTGCCCGGTGTCCTCTCTTTCTGTTGTGCTACCCTTACTATACATGGATTCCGGGACAGATGCAACCGGTTCCGACGGGAAGTCCCCTTATTTCCGCTTCCAGATTCTGGCCGCCAGCACCGTCATGTCATCCCTCGGGCGCTCCTCGAAAGAGGAGGCAAAGGCCAGAATCTCCTCCGCCAGCTCCTGGGGCTGCTCCCACCGGGCCCCTTCCAGGAATTCTCTCAGGGTCAGCTCCTTCTCCTCCCCGGGGAGAGCATCCAGAATCCCGTCGCTGACCATTACGATCCAGTTTTCCTCCCACAGCTTTTTGGAGAGCAGCACCGGTTCCACGCCGCCTATCACCCCGGCCGGAAGCTCTCCCGCTTCCAGGATCTCCACCCCGTTTTCTCCCCGCACAAAGGTGGGGGCCGCCCCCATTTTCATCATCTCCAGCACGCCGGTGTAAAGATCCAGACAGGCCAGATCCAGGGTGGCCGGGTGCTGTTCTCCGCCGGCCAGCAGAAGCACTGTGTTCACCATCTTCAGGGCCGCCCTGGCGGAAAATCCCGTCTCCAGAAGCTCCTCCGTCAGTTCCACCACCCGGCTGCTCTCCCGGGACGCCGTCTCCCCGCTCCCCATGCCGTCGGAAAGGCTCACCACCACCTGACCGGGCAGGGATCCGTTGAAGGTATAGCTGTCCCCGGATACGGTCTCTCCGTCCCTGGGAATCCCGGCCACCCCGTAGACCAGGCGGTATTTCCCCTCCTCCACAAACCGGTAAGGGGCTTCCGCCCTGGTGATGACGTTGCGCCCCTCCCTGGACGGCATCCAGACGCCGCCCAGGGCCTGTCCCACCAGCCGGCAGGCGTCCTTTGCCGTCATGCAGCGGCCTCCCGCCGCCCGTATATTGGCAAAAACCTCCCGCTGTCCGTTCTCATATTCCAGAATCAAAAGCCGGGACAGCTCCAGCTTTTTCTGCCGGAACGCCCGCTTCAGAGCACGCTCCCCCGCCGGAGTCACGTCCGACGCCGCCTCCATCTGATGGGCAAATTCCTCTAAAATCACTGCCAGCTCCCGAAACTGGGCGATCACCGTATCCCTGCTCTCCAGAAAGCGGTTTTTCCACGCCAGGTTCATGGTGGCCCGCCCCAGGCTCTTGTTCAGCTGATATATGTATTCCTGGCTCTGGCCGCAGGCCTCCAGAAACTTCTGGGGCATGTCCTCCCGCTCCACTCTGCCCTTCTGCTCAAAAGCCCGGAGAAGATAGTAGAGAAAATAGCTGTTCTCCTCCGTGCTGTCCCGGTAGATGGTGCACCTGGAACAGCTTCCGCACACCAGGTCGGCGGCCGTCTTCACAGCCGTCAGCCCGTCCTCCCTGGACAGCCCCCGTCCCAGCCCCGCCCCATCGGCGCAGGAGCGGGCCAGGGAGCTGAGGGACAGGGCCATCTCGTTCAGCCTTCTGGCCGTATATCCGTTCAGTTCCGCCGTTTTCCGGCGGTCCGGTTTATGTCTCAGCACAAAAAATCCCTCCTCACCTGCATAACTCCTATTATATGCAGATGGGAGGGAAATATGACCTGTCGTCGTCAGTTGGACGGCTTCAGCAGGATCTCATCCGGATTGACCAGCCCCAGCTTTTCCTTGGCTATTTTCTCAATGTACTGCTTGGTCTGGACGTAGACCCTCTCTTCCTCCAGGGCCTGGCCCCGCCGCTGCTCCTCTTCCAGCTGAGCCTCCAGCCGCTGCTCCTGAATCTGATACTGAGCGTCCTTCTCCCGCAGAGAACCGCTGCGGATCCCCACAACCACAGCAAGGCTGCCCACCACCAGGGTCAGGCCGAACATTGCCATGCGGTTGCCCATTTTTTCTCTTCTGCGTCTTTTGGATCTTGATCCTCTGCTCATTTGCTCACCAGCTTTTTCTGTTTCTTGAATTTCATTTTAAGATATTTCCTGAACTTTTGCAATACCCCAAGGACCTTTCTGCTCACCAGACGGTCCCAGAAAATCATCCCGGCTGCCGCCGCCGCGATGATATAGGCCCGGATGCTCCCGCCGGTTCCCCGGTAAAGCAGCGCGAACACCGTCAGTCCCGAATAGATCCAGTAGCAGAAGTCCTCCAGTCCCACGGCCGCCCAGCTGTGGGGCACAAATATCCGCAGAATGCGCAGCCCGTCATAGACTGCCATCAGCTGCAGGCCGGTGGCAAACCCGGCGCCGGCCAGACGCAGTTCCTCCAAGATCTGCTGATCCATAGGCGGCGGCTCCTCACTTAAACAGGCGGGAAAACAGAGATTCTCCGGATTTGCGGTAGGCCTCGTTGGAGGAGTAGGCCAGACTGTCGATGCTGCCGTCAATATCCGTCTCCCCCTTTTCCAGGGTCAGCCTGCTCACATGAAGATTTTTCCCCTTGATGGTGAGCAGGCCCATGTCTGTATCCAGCACGATCTGATTTTCATCGAAAGAAACTACGTCCTGAATCCCGGTGACCGTCCCCCGGGACCGGTTTTCCAGCACAACCTTGTGGGCTCTCGTCCTGATTTCATCCATAAAAAAACCTCCTCACACACCCGTCTTTGATTTCAGTGTATGAGGAAGCTTTTCTTTTTATGATTATATCTTACAGATAGCGGTAAAGTTCCTTGGCTTCGTCCTTCTTCACGGTTTCCTGCACATCCAGCACTTCCACCTTCACGGACTTAGTCCCAAACTGTATCTCGATCACATCGCCGTTCTTCACGTCGTAGGAAGCTTTCGCCGCTTTGTCGTTGACCAGCACGCGGCCTGCGTCACAGGCCTCATTGGCCACGGTTCTCCGCTTGATCAGGCGGGACACCTTTAAAAATTTATCCAGTCTCATAGATTTATGCGTTTACCATATCCTTTAACGCCTTGCCGGCTTTGAATTTCGGGCTCTTGGAAGCCTCAATTCTCATGGGCTCGCCGCTCTTCGGATTTCTTCCCTCTCTAGCTGCTCTCTCAGATACCTCGAAGGTACCGAATCCTACCAGCTGAACCTTCTCGCCCTTTACCAGCTCATCAGCAACAACATCTGTAAATGCCTTTAACGCTTTCTCCGCATCTTTTTTGGAAATCTCTGCTCTCTCTGCGATCTCTGCGATTAATTCTGTCTTATTCATTCTGTTTTCCTCCTAATTACTCATCCGGAATCCAATCAAGCTCCTGGACTCCGTTCATGATACGTCAACTATCTTTATATCTGTTTTTCCTTAGTTTGTCAAGGTTTTTTAGCTCTTCCCAGGTGAGGTTCCGGCCCCCTTTTTCCGGGGCGTTTTCCCCGCCGAACACACCGGGATGACGGAACACCATTTTATCGCAGATTCCGTCTATTACATCCTCTATGGTAAAGTCCCCGGCCTCCGCGGCGATCTGGCTGTGAATCATCACCTGGAACAGCACATCTCCCAGCTCCTCGCAGAGATTTTCCATATCTTTGCTGTCAATAGCCTGAAGCACTTCCCCCGCCTCTTCCGTCAGATAAGGCTTCAGGCTCTCATGGGTCTGAGCCCTGTCCCAGGGACATCCGCCCTCAGAGCGGAGCTTTGCAGTAATCTCAATCAGGTCCTGAAACGTATACATAGCTTTCCCTTCATTTTCCCTAATTATTCCGGCGGCCGTCCCTTTACGACAGCCGCCCCTTAAAGTCTTCATATCCAAAAGATTTTACCAGGTTCTCACGCCCGCTTTCGTCCCTCCAGACGATGGAGGGCAGAGCCATCCCGTTAAACGTGTTGGTCTTCACCATGGTGTAGAGAGCCATATCCTCAAACACCACCCGGTCTCCCGGATGAAGAGGCCGGTCAAAGGAATAATCCCCGATCACATCCCCTGCCAGGCAGGTGGGACCGGCCAGACGGTAAGTATAAGCCTTCTCCCCCGGCTCCCCGGAATCCTTCACCGGCGGCCGGTAAGGCATCTCCAGCACGTCCGGCATATGACAGGCCGCCGAGGTGTCCAGGATGGCGATGTCCATGCCGTTGGTCATGGTGTCCAGCACGGAGGAGACCAGAAAGCCGGCGTTTAACACCACCGCCTCCCCCGGCTCCAGATAGACCTCCACATGGTAGGTCTCCTTCAGCCGGCGGATCAGCCCGATCAGCAGATCCACATGGTAACCTTCCTTTGTGATGTGGTGTCCGCCTCCCAGGTTCAGCCACTTCATCTCCATGAGATACATGCCGAACTTCGCCTCCACCGCCTTCACCGTGGTCTCCAGATCCTCCGCCCCCTGCTCGCAGAGCGTGTGGAAATGGAGACCGTCCAGCAGGGGCAGTACGCCTTCGTCGAAATTGTCCAAGGTGGTGCCCAGACGGGAGCCGGGAGCGCAGGGATCGTAGATGGCATGGCCTTCCTGGGTGGAGCACTCCGGATTGATCCGCAGCCCCACCTGTTTCCCCGCTTCCTTCGCCCGCCTGCCGAACCGTCTCACCTGATCGGGAGAATTGAATACGAAATGGTCCGCGAAGCCCAGGAGCTCCTCAAACTCATCCGGCCGGTAGGCCGGGGAAAACACATGGGTCTCCCCGCCGAACTCCTCATGGCCCAGTCTGGCCTCATAGAGGCCGCTGGCCGTACTTCCCGCCAGGTATTCCCGGATCAGGGGGTAGGCGTAAAACATGGAAAATGCTTTCTGGGCCAGCAGAATTCTGCACCCCGCCTGCTCCTGCACTTCCTTTAAGATCTTCAGATTCTTTCTCAGCAGTCCTTCATCCACCAGAAAATAGGGGGTGGAAATCATTTCTCCCTTTCCCATCAGTCCACCAGAACCGGATCACGGTCCTCCTGCCAGGGCAGTCCCCACTTGTTCAGGGCGTCCATAAAGGGATCGGGATCGAACTCCTCCACGTTGTGCACGCCGGGGGTATTCCACTTGCCGGTGATCACCATCATGGCGCCGATCATGGCCGGAACGCCGGTGGTGTAGGCCACCGCCTGGGAGCCCACCTCCCTGTAGCACTCCTGGTGGTCGCAGATATTATAGAGGTAATAATTCTTCTCTTTTCTGTCCTTCTTGCCCCGGAAAATGCAGCCGATGTTGGTCTTTCCTTTGGTGCGGGGGCCCAGGCTTGCTGGATCGGGAAGGACAGCCTTTAAAAACTGCAGGGGGATGATCTCCCTTCCCTCGTACATAATGGGCTCGATGGAAGTCATGCCCACATCCTCCAGACACTTTAAGTGATTTAAATAGCTCTCCCCGAAGGTCATGAAGAAACGGATTCTCTTGATTCCGGGAATATTTAAGGCCAGAGACTCGATCTCCTCGTGGTGGAGCAGGTACATGTCCTTCTCTCCCACTTCCTTGAAGTTGTACACCCGCTTGATCTCCATGGGCTTGGTTTCCACCCAGTGGCCGTCCTCCCAGTAGGAACCGTTGGCGGACACCTCACGGATATTGATCTCCGGGTTGAAGTTGGTGGCGAAGGGGTAACCGTGGTCGCCGCCGTTGCAGTCCAGAATGTCGATGTAATTGATCTCGTCGAACTCATGCTTTAAGGCATAGGCGGAAAACACTCCCGTCACTCCCGGGTCAAAGCCGCTTCCCAGCACGGCGGTGATGCCGGCCTTCTCAAAACGGTCTCTGTAGGCCCACTGCCAGCTGTACTCGAATTTTGCCGTGTCCTCCGGCTCGTAGTTGGCCGTGTCCACGTAGTGAGTCTTTGTGGCCAGGCAGGCGTCCATAATGGTCAGATCCTGATAAGGCAGGGCCAGATTCAGCACCACATCCGGCTTCACCTGATTGATCAGGGCCACCAGCTGGTCCACGTCGTTGGCGTCCACCTGGGCGGTGGTGATCTTCGTCTTTGTGGTTCCCTCCAGCTTCTCCTTTAAAGCGTCGCACTTGGACTTTGTCCGGCTGGCGATGCAGATCTCCTCAAACACCTCGCTGTTCTGACAGCATTTGTGAATGGCAACAGAGGCCACGCCTCCGCATCCGATAATCAGCGCTTTTCCCATTTGATATTCCTCCTGATCGTTATTTTTATACCCTAAATTTCTATTCTGAAGCCGGCCCTTATCCCAGGGCCAGCAGCATCTCCCGCACAATCTTGCCGGCGGCCATGGTGGACACGCCGCTCTGGTCGTAGTGGGGGCTTAACTCATTCACATCGCAGGCCATCACCTCTGCCCGGCTGCACACCAGAGTCACCGCCTTTCTCAGCTCGTCAAAGCTGACTCCGCCCGGCTCCGGCGTACCCGTTCCCGGAAATACAGACGGATCCATCACATCCAGATCCACGGTAAAGTACACCGGTTTTCCTCTCAAAAGCTCCAGAGTCTCCTCCAGGCCGTCAAAGGAAAATTTCTGGGTGGTCACGTGATCCTTTCCCCACTCAAATTCCTTCCGGTCTCCGGAGCGGATGCCGAACTGGAAAATTTTCCCGTCCCCCGCAAGCTCCCAGCACCGGCGCAGCACGCAGGCGTGGGACAGGGGCATTCCCAGATAGTCCTCCCGCAGGTCCGCGTGGGCGTCAAAATGAATGATATGGATGTCCGGATACTTTTTTACCGCCGCCCGGAAAGCTCCCAGGGTCACCAGATGCTCTCCGCCCAGCATAAAAGGCCGCTTTCCCGCCGCCAGGATCTCCCCGGCGCAGGCCTCAATCTGGTCCAGCACCGTCTTCGTGTCCCCGATGCACAGCTCCAAATCCCCGATGTCCGCCGTCTTCACCTGGCTTAAATCTTTATCCTGATAGGGGCTGTAATCTTCCAGTCCGTAGGCCTCATGGCGGATGGCCGAACTTCCGAACCGGGTGCCCGGCCGGTAGGAGGTGGTGGAGTCAAAGGGCGCTCCGAACAGAATGGTGTCCGCCTCCTCCGGCTCCCAGTCACATCCCATAAATACTTCTACATTTTTACTCAACATCTTCCAGCATCTCCTCCACGTAGGCGGGCAGATAAAACGCCCCCTTATGCAGCGTCGTCGTGTAGTAGCGGCACTTTAATCCCCGCATGTTCCACCTGGTCTCGTCCAGATCCTTCAAGGGGTGGTACTTTTTCGACGCGAAGCCGAACAGCCAGTGGCCCGACGGATAGGTGGGAATATGGGCCTGGTACACCCGGCTGATGGGAAAGGACTCCACCACCCGCTTGTGGGCCCGCTGACAGGCCAGGGCGTCCTCGGGATAAAAGGGGCTCTCGTGCTGATTCACCATGATCCCGTCCTCCCGCAGGGCCTTAAAGCAGCTGCCGTAAAATTCTCTGGTAAACAGTCCCTCCCCCGGCCCGAAGGGGTCGGTGGAGTCCACAATGATCAGGTCGTAGCAGTCCTGGCAGGAGCGGATAAATTTCAGTCCGTCCTCGTAGTGGATGGCCACTCTGGGATCGTCCAGACGGCAGGCGGTCTGGGGCAGGTATTTTTTGCACACCTCCACCACCAGCTCGTCGATCTCCACCATGTCGATGTGCTCGATCTCCGGATATCTGGTCAGCTCCCGGATCACGCCGCCGTCGCCGGCACCGATCACCAGTACGTCTCTCACCTTCGGGTGCACCGCCATGGGCACGTGGGTGATCATTTCATGGTAGATAAACTCGTCCTTCTCCGTCAGCATCATATAGCCGTCCAGAGTGAGAAACCGCCCGAACTCCGGCGATTCAAACACGTCGATCCGCTGAAATTCGCTCTTCCCGCTGTACAGCTGCCGGTCCACCCGGATGGACAGCTTTACGTTGGGGGTGTGAATCTCTGAAAACCAAAATTCCATAAGCGCCTCCTGTCCTTATTTTAATACATTCAGCCGCTCAATGGCCGGGTCCTCGGGACCGGTCATGGAACAGCCCTTTTCCTTCGCATACTGGATATAGTCCAGAATATCCTTCGTGATCCGCTCTCCCGGAGTCAGAATGGGAATTCCCGGGGGATAGCACATGACAAATTCACTGCAGATCCGCCCGTCTGTCTCCATGATGGGCAGAGACTCCTTGTCGGCGTAAAACGCGTCCTGGGGCGACACCGCCACCTCCGGGTCGATGTACTCCTGCTTCATCAGCCCCGCCGGATCCTTCGCGAACCGCCGCCGGATCTCCGCCAGGGCGCTCACCAGCCGCTCGATATCCCTGGGCCGGTCGCCGATGGAGAGGTAAGCCAGAATATTTCCCAGGTCGCCGAACTCGATCTGAATGTCGTACTCATCCCGGAGCAGGTCGTAGACCTCAATGCCCGCCAGCCCCACCTCCAGGGTGTTCACCGACAGCTTCGTCTCGTCAAAATCAAAAATGCTGTCCCCGTTGATCAGTTCCTTGGAGTACGCGTAATAGCCGCCGATCAGGTTGATCTCTTTTCTGGCATACCGGGCCAGGCCGGCCACCCGCTTAAAAGCCTCCTCCCCCCGCAGAGCCAGATTTCTCCTGGAGATGTCCAGGCTGGAAAGCAGCAGGTAGGAGCCGCTGGTGGTCTGGGTCAGGTTGATGATCTGGCGCACGTAGCCCTCGTGCATGGCCGGGCCTGTGAGGAGCAGGGAACTCTGGGTCAGGCTGCCGCCGGACTTGTGCATGGACACGGCGGCCATATCCGCTCCCGCCGCCATGGCGGAGACGGGAAGCTCGTCGCTGAAATAAAAATGCGTGCCGTGAGCCTCGTCCGCCAGACACAGCATTCCGTGGCTGTGGGCGATCTCCACAATGGAGCGCAGGTCGGAACAGATTCCGTAGTAGGTGGGATTGTTGACCAGAATGGCCTTGGCGTCAGGATTTTCCGCCACCGCCTTCTTCACCGCCTCCACACTCATTCCCAGGGGGATTCCCAGCCGGTGGTCGCACTCCGGATTCACATACACCGGCACCGCCCCGCACAGCACCATAGCTCCCATGACGCTGCGGTGGACGTTTCTGGGCAGAATGATCTTCTCCCCTCTCTTTGCCACCGTCAGTATCATGCTCTGCACCGCCGACGTGGTTCCGCCCACCATGAGAAAGGCGTGGGCCGCGCCGAAGGCCTGGGCCGCCAGCATTTCCGCCTCCCGGATCACGGAGACGGGGTGGCAGAGATTGTCCAGGGGCTTCATGGAGTTGACATCCATGGACACACACCGCTCTCCCAGAAGTCTGGTCAGCTCCGGATTGCCCCGGCCTCTCTTGTGCCCGGGCACATCAAAGGGAACCACCCTCATTTTCCCAAATTTTTCCAGCGCCTCGTAGATGGGCGCCCTCTCCTGATTCAATGGCTCCATTGCTTTTCCTCCTGTCAGTTATGCGTCCGCGCAGCCTGCCGGCCCCGCTTCCGCCGAAAAATCCTAGTAAATATTGCAGCCGCTGAAAATCTCGATCATTTCCCGGCGCAGGTTGTTCATGATCTCCAGCCGCACCTGGGGCGGAAGCTCGTACACGTCCGTCTTGAACAGGTAGTTCTGAAGATCGATATCCTTGATCATCATCCTGGTGTGAAACAGGTTGGCCGCGTAGACATTGATATCCGCCGCGTCATACCGCTTCAGAATCTCCGGGGAAATGTAATCCTGGATGGACGTGACCCGGTGGTCCATAAACAGCTTTTTCCCGTCCACATCCCTGGTAAATCCCCGCACCCGGTAGTCCATGGTGATAATGTCCGAGTCAAAGGAAGAGATCAGGTAATCCAGGGTGGACAGGGGCGTGATCTCCCCGCAGGTAGCCACGTCAATGTCCACACGGAACGTGGCCAGAAAGGTTTCCGGATGGTACTCCGGGTAAGTGTGAACCGTCACATGGCTCTTGTCCAGATGGGCCAGCTGGGTCTTTCCCGCCGGGATCATGGATCCTTCCGCGATGAGAATGGTCACGGAAGCTCCCTGAGGCTCGTAATCCTGGCAGGAAATATTGAGCACTTTGGCTCCGATCATGTCGGTGAGCGTCGTCAGAATGTTGGTCAGACGCTCGGAATTGTACTGGGAATCAATATAGGCAATGTAATCCTTCTGTTCTCTTGCTGTCTTTGCGTAGCACACATCATAGATGTTGAAGCTCAGGGCCTTCGTCAGGTTGTTGAAGCCGTACAGCCGCAGCTTGTCTCCCATAAAAATAATCCCCTTTCCCGTGAAAAATAATAAGAATCCTGCCTCGCAGGATTCTCCGCCTGCGGCGGGCGCTCTAAGCGCCATGTTCCCTTCCGCCGCAGTGCGATCCTGCGCAGAGCGCTTTTATTTCATAGGAACGAAGCTTCTATGAAATAAAAAAAGGTAATGCGCACATCAGTACACATTACCTGTAACCATCGTCAAAATCCGAATACCCGCAGTCCGGGGGCGTAGATGCGGATGGGTATCCCCTTCCCGCATTCGGAGAAACCTTCCCCTTCTGCTTCCTGTTTTCGATACAGAGTCTGTACAGCAAATACCACTTTGACTACTCTTATTGACCGTTTTACAAGTTGATGTACGTATCCACGCACTGGTTGTAAAGTAACCAACTTATAAAATTGAGCTTTTAACTCAATCAATAATGGCAACCTTCCGTTGCCGCTCGGCAGTTGACCCGGCTGTCCGTATGGCCTTAACCCGTCTCCGGGTGGTCTTAGAAATATTTGCATGGATACTCTGTCGAAAACTCATATCACATGTCTAAATTACTATATATCATATAAAAGGCGGAATTGTCAAGAATTATACGCCCGATTATTCCCTCTGCGGGCCTCATTTTTCCGGGCGGCCATCCCGGCAGAGCTCTCCGAACCGCCGGAATATTTCCAGCATCTGTCCGTTCCCGAAGGCAGCCATCATCTCTGGATGCCACTGCACGCCGCACATAAAAGTTCCGCTCTTTTTCTCAATGCACTCCGGGATGCCGTCCGCCGCCGACGCAGTCACCCGAAATTCTTCCGCCGCCTCCCGGATCCCCTGGTGGTGAAACGAGTTGACCATGATCCGCTGGGGAAGAATGGATCCGATGAAGCTGTCCGGCTCCACAGTGATCTCATGAGACGGATTGTATCTCGGAGCCTTCTGCATGTGCATGAACACCCCCGGCTTCTGGCTCTCCATATCCTGGTAGAGGGTTCCCCCAAACGCCACGTTCAGAGCCTGAATCCCCTTGCAGATGCCCAGCACCGGTTTTCCCATCTCATCGGCGGCGCGGATCACTTCCATATAAAAACGGTCCACCTCCGCCATGACAAAGCCCAGGCCCGGCCGGGGCTGTTCCCCGTAAAGAGCCGGATCAATGTCATATCCGCCGGACAAAAGCACACCATCCATACACTCCAGCTGCTCCCTCACATCCTCCGTCCCATCCCCGGGCGGCAGAAGAAAGGGGATACATCCCGCCTTCTCCAGGCTCACAATATAATCCTGATTCACGTATGAACGGTACAGCCCCGGCATAACGCCGCCTTCCACAATCTCAATATTGGCCGCAATTCCTATCTTTGGCTTTCTCATATCTGTCTGTTCCTTTCTCTCCTGCGTTTTCCTAATTATACACGGCCATCTGAAAAATGAAAAGCAGATCCAGTTTTTTTAGTACGCAAAAGCGTTAAAGCGTTGCGGTTTAAACTGTTGACACATGCCCACTGCGATGGTATGATACTACCTACCAGACTATTACAAGAAAAGGGGAAGTAATTATGAAAAAACATCTGAAAAAAGCGGCTGCCCTGTCCATGGCGGCCATCATGGCGGCGGCTGCGGCCGGCTGCGGCTCTTCTTCCACGGAAACAGCGGCAGAGACCTCCGCTGAGACTGAGGCGGCGGATTCTTCTGAAGCATCGGAAAGCAGTTCCGGCGGGGAAGCCGCAGACGGCACCACCTATCGGATCGGCCTTCTCCAGTACGTGCAGCACGACGCCCTGGACAAGTGCCGGGACGGTTTTATCGCTGCCCTGGAGGATTCCGGCATCTCCTATGAGCTGGACGATCAGAACGCGGCGGGAGACACTCCCACCTGCACCACCATCGCCCAGAAATTTGTCAATGACGGGGACGATCTGATCTTCGCCATCGCCACCCCCGCCGCCCAGGCCTGCGCCGCTGAGACGGAGGACATCCCCATCGTTCTCACAGCGGTAACCGACCCGGCCGCTTCCGGACTGGTGGAGACCAACGAACAGCCCGGCGGCAACGTGACCGGTTCCTCTGACCTGACTCCTGTCGCCGATCAGATCGGCCTGTTAAAGCAGATCTTCCCGGACGCCCAGACCGTGGGAATCCTCTACTGTTCCGCAGAGTCCAACTCTGAGATCCAGGCTCAGATGGCTAGAGAAGCCTGTGAGGCCGCCGGTATGACAGCTGTGGACTACACCGTAGCCACCTCCAACGACATTCAGACCGTGGTGGAATCCATGGTGGGCAACGTGGATGTGATTTACACCCCCACAGACAATGTGATCGCCGCCGGTATGCCCACAGTGGCCATGATCGCCAACGCCAACGGACTTCCCACCATCGTGGGCGAGGAAGGCATGTGCACCGCCGGCGGACTTGCCACCTATACCATCGACTACGAGGAACTGGGCCGCATAGCCGGAGAAATGGCCGTGGAAATTCTCACGGAAGGCGCTTCTCCCGCAGACATGCCCATTGAATACTATCCGTCCGACAAGCTTCGCCTGGTGGTAAACGAGGACACTGCCGCGGAGCTGGGCGTGGATGTTTCCGGCCTGGAGATGGAATAAAGAATCGGTCGGACTCTGATCGAACAAATATGAAATTGGAAGGATTGGAAAAGTGAAATGAACATAAACGGATTGATGGGATCCCTGCAGAGCGGGGTGGCCCAGGGCGTGCTCTGGGGCATCATGGTGCTGGGCGTATACATCACTTATAAACTTCTGGATATCCCGGATCTGACGGCAGACGGAAGCTTTACCCTGGGCGGCTGTGTCACCACTGTGGCCATCCTGTCCGGCATTCCGCCGGTTCCCGCCACCCTCATGGGTATGGGCGCCGGATTTCTGGCAGGGGCTGTCACCGGCATTCTCCACACCGTCTTTGAGATCCCGGCTATTCTGGCGGGAATTCTGACCCAGATCGGCCTGTGGTCCGTAAACCTGCGGATCATGGGCGGAAAGGCCAACAACCCCCTGTTAAAGGCGGACACCACCGTCTCCTTCTTCACCGACTGGCTGGGCATCAGCAACTCCCAGGCTTCCATGCTGGTGGGAATCCTGCTGGTAATCCTGGTGATCCTGATCCTGTACTGGTTTTTCGGCACAGAGATCGGCTCCGCCCTGCGGGCCACCGGCGACAACGAGGACATGATCCGGGCTCTGGGAGTCAACACCGGCCACACCAAGCTTCTTGCCCTGGCCATCTCCAACGCCCTCATCGGCCTCTCCGGCGCCATGATTGCCCAGATGCAGAAATACGCCGACATCAACATGGGCCGTGGCGCCATCGTCATCGGTCTGGCGGCCATCGTCATCGGTGAGGTTCTCCTGGGACGTCTGGTGAAGAATTTCGGCTTTAAGCTGTTTTCCGCCATCCTTGGCTCCATCGTCTATTTTATCATTCAGGCTCTGGTACTCCGGTTCGGCATGGACGCCAACGACATGAAACTTCTCTCCGCCATCATGGTGGCGGCAGCTCTGGCCATTCCCGTGGCCATGAGCCGGTACAATCAGAAAAAATCCTACTCTCCCAATGATCTCTACGCGGAGGAACACCGGCTGGCAAAACAGGCCGGCGCTTCATCCGGATCTTCGGCGGCGGGAACCGCCGGCGGACAGGCGGACAGCAAAGGAGGAGAACAATGATCGAGATCACGCACGTTTCCAAAACCTTTAATAAAGGAACCATCAACGAAAAGCGGGCCCTGGACGATCTGAACCTGAAGCTGAATGAGGGGGATTTTGTCACCATCATCGGCGGCAACGGCGCAGGAAAGTCCACCATGCTCAACGCCATCGCCGGCACCTATCCGGTGGATTGCGGCACCATCGTCATCGACGGGGTCAACGTGACCCTTCAGCCGGAGCACAAGCGGGCCAGATTCATCGGCCGCGTCTTCCAGGATCCCATGAAGGGCACCTGTGCCGGGATGCAGATTGAGGAAAACCTGGCTCTGGCCAAGAGGCGGGGAATGCGCCGTGGACTGGGCTGGCAGTTAAACGACGTGGAGCGCTCCATGTACCGGGAGCAGCTCTCCACCCTGGGACTGGGGCTGGAGACCCGCCTCTCCGACAAAGTGGGCCTTCTCTCCGGCGGTCAGCGCCAGGCAGTCACCCTGCTCATGGCCACCCTTCAGAAGCCAAAGCTTCTTCTCTTAGACGAGCACACCGCCGCCCTGGACCCGGCAACCGCCGCCAAAGTGCTGCGCCTGACCAGAGAGATCGTGGAAGGCCATCACCTGACCGCCCTCATGGTCACCCACAACATGAAGGATGCCCTGACCATCGGCAACCGCCTGATTATGATGGATCACGGCACCATCATCTACGATGTGAGCGGTGAGGAGAAAAAGCGGCTGACAGTGGAAGATCTTCTGGTGAAGTTTGAGGAGGCCAGCGGAGAGGCCTTTGCCAACGACCGGATGATGCTCTCCTGAGAAAACGGATTTTCACAGTCCTATTTCCATATGCAGAACAGGCCGCCCGGCCGGGAACACATGAGTTTCCCGGCCGGGCGGCCTGTTTTTATCCTTCCAGCATCCCGATCTGCCCGGACTGGATAGCCTGGATGTTCATTTGGATTTTTTCCTCCGGCCAGTCCCACCATCTGATTTTTAACAGATCAGATACCATATCCTCAGGAAATCGTCTGCGGATTGGCTTTGCCGGAACTCCTCCCACAATCGTGTAGGGCGGCACATCTTTCGTCACCACAGCCCGGGCGCCGATAACTGCCCCGTCTCCGATGGTGACGCCGGCCATAATCACCGCCTCATATCCGATCCACACATCATTTCCGATGACAATGTCTCCCTTTTTATCCCAGGCCTTTGCCACATCCCGGATATCCAGTCCCCACTCCTCATAAAAGATGGGGAAGGGGTAGGTGGACAGGGATGACTGCCTGTGATAGGCGCTGGTGAGCAGGAACTTCGCCCCGCAGGCAATGGAGCAGAATTTTCCAATAATCAGCCGGTCCTGGTTCACCGGATAGTGATACAGCACATTGTTTTTCTCAAACAGCCGGGGATCATTTACAAAGTCATTGTACATGGTATAATCTCCCACAGTGATGCCCGGATCCGTGACGACATTTTTCAGATAAACCGTCTGGGAATCATTTCCGCGGGGATAAATTTTGTCTGGATTCATAGTCTCCTCCTCTCTCAGGACCTGGAAAACCGATAGACTTTTACATGGTCAAAGTCGTTGTTCTCCACATAGTAAACGGCCTGCTCGTTCATGGAACAGACGAAGGAAAGTCTTGTAGCCCAGGGACCTTCCTGCCGCACTTCCCGCAGAATGATTAATCCGTCGGAGACGGAAAAATTGTCTCCATAACCTTCCAGCATACGATCTGCTCTCTCATACCGGTCATCTCCAGGCACAAGATAGGGACGGGTACTGGCCGGATCCAGAAGGGAATAATTGGTGATCAGGGAATAGTTTCCCTCGTCCTCCCGCCAGCCGATCCCCGGCTCCACAATCAGAGTCCGTCCCTGCCGGTCAGACAGCATGGCCTGCATGGTCGCGTCCGGGGCGTAGACAATTTTTTTCGTTTTTACCAGACGAAGAGCTTCGTCATAGCTGATCCTGGCCCGAATGAACTCCTCCGTCAGCTCAGCGATGGTCAGACAGCCGCTGCCGCACTCCCAGACTCCCGCCGGACTGCCGTGAACGTACAGTAGCGTGCCCGCATTGCCATTTCGATGTACTCCGTGGTAAGAGTGCCGCACTCCGTCCGGCCGGAGAATGCCGATATAAAAGCAGTCCTTCTCCTCTATGATCCGGTGATTCCACACCGCGGGATCAATGTCAAAATTAAATCCTGTAATCACGTCGTTTCCGCGATAGACAAATCGGGTGCACATAGGCGTTTCCTCCTGTCATGTATTTTTCTCCGTCTATCTTACCTCCGCCGCCGCAGCTTTTCTATCCACCAAACATTACAGAAGCAATCAGTATACAGGATAAATAAAAACAGAGGCTGCAATGCTGCAGCCCCTGACATCTATTTCTGATAAATAATTTTCCGAATGGCATACACGGACAGGCAGAATTTTTCTGCCAGCTCATCCATGGAAGCGCCATTTCTGTACTCCTCGGTAATTTGGCGATTCCGCCGGATCAGCTCCTCCCGGTAACCGGATACCTCTCCCCAGGATTTTGGCCGTGCCTGATCGGTGGGAACATAAATATATCCTCCCTGGATATAATTCTGCAGCTCCCTGACCAGCCCATCGGGAAGAAGATTCTTTGCGTTTATATATTTCATGCGGCTTCCTCCTTGAGATAATAATCTTAAGGCGGCAAAGCCGGCATTTTTCTGCGGCGGTGATTACTCCATGCAGGCGCCGCAGTCTGCCGGCCTTGCATGGAGCCTCACTTCGTTGCGTTTTGTCATTTCCACCACTTCTTTCTGTTCGGAATGATTCCATCATATCACCGAAACAGAGAGAACTCAATCCTCTTTCCCGATTCCTGCGCTATGTCATGCCTTCCTCTGAAACATCCTATCCTTCCATCTGCCGTCCCAGAAATCCGGCAGCGGTGGAGGCCAGCTTGATCTCCCCATCCCCGAATTTTGCCCTCGGCTCCCGGCTCAAAAGGGCCACCGCCCCGATGGCGTCCCCCTCGCAGATAATGGGAGCGATCACCTCCGCCGTGATTCCCTCCGGCTCCTCCGCTGTGATGGGAATATAGCTTTTCTCGTCGCCCGTGGCATTGATTAAGGTCCGCTCGGAAATAGCCTGCTCCAGCTGGTGGCTGATGGCCTTCAAAAGCATATCTTTTTTGGATCCTCCGGCAACGGCGATCACCTGATCCCGGTCGGTGATGCAGACCATTTTCCCGGTGGTCTGGGCCATGGCCTCGGCATACTGACCGGCAAAGGCGGTCAGCTCCACCATGGGGGAATACTTTTTTAATATGATCTCTCCCTCTCTGTCGGTAAATATTTCCAGCGGCGTCCCTTCCCTCAGACGCAGCGTCCGCCGGATCTCCTTCGGAATGACCACCCGGCCCAGATCGTCAATTCTTCGCACAATGCCCGTAGCTTTCATAATAAATTCCTCCATTTTACACTCTAACATTTATCCTCAATGCTGTCTGTAACTGTATTATCTGTAAAATGGGGGAATTTATACTTTCACTGAGCCTGGGCCGTATAATCCTCCAGCCTCTTCAGAAACGCCCCCACAGACCGGGACATTTCCAGGGAAAAATCGGCGTGGTATTTTCGTTTGCAGAACTTTTCCATCCACTGGTCAAATTCTATTCCGTTTAAGTCCCCGATGTTCCGGCGGATATCCTCAGAAGTAAACTGAGGGTATTCATTTTCGTGCACGATAAAATCCAGAGGCGCCCGCCTCCTCTTCGGCCGCTCCCGCTGCTGCTCTGTGGGATAGCCGAACACCAGCATCAGGGCCGGGAACACGTAGTCGGGCAGGTGAAACAGCTCCCGGTGGACTTCATAATGCTCCATAATATCTCCAATATAGCAGGAAGCGATCCCCAGGCTCTCCGCGGCGGTCACCGCGTTCTGGGCGGCGATGGCCGCATCCTCCACCGCCAGGAGGAAATCTCCCGGCCCCGGTTTTCTCGGGCGGCAGCCAGCCAGCGCGAAGGCCTGATACCATTTCTGAAAGTCCGCGCAGAACACCAGCACCATCTTTCCCCTGGCAATAAATGGCTGATGGTCGCAGGTATCCGCCAGCTTTTCCTTTAACTCCTGGCTGGTAATGTCCAGAATGGTGTACAGCTGCTGATTGCCGGCAGTGGGTGCGGCGGCGGCAGCCCTTAAAATCTGCTCCCGGCACTCCGGGGAGATCTCCCGGTCCGTATAGGCCCGCACAGACTTTCGGTTCATTATGGTTGTCATCGTCTCGTTCATAACTGCTGCTCCTTTCTCAGACCGGCCAATCCCTCCAAAAGCTCTTTCGCCTTCTCCATCATGGGATCACAGTCCCGGTTTTTATTTCTCTGGTCAATAAAATGGAATACGGGGGCCTCCCCGGCCTGGAATTTCAGATCTCCACGGTATTTTGCCACCAGCTCCGGGATATTCTCCACTCTCAGCTTTGCCTTCGGGTACATGGTGAGGCGGACTTCCTGACGGTTGATATATACCTCCGTCACATAGGCCCGGTGGGCCTCCGCCTTTAAAGCCGCAATGCGCAGGAGATTTTCCACCGGCCTGGGAATGTCCCCGAACCGGTCCATCAGCTCATCCTGCATATCCATATATTCTTCTTCATTTTCAATGCCGGAAATCCGTTTGTAGATGTCCAGCTTCTGATATTCATTCTTAATATAAGAAGGGGGAATATAGGCGTCGATATCGCAGTCCACCGCCGTCTCGAACTCTTCCTCCTCCGGACGGCCGCCTTTTAATGCCTGCACCGCCTGGTTCAACAGCTTGCAGTAGAGATCGTAGCCCACCGCCTCCATATGGCCGTGCTGCTCCGCTCCCAGAATATTTCCCGCCCCCCGGATCTCCAGATCCCGCATGGCGATCTTGATGCCGGAGCCCAGCTCCGTAAACTCCCGGATGGCCTGAAGCCGCTTTTCCGCCTCCTCTCTCAGCATTTTGTCCCGACGGTACATGAGAAAGGCGTAAGCCGTCCGGTTGGAACGGCCCACCCGGCCCCGGAGCTGATAGAGCTGGGACAGTCCCAGCCGGTCCGCGTCGTGAATAATCATGGTGTTGGCGTTGGGGATGTCCAGGCCGGTCTCAATGATGGTGGTGGACACCAGCACGTCGATCTCCCCGTCCACAAAGTCCAGCATGATCCGCTCCAGCTCCCGCTCGTGCATCTGGCCGTGGGCGAAGACCACGTTGGCCTCCGGCACCAGCTGCGCCACATGGGCAGCCACCTCGTCGATGTCGTTGACCCGATTGTACACATAATACACCTGTCCCCCTCTGGCCATCTCCCTCTGGATAGCCTCCCGGACCATCTCATCGTTGTACTCCATCACGTAGGTCTGGATGGGCACCCGGTCCACCGGCGGCTCCTCCAGCACGCTCATGTCCCGGATTCCGATCAGGCTCATGTGGAGCGTTCTGGGAATGGGAGTGGCAGTCAGGGTGAGTACGTCCACATTTTCCTTCAGCTTCTTGATCTTCTCCTTGTGGGCCACACCGAACCGCTGTTCCTCGTCGATAATCAGCAGTCCCAGATTTTTAAACACCACATCCTTGGACAGTACCCGGTGGGTTCCGATGAGAATGTCCACCATGCCCTTTTTTAAGTCCTCCAGAGTCTTTTTCTGCTCCGCGGGAGTGCGGAACCGGGACATCAGGTCCACCCGCACGGGGAAATCCTTCATCCGCTGGACAAAGGTATTGTAGATCTGCTGGGCCAGAATGGTGGTGGGCACCAGATATACCACCTGGCGGCTCTCCTGAACCTCCTTGAACGCGGCCCGCAGGGCCACCTCCGTCTTTCCGTAGCCCACATCCCCGCAGATGAGCCGGTCCATGATCTTTCGGCTCTCCATATCCCGCTTCGTGGCTTCAATGGCGTCCAGCTGGTCCTCTGTCTCCTCATAGGGAAACATTTCCTCAAATTCCCTCTGCCACACCGTGTCCGGCCCGCACTGGAATCCCTCGGAGTTCTGCCTGGAGGCGTAGAGCTGGACCAGGTCTTTGGCGATCTCCTTTACCGCCCCCTTCACCTTCGTCTTCGTCTTGTTCCACTGCTCTCCCCCCAGCTTGTTTAACTTGGGAGCCTTGGCGTCGGAGCCGGCATACTTCTGGATTCCCTCCAGGCGGGTGGCCGGGAGGTAAAGATTTCCCCCGTCCCCGTACTCGATCTTGATGTAGTCCTTGACCACCTTGTCCCGCTCGATCTTTTCAATTCCCCGGTAAATTCCCAGGCCATGGTCCTCATGAACTACATAGTCCCCCACGCTCAGCTCCGCAAAGCTCTGGATCTTCCGCCCCTCGTAGGCCGTCTTCTTCCGCCGCTTCTTTTTCTTCTCCGCGCCGAACATGTCGCCCTCAGTGAGGACGATAAACTTGATCATGGGATACTCAAAGCCCCGGTGCAGATTGCCGTAGGTGACCAGAATCTCCCCGGGCTGCACCTGCCGCTCCGGGTCATCGGGACAGAAGGCGGAGAGCTCATACTCCCGCAGGTCTCCCGCCAGGCGGCTGGCCCTGGTGCGGGAACCGGAGAGTAAAATCACCCGGTACTTTTCCTTCTTCCACCGCTTCAGATCCTTTATAAGCATGTCAAAACTGGTCTGATAGGAGCTGATATTTCTGGCATCAATATGATATTTGTTTTGAACAGAAATTCCCGCCAGCTTCTGCTCCAGAGCTGTCAGGCAGACGGTCCGGCCGGTCTGGGCCCTGGCCAGGACTTCTTTCACCCCGTAGAGCAGATCCGCCTGTCCCGGCAGGATGTAGCCGTGTTCCAGCCGGTGCCCCATGCTCTCCCGAAATTCCAGCTCCACCGCGTCTCCCTTTTCCTGAAGCCTGGCCGGCTCATCCAGGAAAATCACTGTCCCGCCCTGGGGAAAATAGTCCAGAAAGGACACGGTGTCATCATAAAAATACTGGAGGAAGCTGTCCAGACCGTGAATCCCCCAGCCTTCCTTCAAGCCATCCACCACCTCTTTTATCTGGGTTCTGATCCGGTGGGCCTCCTCCGTCTTCATCTGGTCCCGCAGAGCTTTTTCGTATTTTTTCTCCTCCTTCTCGATTCTCCGGACACCCTCCGCGATCCGCTCCTTTGTCAGCACCATCTCGGAAGCGGGATAAATGGTAACACGGTCCATCTGCTCCACAGACCGCTGGCTCTCCAGATCAAAGGTCCGGATGGAATCCACCTCCGTGTCCCACAGCTCGATCCGCACCGGCATCTCCTCCGTCAGGGGAAAAATGTCCAGAATTCCGCCTCTGATGGAAAACTGTCCCATTCCGTCCACCTGGGGCAGACGCTCGTAGCCCAGGGCCACCAGCTTTTCCCGCCATTCCTCCAGATCCAGGTCCTGTCCGCACTCCACCGTCAGGGCCTGGGCCCGGAAAAAATCCAGAGGCAGAAGGTGGTCCATCAGTCCGTCCAGGGTGGTGACCACCACGCCTCTCTCGTCCTCCATCAGATGGCGCAGCACCTGAAGCCGCTGCTTCACCATCAGATTTCCATGGATATCGGCGCTGTAAAACAGCAGATCTTTGGCCGGGTACAGCCAGGTATTTGGTTCAAAATACCGGAAATCATCGTAGATTTCCTGGGCTTTCGTCCCATCTCCCGTGACCACCAGCTTCCAGGGCGTTTCCTTCGCCGCCTCGTACATGAGGTGGACCTTCTGGGAATCCATGCAGCCGCTCACCTGCACCGGTCCCTTTCCTGCCTTCAGGTCACCGTCCAGATCCTCAAATTCCTTTAACTCCCACAGGGGATTTGCAAACACATCGCTCATTTCCCGCTCTCCGCTATTTCTTCCTGTTGAACCGGTTCATCGCCGCGTCGATTCCATCCTCCACCACAGCGATGGCCGCCTCCGCCGCCTCTTCAAACGCATCCTCCATCACAGGACGCTCCACCTGGGAAAACCGTCCCAGCACATAGTCCGCCAGATCCATCCGGTCCGGCTTTGCCCCCACGCCGATGCGCACCCGGGGGAATTCCTGAGTGCCCATGTGGGCGATAATATTTTTGATGCCGTTGTGGCCGCCGGCGCTGCCCTTCGCCCGCACCCGCAGTTTGCCCACATCCAGATCAATGTCGTCATACAGTACTATCATATGTTCCGCGTCGATTTTGTAGAAATCAGCGGCAGCCCGGACGCTCTCCCCGCTGAGGTTCATAAAAGTCTGGGGCTTCAACAGGATTACCTTCTCACCGGCGATCATTCCCTTTCCGCACAGTCCCTTATGCTTTTTCTCCTTCACATCCGCTCCCAGCTTCCCCGCCAGGACGTCTATGGCGTCAAATCCCGCATTGTGGCGGGTATGTTCGTACTCTCTTCCAGGGTTTCCAAGTCCAACGATTAAATACATAATTTCCTCCATCCGCGACTTTTACCCGGCCTGCAGCTGCAGCCCGGTTCTTTCTTTTTCTCCGCAGATGCCAGACGCCTGCGGACCATATGTTTCATCAGTCTGCTTCATTATATCATTTCCCGGACCGTTTGTGAATATGGCATAATTTTTCCCAAGTTCAGAATTGCAAATGAAAAGTCATGAGAACTAATGGAAAAATGCACAAAAAAAAGATAAAATAATATCATTATATGAAACAGTTGCACAATTTCAAGAAAGGAGAGGTATTTATGAAAAAGGAATTCCTGTATGCGGCAATGGCGGCAGCCATGGCAGTGAGTCTTGCAGGCTGCTCCGGCGGATCAGGGGGAACGACGACCGCCGCAGCCACGGAAGCTCCCGCTGAGGAAACGGAAGCAGAGGAAACTACAGTAGCTGAAGAAGGCTCCGGCGACACGGCCGAGAAGGCTCCGGAAGACTACACCGGGACGGTAGTGGTGTATTCTCCCCATGACGCGGATCCCTTAAACGACGGCGTGAATATGTTTATGGAAAAATACCCCAACGTGAAGGTTGAGGTTGTAGCCGCCGGAACCGGCGAGCTGTGCAACAGGATCCAGGCAGAATCCGCCAACCCCATCGCGGACGTTCTCTGGGGCGGCGGCGCCGACTCCCTGGCAGCGTTCAAGGACTACTTCGAGCCCTATGTGTGCGCCAACGACGAGTATATTGACGAAGCCTTCAAGGATCCTGACGACAAGTGGATCGGCGAGAGCCCTCTGCCCATGGTAATCTTCTACAACAAGACTCTGCTGGAAGAAGCCGGACTGGAGCCGCCCACCAGCTGGGAAGACTGCTTAAAGCCGGAATTTAAGGGCCAGATCGCTTACTGCCTGCCCTCCAAATCCGGTTCCGCCTACACCCAGCTGTGCACCATGATTCTGGGACACGGCGGCAAGGAAGACGGATGGGATTTCGTCACCGAGCTCTACAAGAACCTGGACGGAAAGATCGTGGATTCCTCCGGCAAATGCCATAAGATGGTTGCTGACGGTGAGTTTATGATCGGTCTTACCATTGAGAAATCCGCCGTTCAGTACGCGGACGATCCCGATGTGGGATTCTGCTATCCCAGCGACGGAACCAGCGCCGTTCCCGACGGAGTTTCCCTGGTTAAGGGCTGCCCCAACGAGGAGAACGCCAAGCTGTTCATCGACTTCGTAACCTCCAAAGAATGCCAGGAAGCTCAGAGCCAGAAATGGGGACGCCGTCCTGTGAGAAACGATATGGAAGTAGCTGACGGAATGCTTCCTCTCAACGAGCTGAATCTGGTGGACTACGATTTCGACTGGGCCGCTACTGAAAAAGAATCCATCATCGAGCACTTCAACGATATTATGGTTGAAAACTAACGCGCAGCGAGCACATTATTTTTTCACTCACAGAAGCGCCTGCCGGAGACCGGAACCACCGGCCTCCGGCAGGCGCTTTTTCAAACAAACGTCTTTTAGAACAGAAACGGAGGAACTGGAATGAGTCATGCAGTTATTATCAAGGACGCCGTGAAAAAATACGGCGACTTTACCGCCCTGAAACAGGTGAGCCTGGACATCCGGCCGGGAGAATTTTTTACCCTTCTGGGGCCGTCCGGCTGCGGGAAAACCACCCTTCTGCGGATGATCGCCGGCTTCAACACTGTGGACGGCGGAGAGATCCGCTTCGACGATAAGGTCATCAACAACGTGGAAGCCCACAAGCGGGACATCGGAATGGTATTCCAAAACTACGCCATCTTTCCCCATCTGACTGTGGCGGAAAATGTGGCCTACGGCTTAAAGGCGCGAAAAGTGCCCAAACAGGAAATTCCCGGCCGGGTGGAGGAGGCCTTAAAGCTGGTTCAGATCGAAAAGTTAAAGGACCGGAAGCCCAACGAGCTCTCCGGCGGACAGCAGCAGCGGGTAGCCCTGGCCAGAGCCTTCGTCATTGAGCCCAGTGTTCTGCTCATGGACGAGCCCCTTTCCAACCTGGATGCCAAGCTTCGGGTGCAGATGAGAACCGTTATCAAAAAGCTTCAGAAACGGCTGGGCATCACCACCGTCTACGTGACCCACGACCAGGAGGAGGCCCTGGCCATCTCTGACCGCATCGCCGTCATGAAGGAAGGCAGAATCATGCAGGTGGGAACGCCGGAACAGATCTATAAGAAGCCGGAAAACGCCTTCGTGGCCGGATTTATCGGAACTTCCAATTTTGTGGACTGCCAGGTCCAGGGCGACAATCCGGAAAATGCCGTGGTGGACATCAAAGGCAGCCATACCCTGAAAGCCGCCCTGAAAACGCCCTACACCGGCGAAGCTTTCCTCTCCGCCCGTCCGGAACAGCTGTTTTTCGACGAGAAGGAGGGACTGCCGGGAGTGATCTCCCTTTCCACCTTCCTCGGGGACTTTATCGAATATGAGATCCAGCTGGACGGCGGACAGACCATTCAGCTGAATGAATACACCAAAGACGTGCACACCGTGCGCCCCGACGGGGAGCGGGTGCTGATTAACTTCAATATGAATGCGGTGAGCATTTACCGCGCCGACACGCAGGAGGTGATCTCTCAATGACAAAAAAGAAAATCCGCCTGGATTTCTGGTTCTGGGTAAAGGTCCTGGTGGTGGGGATCATGCTGCTCTTTCTGATCTATCCGTTCTGCACCCTAATCACCAAGAGCTTTTTCTCCTCGAAAACCGGACTTCTGTCCCTGGACAACTATATCCGGTTTTTCACGAAAAAATATTACTATTCGGCGCTGTTCCGAAGCCTGTTTGTGTCCAGCGTCTCCACCATCACCACCCTCATTGTGGGCGTTCCCATCGCCTACCTGATGAACCGGTACAATGTATGGATGAAAAAATACATCCATATTTTCATCATTATGAGCCTGATGAGCCCGCCCTTTATCGGTGCCTACAGCTGGATCATGCTGTTCGGCCGGGCCGGGCTTGTGACCTCATTTTTCAAGGACACCTTCGGCATCGCCCTTCCCAGCATCTACGGGAAACTGGGAATCATCCTGGTGTTTACCTTTAAGCTCTTCCCCTACGTCTATCTCTACACCTCCGGAGCCATGGGAAGCATCGACTCCAGCCTGGAGGAGGCAGCGGAAAACCTGGGAAGCAGCAAACTGCGCCGGCTGTTCACCGTCACCATCCCGGTGATCATCCCCTCCATCGCCGCCGGAGCCATCATGGTGTTTATGACCAGCCTGGCGGATTTCGGAACTCCCATGCTTCTGGGGGAAGGCTACATGGTCCTTCCCGTGCTGGTGTACAACGAATACATGAGTGAGATCGGCGGAAACGCCTACTTAGCCAGCGCTCTGTCCGTGATCGTGGTGCTCTGCTCCACCACCGTCCTGCTGGTTCAGAAGCACCTGGTGAGCAAGAAAAACTACGTGATGACGGCCATGCGCCCGCCTCAGGAGATCGAGCTCCACGGGGTGAAGAGATTTCTCATCACCTTCCCGGTGGCTCTGGTCACCTTCATCGGCATTCTTCCCCAGATCGTGGTGATCGTGTCCAGCTTCATCAAAGCAGACTTCACCGGCTTTATCGGCGGCTTCAGCCTGGACAGCTACATTACCATCTTCAACCGCCTGGGCACCAACATCAAGAACACGTTCCTGTTTTCCACCATTGCCATCGTGTTCATCATTATCATCGGAATGCTGATCAGCTACATTATCGTCCGCCAGAAAGGCATTGCCGGGCAGGTGATGGATATGCTCATCATGTTCCCCTTTGTCATTCCCGGCGCCGTGCTGGGCATCAGCCTGATTGTGGCGTTCAACAAGGAACCTCTGATCCTCACCGGAACGGCGGCCATTATGATCATCGCCTTTGTGGTGCGCAAGCTCCCCTACACCGTGCGGTCGGGAAGCGCCTTTCTCCAGCAGATGGATCCCAGCGTGGAGGAAGCGTCCATCAACCTGGGCGTTTCTCCCATGAAGACGTTCTTCACCCTGACGGCACGGCTGATGGCCCCCGGCATCCTGTCCGGCGGCATCCTCAGCTGGATCACCTGTATCAATGAGCTGTCCTCCAGCGTCATGCTCTACGGCGGAAAGACCAGCACCATCTCCGTGGCCATCTACACCGAAGTGGTGAGAAACAGCTACGGCACGGCGGCGGCCCTGGCCACCATTCTGACGGTGAGCACCGTCGTCTCCCTGCTGATTTTCCTGAAAGTGAGCAAGGGAAAGGTATCCATCGTGTAAACCGGCAGACCGGACCTGTCCTGCCGTCTACCGGCAGCGGCTCTGGTATTCCGACGGGGATATGCCAACCACCTTTTTAAACTGAGAGCTGAAGTAGGCGGTGTCCTGGTATCCCACCAGCTCCGCCGCCTCGTATACCTTCATCCGGCAGTCCTTCAGGTACTCCATGGCCCGGCAGATCCGGTAGTTGGTGAGGTACTCGGTGAAGGAATACCCGGTTTCCCGTTTCAGGATCCGGCTTAAATACCCTTCAGACAGATCCAGGTAGGAGGCCACCATGCCGATATTGATGTCCTCCCGGTATCTTCGCCGGATAAAGTCCAGGGCTTCCTCCACGTACTTTGCCTTAAAATGTTTATCCGGATCAAAGTCCGGCAGGACAGGAGCCGTCTCCGCCGCCAGCCGTTCCTTTCGGGTGATGGCGAGCACCGCCTCCTCGATGGCCCCGTCCTTTAAGGGCTTCAGCAGGTAGTCGCTCACCCCCAGCCGGATGGCGCTCTGGGCATAGCTGAAATCTCCATAGGCGGTGAGAATGATCACCTTGGCCCGGCATCCCAGGCGCCGCAGCTGACGGATCATCTCCACCCCGTCCATCTTCGGCATTTTTACATCGGTGATAATGATGTCCGGAGCGATTTTTTCCGCCAGCTCCAGGCCTTCCTCACCGTTTCCGGCTTCTCCTGCCACCTGGCAGCGAAGCTCCTCCCAGCGGATGGTCCCGCACAGTCCTCTCCGGACTGTGGGATCGTCCTCAACGATCATAACTTTATACATGCTTTTCCTCCATGGGAAGGGTGATGGTAATGGTCGTCCCCTCTCCGTCTCCGGATCTGGCTTTCAGCCCATACCCTTCCCCATAATGAATTTTTAATATGGAAATCAGATTGTAGAGTCCCAGATGTCCGTCCCGTTTTTCCGGCGACGGAGAATTGATCCACCGAACCACCTCCGGCGGCATTCCCCGCCCGTCGTCAAAGACGGAAATCTTTAAATCCGTTCCTTCCTGAGCCGCGAAAATGCAGATATAGCCGTTTCCATCGTGCTCCACTCCGTGAAGCACCGCGTTTTCCACCAGAGGCTGGAGCAGCATTTTCGGCACCAGGGCGGACATCAGGGAGTCCGGCACCTCCGCCTCATACTGAAACCCTTCCGGCAGCCGGGCTTTCTGGATGGCCATATAGCTGTCAATGGTCTCCAGCTCTTCCTTCAACGTGACAAACTCCCGGGAAGACAGGGCCTGGCGCAGGATGCCCGCCAGATTTTCCGCCATGACAGCCACCTCCGGCAGCTGGTGGATTTTGGCGCTCCATTTGATGGTGTCCAGGGTATTGTAGAGAAAATGGGGATTCAGCTGGGTCTGATACAGCTTCAGCCTTGCGGCGCTCAGCGCCTTCTGCTGTTCCACCCGCTCATCCACGTAGCGCTTAAGATCCGTGGCCATCCGGTTGAAGGCGCCTGTCAGCTCTCCCAGCTCATCCTGACTCTCCACCGGAACCTGGACCTCCAGATCCCCTTTACGCACCTGGCGCATCCCGTCCAGCAGCCGTTTGATGGGGCGGGAGATCCGCCGGCTCAAGGCCATGGCGATAAACAGGCACAGGACCAGACACAGCAGGGACATGACCAGGCTCAGCTCCCTCATCTGGCTCGCGGAGGACAGGCTGATGGGAGTGGAGATCCGGCGCACAATGGAATAGCCTTCCGCCCCATCGGTCTGCAGATAGGCATACTCTGAGTTTCCGGCGAACTCTCCCCGTCCGCCCTCCTCTTGCGCTGCCAGAAGCAGTTCCTTCTGCTCCTCGTAGGACAGATTTCGGTTGGAGGAGTACACGGGATTTCCCTGGGCATCCCGGAGAATCAGGGCGCTCCCGGTGCCGTAAAACCCGCGGAACAGGTTTTCCAGACTCTCCTCCGAGAAATCCAGCACCAGGATGCCGGTCCGCATCCCGCCGGCATTTTCAATGGGATAGGCAGCCTGAAACCGGCTCTCGTTCTCTCCGTCTCCGGAATAAGGCGGCGTATAGTAATACACCTTTCTCTCCGTTCCGATGAGAGACTTCAGCAGACCGTCGAACCGGGACAGGGCCGGCGCGGCCACCTGGCTGTCGGTGGTGAAGCGGAGCATTCCGCCCACATCGTAGATGGAAAACACCGCGTCTGTCCGCAGAGAGCTGGCCGCGGTATAAAGGGACATGTACAGCTCCTGGATCGTATCGTCATTTTTGCTGTCGATGAGGATGGTGGCCGCCGACTGGTCCAGACTCTGACAGGCCAGCACGCAGTCGGAGAGCAGGCCGTCAAACAGTTCCACTGCCTCTCGGCTCTGCACATTTCCCGCCGCCAGAGCCTGCCGCTTCAGGGACAGGTCAAAAATACGAACCTGAAAAAAACTGGTGAGCAGAAGCGGCAGAACCGCCACAAGCACACAGCTGAAAAAGATCTGATATTTCAGCTGGACAAAACGAAATACCTTCATAAATTTACAATCAACTCCCTGGATTTTCATACTATTACAGTTAATATATCACAATTATCTGTCTCAGGCCAGTGCCGGTCCTGGGATAAGCTGAAAATTTCCGTCGGGATTCTCTCACTTTTCAGAAACAGGAGGTTTTTTTATGAGCATTCATTTCGGCACCGGAGGATGGCGCGCCATCATCGGCGATGATTTTACAAAAGCCAATATCCGCATTCTTGCGGAGGCCATGGCGAGAAAAATGAAAAAGGAAAATGCCCGCATGGAGCTGGTCATCGGCTATGACCGGCGTTTTCTGGCCAAAGAGGCTGTCCAGTGGGCGGCGGAAGTGCTGGCGGCGGAGGGGATCACCGTCCGTTTTGTGAACCGTTCTTCCCCCACTCCCCTGATCATGTTTTACACCATGGCCCATGACCTGGACTACGGCATGATGGTCACCGCCAGCCACAACCCCTCCCTCTACAACGGCTTTAAAGTCTTTACCAAAGGGGGACGGGACGCGGATGAGCATCAGACCGCCGACGTGGAGCGCTGGATCCTCCAGGTGGAGGAAGACCAGAAGCAGGGATATGAGATTCCCTGTCTCCGCTACGAGGATGGGATAAAAGCCGGCCTCATCGTGGAATTCAACCCGCTGAACGAGTATCTGGACAGCATCATCAGCCACATCGACATGCAGGCCATCCGGGATGCCCAGCTGCGGGTGGTGCTGGATCCCCTCTACGGGGTGAGCCAGACGGCTCTCCAGACCATTCTCTCCACCGCCCGCTGCTATATGGAGACCATCCACAGCGGCCATGACACCCTGTTCGCCGGCAAGCTCCCCGCTCCCAACGCCGACACCCTGAAAACTCTTCAGAACTATGTCACCGACTACGGCTATGACATCGGCGTGGCCACCGACGGGGACGCGGACCGGATCGGCGTCATCGACGACACGGGCCGCTTCCTCCATCCCAACGACATTCTGGTTCTTTTATACTATTATCTGGTGAAATACAAGGGCTGGTCCGGGCCGGTGGTACGCAACATCTCCACCACCCATATGCTGGACCGGGTGGCGGAGAGCTTCGGCCAGACCTGCTATGAAGTCCCCGTCGGCTTTAAATATATCTCCAGGAAAATGTCGGATACCGGAGCCATCATCGGCGGGGAGTCCTCCGGCGGCCTGACCATCAAAGGCCATATCAACGGCAAGGACGGAGTCTACGCCGCCTGCCTTCTGGTGGAAATGATCGCCGTCACCGGCAGAAAACTGTCGGAGATTTACGCCGATATCCGCCGGGTATACGGATCTCTTTATATGGAAGAGAGAGCCTACACCTTCACGCCGGAGAAAAAAGCCCAGCTCAACTCCACCCTGATGGAGAAAAAGCTGGTGCCGGACCTCCCCTTTGCCATCGACCACATTTCCTACGAGGACGGCTGCAAGGTCTATCTGAAAAACGGCGGATGGATCAGCGCCCGTTTCTCCGGCACCGAACCTCTGCTGCGCATTTTCTGCGAGATGGAAAAGCGGGAGGACGCTGCGGCTCTCTGCCGCATCTATGAAGATTTTCTGGATCTTACGCCGGAGGAGTGATTTTTGCCTTCTTCAGCCTTCCCGGCTCTTGATTTTACTGGCTCACAGTGGTAAACTTCTAACGGCAAAAAATGACAAACTGATTTTGCAAGGAGGAATTGCCAATGAACCATACTTCCGATTACGACGTCATTATCATCGGAGCCGGCCCGTCCGGAATCTTCTGTGCCTACACTCTGATCCACGAGCGCCCGGACATGAAAATCCTGATCATAGAAAAGGGCCGTCCCATTGAAAAGCGGGTCTGCCCCAAGAGAAAAACCAACGTGTGCGTGGGCTGCCAGCCCTGCTCCATCACCACCGGCTTTGCCGGCGCGGGAGCATTTTCCGACGGAAAGCTGTCCCTGTCCCCGGACGTGGGCGGAAATCTGCCGGAGATTCTGGGCTATGACGAGGCCTTAAAGCTCATAAAAGAATCCGACAACATCTACCTGAAATTCGGCGCCGACACAAAGGTCTACGGCGTGGACAAGCAGAAAGAAATCCAGGAGATCCGCCGCAAGGCCATCACCGCCAACTTAAAGCTCATCGAGTGCCCCATCCGCCATCTGGGCACGGAGGAAGGCTACAAGATCTATACCCGACTTCAGGAGCATCTCCTGGGCCTGGGCGTGCAGATGGAATTCAACACCATGGTGAAGGACATCCTCATAGAGGACGGCTGTGCCCGGGCGGTGGTCACGGACAAAGGAGAGACTTACCGGGCCCCGGAGATCGTCTCTGCCATCGGAAGGGAAGGATCCGACTGGTTCTCCCACATCTGCCACGACCACGGCATTGAAACCCAGGTGGGCACCGTGGACATCGGCGTCCGGGTGGAGGTCCGCAACGAGGTCATGGAGTTTCTCAACAAGAACCTCTACGAGGCCAAGCTGGTGTACTACACTCCCACCTTCGACGACAAAGTCCGCACATTCTGCACCAATCCTTCCGGGGAGGTGGCCACAGAATACTATGAAAACGGCCTGGCGGTGGTCAACGGCCACGCCTACAAATCCCAGGAGTACAAGACCGACAACACCAACTTCGCCCTCCTGGTATCCAAAAACTTCACGAAGCCCTTTAAGACGCCCATTGAGTACGGCAAGCACATCGCCCAGCTGAGCAACATGCTCTGCGACGGCAAGATCCTGGTGCAGACCTTCGGCGATTTCCAGCGGGGACGGAGAACCACGGAAGAGCGTCTCTGCCGCAACAACCTGATTCCCACCTTAAAAGACGCCGTTCCGGGAGATCTGTCCCTGGTACTCCCCCACCGGATCATGGTGGACATCAAGGAAATGCTCCTGGCTCTGGACAAGGTGACCCCCGGCATCGCCAGCGACGAGACTCTGCTCTACGGCGTGGAGGTCAAGTTCTACTCCAACAAAGTGGTGGTGGACAAACACTTTGAGACCAGCGTCAGGGGACTGCGGGCCATCGGAGACGGCGCCTCCGTGACCAGAGGCCTCCAGCAGGCTTCCGCCAACGGCATCAGCGTGGCCAGAAGCATCCTGGAAGCCCACCAGTAACATTCAGCCAGACTCATGGCGCACAAACGCCGCGGATTCTCCAGCGATCCGCGGCGTTTTATGATTTCTGTATTTATTTTATTATCCTATAAGAGAGGCGACAGCAGCCTGCTGCACTGCTCTTTCGCCCGTATAATGAGGCTTCTTCTGCGGTAGATCTCCATGGTGATCTCCCGGCAGCAGTTTAAATCCTCCAGAAAGATATTTTCCAGCTCCTGGGTGGTCTCCTCATCGTAGATCACCGCGTTCACCTCAAAATTCAGTTCAAAGCTGCGGATATCCATATTGGCCGTGCCGTAGCTGCACACCCGTCCGTCCGCCATCACGCCCTTAGCATGGAGAAATCCGTTCTCATAGGTATAGCAGCGCGCTCCCGCCGCCAGCAGATCCCCCACATAGGAATAAGTCGCCCAGTACACAAAGGGATGGTCCGGTTTGCAGGGGATCATCAGCCGCACGTCCACCCCGGATTTCGCCGCCACCTGGAGAGCTGACAGCACCGCGTCGTCGGGCACAAAATAGGGGGTCTGAATATAAATGTGGTGCTTCGCCTTGTAAAACAGCTCCAGATAATTGTTCCGGATCTGCCGGTCTCTGGCGTCAGGCCCGCTGGAAATGATCTGGATTCCCAGAGGCTGTCTTCTCCCCTCCAGGAGCTTTTTCCTCTCTTCGTTGATGCTGTGGGGAATGTCAAAATACTCCGCGTGCTGAAACAGATTTTCCTTGCAGGCATAATTCCAGTCCTGGGCAAACCGCACCTGCAGGCTGATCACCGCATCTCCGTATATTTTCAGGTGGGTATCCCGCCAGTATCCGAACTTCGGATCCATGCCGATGTACTCCCGGCCGATGTTGAAGCCGCCCACGTAACCCACTTTCCCGTCGATCACCACGATTTTCCGGTGGTTGCGGTAATTGACGCGGAAGTTGATTCTGCCCAGGGTTGCGGGGAAAAACGCCCCCACCTTCACGCCTGCCTCCTCCAGCATGAGCCATTTCTTCTTCGGCATAAACCGGCCGCCCATGCCGTCGTAGAGGATCCGCACCTCCACTCCCTCTTTCACCTTCTCCAGAAGAACGGGGATCAGAGAGTCAAACAGCTCGTCGTTTTTTATGATGTAGTACTGAATATGGATGAAATGCTTCGCCTGGGCCATCTCCCGGCGAAGATCCTCAAACTTCTTTTTTCCATCCGTAAATATGGTCACATGGTTGTTCAGCGTCAGCACCGCGCCGGAAGTCTCCAGGTTATAGATCACCATATCCTTGTAATCCCGCTCCATAGGCTCTTCCAGCACCATCTCATGGCGCTTGAAGTAATTTTCCTGGCTCCTGGCGGAGACGTTCAGCTTGTCCTCCACCTCCTTGATCCGGAACATCTTGCTCTTGTGCAGATCCTGGCACAGAAGCAGATAGAATAAAAAGCCGAACACCGGCACGAAATACAGGGCGAGAAGCCACGTCCACACGGCTTTCGGATCCCGCCTCTGGAAAAAGACAATGATCACAGACAGCACCAGATTGATCAGAATCAGATGGGACATGAGCCAGTCCCACATCTCCAGCGCTGTTCCCAGAATTTCTCCCACAAGCCTTCACCTCCGGTCTATTTTTTGTCGCCTTCATCATATCATAAGATTTTCAGGGGGGCAAGGCCATCGCCGGGCCTCCCCGGACCTGATCCTGGTCTCATAAAAAACGGCCGCCGGGCGGAAGTTATTTAAGTTTCTTCCGCCCGGCGGCCGTTTTCTGTCCGAAGCCGGCAGATCACACTTTAAACCGGTACCCTACGCCCCAGATGGTCTCGATATACTGAGGCTTCGCCGTATTGAATTCTATTTTTTCCCGGATCTTTTTAATATGTACCGTCACCGTGGCAATATCGCCCACCGACTCCATATCCCAGATCTTGCTGAACAGCTCCTCCTTCGTAAATACATGGTTGGGATTCTGGGCCAGAAACGCCAGCAGGTCAAACTCCTTGGTGGTGAAGTTCTTCTCCTCCCCGTTGACCCACACCCGTCTGGCGGTCTTATCGATCTTCAGTCCCCGGATCTCAATCACATCGTTGGCCGGCATCCCGCTGCCGATCAGGCGCTCATATCGGGCCAGATGGGCTTTGACCCTGGCCACCATCTCACTGGGGCTGAAAGGCTTCGTCATATAGTCGTCCGCCCCCAGGCCCAGTCCCCGGATCTTGTCGATATCTTCTTTCTTGGCGGAAACCATGATGATGGGAGTATTTTTCACCTCTCTCACCTTCCGGCAGATCTCAAAACCATCCGTCCCCGGAAGCATCAGATCCAGAATGATCAGGTCAAACTCCTCATTCAGAGCCTTGTCCAGTCCTGTGGTTCCATCCCCGGCGATCTCTACCTCAAAACCGCTGAGCTCCAGATAATCCTTCTCCAGCTCCGCGATGCTTTCCTCGTCTTCAATGATCAGAATCTTGCTCATTCCTGTATTACCTCCTGGTACTTTCTAAGGACAAAATGTATTTCCGTCCCGATTCCTTCCTTGCTGGTGGCCCAGATTCTTCCCCCGTGATCCTCAATAATCTTCTTCACAATGGAAAGGCCGATGCCGCTTCCCCCCTTGGAGGAATTGCGGGACGCATCCGTCCGGTAAAACCGGTCGAAAATATTGGGCAGGTCTCTGGCGGCGATTCCCCTTCCGTTGTCCTCGATGCCTACCTGGATAAAATCGCCCACGTCCTGAATCCGGATATTGATAATGCCCCGCTTCTTATCCATATATTTGATGGAATTTCCAATGATGTTGTTGATCACCCGCTTCATCTGCTCCGCGTCCGCTATGATCACCACATCCTTATCCACATAGTTGAAATATCCCAGTTCAATGCCTCTGGCGTCCAGATCCAGGCCCACTTCCTCCACACAGTCCCCGAAATACTCCGCCACATTGATCTTGGAAAATGTGTAGGGGATCTTGTTGGTATCGATCTTGGAATAAAAAGTAAGCTCGTCAATCAGGCGGTCCATGTCGTTGGCCTTGTTGTAAATGGTGCGGATATATTTGTCCAGCTTCTCCGGGGATGAAGCCACCCCGTCCAGGATTCCCTCCACGTAGCCTTTGATGGCCGTGATAGGAGTCTTCAAATCATGGGAGATATTGCTGATCAGCTCCTTGCTCTCCTTGTCATACTGGACTTTCTCCTCCGCGGACTCCTTTAACCGGATCCTCATCTCCTCAAAATCCATGCACAGCCGTCCCAGCTCATCGTCCTCGTTCTCCACCTCCAGAGTAAAGTCCAGATTGCCGTCCCGGATGTTCTTCGTGGCCTGCTGCAGCTGGCCCAATGGACGCCAGATGGAACGGTACACCCACGTTGTCAGGGCGACTCCCGTAAAGCACAGGATCAGAATGCCGGAAATCACCATCTCCCGGAGCATGGACTCCACTTCTGGGATCAGCTCATCCACGTTGGACACCAGAAACAGACTTCCGTCCTCCCCGTCAGGAAACACGAAATCGATCTGCTTTAACAGATGCTGACTGTCCCCGTCCAGGTAAATTCCACCCTCGATATCCTCGTTTCCATTGCCGTAGGGGGGAAGCTCGCTGTAAAAATCTTCCTCTCCTCCCGAAGGATTCCCCTCATAAATAATCTGGCTGCCTTTCCGCACAATGGTGTAGGCATATTTTCTCAATATCTCCGCGTTCAGCTGATCCAGATAAGCCGGATCCTCAAACGCCCCGGGATCCTCCGCGATCTTTTCCCTGATCTCCGTCTGGCTGCTCTCCGTCAGACGGCTGAATATCTGCATGGAGTTGGCGGAAAGAATCTCCACCGGCTCCTGCAGGCCGTAGTTCTTGCGGATCTCACTGGTCTGATAGCTGGTCAGACCCATAAACGCCATGAAAATCAGCAGCATGGGCACCACCGTCACCGTGAGAAACGCCACCGCCAGCCTTGTCTTCAGTTTCATAGTTATCACCTTTATTCTCTCAAAAACGGCGGCCTCCGCCGGGCATTTCCCGGCCCGGCCTCCATCTGCGGCCGTCTTTTCCTAACCATATAATTATACCACACTTTCTCAACCCTATTTATAAAAGCTTTCTAAACTTTACGATTTCACACAAAAGACACGTTTTGTTCACAATTTACTGTTATACTTTAACCCATGAAAAGGGTATTCCTTTTCATATACACTTTTTCATTTCCGGCCGACAGGAATCCCCATCCTGTCGGTTCTCCTTCAGTTTAACTGCGAAGGATTCCCCTTCGCAGGCAGAAAGGTCCGAAGCTTTGTGCTCCGGGCCTTTTTGTTTCCCATTTTTTCAGAATCTCCGGCAAAAAAACAGGAAAAAATCCCCTCTCAGACCGGAATGTTTTCACCTGGAAAACCAGGTTGAAAACCGCTTTTCTTATGCTATAATAAAGGGACAATGCAGACTGTCCCAAGAGGTCTGCCCTGAGAAATCTCTCAGAAATTTCAAAATGAAGGAGAATAGGGTCATGCGAATTTATGAGGTGAAAAATTACGAAGAGCTGAGCCGCAAAGCGGCGGACATGATCGCCGCGCAGATTATTTTAAAGCCGGACTGCGTGCTTGGCCTGGCTACCGGTTCCACACCTGTGGGGGCTTACAGGGAACTGATCAAAAAATACGAGAATGGAGAACTTGACTTCTCTCAGGTTTCTTCTGTCAATCTTGACGAGTACAAAGGTCTGTCCGGGGAAAATGACCAGAGCTACCGTTATTTCATGAATCACAATTTGTTCGATCACGTAAATATTGACAAAACCCGCACCCATGTGCCCAACGGACTGGAGCCGGACGCTGACAAGGCCTGCGCCGACTACAACACCCTGATCGGTTCCATGGGCGGCATCGATCTGCAGCTTTTAGGCATCGGAGGAAACGGCCACATCGGTTTCAACGAGCCCTGCGAGGAATTTATCTGTGACACCCACTGCGTGTCCCTGGCCCAAAGCACCATCGAGGCCAACGCCCGTTTCTTCGATTCCATCGACGAAGTTCCGAAATTTGCGTACACCATGGGAATCCGCAATATCATGTCCGCGAAAAAGGTGCTTCTTTTAGCCTCCGGCAAAAACAAAGCTCAGGCGGTTTACGATTCCTGCTTCAGACCGGTAACGCCTCACGTTCCCGCTTCCGTGCTGCAACTCCATCCGGACACGGTCATCATCGCTGACAGCGACGCCCTGTCCCTGGCGAAGGAGAAAGGGGTATTCTGATTATCCCGATCATCTGAAAACAGTTTTGCTTTCCAAGGACAAAGTTTCCCGAAAAGCAAAAGCGCCCCGTCTCCGGGACGGGAACCTTTCGGTTCCCTCTCCCGGGCGGAGCGCTTTTTCTACTTCATATTTCTGCTTATTCCCCAAACACAGCCTTGTAATCAGCCTGGAACTTCTCGATTCCCTGATCGGTGAGGGGGTGTTTGATCATCTGCATCAGCACCTTGTAGGGCACGGTGGCGATGTCAGCGCCGGCCTTTGCGCAGTCGATCACATGGATCGGGTTGCGGATGCTGGCGGCGATGATCTCCGTCTCGATGTCGTGCATTCCGAAGATCTCCGTAATGTCGTCGATCAGGTCAATGCCAGGCATGGAAATATCGTCCAGACGCCCCAGGAACGGAGACACATAGGTAGCTCCCGCTCTGGCTGCCAGAAGAGCCTGGGCAGCGGAGAACACCAGAGTTACATTGGTGGCGATTCCCTCTGCGCTCAGCACCTTTACCGCCTTCAGTCCTTCTGCCGTCATGGGGATCTTTACTACCATGTTGGGATGGATGGCCGCGATCTCACGTCCCTCTGCGATCATTCCCTCTGCGTCGGTGGTGGTGGCTTTCACCTCACCGCTGATGGGACCGTCCACAATGGAGGCGATCTCCGCGATTACCTGCTTGAAATCTCTTCCCTCTTTCGCGATCAGAGATGGATTGGTGGTCACGCCGCAGATAATGCCCATATCATTTGCCGCCCGGATCTCATCCACATTCGCTGTGTCAATAAAAAATCTCATGTCATTTTCCCCTTTTCTCTCGGTCGTTCTGACCGGTTTTATAGTTTCTGCCCCAGACTGCCCCGTCCCCGGCGCAGTCCCGAAAACAAGTGAAAGCAGCCTCTCTCAGGCTGCTTTCATCATATCATAAAAACTTATTTTTGCAAATACGCTTTTAACAGATCCACCTTGTCCAGCTTCTCCCACGGCAGATCCAGATCGTTTCTTCCGAAGTGACCGTAGGCAGCGGTCTGCTTGTAGATGGGACGGCGCAGATCCAGCATTTTGATAATGCCGGCGGGACGCAGATCGAAGTTCTCACGGATAATCTCCACCAGCTTCTCATCGCTCAGTCTGCCGGTTCCCTTGGTATCCACCATAATAGAAGTGGGGTGAGCCACGCCAATGGCGTAGGACAGCTGGATCTCACACTTGTCTGCCAGGCCGGCAGCCACAATGTTCTTTGCCACGTAGCGGGCAGCATAAGCTGCGGAACGGTCCACCTTTGTGCAGTCCTTTCCGGAGAAAGCGCCGCCGCCGTGACGGGCATAGCCGCCGTAAGTGTCCACGATGATTTTACGGCCGGTCAGTCCGCTGTCTCCCTGAGGACCGCCGATCACAAACCGGCCGGTAGGATTGATGTAGATTTTTGTGTTCTCATCCATCATATCCGCCGGAACCACCGCATCGATCACGTACTTCTTAATGTCCTCGTGAATCTGCTCCTGGGTCACAGCCGCGTCGTGCTGAGTGGAAATTACCACTGCCTCCAGACGCTTCGGCTTTCCATCTTCCCCGTACTCCACCGTCACCTGGCTCTTGCCGTCGGGACGAAGGTAGGTCAAAGTGCCGTTCTTTCTCACTTCTGTCAGGCGGCGCACCAGCTTGTGGGCCATGGCGATGGCGTAGGGCATATACTCCTCCGTCTCATTGGTGGCATAGCCGAACATCATACCCTGATCTCCCGCTCCGATGGCGTCGATCTCTTCGTCGGACATGGTGTGCTCCTTTGCCTCCAGAGCCCGGTCTACACCCATGGCGATATCCGGAGACTGCTCGTCAATGGCGGTAATCACGCCGCAGGTATCGCAGTCAAATCCGTATTTTGCCCGGTCATATCCGATTTCCCGGATGGTCTCCCGGACAATTTTCTGAATATCCACATAAGCCTTTGTGGTGATCTCTCCCATCACCAGCACCAGACCAGTGGTCACAGCAGTCTCGCAGGCCACGCGGCTCATGGGATCCTGCTCCATCAAAGCGTCCAGAATCGCGTCGGAGATGGCATCACAGATCTTATCCGGATGGCCTTCCGTCACAGACTCGGACGTAAACAGTAATTTCTCCATTCTCTTTTCCTCCTTAAGGTCCTCCCCACAGTCCCAAAATCTTCCCATCGGCGTCCTGGGGGCAAAAAGAAAAGTCCGTATAGCAATACGGACTTGATAAACTCAGCATCAATTCCTCTTATTGCTCGATTTGTAGGACTGCTGCCCTATGTCCTCGCTCAGGTTGGCACCTTCCGCCCCTCACGCCATACGCTTAGACGGGGTTGCCGTGACTTCATAGACCCTCTCTGTCTCCATCACTCTGAATAAGGGATATACGCACTTTTCAATTATTAGTTTCTTGCAGAAAGTATATTATACTATTCTGTACGGTTTGTCAATAGTTAGGCAAGACTATTTATCCCACCCTCAGCTGAAATTTTCTCGCCTCCCGGTCCGAGTCCACTTTTTCGATCATGGCACCCAGGGACTGAAGCTTTTCCTCAAAGGATTCATAGCCTCTCTGTATGTATCCGATCTCATCCACCACCGTATAGCCTTCCGCCGCCAGTCCGGCGATGACCAGGGCTGCTCCGGCCCGAAGATCCGGCGCTTCCACCTGGGCTCCTGTAAAGCCCGGCACGCCGTCAATGACCGCCACATTTCCCTCCACCTTGATGTTGCCGCCCATGCGGGCCAGCTCATCCACATACTTGAACCGGTTCTCGAAAATGCTCTCCGTCACCATGCTGGTTCCCTCCGCCAGCGCCAGGGTCACCGCCATCTGGGGCTGCATATCCGTGGGGAATCCAGGATAGGGAAGGGTTTTAATATTGGTGGAACGCTGTCTGGGCTTTCCCACCACCCGCACTGCGTCGTCAAACTCGATCACCTCGCACCCAATCTCCGCCAGTTTTGCGGAAATCGCTTCCAGATGCTTCGGAATCACATTTCTCACCATCACGTCGCCTCTGGTGGCCGCGGCTGCGCACATAAAGGTTCCAGCCTCGATCTGGTCGGGAATCACGGAATACTCCGTTCCGTGGAGACGGCTGACGCCCCGGATCCGGATCACATCCGTTCCCGCTCCCTTGATATTGGCTCCCATGCTGTTTAAAAAGTTGGCCACATCCACCACATGAGGCTCTTTCGCCACATTCTCCAGAATAGTCTGGCCTTCCGCCAGAGCCGCCGCCATCATAATATTGATGGTGGCGCCCACAGACACCACATCCAGATAGATATGGCTGCCCACCAGATCAATGGCATGGGCCACCACAGAGCCCTTGACGATCTCCACCTTCGCGCCCAGAGCCCGGAATCCCTTTAAATGCTGGTCTATGGGCCGGCTGCCGATGTTGCAGCCGCCGGGGAGGGGTACCTCCGCGCTCTTATATTTGCCCAGAAGGGCGCCGATAAAATAGTAGGATGCCCGGATTTTGCGGATGAACTCATCGTCCACAGACACTTCCTTGATCCCGCTCGCGTTGATTTTCACCGTATGGCGGTCTATCCGCTCCACAGAAGCCCCGATCTCGGCGATCGCTTCCAGAAGCACATTAATATCCCGCACATCCGGCAGGTTATCGATCACCACGTCCTCGTCCGTCATAATCGAAGCTGCCAGAATTCCAAGAGCGGCATTTTTCGCCCCGCTGATGTAAACTTCACCCACCAGGGGATTGCCGCCTTTCATAATATACTGTTCCATCCCTTAACCTCTGACCAATTTCATCTATCTCAAGACCAGAATCCCTGATCTTTCCTGCCCTTTTTTGCTGCAAATATGATTATAACATAAGATTTTCATTTGTAAAGACCAGGGTTTTCCCCGGCCCGCGGCTTTCCGGCGGCCTGTCCTCCCGGTCAGCCCGCCTGCCCCTATTCTGTGAAAAGCCCGCAGACAAAATTGTTTCGCAGAGCGGAGTAATAGGCTTCCCCATCCTCCAGCTTCATCTGGATGCTCTCCCCTGTGGCCGGATTCAGCACCGTCACGTTATTCTGGTCATAGCCGGTAATGAGGCGGTAGCTTCCATCGCCCTCGTAGGCAGCCACAGGACAGCCCTTCCCCACATAGTAAAGAACCTGACGGAGGGACGCGCCGCCTGCGTCCATCACCCGGATTCCATCGCTGTACTCCGTATCCGCCCCGAAACTGTCCAGGTATCGGATCAGCCTGGCGGCTGCCGTCACTCCGTCCCGGATGCTGTACGCATTGGGCCGGTCCACCCGGTTCCAGACAATGCAGCCGTTCTCATCCGCCACATAGCCCATGGCGTCATAGCAGAGGCTGATGGCGTCCGCCAGGTTTTCTGTGACACCCAGCATTCTGCCGTTGCCGTAAGCCCGGTACTGGGCCTCAGTCCGGCGTCCCGCCGACCTCAGCTCCAGCACATCCGAACGGTCATAGGCCAGGTTTTCCGGAGCGCTCACCCGGATTCTGGAGCTGTCAGCCGCGTCTTTGTCCAACTGGACAAAGTACAGCCGCTTTCGGTCATCGGACCCATACCAGCCAATGCCGGATTCATCGGAAGATCGCACCTCCGTATTGCAGACGATAATGTCCTCCCCCGTCTTCTCATAACCGGTTCCGGACTTCACCATCTGCTCCAGATGAATGCGGCCGTCCGCCACACGGACGCCGGAGATATAGATCCCCTCTTTTTCATAATCCGCCTGTACATTCAGCTGGTCGTCCACAATCTGCAGCCGGTACACAGGAAGTCCGATCACACGGCTTCCCTCCATCCACAGATCGCCCTGGCCGGCCATGCCGTAGATAAAGTCGTTCTCCACAAATCCCAGCGCCTTCACCCATTCCCCGGGGGCTGCCTGGATGTCATGGCCGGCTCCCGTTTCCAGGTTCATCACATGGATCGTCTCCGCCCCGTAGGACTCCGATCCATCCTGCCATGCCAGGCGGCTCTGATCCTGGCTTACGGCATAGCTGCCTTCCCTCAGCCCGCTGGCCGCCACCAGATATTCATTGCTGCTTAAATCCACCGCGTACACAGAACCGTTCAGATACATATAGAGCATGCCGTTTCCGCCCAGCTTCGCCAGTCGGGACACATCCGCCGCCAGCTCCCCGAAAGACATGGTCACAGGAATGAAAAACCGTTCTTCCAGAGTCCTGCTCTCCTGATCATACCGGCAGTAGGACACTCCCACATTTCCCTCATGGGCGCCCCGGTTCATATATCCGTAAATGAGGAAATCCACATTTCCCCCGTCATCCGCGCTCAGAATCTTAATATTGTGGCAAGCAAAATTGTCCCTGACGTCAGTCTGATCCTCCCCGCGGAAGGAAAATACCTGCACCAGAGAGCTCCGGCCGCCGTCTCCCTGGTCAAACTGCCAGAGATCCCGGTTGGCCACAAAAACCGTATATCTTCCATTCTCGCTCTTCGCCACGGAGTTCCCCTGGTTGTCTGAGATTCCCAGAAGAATTCTCCTGCCGCTCACCTGGTCTGCTGATCCGGAAAATATCTCATTCATCGTCCGGTCATAGCTCATCATATAAATGCGCTGGGTATCCCATTTCATGGTGAAATTTTCCGTCACCTCGTAGCGGCTGCCCGCGCCGTCCGTCACCAGATATTCCAGCTCCACATTTCCCATGATGCCGTCCAGCTCTCTTAAGGTGATTCTCTTTTCCCCCAGAGGCTGCACATCCATGCCTCCCCAGGTGATCTGGTCGAAATCAGATTGGAGAGTCACATGTCCCAGGGAACTGTTGTCAGCCGACGGATCCGGTTCCAGATAGGTGGTCAGCTCCATGGCCTGATCATAGTCGAAGGTCTTCGCCGAAAAATCAGCCGCCAGATCCACCATCTCCTGCGCCCGGCTGTCCCCGGTCCACAAAATTCTGGTATAATACCGCACCTCCCGGCCGTCATCCAGTCCAACGATCAGGCAGAGCTGATACTGGTCATCCCTGGCAATCAGGTTCTGAACCGGCAGGGACGCCCTCACTTCGCTTTCGCCGTTCTCCCAGGTCTCCAGGCTGGTGCGCTCCACCAGCTGCTCCTGATCCAGGCTTCGGATCTCGTAGCGGATCCCTGTGACACTGCCCGCATATCCGGCGATCCGCACCGGCAGAAGCCGGTCTTCCGGAAGAATCGTCAATGAGTCAGCCGCCGTTCCGTCCATCTCCTGCACATAGCCCCGGAGAGGATTCATCTCCCGTCCCATGGATTCCACATAAACTACCGGCAATGACGCCTCCTCCATGGAAACGTAGACCCGCTCCTCATCTCTGGGCAGGAAGTTTTGGGTCAGCACAAAACACACAGCAATCGCCGCGATAAAAACGCACAGCAGAATTCCTGCTTTCTTTCTCATTCGACTCATAGATTCTCCGTTCTATCCTTACAATATCGCTTTACAGCCGCCTGTCAAAATAATTTTTCCGGATATACTCCATCGGCGATCAGCTTCCGGATCGCTGCCACCACAGTCTCCTTATCCTCTTTATAAGTAACGCCGAACCACTTGTCCCTGGTCTCCAGCACCGTCACCTTCGCCCGGCCATTCTCCACCAGCTTGTCAATGATCTTCGGAAGCAGATACTCAGACTTGATATCTCCCTCCTTCAGCTCTGACAAAAACTGGGGGAAACCTTTCTCCAGCTCATCCAGGAAAGCTGCGGGAAGACCCCACATATTCATGGAAACGTGCTGGTCCGGCTGAACCTGCACCGGCTCTCCCTGCTCGTTCTGGGCCTCCATCGTCCCATCCTCTCTCATGCGGATCTCGTAAGTCTCCGTCACGTTCTTCAAGGTGCCGTCCCCGTTCAGCTGGCAGACGCCTCTGGTGACGGTTCCGTTGTCGCTCAGAGTGTTGCGGAGGATAAAGCCTCCCATGCACATATCATAGACCTCTCCGTTCTCATCCATCTCGTTTACCATATAGTCATGGATTTTCCGGAAGCCCTCTTTTCCGTAATAATCGTCGGCGTTAATTACCAGAAACGGTCCTGTAATCAGCCCTTTCGTGCTCAGCACCGCCTGTCCCGTTCCCCAGGGCTTCTTCCTTCCCTCAGGCACAGAAAAACCAGCCGGCAGATCCGCCAGCTCCTGGAACGCATACTCCACCTTTGCGATCTTCTCAATGCGATTGCCGATCACTTCCCGGAAATCTTTTTCCAGATCTTTCCGAATAATGAAGATAATCTTGTCAAAACCAGCTTCCAGAGCGTCATAAATGGAATAATCCATGATGATCTCGCCGCCCGGTCCTACCGGCTCCAGCTGTTTGATTCCGCCTCCAAAACGGCTTCCGATTCCCGCTGCCATAATTACCAGTGCAGTTTCCTTCATAATCTTACCTCCCGCTGCTTTTTGCAGTTTTCTCCTTCTGTTATCTGTCCCGGGGCAGTTTTCCCCAGGATGGGTTTTTATTATTTTAACTGAAAAACACAGTAAGCGCAAGACAGTCAGCGTTTACAGATTTCTTATTTTTTCAGCTCCACTCTGCTTTCCCGGTCAGAATGGTCAGGCTGTCAGGGAGAATTCTGGCAAAGCCAGGGCCGGCCAGCGCCCTTTTTCCCGATCCGTCCCCATGGATGATAAGCTCTCCCTCCGCCACCTCCGCCAGCAGCGGGGAATGGCGCGGATAGATCCCCATTTTTCCCTCACTGCCGCAGAACTCCGCCAGAAAAGCTTCCCCATCAAAGAACACTCCCTCAGGCGTGACCACCAGCACGGTCATTTTCTCCATCATACCGCCGCCTTCCCGCCGTTTTCAAACCGGGACAGCACATCTTCCATTCCCCCTGCATTGAGAAAACAGCTCTCCGGAATGTAATCATACCGGCCTTCCAGAATCTCCCGAAATCCCCTCACAGTCTCAGAAACCGGCACATACCGGCCTTCCAGTCCGGTAAACTGCTCCGCCACAAAAAATGGCTGGGACAGGAATCTCTGGATTCTTCTGGCCCGGGCCACAATTTTCCTGTCCTCCTCCGACAGTTCATCCATCCCCAGCATGGCGATAATGTCCTGAAGCTCCCGGTACCTCTGCAGCACCGCCTGAACGCCTCTGGCCGTCTCATAATGCTCTTTTCCCACGATATCCGGGGACAGACTCCTGGACGTGGATTCCAGCGGGTCCACCGCCGGATAGATTCCCTGCTCCACAATGGCCCGGGACAGCACCGTCGTGGCGTCCAGATGGGCAAAGGTATTGGCAGGAGCCGGGTCCGTCAGGTCGTCCGCGGGGACGTACACGGCCTGAACGGAAGTGATGGAACCTTTTGTGGTCGATGTGATCCGCTCCTGGAGAGTTCCCATCTCCGTCTGAAGGGTGGGCTGATAGCCCACAGCCGACGGCATCCGGCCCAGAAGGGCGGACACCTCCGCCCCCGCCTGGGTAAAACGGAAAATGTTGTCGATAAACAAAAGTACATCCATTCCCGACTGATCCCGGAAATACTCCGCCATGGTAAGCCCTGTAAGCGCCGCCCGCATCCGGGCTCCCGGCGGCTCATTCATCTGGCCAAACACCATGGCTGTCTTCTCCAGCACGCCGGACGCTTTCATTTCATGGTACAGGTCGTTTCCCTCCCTGGTCCGCTCCCCCACGCCGGTAAACACGGAAAATCCTCCGTGTTCCGCCGCTACGCTGCGGATCAGTTCCTGGATAAGAACCGTCTTCCCCACTCCGGCCCCGCCGAACAGCCCTGTCTTCCCGCCTTTCTGGTAGGGGCAGAGCAGATCAATCACCTTGATCCCCGTCTCCAGGATCTCCCTCTTCGAGGACTGCTCCTCAAAGGACGGCGGTTTCCGGTGGATGGGCATGCGCAGCCCCGTCTCCGGCTGGGGAAGGCCGTCGATGGCCTCCCCCATCACATTGAAGATCCGCCCCAGAGTTTCCTCTCCCACTGGAACGGCAATCGGCCCGCCGGACGCCTTCACCTTCATCCCCCGGACCAGTCCTTCCGTGGGGCCCATGGCAATGCACCTGACCGTATCTCCGCCCAGATGCTGGGCCACCTCCGCCGTCAGCCGGCTGCCGTCCCGGCGCATCACCTCCACTCCCTCGAAAATCCTGGGGAGCCGGCCCCGGGGAAATTTTACATCCAGCACTACTCCTATGATCTGAGTCACCTTTCCCAGCTCCTCACGCTCCATCTGTCATCCCTCCTCATGCTCCATAATCTCACCGGCTCCCGCGGCGATCTCCGTCAGCTCTCGCGTGATAGTGTCCTGCCGCGCCCGGTTGTACTGCAGCTCCAGCTCTTCCAGCAGCTTTTTTCCGTTCCCCGCCGCCGAATCCATGGCCCGCATCCGGGCCCCGTTTTCACTGGCTGCCGCCTCCAGGCAAGCCCCGTATATCATGCCGCCCATATACCAGGGCAGCATCCTCTCCCGCAGCTGCTCCCTGTCCGGTTCATATTCCATCTCCCCGGTGCCGGCCCGGCCGGCTCCCACTGTCTCCTCCCTCATCGCCGCCGGACCGCTCTCCCGGCCCAAGCTGTTCTCAGATTCCAGGCCACTCTCCGCCTTCCGGCCATTCTCCGCTTCCAGGCTATTCTCCGCCTTCCGGCCATCCTCCGCTTCCAGGCCATTCTCCGCCTTCCGGCCATCCTCCGTTTCTGCCGGAAGCACCCGGATCAGCCTGGGCTCCTGCACTACTGCGTTCCGGAATACAGTATAGGCCAGGTAAATCTCTCCGATCTCCCCGGCCTCATAATCCTCCAGCAGCCTGCCCGCCAATTTCTCCGCAAACACACCATCCGGCCGTTCTCCGGCCTCCGAATAATCCCCGCGGATCTCATATCCCATTGCCGCCAGACTGTCCCGCCCCCGTTTCCCCACCGCGTAAACCACAGCTGTCCCCGGCAAAAAGCGGCCGTCCCCGGCAATCATGCGGACAATCTGCTGGCTGTAACCTCCCGCCAGTCCCCGGTTGGAGGTAAACGCCACGATTCCCGCCGGCCCCTTTCTCTCCTCCGGCCATTCCCTCTCTTCCAGAACCATGGCTCCCATTCCCCGCAGCTCTTCAAAATAGGGGCGGAAAGCTTCCGCCCGGGCCCTGTCCTTCGTCAGCCGCACAGTGGCAATCAGCTTCATCCCCCGGATGATCTGCGCCGTGCTCTGAATGACAGTTTTTCTGCGCCTGATTTCTCTCACAGACGTCACATGGTCCACCGCCTTTCTCTCTGGCATTCCTGCACCGCCCCTGCCAGGGCGGCCTCCGTCTCCGCCGTCAGATCTTTTGTCTCCCGGATCTCCTCCAGAATTTCCGGATAATTTTCTTCCATAAAGCCATAAAATTCCTTTTCAAAATCCCGGATCTCTGCTGCCGGCACCTCTCCCAGCAGCTCCCTGGTGACGGCATACAAGAAAGCCGTCTGGTATTCCACAGGCACAGGGCGGTGGGGTTCCTGCTTTAACGCCTCCCGGATCTTTTCCCCCTGCGCCAGCTTTTTCCTGGCCGTTTCATCCAGATCCGATCCAAACTGGGCAAACCCCGCCAGCTCCCGGTACTGGGCCAGTTCCGTCCGCACCGGGGCCGCCGTCTTTTTCATGGCCTTGATCTGGGCCGCTCCGCCCACTCTGGACACAGACAGTCCGGCATTCACCGCCGGCCGGAATCCCGCCCGGAAGGCCTCCGCCTCCAGATAGATCTGGCCGTCTGTAATGGAAATCACATTGGTGGGAATATAGGCGGACACATCCCCCGCCTGAGTCTCGATAATCGGCAGAGCCGTCAGGGAGCCTCCGCCCAGCTCATCCGACAGGCGGGCTGCCCGCTCCAGCAGACGGGAGTGGAGATAGAACACATCTCCGGGATAGGCCTCCCGCCCCGGCGGCCGTTTTAACAGCAGAGAAATGGTCCGGTAGGCAGCGGCATGTCTGGTGAGATCATCGTAAACGATGAGCACATCCTCTCCCCGCTCCATCCACTCTTCTCCCATGGCGCAGCCGGCGTAAGGCGCCAGATACTGCAGCGGGGCAAGGTCAGCGGCAGTGGAAACCACCACTGTGGTGTAGGCCATGGCGCCATGCTCCTCCAGGGTCCTCACCACCCCCGCCGCCGCGGATGCCTTCTGTCCTATGGCCACATAAATGCAGCGGACTCCCTGACCCCTTTGATTGATAATGGCATCCAGGGCAATCGCCGTTTTTCCCGTCTGACGGTCCCCGATGATCAGCTCCCGCTGCCCCCTTCCCACGGGAACCATCACGTCCACTGCCTTGATGCCCGTCTGAAGAGGGGTATTCACAGACTTTCTCTCGATCACTCCGTGGGCTTCGCTCTCAATCCGGCGGTACCGCACTGAATCCACCGGCCCCTTTCCGTCAATAGGCCTGCCCAGGGCGTCCACCACCCGGCCGGTCAGTCCATCCCCCACCGGGACCTCCGCCACTTTTCCCGTGCGCCTGACGGGATCGCCCTCGCTCACCGGCGGTTCATCCCCCAGAAGCACCGCCCCCACGTGGTCTGTCTCCAGATTCAGAGCCATGCCATACACCTCGCCGGGAAACTCCAGCAGCTCCCCGGCCATCACCTGATCCAGTCCGTAGATCCGGGCGATCCCGTCGGCGGTCTGCACCACCATCCCCGTCTGGGCCGCTTCCAGCCGGACCGGATAATTTTCAATTTTTTCCCGGATCACCGCGCTGATCTCCTCCGGCTTTAAACCTGCCATCTCTCAGCCTCCTTTTTCCAGTTCCCTTCTGATCTTCTCCAGCCGTCCCCTCACGCTGCCGTCCAGCACCAGATCCCCGGCCAGAATCCTCAGCCCGCCCACAAGCTCCGGAACCACCCGAAACTCAATTTCTGCTTTTTCCCAGGGCATGGTTTCCAGAATCCGGTTACGAACCCGGTTTTTCTGCCTCACATCCAGTTTCCCGGCGCTCTCCACCAGAACCCTCTGGATCCCTGCCAGCCTCTCTGCCTTCCGTCTAAATTCACTGATAATGCCAGGAAGCCTGTCCTGTCTGCCCTTTTCCAGAACCACGGAAAACAGCCCCAGCCACTCCCGGGAAATTTTCCCGGAAAATACCTGGACCAGCAAATCCATCTTTTCCTCCGTCCCAACCGCCGGATGGCCTAAAAACCTGCCCAACTCCCCGGACTGTTCCAGGACTTGTTCCAGAATTTCCGCCTCCGTTTTCAGAATCTCCGTTTTTCCTCTCTCCCGGGCCGCCTCAAACATGGCCTGCCCATACACCTCTTCTATCTGACCTGCCATGTTTCCCGGTCCATCTCCTTCAGCGTTTCCTCCACCAGCTGGCTGTGAAGCTTCCGGCTGGCCAACGCCCCCAGAACCTTTTCGGCAGTCATCACAGCAGCCGACGCCACATCCATCCTCAGCCTCTCCTCCGCCTGTCTGTACTCCATTTCAGCGGCCGCCTCCGCCCGTCTGCGGATCTCCTCCGCCTCCCGCTCAGCGGCCCGCAGAATCTCCGTCTCCCGCTCGCCCGCCATCCGCCTGGCCTCCTCAAGGATCTCCTGCCGCTCCCGGCCGGCGGCGGCCAGCCTGGCTTCATATTCCCCTTTCAGCTTTCCCGCGCTCTCCCGGGCACGATCTGCCTCCAAAAGCTCCCCGGCAATCCTGTCACGCCGCTCTCTTAACAGCTTCTTCGCCGGTTCAAACAGAAAATAAGACAGGGCAAAAAACAGAATCAGCAGGTTTACTGCCGTCAGCACGCCGTCAAACAGCAGCTGTCCGTCAAATCCAAGAAGCCGTTCCACGGCTTTCACCTCCTATCTTCTCTCCTCATCTCCACTGCCAGCCAGCCCGGTTTTCCATCAGCTGAAGGGCTTTAAGAACATGAGGATCGCCGCCACCGCAAAACCGTAGAGTCCGGTGGTCTCCGCCACCGCCTGCCCCAGCAGCATAGTTGCGGTAATGTCTCCCTTCGCCCCGGGATTTCTCCCCACCGCGGACGCCGCGTGCCCCGCGGCGATTCCCTGGCCGATTCCCGGTCCCAGCCCAGCGATCATCGCCAGTCCCGCACCGATGGCGGAGCATCCGAAAATAAAATCCTGACCAGAAATTCCATTCATATTCCTTCCTCCGTTTCCTGTTCTTTTCCATCAGTATGGTTCCATTTTGTCATTTACATACACCAGCGTCAGCATACAAAATACATAGGCCTGGATCGCCCCGGAAAACAGGTCACAGTACCCGTGCAGAAAGGCCGGCAGACCGATTTTTGCCCAAAGTGGCATCATCCCGTACCACAGTTCTATGAGGATCACCCCGGACACCATATTTCCAAAGAGCCGCAGGGAAAGGGACAGCGGATTGGCGATCTCCCCGATCAGATTGATGGGAAACAGCACGGGAAACGGCCGGAACAGGCTGGCAAAATGTCCCATCCCCCTGTTTCGGATACCCTGGTAATGCACGATGACAAAGGTAAAAATTCCCAGAGCCAGAGTGACGCCAAAATCCGCGGTGGGAGCCCGCAGCCCAAGCAGCCCGGCCACGTTGCACAGCAGGATAAAGAGAAAAACCGTTCCCACATAGTTGAAAAACCGATCTCCTCTGTCTCCCATCACCCCGCTCGTCATCCGCTCCAGAAGCTCCGCGCCGTACTCCACTCCATTCTGCACGCCTTCCGGGACCGCCGTTCCCGCCTTTAACTTCCTTCCGGCGAAAAACGCCAGCAAAATCAGCAGAAGAGTCACGATCCCCATTCCCACCGCCGTTGTGGTGATCCACAGCTCCTGCCCCATAAAGGTAAAGGAATACAGACCGTGAATCATAAAATCCGGCCCTCCCCCGGCTTCCGCACCGCCCATCAGCTCTCCACCTCCGTCTTTTCTTCCTGTTCTGGCTTTTCCATATCTTCCGCCGTTCCTTCGCCTCCCGCCCTCCTCCGGCAGATCCGGTGAAACACCGGCTGGAGATAAGCTCCCGTCTTTAAGCCCAGCGCTCCCACAGCCACCGCCAGAACATTGATCCGGTCTGAAAATTTCCACAGAATCACAATCATCACCGCGCCGTAGCAGACGGCCCGCAAGGCCACCCCGGACGCCGTTCTCCTGCCCGCTTCCCGGCTCTCCCCGGCCCGCGCCGCCCGTTCCAGGCAAAAGGCCATATGAAGAAGCATCAGCCCTCCGCAGACCATTCCCAGAAAAAGCCCGGCAAACACCGGCGCCCGGCGAAAAAAGAACCAGGCAGCAGCCGCACAGAGCAGATTGTGGACCACCAGTCCCGCGAAAATCTCTCCCGCCATGATCTTCATGCTCTTTTCCATTTCCCCCGCCTCCTCTCCGCCCCGGCCTCGGCCGCCGGAACCACGCTGGTATACAGTCTGTTCAGAAAACGATTTTCTATGCGTGGCCGAACCTCCGTTTCCCAGCGGCGCCGTTTTTCTTTCCCGAAACGGGACCAAAAAAAGCCCTGCCGGCTGTATCTCAAGCCGACAGAGCTTCTCTGCTTTCCGCTGTTTATTTTTTCCCCTTTTCTCCCCGGGCAGCCATGCGGAAAAATTTCTGGGGAATCTCAAACACAAACACAATTCCCAGCACAATGGCGCAGGCCGATTTCACAGCCACCAGGCCGGTAGCCGACATCTGTTCCAGCTGATTGGTCACCAGATAATAGAAGGTCCAGTAAAGTCCGATTCCAGGCACCAATGGGATCATCCCCGCGATGAGAAACACCGTCACCGGGCACCTCTTTTTTACCGCGAAAAAGCGGGACAGCAGAGCCACCAGAACCGTGGCCGCAAAAGAAGCGATCACTTCCGATCCCCACACCGGAAGGGAGTAGACGCCCCAGGCCACGCTCCCGCACAGGCCGCTGTAAACGAAATACCGCCTGGGGATTCCGAACAGATAGCCAAAAGCAACCGTCCCCAGAAACGCGGCAATCAGCTCACCGATCATAACAGCACACCTCCCAGCAGATGATGGTACACGAGAAACACCGCCCCGGCGCCGGCGCCCACGCTCATAAACACCAGCACCGCGTCCAGCAGGCGCACCGCCCCGGAAATGTAATCTCCATCCGCCAAGTCCCGGATGCCGTTGGTAAAGGGCAGCCCCGGCACCAGCAGCAGGATCGTGCCCATGACCAGCGGCCGCAGATGTTCCCCGATCCCGCAGTGGTAAAAAAAGAGGCAGCACAAAACGATCAGAGCGCCGCTCAGAACATTCCCCGTAATCTTGGAAAAATGCCCGCAGACCATCAGCACAAAGGCATACACCGCCAGACCTGTAAAAAAGTCGGCAATTATGTCTTTCACAGAACCTCCGAACAGAAAGCAGAAACAGGCGCAGGCAGCTCCGGCCACCAGGATCTGGGCGGCCTTCGGCCGCCCCGGCAGCTGCTCGATCTTTTCCAGACGCCGCCTGACCTCCTCCACAGAATACCCCTTCTCCTCAATCTCCCTGGACAGCTGGTTCACCGCCGTCACCTTGTCCAGCCGGGTCACCCAGGACGGCAGATGCCGTACCGACGAATACTACGGCTCCTCCCGGCTTCCCGCGGTGATAAAGATCCCGTTGCTGAGCACAAAAGTGCTGGCCGACTCCACGCCGTAATGACAGCAGATCCTCTGGATCGTCTCCTCCACCCGGAAGATCTCCGCCCCGTTTCCCAGGAGCAGACAGCCCGCCTTCATGGCTGTATCCAGCACCTGCCGCTGATAATTCACATTCGCATTCCCGTCTCCGGGCCCTTCTCCGCCGGCCGGATCCGCGGCCGCCGGTCCTCCATTTTCCGCCGGCCCTGTATTTTTATATTGATCTCTGATTTCCATCTTCCTCTACTGCTCCCACTGTTTTAAGGGCGGAGTCACCTCATTTACCAGGTTCTCCCCAAACTTTTCCCGAAGCTCCTCCATGGTCAGGTCCTTTCCCAGCAGCCACATCAGCTTTGTCACCGCCGCCTCCGTGGTCATGTCATACATCTCCATGGCTCCCGCCTCCAGAGCCTTCCTTCCGGTCTCATACACCTCCAGGCTGCTGCCGTCGTATCTGCACTGACTGCCGATGGCTACGGCTACGCCGCGCTTCACCGTCCGGCCTACCGCCCCGCAGAGATCATTCTCCCCAAAAGGCAGACCGCCCAGACCGAAGGCCTCCACCACGATTCCCCGGCAGCCCATATCCGCCAGCATGTCAAAGATCTCCGGCGGCGTCCCCGGCACAGGCTTCACCACCATCACCTGCTGGCAGTAGCTGGTATCGCTGCGGAACCGGACCGCCGCCCGTTTCGGAATCAGTTCTCTCCGAATTCTCATGCCGAAGGCATTGATCTCCGCCACATCCGGGTAGTTGATGCTGTCAAAGGCATCAAAGCTCATGGTCCTCACCTTGGAAGCGCGGACTCCCAGCATAATTTTCCGGTTAAACGCCACAAAGACGCCGGGGCACCGGCTGTTGGCCATATGGATGGCCGCCCGGCAGTTTTCCATGGCATCTGCCACCGGATGGGAAATGGACAGCTGGCTCCCCGTGATCACCACCGGTACCGGCACGCCCCACAGCATGAAAGACAGCATGGAAGCCGTATAGGCCATGGTGTCCGTTCCGTGTATCACCACAATGCCGGTATACTCCCGGCTCGCCTCCTCAATCCGCTCCGCCAGCCCGGCCCAGTGTTTCGGCAGAATATTGGCGCTGTCCAGAGCGCAGAAATCCTCATACTCCAGCCGGCAGTCCTTCGCCACCACCTTCAGTTCCTCCAGAATGTCATGTTCTCCCAGCCCTGGCGTCAGCCCGCCCGCGCTTTTCACAGAGGAAAATGTCCCCCCAGTGTTAATAATCAGAATTTTTCTCATAGTCTATCTCTCACACAAAATATACTGGTTTATAAACTTCCCGATCCCGTCGTGATCGTTGTCGTCAGTAATGTAATCCGCCGCGCTTTTCGTCTTCTCGCTTCCGTTGGCCATCACCACTCCCACGCCGGCATTCACCGTCATGTCATAATCGTTGTCCGCGTCTCCAAAGGTGCAGAGCTCCTCCATAGTCAGACCGTGCAGCTGGAGAATCTGGCGGATCCCGTAAGTTTTGGAAACCCCCGGATCCATATACTCCAGCAGAACGCTTGCCGTTTTTAAGGCCGCCGCCCGGTATTCCTCACTGTGAAATGTTTTGCTCCGCTCCACAACCTGATCGATGCCCTCCGGCCGGCACACGATCATCACCTTTGGCCTCGGCTCCTCCAGAAAGCGGTCAAAATCCACCACCCGGTAGGGAATCCGGTCCGCTTTCGAGAGCATCCGGATGTGCTCATCATCCTTCGGCGCGTACAGAATTCCGCCGCTGGGAATCGCAAAATTCACATCCATATCTTCAAAATGTCTTATAATCTCCCGGATCGCCCCGCCGTCTAAGGGCAGGCTGGATCTCTCTACATTCATGGAAATATCGCATATTTCCGCTCCTCCCGTGCCCACAATGGCATCCACCAGGCCATCGATTCCCCAATCCTTTAGAGAATTCCGGACGCTGTGCACATCTCTTCCCGTGGAGAGCCCGAATAAAATCCCCTTTTCCCTGACATTTTTTATGGCTTCCCTGGTCAGATCCGACACTCTTCCCTGACTGGTCAGCAGCGTTCCGTCCACATCGCTCATGAGCACTTTCACATTCATAACAGTTTCTCCTTCTCATCAGTTTTTAACCGGCCATTTCCCGCCTGCTGTCATTCTCCATTATAAAATAAAAAGGGCCGGAAATTCAACCGGCCGCTGTTATATCCTGTATATTTACAATAAAATAGGAATGGATACCGATTCTGCTAATCAGCACCCATTCCTAAAACATTGTATCCATTGGATTGTACCTCTTTTTTCCTATATTGCGAAACTTTCATTCGCTCTGATAAAATCCCCTTATTATCAGTAATCTATGTTTTGATTCTATGATCAATTTCTGATTCTTAACGAATTCCATCTACTCTCTTAACACGTCCTGACGACTTTTAAAAAAATTGATTTGCGAAACGATCATTTAATCTTCCTGGGGATTAACACCTGTGTACTTCGGACCGTACCTCCTTTTCTGAGATATTCCCTTCCAAGATCATCTCCCGCCGCAAGCCTATTCAAATGGTTCCTATTCTGGATGCTCTCTGTCAAATTTCCGGTGGATTTCTCGTCTCCTGCCTGAATTTTTTTGAGATATTCCGCTTCAGGATACTTCACTTTGAAATGTTTCTGTGAATGAGACCTTGTCTCTTTCTTTTTTGAAACATTCTCTGAAAGTCTTCTTCGGGATACGCCCCTTTGAAATCACTTCCAGCAGATAAGCTCTTTAGAGATTTTCTTTTCTATCTCTTTTGTTGTCTTTATTATAATATCTCCCCGCCATTTTGTCAACGCTTTTTTGAAATTATTTTTATATATTTTGAGAATTATCTAGTTGTATATAATTTTTCAGATTATTTAAACAAACAGAACAGTATCTGTTTTGTGTCTCCTTTTCCCCGTCGGGGTGGACAAAATTCCGCCCCTGCTGTAAAATATCCAATTATATCGCGAATTGCATTCAGGGAGGAAACTGTTTTGAATCTGGAACGACTGGAATATTTCGCCTCTGTGGCGGATCATCTCAACTTCACCAGGGCCGCCGAGGACTGCCACGTGGCGCAGACTGCCATCAGCCGCCACATTGCCGCCCTGGAAAACGAGGTGGGCTGCAAGCTCTTCTACCGCACCAACCGGGCCGTGGAGCTGACCCCTGCCGGGAAGGCATTTTACAGTGAGGTCGTTCCCATGCTGGAGCACTACCGCCGGGCCCTGGAGAAAGCCCGCACGGCCTACAGCGGCAGAGCCTCCTCTCTCCATCTGGGAATCGGCCAGTATGAGATGGGCTTCGTGTCCCAGCTGTTCCGGGAATTTCACAGTCTGTTTCCCGATATTGCCCTATCCGTCAGCCAGTACCCCTACTCGGAGCTGATCCGCCGCCTGGAGGATGGGACCGTGGACGTGATATTTCCCCATCCCGCCACCATTCTTCCCGACGGGCAGAGGGAAATCGACGTCCAGCACATGTTTTCCTCCGCCCCCGGCCTTCTGGTCTCCACGGAAACAGCCGAAACCCGTTTCTCTCCCCTCCCCAAAAGGGGCATTCAGAAAAAGGATCTGGACGGAGAAACCATTATCCTGCTGACGGAGCCGGCCGGCCCCATGTCCGGGGAATCGGAAATATCACAGCTGGAAAAAGCCGGTATAAGCGCCGCCGTCACCCAGGTAAACAGCTTAAACGGCCTGTTTCTCATGGTCAAAGCCGGCCTGGGGATTGCTTTCGTTCCCTCCTTTATTGAAACGGAACTGCCCGAGGGCCTGATGCTTCTGCCCCAGAAGCTCCTGCCGCCCCAGAGCTACCGGTCCATGACGCTGAAAAACAGCCCCAATCCCGCCGCCGGCCTGTTTTCCAAAGGTATCCTCACCTCTCAGACGGTGATGAGCGGCATTAAAAAACGTTATCTCCGCCACGGAGAATGACAGATCTTTCAAAAAATCATTTCCCCGGGATTTTTTTGAAATTGGGGTGTACTGTCCTGCGGATTTGTTGTATACTGTAACAAACAGGACCGTCCTGCGAAAGGGCGGTCTTTTATTACGCGGTCTGCCCCGGAAAACGGGGCCGTGCTTTAACTGAATCAGGAACGGAGGAAACAAATGAAACCAATGATAATCGGCATTGCCGGCGGATCCGGCTCCGGAAAATCCACCTTTACCAACCGTCTGAAAGACCGGTTCGGCGATCAGGTCGCCGTCCTCTACCACGACAACTACTACCGGGCCCACGACGATATGCCCTTTGAGGAGCGCAAGAAACTGAATTACGACCATCCCGATGCCCTGGAAACAGAGCTTCTGGTGGAGCATTTAAAACAGCTGAAAGCCGGACACGCCATTGAATGTCCCACCTACAATTACAGTCTCCACAACCGGGCAAAGGAAATCATTGTTGTGGAGCCGAAGCCCGTCATACTGCTGGAGGGCATTCTGGTGCTCTGTGACCGCCAGCTCCGCAATATGCTGGATATCAAAATCTACGTGGACGCCGACGCCGACGAGAGAATCCTCCGCCGTATTGTAAGGGACACCAAGGAGAGAGGCCGTGATCTGGAAAATATCATTGACCAGTATCTGGCCACAGTAAAACCCATGCACAACATCCATGTGGAACCCACCAAAGTCTACGCCGACATCATTACCAACAGCGGCATGAACGACGTGGCCTTCGATCTGGTGAGCAGCAAGATCCAGGCTTTCCTGGACTCCATTCCTCAGCATCAAAATATTTAACAGCCACGGCGGCGCCGGAGAAGAGGACATCTGCCTCTCCCCGGCGCCGCCGTTATTCTTTTCTCCGTTATGTTTTCTCTGTATCGGCCCGCTGCCGTCGTGTCCTCAGACTTTCCGCGGCACTCTAGCCGGCCTCAGCAGCTGTGATCCTCCAGCCATCTCACAGCGCAGTTTACATAGATTTCCGTTCCCACAGGAAGGGCATCCTCATCCACCTGCATGGCCGGGTGGTGCATGCCGTGGATATGGCCGCTTCCCTTATCTCCGGCGCCCAGCATCATAAATACAGCCGGTACCTTCTCGCTGACCACAGTAAAATCCTCGCAGCCGCCTTCTTTTTCCACCTCTTTCACCTGATCCGCCGGCAGAAATTCTTTCATATATCCCAGGAATTCATTCATCATGGTCTCATCGTTGACCAGGGGCGGCATACCGTACTGATACTCCACCTCCGCCGTGGCCCGGAACGCAGCTGCAATTCCCTCAGCGATCTCTTTTACCCGGCGCTTCAGATACGCCCGTTCCTGGTGTCCCTGGGTGCGGACGGAAATCTCCATCTCCGTGGTGCCTGCCACCGTGTTGCAGGTGGTTCCCCCGACGATTTTTCCAACCAGCACCACACTGTCCTCCTTCGTGGGGATCTCCTTTGCCGTCAGCTCCTCCAGAGCAATGACGATCCGGGAAGCGATACTGATGGAATCAATTCCCAGCTGGGGCTGGGAACCGTGGGCGTCTTTTCCCTTCACCGTGATCTTGATGGCATCCCCGGAATTATTCATGGTGCCGTGGGTACAGAGCACCGTACCCGTGCAGGAGTCCTCCCTTCCCACAGAGACATGAATGCCAAAAGCGGCATCCACCTTCGGATTCTCCAGGATTCCCGCCTCCACCATGGCTGCAGCTCCTCCCAGCACCTCCTCCGCCGGCTGGAACATGAATTTTACCGTTCCCTTCAGCTCGCCTTCCATCTCCTTCAGGACCTTCGCCGCCCCCAGGAGCATGGCTGCGTGGCAGTCATGGCCGCAGGAGTGACAGTTTCCCGTGGTGCAGGCAAAGTCCAGCCCGCTCTCCTCCTTCATGGGAAGGGCGTCCATATCCGCGCGGAGCAGAATGGTTTTTCCCCCTTTCCCCACGGTGCAGGTGATACCTCCCCCCATTTCCTCCGGCTCATATCCGTATTCTTTCAGCTTCTCCGACACGTAAGCTCTCGTCTCCGGCAGGTCAAAGGCGATCTCCGCCCGCTGGTGAAGGGCTCTCCGATTGGCAATAATTTCTTTTTTCAGATCTTCTGACGCATGAAACATGATGATTCTCCTTTATAATAATGTTGATTTATACTGTACGTGCTTAAAACAGAACCGGGATCAGCAGTCCTCCCAGGATCACGGAAGTCAGGCTCACGGACACCACGCCGGCAACCAGCATCTTGGGAAGCAGATAGTCAATCACCCGCTGTTCCTCCTTTTCCGTAAAGCCGGCGCCCTTAGTCACACCCTGGGCCACCTCCATGGCCACTGCGTAGGTAACCGGATATCCGAACAGACATGCCACACCTGCGGCCACCGCAAGATACGGACTCCATTTTAACAGTTTTCCCGCTATGGATGCCACCACAACCACGCCTGCCGCTCCGATGAGCAGAAGTCCGATCACAGGAATCAGCAGTTCGCCGAAATCAGAAAATTTCATGGTGACAAAGCTGCCCGCCACGGACGCGTAGGTGGCCAGCATCAGCAGCCCCTCTCCTCCGGCAGTCTTCAGGCTGCCTTTCTCCACGATTCCAAGAGCTCCCGCCACAATTCCAAATACCAGGAAAGTCACTCCTGTGCTGATGCCGGTCACGTTGGTGCAGAGCTGAGCCAGCACTGCCACCACTCCGATTCTGGCAAAGTGCATGGTGCTGGAGGTGGCCAGCGGCCCCTTCAGCTGGGGTACTACCCGCAGGTTGATCTCCCGGCCGCTGGTTTTTACGTCTCTCTGATGACCGCCGTCGGCGATAAATCTGGTGGCCGCTTTCCTCAGACAGAAAGAGGCAATGGGCAGGCCGATGAGTACCTGAATCGCGTTCACCGCCGCCACGAATGAGGCCAGATCCGGCCGTCCCGCTTCCTGGGCCGCCTCCGTCATCAGCATGGTCACCGCCGTTCCTCCCGCTGTGGGGGGAATGGCCGCCACCGCTCTCTCAAATCCAAACACCGCCATTCCCACAGTCATATCCAGCACGATCATGCCGGCAATTCCCGCCAGAGATACGGCCACGGTTTTCCACTCTCTCCGCAGATCATTCAAATTCATGAGGGAGCCCACATTTACCAGAATGAGTCCCATTCCGAATGTGGGAATCATGCCGCTCAGGCCGGACAGCTCCATCAGATCCGCCGGCAGCAGCTGCAGGGTTCCTCCCAGAAGAAGCAGCAGGGCGATTGCCACCAGAATGGAGGAAATCACTCCTTTGGTCTTCGCCGCCACATAATCTCCGATCGCATAGATTACTGCGATCACTGTAAATGCCATAATTGGTAACCAGGTCATATCTCCTACCTCCGTCTCTCAACTGATAGCAGAAGTTTAACATTCCCCGATTCAAATGTACAACATCAATACTGCATGATATAATATCAAAAGTGTTATCCATGCGTGAGCATAAGCCATGGCCCAAAAAATTATGAAATCCGGAGGAATCGCTATGTATACCTGGGAAGAGCTGAAACAATTTGTGGACAGCTGCAGCCGCTGCCCCCTCTGTCGCACCAGAAACCGCTCCGTTATGGGGCGGGGCAGTCTGAATGCCGGAATCATGTTTATTGCGGAAGCACCCGGCCGGCAGGAGGATCTGCAGGGCATTCCCTTTGTGGGACCCGCCGGCCGCATGTTTGACCAGCTTCTGGAGTCCGTCTCCCTGTCCCGGGACGAGATTTACATCACCAATATCATCAAGTGCAATCCTCCTTTTAACCGGGATCCCAGCGAGGAAGAGAAGGCGGCCTGCATTCCCTACTTAAAGTATGAGACGCTGCTTATACGGCCGAAGATCATGGTCTGCCTGGGGCGGGTGGCTGCTCAGCGGATCATCCGGCCGGATTTCCGCATCACCCGGGAACACGGTCTGTGGACAGAGAGAAAGGGCTACTGGCTCACCGCCGTGCTCCATCCTTCCGCCCTTCTTCGGGATCCGTCGAAAGTCGAAGAAGCCCGGGCAGATTTTCTCCGCATCCGGCAGAAAGCCGAAGAGCTGAAGATTTTATAGGCTCTCTCCTTCTGTGACTTTATCACATACATCCCGGGGTCATCTGCGCTATACTGACATCACAAACAGCAGATAACCAAGAGATAAAGATAAAGGAGCGATCAATATGGCAGAAAAATTTACCGTTAAAAACTTTGACCAGGAGGTTCTCTCCTCCCCGGTTCCCGTTCTCGTAGACTTCTGGGCATCCTGGTGCGGCCCCTGCCGCATGCTGGGCCCCGTCATTGACGAGCTGGCCTCAGAAGCAGACGGCTACCGCGTCGGAAAAGTAAATGTGGATGAAGAGCCGGAGCTGGCGGAGCGCTACGGCGTCATGACCATTCCCACCGTCATCGCCTTCAAAAACGGCCAGCCCGCAAAAAAATCCATCGGCGTTCAGCCGAAAGCAGCATTAAAGAGCCTGCTGGACTAAATAACCATTCCCCCTATAACCAAACCTATTCCCGCCGGCGGAGAATTCTCTCCGCCGGTTCTTTTGTTCCGCCCGGATCTCACAGCTTTCCATACAGCCCTTTCCGGTCCAGAATACGCACTCCGCCCCGGAACAGTTGGATGAGCCCCTCCTTCGCCAGCTTTTTTAAGCCTCTGGTCACCACCTCCCTGGCGCTTCCAATGACCACGGCAATCCGTTCCTGGGTAAAATGAAGCTCGTCCGATCCCTCTTCAGCGGACTCATCCAGCAGGAAGGTCACCAGCCTCTGCTCCAGAGTCAGAAACAGCAGCTGTTCCACGGCATTTACCACATCGGAAAACCGCTCCGCCGCCGACCGGTACACAAAATTTTCCACATAGATGTTCTCCTTCATCAGACCGGCAAACACTCCCGGAGAAACCATCTCCAGGCATCCTTCCGTCTCCGCCTCAATCTGTACGTCAAAGGAGATGGCTGAGATCATGCAGGAGGCTGACAGCACGCAGACATCCCCCTTTTTCAGCCGGTATACCGTCGCTTCCCTGCCATCCTCCGCGCAGAGAGCCATGCGGAAGATCCCCTGCTTCACCAGCAGAATCCCAGCGCACTCCGAATCCGCCGCGCGGACAATCTGGCCTTCCTGATACACCGCCTCCCGCACATGGCTGCTCAGCCGTTTCTTCTGTTCTTCCGTCAGTTTCTCCCAAAAAGACAATTTTTCAAATCCTGTATGTCTCACCGTTTCCTCCTTCTGTCCCGCTGATGTCCTCAGGGGAGATACTCCTGCTCAAAATCCCTCTCTTCCGTCCGCAGAAGCCCGCAAAAAAACTGCGGGCAGGACAAATTATGCGCGGCAGTGCGGCTCATACCTGCCGCATTGTCGCGCATAATCCATACTCTCTCTCCCTTTTTCCGGCCTTAAAACTCATTCTCTGGAATATCCAGCGTTGTCATCTCATACTTGGACAGGATCACATTCTGGATCATATCACGGGTGGCCGAGTTAATGGGATGGGCGATATCCCGGTATTCTCCGTCCGCAGCTTTCCGGCTGGGCATGGCGATAAATAATCCCTTTTCTCCCTCGATCACCTTAATGTCGTGAATCACAAATTCATTGTCCATGGTAATGGAGACAATGGCTTTCATTTTTCCTTCTTTTTCAATTTTTCTCACTCTTACATCTGTTATCTGCATAAGTAAGCACCCCTTTTGTCATAATACTGTCGTACTAGAGCGTATATCTCTCGTTTTTCTCCACCACGATCTTAATGTTGTCCGGCGTACCGATATGAGTGGTATTGGCACGGATCGTATCGCGGCTCTCCACAATACAGTTTTCAATTACCGTGTTGTCACCAATATATACGTCGTTCAGAATAATAGAATTTTTAATCACACAGTTGTTGCCGATATAGGCCTTGCGGAACAGGATGGAATTTTCCACCGCTCCGTTGATAATACAGCCGCTGGACACCAGACTGTTTTTCACCGCAGCTCCCGGATTGTATTTTGCGGGCGGATTGTCCCAGATCTTTGTGTAGATATCCGGATACTGCTTAAAGAAAAAGTCTCTCACCTCCGGTTTCAGAAAATCCATATTGGTTTTATAATAGGATTCCACCGAAGCGATGTTGCTCCAGTAGGTATCCATCTTATACGCATAAATTCTCTTCAGATTGCGGTAGCGCACCAGCACGTCTCTTACAAAATCATAGCGATCCTCCGCCGCGCAGCGCTCGATCAGTTCGATGAGCTGGCGCCGTCTGATCACGTAGATGCCGCAGGAAATGGTGTGGGAGCTCGCCACCATAGGTTTCTCCTCAAAATCCAGGATCCTGCCGTCGTCATTGGTCTTCACCACTCCGAACCGGGTAATGTCTTCTCCCTCCGGCATATCCTTGCACACCACGGTGATATCCGCTTTCTTCTCAATGTGGTATTCCAGCACCTTGCCGTAATCCAGCTTGTAGATTCCGTCTCCGGCTGCAATCACCACATAAGGCTCATGGCTGTTCTTTAAAAAGGTCAGATTCTGATACAGAGCGTCTGCAGTTCCCCGGTACCAGTCACTGCTCTCCGCTGTAATGGTCGGCGTAAACACGTAAAGGCCGCCCTGCTTTCTTCCGAAATCCCACCATTTGGAGGAGCTTAAATGCTCATTTAAGGAGCGGGAGTTGTACTGAGTAAATACCGCCACGCTCTGAATATGGGAGTTTGTCATATTGCTGAGGGCAAAGTCGATGCTTCTGTAGCTTCCCGCAATAGGCATAGCAGATATTGCCCTCTTATTTGATAACTCTCTCATTCGCTTGCTGTTTCCGCCTGCCAAAATAATACCGACTGCTCTCATTGTACTCCCCCTGCCTTTATAATGTAATCTCCGCTTGCCAACATTCCGTCTTTATAATCCTCAGGCTCCGTAACACCGCTGATCGCCGTATTTCTGCCGATCTGCACGTTCGGCGGGATCACGCTGTGTTCTCCGATGGTCACCAGATCAAACTGATATACCTTGGGATCGTATTTGCTGGGAGCGTATTCTCCCACACCGAGGTGGGCGCCATTTCCTACCCGCACATCTTCCGCGATGATGGCCTTGTCCACCACGGCTCCGTCCTCAATCACGCTGTTGTGCATAATAATGGAATCCCGAACCACCGTTCCCTGGCCAATGACCACGCCGGAACCAATGACGGAATTGTACACCTCTCCGTAGATCTCCGATCCCTCTCCGATGATGCTTCTCTCAATCACCGCGCTCTCAGACACATACTGAGGCGGAATCTTGTCGCTGTTGGTATATATCTTCCAGTATTCCTCATACAGGTTAAATTCCGGAATAATATCGATCAGCTCCATATTGGCTTCCCAGTAGGAACCCAGGGTGCCCACATCTTTCCAGTAACCGTTGTACTCGTACGCAAAGATCCGGTCTCCCTTCGTATGGCAGTAGGGAATCACATGTTTTCCAAAGTCACATCCCGGCTCGTCCTTCAGTTTGATCAGGGCATCTTTCAGCACATTCCAGTTGAATATGTAGATGCCCATGGATGCCAGATTGCTTCTGGGGTGTTCCGGCTTCTCCTCAAATTCTGTGATCCGGTTGCTGTCGTCTGTGATAACCACGCCGAAGCGGCTCGCTTCCTCGATGGGAACCGGCATCGCAGCAATGGTGATATCGGCGTTATTGGCTTTGTGATAATCCAGCATCACTTCGTAATCCATCTTATAGATGTGATCGCCGGAAAGGATGAGCACGTAGTCCGGATTGTAGGTTTCCATATATTCTAGGTTTTGATAGATGGCATTGGCGGTTCCCGTATACCAGTCACTGCCTTTGCTTCTCTCATAAGGCGGAAGAATCGTAACGCCTCCCACATTCCTGTCCAGATCCCACGGAATGCCGATCCCGATATGAGTATTCAGACGAAGCGGCTGATACTGGGTGAGCACACCCACCGTATCCACGCCGGAATTAATGCAGTTGCTCAGGGGAAAATCGATGATACGGTACTTTCCCCCAAAAGATACCGCCGGCTTTGCTACCTTCGCTGTCAGAACACCGAGGCGACTTCCCTGCCCTCCTGCCAGTAACATGGCAATCATTTCTTTTTTAATCATTGCGTTACCACCTCTTGCTGTGTAATTTTAGTTATAGACGTATTATACCACATTATTTGGAAATAGTGAACAATTTAATAGATAATCTTTCCCTTTTTTTGTGCATTTTCCGACATTTTTTACAGGATATTTACAGCTTTTTCACCTGTCACTAGATATGGTATTCCATATTCGGATATTTACCACATATGGTAAGTCTTTTTTAACTGCTGCAAAAAATCCCGGATTTTGACGACAAATAAAATCTTGCCAAAACCTTGAACCGCAGTAAAAAATACAGTATAATCACCTGTAGGTTATAAAATAGGAAGAAATAGAAGGAGATACGGTTATGAATCTGACTACCATAAAAGAAATATACAAAAACCGTGAAAACTACCTGGATCAGGAAGTAACTGTGGGCGGCTGGGTCCGGAGCATCCGGGACTCCAAAGCCTTCGGATTTATTGTTCTCAATGACGGATCCTGCTTTGATACCCTTCAGGTTGTGTATCACGACACCATGGACAACTTCGCTGAGATCAGCAAGGTAAACGTGGGCGCGGCCCTGATCGTAAAGGGAACTCTGGTAGCCACTCCCCAGGCAAAACAGCCTTTCGAGATCCAGGCATCAGAGGTAACGGTGGAAGGTCCTTCCAGCGCGGATTATCCTCTGCAGAAGAAGCGCCATACCTTCGAGTATCTGCGCACCATCTCCCATCTCCGCCCCAGAACCAACACGTTCCAGGCGGTGTTCCGGGTGCGCTCCCTGATCGCTTACGCCATTCATCAGTATTTTCAGGAACAGGGCTTTGTATACGTCCATACTCCCCTGATCACCTCCAGCGACTGTGAGGGAGCCGGCGAAATGTTCCAGGTAACCACCCTGGACCTGGCCAACCCGCCAAAAAATGCTGACGGATCTGTGGATTACACCAAAGATTTCTTCGGCAAGGAAACCTATCTGACGGTGAGCGGCCAGCTGAACGTGGAGACGTATGCCATGGCTTTCCGCAATGTTTACACTTTCGGTCCCACCTTCCGGGCAGAGAATTCCAACACCACCCGCCACGCGGCAGAATTCTGGATGATCGAGCCGGAGATGGCTTTTGCTGATCTGAATGACAATATGCGGGTGGCGGAAGGCATGCTGAAGTACATCATCCGCTACGTACTGGAAAATGCTCCCGCGGAGATGAATTTCTTCAATCAGTTTGTGGACAAGAATCTTCTGGAGCGGTTAAACGGCGTTCTCAACTCGGAGTTCGGCCATGTGACCTATACGGAAGCCGTTAAAATCCTGGAAAAGAACAACGATAACTTTGACTATAAAGTGTTCTGGGGCTGCGATCTTCAGACTGAACACGAGCGCTATCTGACAGAAGAAGTATTTAAGCGCCCTGTATTCGTCACCGACTATCCCAAGGAGATCAAGGCCTTCTATATGAAGCAGAACGATGACGGCAGGACTGTGGCCGCCATGGACTGCCTGGTTCCCGGCATCGGAGAGATCATCGGCGGCAGCGAGAGGGAGAATGACTACCAGAAGCTGCTGACCCGCATGAACGAACTGGGCCTGAAGGAGGACGACTATAAGTTCTATCTGGATCTGCGCAAATACGGTTCCACACGGCACGCCGGATTCGGTCTGGGCTTTGAGCGCTGCGTCATGTACCTCACGGGCATGGCCAATATCCGCGACGTGATTCCCTTCCCGCGGACCGTCAACAACTGCGAACTTTAATCGTGCGCTGCCGCGCACATCTTCACGCGGGCTGCCTGTTCCGGCAGCCCGTTTGTTATAATTTCATGCCTGCGCCGTTTCCGAAGGGAAACGGTTCAGGCCGGGAGGTTTACGATGAAATTTATCCACACAGCCGATATCCACTGGGGCATGAACCCGGACAGCGACAAGCCCTGGAGCAGAGAACGGGCACAGGCCATCAAGGACACATTTACCCGCATTATCAAAGAGGCAAAAGACCGGGATGCAGACTGTATTTTCATATCCGGGGATCTGTTTCACAGCCAGCCCCTGGTCCGGGATCTGAAGGAGATCAACTATCTGTTCTCCACCATCCCTGCCATCCATGTCTGCATTATCGCCGGAAACCACGACCGGATCCGGAAAAGTTCCGCCCTCTACAGCTTTACCTGGTCCCCCAATGTGACGTTTTTCATGGGGGAGGAGCTGTCTTCCGTCTATTTTGAGGACATCAATACGGAAGTGTTCGGTTTTTCCTATCACAGCGCGGAGATTACGGAAAATCGTCTGGCCGGGGTGCAGGCTCCCGCCAACGGCCGGATTTCCATCCTCATGGCCCATGGAGGCGACAGCAAGCACCTGCCTTTTGACCGGGACCAGCTCCTGGCCACCAGTTTTTCCTACATTGCTCTCGGGCATATCCACAAGCCTGAAATTTTTCCCGGCAGCCGCATGGCTTACCCCGGCTCGCCGGAGCCTCTGGACAAAACGGAATCCGGGCGCCACGGAATAATCGTGGGGGATATCAATTACATGACGGGCAAGGTCACATCCCTGGAATTTGTTCCGCTTTCCAAGACCCAGTATATTTCCCTGGCAGTTCATGTAACTCCGGAAACCACCAATGCAGAGCTGGCCGACCGGATCGACGAGGAAATCCAGAAACGGGGACAGGAGCACATCTACCGTTTCCGGATCCGGGGCATGAGGGATCCGGAAATGGAATTTGATCTGGACGCCCTGTCCTACCGCTGGAAAATTTCTGAGATCATCGACGAATCTGAGCCCCAGTATGATTTCAGCGCTCTCTTCGCCGAACACCCCAGCGATATGATCGGTTTCTACATACAGGCTCTTCAGAAAGAAAATGCCAGCCCCATAGAGAAAAAAGCACTCTATTACGGCATCAACGCCCTGCTTCACACCACGGACGAAAGGAGCCAGTCATGAAACTGCTTGATCTGCATATAAACGGCTTTGGAAAATTTCACGGAAAATCCATGGATTTTCAGGACGGCCTCAATATTGTTTACGGAAAAAATGAAGCGGGAAAATCCACTCTTCACACCTTTATCCGGGGGATGCTGTTTGGTATCGAACGGGGCCGGGGACGAGTCTCCAAAAATGATCTCTATACCAAGTATGAACCCTGGGAGGACAGCGCCAACTACCAGGGACAGCTTCGCCTGGAAAGCGGCGGCTGCGTTTACCGCATTGAGAGGAAATTCAGCAAAAATAATAAGGAAGTCCACATTATCAACGAAACTCTGGGAAAAGAGATTCCCGCGGACAAGGCCTTCTACGACCAGGTGCTGTGCGGTCTGACCGAGACCTCCTACAACAATACCATCAGCATTGGACAGCTGAAAAGCGCTACCGACAGCTCCATGGTATCGGAGCTGAAGAATTACATTGCCAATTTAAACACCTCCGGCAGCATGGCTTTAAATATCACAAGAGCCACCGCCTTCCTGAAGAAGCAGAAAAAAGATCTGGAAAATCAAATCGTACCGGAAGCCGCCAGAAATTATACCACCCTTCTGGGGGAAATCCGGTCCATCGAACAGGAAATCGCAGCGCCGGAATTTGAAAACCAACTGACAGCTTACCGCTCCATGCAGAAAAACGTCAACGAACAGCTGGCAGAAAAGCGCAGGGAGCGGGAGGAACTGATTCAGAAAATTGCCAAAGGCCGGCAGATTTTAAACAGCAATCAGTTCGACGGGGAAGACTCCATACGCACGTATCTTCAGAAAGCGGAAAAAGTCTACGGTGAATACAAAGCTGCAAAAGCCGCGTCAGAAAAGAAATCCCGGCCGGTTCTGGCCATTTTCTGCTTCCTCCTGGCCGCCGCATCAGCAGTCCTCTCTGCCGGTTCCTTTTCCGGCATTCTGAGGCTTCCCGTATCTTCTGTCCAGGCCGGCGCAATTTTTCTCATACCGGCCGCCATATTTTTGTTTTCCGGAATCTTCCTTCGGATGAAGATCAAACGATGCCAGAAAGAGCTGGAACTGAGCGCCGGCCTGATCCGGGAGATTTTTGCCCGCCACTTAGGGGACAGCTCCATCTCCGATGATGCCATGAACGCACTGTCCGGCCGCATGGAAGAATTTATCCGGCTGAACTCCGCCCTGGAAAGATCGGAGGAGTCCATGCGGAAACAGCAGGAAGAGATCGAAAAGCTTCAGAAACAGGCAGAATCCTGCTCTGCGGAAATCGAGGAGCAGCAGAAGCTTCAGTGGGAACTGGAAAAAAAGCTGGAAAGGCTTTCCTTCTGCCGTGACCAGGTGGCCGCCCTTCAGCACGTCATCGACGAAAACGACCGGCTTCGGGACGAAGTCACTGCCATCGATCTGGCTTTGGAGACCATGACGGAAGTGTCCACCTCTATCCGCTCTTCCTTCGGCCTTCTCCTGAATAAAACAGCCTCTGATCTCATTTCCGGGATCACCGGCGGAATTTACAACAGCATGAGCGTGGATGAAAATCTGAACATTTATATGAATACCCGCACCAAGCTGGTTCCCATCGAGCAGGTATCCAGCGGAACTATGGATCAGATCTATCTGGCCCTGCGCATGGCAGTCGCCCGGCTGATGCAGGGGGAGAATGAGCCCCTTCCCCTCATCTTTGACGACAGCTTCGTCCAATATGACGACGAACGGCTGCGGACAGCCTTAAAGTGGCTCTCCAACACCTACGATGGGCAGTGCATTATCTTCACCTGTCATAAACGGGAACTTCAGATTCTGAACGAGGAAAAGATTCCCTGTCATCTGATGAATATGTGACAAGCAGTCCCCTCAGGCGGGCTGAGACTGAAAATCTTCTTCTGTCTCAGCCTGCCATTTTTATTATATTTCTCAGCCTGTTTCCCCGAGAAGCTTCTCCAGCTCCCGGATCCGGTCTTTCAGTTTGGCATTTTCCTCCCGGGCTGTCTCCATATCACACCTTATGCTCTCATTTTCCCGGCTGATGTTCTGGTATTCCTGCTCCGCCTGGGCTTTTTCCTGCTCCGCCTGGGCCTTTTCCTGCTCCGCCTGGGCCTTCTCCTGCTCCGCCTGAGCCTTCTCTTGCTCCGCCTGAGCCTTCTCTTGCTCCGCCTGGGCCTTCTCCTGCTCGATCCTGGCTTTCTCCACTTTTGCATGCGCCACTTCCCGCTTTACTTCTTCCAGCTCTTCTCTCTGTTTTTCAATCATGTAGCGCACAGTATTTTCATCTAATATTCTTAACTCTTCCGAAAACATGTAAATTACCTCCTCCGGATCTCTCACAAATTCAAACATATCGCGGTAGATTGCCTCAAACTTCGGGTATTTTTCCAAGATCTCCAGAATGGTTTCCGGACTTTCGTCGGTAAGCAGATGCAGCCATGCGTCCTGTTCTGTATCAATGGCGCAATTTCCAGCCTTGTAGCTGTCCAGAGCCACTATGATATATTTCTGCACCATGGGAAGACAAATCCCGGTATTAAACTGCTGCTCTGCCCGGTGAATAAATTCGCCGGAAGCACATTTCAGATCTCGGGAACTTCTCTCCATCAGAACCACCGTATATACATTTTTAATATCTCCGTAGGTAAAGTGTCTTCCCCTCTCGCTTTTCACCCTGGCATACTGTCTCAGCACCAGATCAGCGGAATAGCAGGCACACCTCTGCCCGGGAAACGCGTAAGGAATCTTTTGTATCTCCACATTGACCAGGCTTCCGTCCGCCAATTCCACTAAGATATCCATGACAACCAGAGATGTCTTTTCAGAAAAACGAAAGCCTTCATTGGGCAATACTCCTCTGACCTGCACCTTTTCCCCTAAAAGAGTTTCCAGCAGTCCTTCCAGCCGTTCCGGATGGATATCCGGTCTGAATATTTTCTTGAAAAATACATCATAGGTAAGTTTTACGCCGGTTTCCCCGGTTAAATATTTTAATATAAATTCTTTGTACTCCTGATCCATGGACAAAAATTCATAATAGACATTTCGATTCTGCCGGATCGAGTCAAGAGCACATTCACGATTTTGAAAAAGATGGAATTTTTCCCGAAGTTTGAGAACATCAGAATTGAATGACATAGATTTGCCTCCTGAGAATAAGCTTTTGCCGGGCAGACAGCCCGCACTGAAATGAACTTCTTTTACTATACAGAAATTATCAGTAAAAATCAATAGAATTTTTATAAAATTTTGATGAAAATAAGTGAAATTGCCGATTTCATATATCTATTTAATAAGATGAGCTCGTGTCAGAAAAAGGCAGGCACAGCTTCCAAAGCTGCGCCTGCCTCTGATAACATTTTATTTATACTCCCCCCTGCGATACAGATTCAGGACCCGGTTGATTCTCTTTGTGGGATCCAGAAGCTCGCTTAAGGAGTCGTCATGGTTCAGATTGTCGATGATAAGGGCAATGTACTTGCTCATATCTACGCTGGTATAGTAGGGCTTCGTCAGAAGCTCCGGCGTCTGGTATACCAGGTTGGTGGTGAAGATCCGGTCGATCAGGCCGTTCTGATAATACTCGTCAAACTTGGACAGGCCGTTGGTGAACAGGCCGAAGGTGGCAAAAATAAACACCTTTCTGGCTTTTCTCATCTTCAGCTCTTTCGCCACATCCAGCATGCTCTCGCCGGAGGAGATCATATCGTCAATGACCATCACGTCCTTGCCCTCAATATCAGAGCCCAGGAATTCGTGGGCCACGATGGGGTTGCGTCCGTTGATGATCTGGGTGTAATCTCTTCTCTTGTAGAACATACCCATGTCCAGACCCAGCACGTTGGCGAAAAAGATCGCTCTCTTCATTCCTCCCTCATCCGGGCTGATGACCATCATGTGGTCGCTGTCGATCTGGAGGTTCTGCTCCACCTTCAGAAGGCTCTTGATAAACTGATAAATGGGCTGAACCGTCTCAAATCCCTTTAACGGGATCGCATTCTGCACTCTGGGATCGTGGGCGTCAAAGGTGATGATATTTTCCACCCCCATGCTCACCAGCTCCTGAAGAGCCGTGGCGCAGTCCAGAGATTCTCTTCCGGAGCGCTTGTGCTGGCGTCCCTCATAAAGGAAGGGCATGATGACATTGATCCTGCGGGCTTTTCCGGCCGCTGCCGCAATCACTCTCTTCAGATCCTGAAAATGATCGTCCGGAGACATGTGGTTGACCATGCCGCAGAGAGAATAAGTCAGGCTGTAATTGCAGATATCCACCATGAAATAAAGGTCATCTCCGCGGATGGATTCCTCGATGGTTCCCTTTGCCTCGCCGGAACCGAATCTGGGAGTCTGGGCATCAATGATGTAGTTGTCCCTCTGATATCCGGTAAAGGCGATGGTGGATTTGTGCTCGCTCTCCCGCTCCCGTCTCCACTCTACCAGATGTCTGTTCACTTTTTCTCCCAGCTCCGCACAGCTCTTTAACGGGATCAATCCAAGCGGACCTACCGGTATAGTTTCGATGGTTTTCTCTTCGTATATCATCTTTGTCCTCCTATTTATCTTTTTACACCGCCTCAGGCGGCAGTTACCCGTATATTTATAGCATCAACACCTTGAATCGTCAAGGTTATTCCCGCCCTTCCCGCCGTTTTTTCAGGCGGATATCGTCGCCGTACACCGGAAGGATCCGGTAATAACTCATAATCCGGGAAGTCACCCGCTCCGTGTAAGTGTCCCGCAGAGCATTCAGAGACAGGTTTGTGGAAATCACCGTTCCCACTTTCCGGTTCAGTCTCTCATTCAGACAGTAAAACAGCTGGGAGGAGGTAAAACTGTTGTTCAGCTCCGTGCCCAGATCGTCGATCACCAGCAGATCGCAGTCCAGGATGTAGCTGTACATATCCTTCATCTCATCCTCGCCCTGATAGCTGAATTTTGTCCTGGAAAAAATATCAAACAGATCGCCGGATGAGAGATAAATCACGGAGTAATACCGGTCTATCAGCTCCTTGGCAATGCAGTTGGCCAGAAAGGTCTTTCCCACCCCGGTGCTGCCGGTGAGGAGGATATTCCCCTTGGTCTCACCGAACTCCTCGATAAACCGGCGGCAGGCTGCCACCACCTGGCGCATATGCTCTCTGGCCGTCTTTCCCAGCCCGGGAATGGGCTTCTCATCGTCATAGTATTCGTAGGAAAATGTGGAAAAATTCTCCCGCTTCACCACTTCCTCAATATTGGACTGGGCATAGAGCAGGCGCATCTGCGCCTTCCGGAAGCAGTGGCACTTTTTTCCGTTCACATAGCCGGTGTCCCGGCAGTCCGGGCAGCGGTACTTCATTTCCATGTAGTCCGGCGGATATCCCTTGGCTTTCAGAAGAATCTCCTTCTGCTCCCGCAGATCCGCCAGATCCGCCCGCATCTGCTCCAGGGCGTTCGGATCTCCCCCCAGCACTTTTTTCGCCGCCTCCACGGCGGTGGTGCTGATGGCGTCATCCAGCTCTTTCACCGCCGGAATCCGACGGTAGATCTCCTCCACCCGTTTGTCCTGCTCATGCTTGTTCTGAAGCTGCTGCCTGCCGTATTCCCGGATGATGGCGTCATATTGGGAATTGCTCAGTGCCATCTCTCATCCTCCTTTACTGCCACTGCTCCAGCACCATGGCGTCATAATCAGTCTGGCGCTCCTCAAAATTGCGGAACTGATTGCTGCTTCTCCGCTTCGGCTCCCCGGAAGCCGGCTTCTTCCTCCTGCTGTCCGCCCCAGATATGTCCTCCAGCGTGCGGATGCCGTTCTTATGCCATTCCTCCAGGATCCGGTCCGCGTACTGAAAGCTGGGCTTGTGAATCGCCTCCATGGTGCGGTTGCAGGCTTCCACCACCATCTGGCGGGAGAATCCCCAGGTTTTATACCAGCGCTCAATGGAGTCCCACTCCGTGTTGCCCGGCCGGCGGTCATTGATGCCGAACGCCTTCATCACCGCAAAGGCGTCCTGGTTGAAATGTTCCGTCCAGGCCTTGGCCTTATCCACAGTGTCAATGCCTTTTTCATGCCAGTTCAGGGCCACCTTTTCCATGTAGCGAATACTGTTGTGGCGGTTCTGAACACAGTACTCAATCACGTACTCGATCACATCGCAGGACATGTGGAGACTGTCGTAAAGGTAGGCCAGCATATCTGCGTCCTGAGGCTTCAGCAGTCTTCCCATATACTGTCCGGCCACATAGAGCAGCTGGCTGAACTCTCCGTCTCCCTGAAGACGGTCCAGCTCTGCCCTGCCATAGCTCTTCCGCTTTTCTGTCTGGGCGGAAGCCTTTTCCTGACGGGAAGCCGTCTTCCCCTGTCGGACGGAAGCCTCCTCCTGACGAGGGGAAACCTCCTCCCGGCGGACGGAAGCCTCCTCCTGACGAGGGGAAACCTCCTCCCGGCGGGCGGAAGCCTTCTTCTGCCAGGCCGGTTCCTCCTGCCAGGCTGGATCCTGTTCCTGCCGGTCCGGCGCCTCCCCCTGCCAGGAGAAAGACGCTCCCGAAGGCGGTGTGTTTTCAGAAGCAGGAACCTGTGCGGACGCCGCAGCCGTCTCCCTGCGGGCCCGGCCGGCGCTGTCCCCCAGATCTCCCAGAACGCCCATCTTCTCCCAGTAGGCCAGAGCCCGGCGCACATCCGCCTCCGTGTGGTTCAGCGCGTCGGCGATGGACGGCAGATCCACCTTCTCATTCTGATGGCGCAGAATATACAGATATACCTTTACATACTCTCCATTGGCAGAAGCCATATATGTATCAATAAACTCATCCGCAACCAGCGTTGCATGGATCTCAAACTGATTTCTCACAGCCAAACTCCCCTTTTCCTAAGTCCAGCAGATTTCCTTTCCCAATCATAACATATTCCATTTAAAAAGAAAATAGGGCCGTTTATCCACAGTATGGATTGTGGATAATGTGGATAACGTGGATATAATGTTTACATAATCTCAAATTATTAGAGGAAATTTGTCGAATCCTGCGTAAATTCAACATTTTTAAAATTTACTGACGACTCATTATGTAAATTAAAAAATCCACATAGCTTCTTTACATAAAATGTTGAAAACTATGTGGATAATGTGGATAACTACTGTCCCAGCAGTTTTTCTCCCACTTTTACAATATCTCCGGCCCCCATAGTTATCAACAAATCGCCGTGTACACAATTTTCCAAAATAAATGTTTCGATCTCGTCAAACGAGGGCAGGTATGTGGCTTTCGTCCCCAGCTTCTCGATTTTTTCCGCCAGATCCCGGGAGCTGACCCCCAGGGTGTCCGTCTCTCTCGCCGCGTAGATATCCGCCAGAATCACCTCGTCCGCCAGGGACAGGGCCTGGGCAAACTCATCCATAAACGCTTTGGTCCTGGTGTAGGTGTGGGGCTGGAACACGCACCAGATCTTCCGGTGGGGATAATTTCTGGCCGCCGTCAGGGTGGCCCGGATCTCGCTGGGGTGGTGGGCGTAATCATCGATTATCGTCACCCCGCCGATCTCTCCCTTTTTCTCAAACCGGCGGTTGGTTCCGGTAAAATGTTTCAGACCTTCGGCGATCTTCTCAAAGGGAACCTCAAGCTCCAGGCAGGCGGCAATGGCCGCCAGCGCGTTGGACACATTGTGGTCTCCTGCCACTCCCAGCACAATGTGGCCCAGCCTGCTGCCCCGCCGGATCACGTCAAACTCCGCCCTGGCATACTGGTCGTGGTGCACATTCTCCGCCCGGAAATCGCTCTCCGGACCGTTCCCGAAAGTGGTCACCCGGCAGGCCAGGCCCTCCGTCAGCTCCTCCAGCCGCTCAATTCCGCTGTTTATAATAAGAAGTCCGTCCTCGGGAAGCTTCATGGCAAACTGGCGGAAAGAATGGCGGATGTCCTCCAGATCCTTGAAAAAGTCCAGATGATCTTCCTCAATATTTAAGATGATCTCCATAGTTGGGAAAAATGACAGGAAGCTGTTGGTGTACTCGCAGGCCTCTGTCACAAACAGATCCGATCCGCCAACCCGGATATTTCCTCCGATGGAATTTAAAATTCCTCCCACGGAAATGGTGGGATCCGCGTCCGCCGCCAGGAGAATTTCCGTGATCATGGAGGTAGTGGTGGTCTTTCCGTGGGTTCCCGCCACCCCCAGAGACTGTCTGTAGTTTCTCATCATCTGGCCCAGCAGTTCCGCCCGGCTCAGCATGGGAATCCCCCGGCGTTTTGCCTCGGCAAATTCCGGATTATCCGGGTGCACAGCCGCGGTAAAAACCACCACGTCCATGTCATCCGAAATATTGGCCGCCCTCTGGCCGTACACCACTTTTGCGCCTTTAGCCTCCAGATGCCTGGTCAGCTCCGACTCCTTCATGTCTGATCCGCTCACCTGGAATCCCTCGTCCATGAGAATCTCCGCCAGCCCGCTCATACTGATGCCGCCGATCCCGATAAAATGTACGCGGCACGGTTTTTTAAAATCTATCTGATACATATTCAATTCCCTCTTGTTTCCTGTTATTTGCCGGAGAATTTCTCCCCCGGCAGGTTCTGGCTTTATTATATCGGATTTCATGGCAAAAAGCAAAGAAATGACAGGGGAAATTCAGGCCTTAATAGGGTAAATACTTTCAAAAAACAGGATTTTTCACAGCACGATTTTAATTATTTTCTTCTTCTATGGCTGTTTTTTGTGTATTCTGCAAAATATTCTCAAAATCAACCGACAAACCGCTTAATTCCGCCGGGCAGAACGGATTTTGTACATTCAAAATACACATCTCCGGTTTTTTTCAAAATACAAACAGAATTATTAAATTTATATTAAATTTAAGAAAAATACTTGTAATATCCCGTAAATGTGGTAGTGTTTTGATGATATAAGAAACTGCCGTTGCGGCAGCAAATTATAAAAGAGGGAAGAAACACTTATGAGCGAATTCACACAATCTTTCAACACTGCCATCGCAGTGCTGCTGACCCTGCTGTACCTATACCAGCTGGGCTACCTGCTGATCGGCATTGTACAGAAGAAAAGGAGCAGCAGACAGACCTCTGCCGCACTGCACCGCTACGCAGCGATCATCTCGGCCCGCAACGAGGAGAACGTAATCAGCGGTCTGATCAAAAGCCTGAAGGAACAGAATTATCCGGAGGAGCTTCTTGACGTCTATGTAATTGCCGACAACTGCACCGACAATACGGCCCAGGTGGCGGCAGATGCCGGAGCCATTGTGTACCGGCGGTTTAATCACGTTCAGGTGGGCAAGGGCTATGCCCTAGACTATCTGTTCCACCAGCTCACAGAAGAGGGGAAAAATGACTATGACGGCTATTTTGTATTTGACGCCGACAATTATGTGGATCCCAATTTTGTGAAAGAAATGAATACTGTATTCGATACGGGAAAATATGCCGCTCTCACCAGCTACCGCAATTCCAAGAATTTCGGAACCAACTGGATCTCCGCCGGCTACGGCCTGTGGTTTCTGCGGGAGGCCCGTTTCTTAAACGCCCCCAGAATGGCTGTCGGCGCCAGCTGCGCCATCTCCGGGACGGGATTTCTGGTATCCGGGGATCTGATCCGGGAAAACGGCGGATGGCCATTCCATCTGCTCACGGAGGATATTGAGTTCTCCGTCAACTGCGCCCTTCAGGGCAAGGTGATCGGCTACTGTGAAAAGGCCGTGATCTACGACGAGCAGCCGGTGACCTTCAAGCAGTCCTGGGATCAGAGACTTCGCTGGTCCAAGGGATTCTACCAGATTGACTACCATTACGGCCTGTCCCTTCTGAAGGGAATCTTCACCGGCGGACACAGGGGATTTTCCTGCTACGATATGTTTATGACCGTGGCCCCCGGCATGTTTCTCACCCTGGCGGCTATTCTGATCAATGCGGTTATGCTCAGCGCCTGCATGTTCCTGCCGACAGCGGAAGCACAGATCGTCATCAGTGAATGCCTGGGCTTCATTGCCAGAACGGTGCTGGTATTTTACTTAGGGCTTCTCATGTACGGAGCCATCACCACCGCCACCGAGTGGAAATCCATACACATTTCCACCGGAAAGAAATTTTTGTACCTGTTTACATTCCCCATTTTCATGTTTACCTACGTTCCCATCTCCGCGGTGGCTCTGGTAAAGAAAGTGGAGTGGAAGCCCATCTATCACGGCGCAGACCAGGGAACCTTTATCCCGGCCGGCCGCAATAAAGGGCTGTCCATGTAAGGCTGAAAAATAATACCTGACACAAAAACGGGCTGCTGTCTGCACCTGCCTTCCGTTTTCCGGAAGACCGCAGACAGCAGCCCGCTTTTTCTCTTCAGACTCCGCTAAAACAGCACTCCCAGCACCACAGACAGCACCGCGTTAAATGCCGTGGCACTCAGCACGCTCACCGGCGCCGCCACAAAGAGCAGCCTGGGGAACATGGCATTTCTCTCCTCCTCTTCGGAGCAGGAGCCCAGCACCAGGCTTCCGCCGGAGGAAAACGGGGAGATCGCAGAACTCTGGGCTCCGATGACGATGCAGGCAAACAGGATCAGGGGACTGATGCCTGTGGTCTCCGCCAGGGCCGGAACCAGGGGAAACAGAGCCGGACACACCACGCCCAGGGTGCTGGAGAAGAAGCTCATGACAGCTCCGATCACACTGAACATTACCGGGATCAGCCATACCGGGAGACTGGAACCTGTCCAGGACGCCAGCAGATCGATGGTGCCCGCCTCAATGGCCACGTTGATCAGCATTCCCACACCGCAGATCAGAAGGGCGAGGGCCATAACCGTAAAAAATCCGGCTCCCAGGGCCGCCGCCATGGCTCAGGAAGGCATCGGCCTGGCTTTCACCTACCGCTCCTGCAGCCGGGCCACACCGGACGTCAATCTTCTGTCCATCGCTCCGGAAGGAAAATATGTAGATCTGGCCCTGGCTTACCCGGAAGGCTACCGGTCCAAAGCAGCCAGGGCGCTGGGAAATCTGTTCCACGAACATTTTTCCTGAGACTCTGAGAGATCGGATAGGGAAAGTCCTTCCCCTATCCGATTCGCGATACCACGGGCAGCTCACAGCAGGGCTGTTCACACAAAAGAACCCCCCGGGAAAATGGGCATTCCATTTCCCCGGGGGGTTTTTATCCTCTATTTTTTGTTTTCATCCCAAAGCTACGTCCAGGATCATCATCAGCACAAAGCCCACCGCGAAACCGATGGTGCCGATATTGGAATGTTCTCCCTCCGCCGACTCGGGGATCAGCTCTTCCACCACCACATAGATCATGGCCCCTGCCGCAAAGGCCAGCAGATAGGGAAGAACCGGCGTAATGTAGGACGCCAGCAGAACGGTGACCGCCGCTCCCAGGGGTTCCACAATCCCGGATGCCGCTCCGTACAGAAACGCCTTTCCCCGGCTGAGCCCCTCGCTTTTTAAGGGCATGGAAATAATGGCGCCTTCCGGAAAGTTCTGTATGGCAATTCCAATGGACAGAGCAAACGCGCCGGTGACCGTAATCATGGCGCCGCCCTGGAGCATTCCCGCAAACACCACGCCCACCGCCATTCCTTCCGGAATGTTGTGGAGCGTCACCGCCAGCACCAGCATGGTGGTCTTTTTCAGACTGCTCTTCAGTCCCTCCGGCTCCTCGTGATCCATGTGCAGATGGGGCACCAGCCGATCCATCAGCAGCAGAAATGCGATTCCCAGCAGAAATCCTGCCGCCGCAGGCACAAAAGCAAATTTTCCCATATCCGCCGCCATGTCCATGGCAGGGATCAGCAGCGACCAGACGGAGGCCGCCACCATCACTCCCGAGGCAAATCCCAGAAGCATTTTCTGGACCAGCGGCTGAATCCTGTCTTTCATGAAAAATACGCAGGCCGCTCCGGCCGCTGTCCCGGCGAAGGGAATCAAAATACCCAAAATAATATTCATCCGTCTCCTCCTTTACAAGGCTATTATACCCCGGAATGGGCGGAATGAAAAGCCGAAAGCCGCCGGCCGTCAGTTTTTATCCTTTGTGTGCAGGATGGATATGCCCGTATACCCGTAGAAAATGGAAAATACAGGTGTCAGCCACAGCAGAGGCACAAACATAATGTACTGGGACCAGGCCACGCCCAGAGTGCCCGCCATATAGATTCCGTAGCCATGCCAGGGAATCATGGGGCCGGCCAGGGTGCCGCTGTCCTCCAGACACCGGGACAGTATCCTGGGCTCAATGTGTCTCTCCTTAAACAGGGGCTGCATCAGCCGTCCCGTGAGGACATGGGACATAGGGCTGGAAGAGCTGACAATGCTGGTCACATAGCCCACCAGCATGGTGGCCAGGATCAGAGAGCCGTCGCTGTGAATCCTCTTGGTAAACAGAGACAGGACTTTGTCCAGCACGCCCAGTTTCTCCAGCATTCCGCCCATGCCCACGGCAAAGGTGATGATGGCCACATACTGAAGCATACTGCTCATTCCGCCCCGGTTGAGAATGGCCTTTAACACGGCGATCTCCGTATCGCTGGTAAATCCGTTGTAGGCCACGCTGAACACCGACTGAAGGCTGCTGCCCTGAAACACCATGGCGACCACGCCTCCGGCCACCGCACCGATTCCCAGCGCCTCAAAAGCGCCTACCCGCAGGAGCAGAAGGGCGATCAGGATTACTGCCGGAAGCAGGGTTACAAGGCCAATGTGGAAGCTTCCCTCCAGATAATCAATATATACGTTTAAATCTCCCGGATTGTACCCGCCGGATGTCTGACGAAAGCCCAGAACTGTAAAAATCACAATGCTGATGACCATGGGCGGCACCGTGGTCCACAGCATGCTCTTCACATGATCTCCCAGCTTAGCCCCTGCCACCGCCGGCGCCAGATTGGTGGTGTCGGAGAGAGGGCTCAGCTTATCGCCGAACATGGCTCCGCAGATCACCGCGCCTGCCACCATTCCGGGATTTAAGCCCATAGCGTTTCCGATGGCCATCATAGCCACCCCCGCGCTTCCCGCGGAACCGTAGGAGGTTCCCGTCACCATGCTCAGCAGGGCGGTAAACAGCAGCGTAAAGGTCAGAAGGTAGGTGGGGTTGATGGCCTTCAGGCCGTACACAATAATGGTGGGAATGGTTCCCGACTGCATCCAGGCGCCGATCATCACGCCGATGGCCATGAGGATGGCCATGGTGGGCAGCACCACCTTCAGGGCGTCAAACGCCCCCTGATTGACCTGCTTGTAATCAATCTTAAATACCACGCAGAATCCGTAAATAATCAGCCAGGACAGGAACAGTCCGATCATGGGACCTCCCACCTTCAGTCCCACGCACAGAGCCACCGATGCAATGATCAGCACCAGCAGAAGGGCGGACTGCCAGCCGTTCAGCGTGTTCCGTTTCTTCTCTTCCATAGTTCTCCCCCTGTATCATATGTAATATTTTCTGCGGCAAATTCCCGCCGGCGCTCCCCGTTTTGCTTTAGCGCGCTGGCGCGTTTCACTGCCGAACCTGATTATAGCATACCATTTCCAAAAAGAATACCATTATTTTTCACATTTTTTCGCCCCTCTTCTGTATTCCCTGGGCGTACGCCCATAAGCTGCCGCAAACTGTCTGGAGAAATAGCTCAGATGGCTGAAACCGCAGACGGTGGCAATTTCCGTGACGTTCCTTTCCGTGTCCCTCAGCAGATTTCGCCCCACCTTCAGCCGGTAGGCGTTGAGAAATTCCACGGGAGACTGCCCCACGTATTTCCGGAAAATCTGACAGCATTTGCTCCGGCTCACATGACCGGCAGCCGCAATGGCCTCCAGGGAAAGGGGCTCCCCGTAATGCCGGCAGATAAAGGACACCATCTCCTTCTGGGCCGCCCGATCCTCCCGCTCTCCCGCCGGACAGACGCCTCCTCCCACATCCGTTTTTCTCAAAATTTCCGCCCACAGCAGACACATCCAGCCGATCACGTCCATCTCGTATGCCATCTCTCCGGCCTCCTTGAACTCCGCCATACGCCGGAGCGCCTTTCCCGTTTTCCGCCCTTCTTCCTCCTCCCCGTCAAAGTACAGATACTCCAGCGCCGGATTCTCCAAAACCGGCCGGACATATTCCTGCCTCAGCACCTGATTGTCCCCGAACAGAGACGGATGAAACAGAATGCAAAGAAAACGGCAGCCCCCCTCTCCGTATCCGTAGTGCATCTGTCTCCCGTTTACCAGAAGGGAATCCCCGACCTTCAGGGGCAGCTTCCGCCCGTTTACGCTGTAATTCATGGTCCCATCCAGAATGTGGATCCACTCCAGATCATCATGCCAGTGGCAGGCTGCCCGTTTTCCCGTAAACTGTTCCAGATCCGCCGTGCGGATATAAAGGGGCAGCCCCTGCCGCTCGTAATGAACCACCTCCGAGTTTCCTCCCATGATTTCCAGATCCTGTTTTTCCATGCCGTCACCTCCCGGCCAGATCGCCGTCATTTTTTCATAAAAATACGATTTTAATAGTTTTTCCGGGCAATTCTGATAGTTTTTCCCTCTTTTAATACTATAATTATAATCAGCAGCTAAAATAAAAACAACCCGCGGGAAAAGGAGTATGTATGAAAATCCGGCAGTACGCTTTGTCTCTGCTGTGCAGGAGAATGACCGTTCTGGCAGAATGGGAGGAAAATCCCCTCTGGCGCAGACTGTATATCGATTTCCTGCGCCAATTAGAGGAGGAAATGTATAATGGGAAAAATTATCTTTCTAGACGTGGATGGAACTCTGGTGGACTATGAGAACCGGATTCCGGAGTCGGCGGTCCGGGCGGTGAGAGAGGCCCGGGCCGCCGGCCACCGGGTCTATATCTGTACCGGGCGCAGCCGGGCCGAGGTCTATCCGGAGCTTTGGGAGATCGGTCTGGACGGCATGATCGGCGGAAACGGCAGCTACGTGGAGGATCACGGGCATGTGGTGATGCACCAGCTGATCACGGCGGATCAATGCCGCCGGGCGGTGGACTGGCTTCACAGCCGCGGGCTGGAGTTCTACCTGGAGAGCAACAGCGGCCTTTTTGCCAGCGAACACTTCGCCGAAAAATCCCTCCCCGCCCTGAGGGAATACAGCAGGAGAAAAGGAAAGCCTCATTCTGACCTTCTGACCGTCACCGATGTGTTTCCCGACATGATTTTCGGGGGAAATCTCTACCGGGACGACTTAAATAAGATCAGCTACCTTTTAAACAGCTACCAGGACTTTCTGGACACCAGAGAACAGTTCCCTGACCTGGAAAACGGTACCTGGGGCGGCGCCGGGGCGACTGCCCTGTTCGGGGACCTGGGGGTTGCCGGAATCAACAAGGCCAACGCCATCTCCAGCCTCCTGGCTTACCTGGGCGCCCACATCTCCGATACCATCGCTTTCGGGGACGCAGCTGTGGACATCCCCATGCTGGAATTCTGCGCCGTGGGCGTGGCCATGGGAAACGGCAGCCAGGAGATCCGGGACATGGCCGATCTCGTCGCCGGGGACGTGGAGGAGGACGGGCTGTATCTTGCCTTTGAGAAACTGGGGCTGTTAAACCCTGACCGCTGATTATCCGCCCGGGAGCATTTTGATTTCACAGAAACGAAATTTCCATAAAAACAGAGGCGCAGAGCTGCTCTTTCCGGCAGCTTTTGCGCCTCTGTTTTTGTCTGACGTTTTTCAGTGTTCTTCTCTCTGCTCCTCCTCCAGAGCTTCTTCCTCCCGTTCCAGAGCTTTTTCGCTGTAATGGTGGGCCGACTCCAGCATCATATCTTTCACCTTCATCAGCCTGGTCTGGGAGCTTCTCTCGTTCTCGTCCAGCTTCATGGTGATATAGCGGATGTTCTGCCTGGTCTCCGGAATCACCACATGCTCCAGGGCGTTGACCCGGCGGCGGGTCTTCTCAATCTCCGCCGCCATCAGCTGACAGGATTTTTCACACTCTGCCAGCCGCAGCAGATCCGGCAGCAGATCCGCCAGCTTCTTCACCGCGTCATCCAGATCCCCGGAGGTGAAGGCAAAGCCGTAGGAATAGATATCGTTGGGGTCGGAAGTTCTGGTGGTGGTGTGGAACACGGGAATCTCCACGCTCATCACATTTCTCGTCTCCGCTTCCAGATAGACCTCCTGCTTCGGCGCCATCAGGGCCACATTCAGCGCCTCCTGGGACATTCCCGCCCGGGCCAGAACAAAATTCTGGTTGGCCTCCAGAATTCCGGCCTCCACCTCTTCCCTCAGCCTTTTATTTTCACGGACCAGCTCCAGAAACTGGCGCATCAGCTCGTCCCGCTTATCTTTCAGAAGTTTGTGCCCGCGGGTGGCTGTAGCCAGCTTCTTCTTCAGCCTGGTCAGTTCCATTCGGGTAGGATTCACATGTTTCGTGCTCATGGCTGTCCGCTCCCTTTCTAACTCTCTTCATAATACTGATCCAGGTATTTGTCCTTGATTCTCTTTAACTCGCTTCTGGGCAGGATCCGCAGCAGCTTCCATCCGATCTCCATAGTCTCCTCAATATCCCGGTTGGTGTAGTAGCCCTGGGACACGTACTGCCGCTCAAACTCATCCGCGAACTTCGCGTACAGCTTGTCGATATCTGTCAGGGCGGCGTCTCCCAGGATCACCATCAGCTCCTTGGCATCCTTGCCTCTGGCGTAGGCGGAAAACAGCTGGTTCATCACATCCGCGTGATCCTCCCTGGTCTTCCCAGCGCCGATTCCCTTATCCTTCAGACGGGACAGAGAAGGCAGCACGTCGATGGGAGGAACCACGTTTTTGCGGTACAGCTCCCGGCTTAAGATGATCTGTCCCTCTGTAATATAACCGGTCAGATCCGGAATGGGATGGGTCTTGTCGTCCTCCGGCATGGTGAGAATGGGAATCAGGGTGATGGAACCGTTTTTCCCCTTCTGCCTTCCTGCTCTCTCATAGAGAGACGCCAGATCCGTATACATATATCCCGGGTATCCCCGGCGTCCCGGAACCTCTTTTCTGGCCGCGGAGATCTCCCGCAGAGCGTCGGCGTAGTTGGTGATATCCGTCAGAATCACCAGCACGTGCATCTCCTTCTCAAAGGCCAGATACTCCGCCGCCGTCAGGGCCATGCGGGGCGTGGCGATCCGCTCCACCGCCGGGTCATTTGCCAGGTTGATAAACATGACGCTTCGGTCAATGGCCCCCGTCTCCCGGAAGCTCTCCATAAAGAAATTGGCCTCCTCAAAGGTGATTCCCATGGCCGCGAACACCACCGCGAACGGCTCGCTGGTTCCCCTCACCTTCGCCTGGCGGGCGATCTGGGCCGCCAGATTGGCGTGGGGAAGTCCCGACGCGGAGAAAATGGGCAGCTTCTGCCCCCTTACCAGGGTATTTAATCCGTCAATGGCGGAAATTCCCGTCTGTATAAATTCCTGGGGATAATTTCTGGCGGCCGGATTCATGGGAAGTCCGTTGATGTTCATCCGCTTCTCCGGCAGTATTTCCGGACCCCCGTCGATGGGACGGCCCAGACCGTCGAACATGCGGCTGAGCATATCCTCCGACACTCCCAGCTCCATGGAGCGTCCCAGAAACCGCACCTTGCTGGACTCCAGGTTGATGCCGGCAGATGCCTCAAACAGCTGCACCAGAGCATTTCCCCCATCGATCTCCAGCACCTTGCACCGCCTCTTCTCGCCGTTTGCCAGCTCGATCTCTCCCAGCTCATCGTAGGTGACGTTCTGCACCCCCCGCACCAGCATCAGAGGACCTGCCACCTCTTCTATGGTTCTGTATTCTTTCGGCATCAGAAGTCCTCCTTTCTGGCCAGTTCATCCCGAAGCTGGCTGTTCAGCAGATTTTCCGTCTCCTCAAAGACACGGTCCACATCTGCCTCTTCCACATATTTGAAACGGCCGATGTTCTCCCTCACAGGCAGCGCCACCAGAGCTTCTATGGGCACTCCGTTTTCCAGGGCTTTTCCCGCTTTCCTGTAATAATCCAGAATCAGATCCATCATCCGGTACTGCTTGTTCAGGGACGTGTAGGTATCGGTCTCGTGGAAGGCGTTCTGATGGAGGAAATCCTCCCGGATAGAGCGGGCTGCCTCCAGCTTCAGCCGGTCCGGAGCGGACAGGGCGTCCATGCCTACCAGCTGCACAATCTCGTTTAACTCCGCCTCCTCCTGGAGCAGACGCATGATCTGGGCCCGCAGGTCCGTCCACCGGTCGCTGACCTGGGTATTAAACCATTTTTCCAGGGTATCCACATAGAGGGAATAGCTGGTCAGCCAGTTGATGGCCGGGAAATGGCGCTTGTAGGCCAGGTCTGAATCCAGACTCCAGAATACCTTTACAATCCGCAGGGTGGCCTGGGTCACCGGCTCCGACGTATCGCCGCCGGCGGGGGACACTGCCCCGATCACCGACAGAGCTCCCTCTCTCCCCTCGCTTCCCAGGGAAATCACTCTCCCGGCCCGCTCGTAGAACTGAGCCAGGCGGGAACCCAGATAGGCCGGATAGCCTTCCTCACCGGGCATCTCCTCCAGGCGTCCCGACATCTCTCTTAAAGCCTCCGCCCACCGGGAGGTGGAGTCGGCCATCAGAGCCACAGAATATCCCATATCCCGGAAATACTCCGCGATGGTGATGCCGGTGTATATGGATGCCTCCCTGGCCGCCACCGGCATATCGGAGGTGTTGGCGATCAGCACCGTCCGGGCCATGAGGGACTCCCCGGTCTTCGGATCCTTCAGCTCCGGAAACTCGTTCAGCACGTCTGTCATCTCGTTGCCCCGCTCACCGCAGCCGATATAGACCACAATGTCCGCGTCCGCCCATTTGGCCAGCTGGTGCTGCACCACCGTCTTTCCCGATCCGAAGGGGCCTGGCACTGCGGCCACACCGCCCTTCGCGATGGGAAACAGGGTGTCGATCACTCTCTGCCCCGTCACCAGCGGCATCTGGGGAGACAGCTTTTTCTGGTAGGGACGGCCTCTGCGCACCGGCCATCTCTGCATCAGGCTCACCGGGTGCTCCTCTCCCTTTTCGTCGGTGATGACGGCCACCGTCTCCTCCACCGTATGTTCTCCCGGATACAGGGCCGTCAGCGTCCCCTTCATGCCCGGCGGAACCATAATCTTATGGTTCACCACCGCCGTCTCCTGGACAGAGCCTAAAATATCTCCTCCGGTCACCGCGGCTCCCACCGACGCGGATGGCTGAAACTCCCATTTTCTGTCCCGCTTCAGGGAGGGCACCTCCACACCTCTGTTTAACAGGTTGCCTCCCGTCACCTTCATAATGTCATCCAGGGGTCTCTGGATTCCGTCATAAATGCTTCCGATCAGACCCGGTCCCAGCTCCACGCTCATGGGAACGCCTGTGGACTCCACCGGCTCTCCCGGTCCCAGCCCCGACGTCTCCTCGTACACCTGAATGGAAGCCTGATCCCCGTGGATCTCTATGATCTCGCCGATCAGCCGCTGGCTGCTCACCCGCACCACGTCGGACATGTTGGCATCCCGCATGCCCTCCGCGATCACCAGCGGCCCGGCCACTTTCTTTATTACGCCTCTGCTCATCTCTACCTCCTGTTGGCGGTCACAGCCGCGCCGTCCGCGCCATGGGCCGGGGCTACTGCCCGCCAAATATAATATCGGATCCCACGGCCTGCTCCACTGATTTTTTCACAGCTGCCAGCCCCTGTCCCGTGTTGCCAGAAGCTCCCGGAATCAGGATAATGGCGGGAAGTCCCGCGGTTCTGTGCCGGTCAATCTCCGCCTCCACCTTTGCCGCCAGGGCCTCTGTGATGAAAATCACCCCGTAGTCGCCGCCTTCCGCCAGCTCCCGGAGCTTGCGCTCCGCCGCCTGGGGATCCGTAATGGAAAAGGGGACCAGGCCCAGAGCCGCAAATCCATAGATACTGTCCTGGTCTCCCATCACTGCAATCTTATACATAAGTCTCTCTCACCCTTTCCCGAATGGACTGATCCGGAAGATGGTTTTTCTTTCCGGAAAGCACAATGCGGACGGATTTGATCTCACTCTCCCTCGCCAGAATATAGGCCGCCAGCGGTCCGATCCCGAAAGCATTGTACAGCTGGGGGCGGATCCTCTGAATCATCAGATTGTCGCACCACCGCTCAAAAGCGGAAAGAGATTGTTTCATCTCCGCCGCGCCCTCATGGTATTCCGTGGTATACAGGTAGTGTTCCACCGCCTCTCCGCCTTCCAGAGCCGCCTCTGTCAGCCGCCTGATGTCCAGGGAATCGCAGGGCGCCAGGGCCCTCTCCAGAAATTCCCGGCTCTTGCCCGTCCTGCTGGCCCTGACCGCGATCTTGATATCCGCGCAGGCCACAGTGAGCTCACCGTAAAGCCTTAAAAATTCATTGCCGGACTCTTTGCCCGCCCGGTAAACCGCCTCCAGAGCTGCCCGGTCAATGATCACGTCACAGAGCTGTCCGTCGCTGGTCTGCAGCAGCACAGTCTGCGCCTCCCTTGCCGGTTCCCGCATGGCCTCCGGCAGGTCCTCAAACCGGTTCTCCAGCACCGCTGTCCGTATGGTGCTGACGGGCACCGTCCCCTGATCAATATAGATATTGGACAGTTCCGTGCGGTGGCGGCAGCTTTTCACCGCCGCCTTCAGGTTGCTGTAATCGTTCGCGTACAAAAACACATCGAACACGGAGGTGTCGCCCACCAGCTCTTCCATCAGCTCCCAGGTTTTCTGCCGCTCCTTTGCCAGCATCTCCTCCCAGTCGTCCCGGCCGCTCTCCCAGCCTTTTTCCTTCAAAAGCCGGATGCAGGCATCATAATCGGGGGCAGACAGCAGCTGCTCAAAAAATTCGGCAGACAGCAGGGACAGCTCTTTGGTCCGGATGCGGGCAACTTCATATAAATATTGGTTATCTGCCATCGCCAGTTCCTCCTCCAACTCTTAATCCCTGCTCCTCACGAAAACAGGATCTTTCCCACTTCGTCCTGAAGATGTTCCCTAGCGGAGTCAAATATGGCGTCAAAGGAACAGTTCTCCTCGATTCCTCCGTAGCTGAGCACAAATCCCCCGTCAATCTCCCGGCTCTCACCGGAAATCTTCAGGGATGCGTTTTTTTCTCTCACCGCCGCGTTCAGCCGTTCCTCCAGCCCTGCCGGCAGCCGGTCTAAATCAGCCTGGGAGAAATACACCGTTCCCTCTCCCTCCATGGCCGACTCCGCCGCCAGCTTCACCACAGCGTCAAAATACCGTTCCGGTTCCAGATTTTTCGCCTTTTTCAGTGCGTCCTCCAGAACCTGGCTGATCAGCTCCTGCTTCTTTGCCAGAAGTTCCTGCCTCACCTTCAGCTCAGCGGCCGACCGCCCCCGCTCCAGGATCTCCTTCGTCCTCTTTTTTGAAGCTTCCCTGACAGCGGCGCACTCCTCCTCCGCTTCCGCCCTGGCCTGTGCCAGGATTTCCTCCGCCTTCTGTCTGGCGGCGGCTGTGGTTCTGGCGGCAGAGTCCTCCGACTCTTTCCGGATCTGACCGATAATCGTCTCTAATCCAGCCATACCTCGTTCTCCCTTCTCTTTTCCGTCTCCCACATTACACTGCCAGGCTGTTGATGCCGAAGATGGAGAGGATGGAGATCAGAAGGGCCAGAATGGCGTAAGTCTCAACCATAGCCGGGAAGATCATGGCCTTACCGAACTGATCCGGGCGCTTGGCCACCAGACTGATGGATGCCACGGACGCTCTGGCCTGACGGATCGCCGACTTGTAGCCCACAAAGGCCATGGGAAGGCAGGCCACAAAATAGAGGATGCCCTTGATCACAGAGATATCCGCGCTTCCTCCCATGATTCCGATCTGGGTCAGGGTGATAAATCCGATGAGCAGACCGTAGATTCCCTGGGTGCCGGGCAGAAGCTGAAGCACCAGCACCTTGCTGAATTTGGACGGATCCTCCGTCACCACTCCTGCGGCCGCCTCGCCGGTCATGCCCACTCCGATGGAGGAACCGATTCCCGCTGCCAGAGCTGCGATCACTGCTCCCAGAAGTGCCAACACCACTCCCATATTTGCCATAATATCCATATGATTAATCCTCCTCGACTTTAAAATATTTTGTGTGCTCCCCGAAGGGATTGAATTTTCTTCCGCCGCCTTCATAAAACTTTCCAAAAAACTCCACAAACTGAAGACGGTTGGTGTGAACGTAAGCTCCCATGGCGTTGATGGCCAGGTTCAGGGCATGGCCGATCACAAACACCAGGATAAACAGGATCGCCCCCGGTATGGAATCTCCCAGCATGCTTCCCATCTTGTTGAACACGGTGGAGATGACGCTGGTGGCCAGTCCCAGGGCCAGAAGCCTGGAGTAGGAAAGAATATCACTCAGATAAGAAGTGATGCCGTAGGCGCCGTACAGGCCCTTCAGCAGCCTCTTTCCCCAGTTTTTCGACTCCCGTCCGCTGGTGAGCACAATTCCCACAAAACCGATTGCCGCGGCGGCGGCAGCCACTGTCCCGACCGCCGGCGGCAGGGTGAAGCCCAGCCCCAGCATATTGGTGAACATGGACATGGTCAGCATATAGACGATGGCTCCGCCCACCAGCATATACCAGAACACCACGTCGTAGATTCCGTCCGCCAGATGCCCGCTTTTTACAGAGCAGTACAGCTTGACTCCCAGGCCGGTGAACAGATGAACAATTCCGAAGCAGAAAGAAAATACCAGCATCTTCATGGGAAGGTCCACCGGCTCAAACCACAGAGGCGGCAGGGAGATGTCCGGACGGTGGAAAAAGGTGGTGGCAATCACGTTCACCGCGTCTCCGAAAAAGCTTCCGAACATAAATCCCCAGAACGTGGTGGAAATTCCGCTGTACATGAACATTTTCAGGGTCTTTTTCAGACCTTCCTCCATATGGGGACATTTCTTAAAGCAGTACAGGCAGCCGAACACCATGATCAGCCCGTAGGCCGCATCCGACAGCATCAGACCGAAGAGCAGATAGTAAAATCCCGCCATCACCGCCGACGGATCCAGCTCTCCTTTTCCAGGAAGGCTGTAGCTCTCCACAATTCCTTCCACCGGCTCCACAAACTTATTGTTGTGCAGAACCACCGGCACATCCTCATCCTCCGACGGATCGGAAAACTCCACGAAGACGCCGCATTTTTCCTCCAGATCCCGCTCCAGCTTCGCCGCCCGGTCCTCCGGCACGTAGCCGGTGATGAGAAACACATTCCTGGACTGGGCCAGACTGTTGAGAACGCCGTATTTTTCCGCCCTCATGGCGTAATAATCGGCCACAAACTTCAGCTCCTCCCGGTCAGAGGCCATGGATCGGATCTCATTCTCATCCGCCTCAATCTCTGCCCTCAGGCTCTGAAGCTCCTCCTCCAGCCGTCTCTGGCGGTCAGCGGGAATTCCCGACGTCTGGGGCGCCTTCACAAATCCCAGAACTCTCAGCCCCTTTTCCACTTCCTCCCGGTCGTTCTTTCCGCACACGGCAAAAAAGCAGGTCTGTTCCTTGCTGGAGCTGACAATGGACAGCTCCGCCGGGCAGCCGCAGGCTTCCGTCAGCTCTCTGGATAAGTCTTCCAGGGAAATCTGCCGCGGCAGAGATCCGATAAACGCCGCCGTCTTCCTGGTTCCCTTAAAATTCAGGGGCAGATCGAAGGTCTTCCACGGCTCCAGTTCCTGAAGCTGCTGTTCCAGCCTGGGAATGGTGCCCCGCTTTTCTCCCACCGACCTGGCAAGCTGAAGGAGACGTCCGGCCTTTTTCATGATCTCATTGTGGCGGCCGGCCAGTTCCTCATAGGTCTTCAGCGGAAGGGGCTCCCTTCCCTTAAATGACGCCAGCAGCCCCTTTTTCTCCGGTACATAGGACTGAAGCACTCCAATGGCCTGCTCCGCGTCCGCCGAATTCCTCTCAAATACGGCTTTCGAGGAAAGTACATCCATCTTCCGGAATATCCGGTCATCTGCTATCTCTGTACTGACTTCCAGCACATCCTGCCTCTGGAGGTATTCCAGCGTTCGCTTCCTGTTCCGCTTCAGCCCGCAGATCAGCGCCTTTTTCATAGGCAGTACAGCCACTTTACAACACCTCCCATCACATCAGCTCTGCAAGGACGGCTTCCACAGCCTGCCGGCGCTTATCCGCCATGGCAGCCTCCAGCCGAATTCCTTCTTCTTTTTCCTGTTTTCCGGCATCCTCCAGCATTCTGCCGCACTCTTCCCGGGCCGCGGCCTCCTCCTCAGCCGCCTTTTCCCTCGCCTGCTTTGTCATCTCCTTCTTCACTTCAGACGCTTTTTCCTGGGCCTGCTGGACGATTTCTTCCGCTTCTCTCTCCGCGGCGGCGACAGTCTTTACCGCTTCCGTCTCTGCCTGGCGGATGGCATCAATAATTTCTTTGGCCAATGGATCCCCTCCCTTCTCACTGTAAATTTTTCAAAAAAGCCTCTCTTTATCGATGATGTGATTTAAATTATATATCTTTTTTTGCTTTCTTGCAATTAATTTCCGTCTATTTTGACGTTAAAACCGTATTAAAATTTTATATTTTTTGTTAAATTTATATATTACAGAAATTTCTGATTTTTTATAAAACCAGCCCCCTATCGACGGATCATCCCGGCATATTTTTCCCTCAGCCGTTCCAGCTCTCTGGCCCGCTCCAGCCCGCCGCCCAGAGCCTGACTGGTCTTCATAATAATCATGTCCAGAAGCAGCATGGGAACCGCCATGGAGTGGTAATCGTTGGGCTCCCCCCGGCAGCTGTAGAGCACCAGGTCCGCCTGGGACAGCAGATCCCCCGCCATCAGATCCGTAAACAGGATGGCGGAGCAGCCGATCTCCCGGCTGTGGGAGATGAGCACCTGAACCTCCGTCAGCAGCCTGGAATAGCCGAAAAGAAGCAGCAGATCTTCTTTTTTTACATTCACCATAAAATCATAGATCTGGGAACCGGCGGGAATGGGTATCAGACGGATTCCCAGGCGCATCAGCCGGTACTGCATAATATATCCCAGGCCCCCGGACGCGTCCGGAGCGAACAGATAGATATGTTCCGCTTTCAGGATCATATCCACCGCCTGATCCATCATTGCCGGAGTGACGGAGCGGAATGTCTTTTCCATATGAAGAGACATGCGGGAAATGATCATATCCGGGGAAATGCCCACTTTCTCCCACTGGCTCAGCGCCGCGTTCATCCGGCTGAACGGGGTGGTTTCCTGATTTTCATATACGGCTTTCTTCAGCTCGTTCAGATTTTTGTACCCGATCTTTGACCAGAACCGGGATATGGTGGCCGTGCTGATGCCCAGCTGGGCCGACAGCTCCGCGGTGGTCACCATGGGAAGTTCCTGTTCGTGTTCCAGCAGATATCCGAAAATCTTATGATCGGATTTAGAGAGAGATTCCTTATATTTTTCATAAATTTCCTGCAGCATATGATTTCCTCCTTTTGTTTCATCATACCTCCTGCCTCTCAAAAATGCAATTTTTATTTCACTTATTTTAAAATGCAACAATTTTACTCATTCTTTACACTTTCATGATAGGAACCTTTACAATTCCCCTGCTATAATGGCCTCATCAAAAAACAGGGAGTGATGAAAAAATGGCAACAATCTACATCGGTTCCCCGCTCCTGTGGAATTGCTCTCTTGAGGAGATCTTTGACTGGACTTACCGCTCCGGGCTGGACGGAATCGAGCTATGGGCCCAGCAGTTTTTCTATCATGGCTTCCGCCGCAACGACTACCTGCGGCTGGCGGCTCTCTATCCTTTAAAAAGCTGCGTCCACAGTCAGAGCTGGGATTTAAACCTGGCTTCCATCAACGACGGCATCCGCCGCCAGTCTGTGACAGAAGTAAAAAAATCCATAGAACTGGCGGACAGCCTGGGAGTGGATGAGGTGACTGTCCATCCCGGACACCACACCATATCCGCCATCTCCGAACACAGCCGGGATTTTCTCCGGGAATCCCTGGAAGAGATTCTGGAGTATGGGCAGAAGCTGCAGATCGACATTTCCCTGGAGATCATGGAAAAAATTCCAAAGGAATTTGTCACCTCCATGGAAGCCATGAAGCAGGTATGCGGCGATATGTTCTCCAATTTTGTATACACTCTGGACATCGCCCACTGCGACAGCGAAGAGGAGGCTCTGACCGTCCTTAAGGACTACAGCCCCCGCATTTCCAAAATCCATATCAGCAACCGTATTGGAAACACGTTTCATACACCTCTTAGCCGGGGTGATTATGATATGAAAGCTCTTCTTCCCAAGCTGGCCCGGTACCGGGTTCCGCTGGTTATGGAAGGCTTTGACTCTGGGAGAGAGCTTTCCACCGCATCTGAAAACACGAAATTTATTCAAACTGTTCTTTAGGAGGAAAAAACTATGAAAAAAAGAATCGCAGGAATGATCACAGCAGGCATTGTCGCCGCGTCCTTAGCCGGCTGCCAGAGCTCTTCCCAGGAAACTACGGCAGCAGCCACCGAGGACACTTCCGCCAGCCAGTCCCAGGCTTCTGAGACTTCCGCGGAAGAAACAGAAGGCTCTCAGGACCTTTCCGGTTCCATCACCCTCTACACCTCTCAGCCAGAGGAAGATATCCAGACTCTGATCGACGGATTCAATCAGAAATGGCCGGATATCCAGGTGGACGTGTTCCGCTCCGGCACGGAGGAAGTGGTCAGCCGCGTTCTGGCCGAAAATGAGGCAGGTTCTCTGCTGGCCGACGTGCTTTTAGTGGCCGACAACGTGACTTTTGAGACGTTGAAGGAACAGAACCTCCTCATGGCCTATGAGTCCCCGGAACTGGAAGGCATTCCCGAGGAGTACATTGACAAGGATCACATGTACACCGGAACAAAGGTTATCACCACCGGCATCGCTTACAACACCGACCTGGTGGACACCGCACCCACCAGCTTTGCCGATCTGACTGATCCAGCCTACAAGGACAATCTGATCATGCCCAGCCCCCTGTACTCCGGCGCCGCCGCCTACAATCTGGGAGTAATCACCAGAACAGAAGGAATGGGATGGGACTATTATCAGGCCCTGAAGGACAACGGCATCACCGTTGACAGAGGAAACGGCGCCGTACAGAACGCCATCGTTGCCGGCGATAAGGCCTGCGGACTTCTGGCTGACTACATGGCCATCCGTTCCAAAAACGACGGGGCTCCCGTGGAATTTGTATATCCGGAGGAGGGATCTCCCGCTGTCACCGAACCCATCGGTATTGTAAACGGCACCGAAAACGAAGAACTGGCGAAGGCTTTCGTAGACTATATGCTCTCTGACGACGGACAGACCCTCACCTCCCAGATCGGTTATACTCCCGTAAAGAGCGGCGTTGCCGTACCGGAAGGCTTAAGAAGCATCGATGAAATCAATCTTATGACCTGGGATACTCAGGAACTGTATCAGAACAGAGACGCTGACAAAGATCAGTTCACTGAGATGTTCCAGTAATCGGGAGGCTGAAATGGAAATCTCTCGCAAAACAGGAGCGGCAGCCGCCCAGGGGGCAATTTATCTTCTGGCTGTCCTGGTATTCCTGCTCCCTCTGGTAAGGCTGCTTCTCATGGCAGTCACCGTTGGGGACGGCTACGGCCTGGACAATTTCATCACTCTTCTGGCCGAAGAGCGGACCCATGAGGCAGTCATCAATACCATTATTATCTCGGTAACCTCCACAGTCCTGGCTGCTGCCGCCGGCAGCGGCCTGGCCTTCCTCACCGCTTATTCCAACATCAAGCGCAAAGGGCTGATCGAATTCCTGGTTCTGCTGCCCTTTATCGTTCCGTCTTATATCATCACACTCTCCTGGAGCAGCTTTTTAAGCTCCAGGGGCAGCTTCAACACACTCCTTGCCTCCCTCGGCCTTCCCGCCGTAAATATCTACTCCATGGGAGGCATCATCCTGGTGCTGGGAATCTGCAACATTCCCATTGTTTACCTCAATGTGGTCCATATGCTGCGGAAAATCCCCAGAGACATGGAGTGGGCGGCCCGGTCCTGCGGCTACACCCAGCGCCAGGCCATGATCAAGATCAACCTGGTATCCGCTCTTCCCGCCATCGCCGCGGGCAGCGTGCTGGCGTTTTTATCTTCCATCGACAATTTCTCCGTACCGGCTTTCCTGGGCATCTCCTCCGGAATTCCCGTACTGAGCACCTATATTTATGAAAACGCCATCGGATTCGGCCCCAACGCCTTTCCGCTGGCCGCCGCCCTCTCCCTGATCCTTTCCGTGATCGCCGTGGCCGGCACTCTGCTGGAAGGTTTCTTTGTGAAACGGGGCGCCGGAATGGACAGCATCAAAGAAGACTACTCAGTCCGCGTGTTTTTCAGAAAGGCCCACCGGATCGCTCTGGAATGGGGCATCCTGGCAGTTCTCCTCATCCTGAACATCATCCCCATGGTGTCCATGGTGATCACCTCCTTTATGAAATCCTACGGCCTGAAATTCTCCCCGGAGAATCTGACCTTAAGCAATTTTGCCTTTGTATTTCATAACCGGAATGTGCTGACCGCGGTGAGAAACAGCATTCTGCTGGCCGCCGTCACCACGGTCGTCTGCATTGTGGCCGGAACCGCCATCGCCTACGCGAAGCTGAGAAAGAAAAGCCGGGCGGCGGCTGTTCTGGAAAAATGCGCGTCCTTAACCTACGCCATCCCGGGCATCGTCCTGGCCCTGGCCATGATCTTCCACTGGGTGGAACCTGTACCCGGCTTCCGTCCGGGCATTTACGGAACCATCAACATTCTGATCATCGCCTATATCACCCGGTATCTGGTCCTTCAGATCAAGGGCAGCACCACCGCCCTTCTCACCGTCGATCCGGCCATGGAGGAGGCCTGCGCCGCATCCGGGCGGGGATTTTTCTCCAGGTGGTTCCGGATTCTCATTCCTCTGCTGACGGGGCCCATCTTATCCGGCGCATTTATGATCTTTGTGCCCGCTCTCACGGAGCTGACCCTGTCATCCATGCTGGCTTCCGCGGGAACGAGAACCATCGGCCTGACGATCTTTAACTATCAGCAGGGCGGCGACTACAACCTGGCGGCGGCCATGTCCGTCATCGTAACTCTTCTGGTGGTTGCCGGCTACTGCGTGGCAAACCGGAAGAAACTGAAATCTGAATACAGGGAGGTATCGGGCTATGAGCCTACATATACAGCAGGTAACAAAAAACTTCAGCAAAACCCAGGCGCTCAAGGAAATTAACCTGGATATCCGGGACGGGGAATTTATCGCCATCCTGGGGCCGTCCGGCTGCGGAAAAACCACTCTTCTGCGCATTGTGGGCGGTTTTATCGAGCCCACCACAGGCATCGTCCGTTTAAACGACCAGATTTATTCCGGCCAGGGGCATATGGCTCCCGTGGAACAGAGGGATCTGGGCATGGTGTTCCAGTCCTTCGCCCTGTGGCCCCACATGACGGTGCGCCAGCACGTGGAATTTCCTTTAAAAAGCCCCCGCCACAAGCATATGTCCCGGGCAGAAAAGGAAGCTGCCGTTGAGCAGGCCATCAGCTGCACCGGCTTAAAACCCTATGAGACGCGGCTCCCCGGGGAACTCTCCGGCGGCCAGCGCCAGCGCGTCGCCCTTGCCCGGGCAATCGTCGGAAAGCCTTCCATCCTTCTCATGGACGAACCTTTAAGCGCCCTGGATGCGGAGCTCAAAATAGAAATGCGCCGGGAGATTCAGAACATTCACAAGCTCACCGGCGCCACGATCCTCTACGTCACCCATGATCAGAGCGAGGCCCTCGCCATGGCGGACCGGATCATTATCATGAAGGACGGTCAGATCGAACAGGTGGGCACGCCCAGAGAAATCTATATGGATCCCCAGACTGTGTTTGCAGCTACCTTCGTCAGCCGCTGCAACCTTTTAAAAGGTCAGTGGCACGACGATTCCTTCCTGCTGAACAACGAGGGCCTTCTGCTGAAAAACCCCATGATCCCCATGGAGTTCCGCTCCAAAGGCCTCTACCCCGTCCGTCCGGAGCAGTTTTCCATCCATCCGGATGGAGAGGGAATCCCGGGCGTAATCACCAACAAGCAGTATAACGGCAGGGAAATCCACTACTCCATCCAGTACCGCGACGACATTCTCACCGTGTACGACAGCAGCCAGACCGAATACAATCCGGGAGATCACATTTCCCTTACTTTAAGCGCATAGGAATGAATAACCATGAAAATCTGTTTTGATATGCACACCCACACCGTGGCCAGCGGCCATGCCTTCAGCACCTTTAAAGAAAATGTGGAGGAGGCTGCCGCTAAAGGCCTCTATGCCATGGGTATGTCCGACCACGCCCCGGCCATGCCGGGTTCCGCCCAGGAAATTTATTTTGGAAACTTCAAATCCATCCGCCGGGAACTGATGGGCGTAAAAATATATACCGGCGTGGAAGCCAACATTATGGACTTTAACGGGACTCTGGACCTGGGGGAATGTACCCTTAAAAAGATGGACTACGTCATCGCCAGCCTCCACGTTCCCTGCATCCGTCCAGGCTCCCCCAGAGAAAATACGGACGCCCTGATCGGCGCCATGAAAAACCCTTATGTGAAGATCATCGGCCATCCGGACGACGACCGCTATCCCCTGGAATATGACCGGCTGATCCCCGCCGCCCTGGAAAACCGGGTAGCCCTGGAGGTGAACAACTCCTCCTTCAACCCCCGGTCCGGCCGCCAGAACGCCAGAAAAAATGTGGCCGCCTGGCTGGCTATCGCCAGGGAGTACCGGCTCCCCATCATTCTGGGCAGCGACGCCCACGTCTACTACGACGTGGGAGAGCTCTCCGAAGCCATCAAAATGACCGAACAGGCCGGCTACTCGGAAGAGCTGATCCTCAACGCCAGAGAAGACGGCCTGGATTATATTTTAAACTGCAGATAAGCCGATTATGAAACGCCTCCGCCCCGCAGCAGATCTGCCGCGGGGCGGAGGCGTTTTTTCCTGTCTGTCGGAACCGAAACGGTTCCGGTCCCGGAATTTCACGGATTTCCGGAATCATCATATACTTCCTGAAATCTGGCGGAGAAAGAGGCCGGCTCATGTCCTGCATACAGATGGGAAATATCCCCCACCCTCAGTCCCCGGAAATAAGCGATCCCCTTCTGCCGCTCCTCCGTCACCACTTCTGTGACTGAAGTTGGCGCCAGGGCCAGGCTGTGCCACAGGATAAAGGGGGACACACTCCACAGATGGGACAGCAGTACGCAGCTGATCCCGAAATGGCAGAAAAACGTGACCGTTTCCCTGTTTGCCTTTTCCGCCCGGTAGTGGCTGCCCTCTCTCACATAGCCGCGGTCCGCCAGAAAATCGTCAAACGCTCCGGCAACCCGGTCGTAGGTCTCCGCCACATCCGTACAGCGGGCAATCTCCGACTCTCTCCATTTTTCCCGGTCAAAATATTCCGGACGCTCCGTCCAGTATCCGGGGACCACGTCCCAGATTCCCCGCTTCCCGTCCTGGCCGCTCACATTCATATACACAGATCTGAACTCCGGATGAGCCTTCAGATCCATTCTGGCGGGAAACTCTCTCAGCCAATCCAGGGTCTCAGCGGTGAGGTGCAGTTTGTTCAGGCTGTAGGAGGCAGTGGCCTGCGCGCGCCCCAGCGGGGACACAAAACAGGTTCCCAGGTTCATGTCAGGCGCTGCCTCCGCCAAAAGGGCCGCCTCCCTGCGTCCCTTTTCTGTCAGCGTGTCGTGTTCATAGTCCGGATCTCCGTGCCGGATCAGCAGTATTCTCATGATTTTCTCCTTGCAATGAAAAATTTTCTATAATGAATAACTCTCTTCCGGGAAAGCCCTGTTCTCTGCCCTGTCATGCCAGAGGAGAAATCCTTTCGATGAGGAAGCTTGTCTCATACTCTCCCCGCAGAAGCCCCCGGTCCTCGTACTCCACTTCCCCGGTCTGGTTGTCATAGGGATCGCTGCGCAGAAAGCGGCTGGCCGGAACAAAATCCGCCTGAAATTCCCGGGCCGCCGGAAGGCGGAAGGGATCCAGATTGCCAAAATAAAAGTTCCACCGGGAGTCGGAGTGATTCCGGCGGGCCGATCCCCCAAAGGAACAGTCCGCAAACAGCCATCCGAAGGGCGCTATGTAAAACTGGGCCCAGTCGTGGCAGCCTGCCTTGTGGGGAGCGGTAAAAAGCCCGCTCTGCCATCTGGCGGGAATTCCCGACACCCTGCAGAGGACGATGAAGAGAAGGGCCTGCACGCCGCAGTCCCCCTTCAGGGACACCGCCGCCTCTTCCGGAATATTTTCCAGAGTCAGATAGCTTCTCACATAGGAGTAATTTACATGGGTTGTGATAAAATCATAAATCTTTCGCGCCTTCGCCAGGGGATTCTTCTCTTCTCCCACAATTTCCCGGGCCAGACCGCGGATATAAGGGGTGAAACGGATGTGAGGCAGCCGTTCCCCCAAATAGCGGGAGGGATCGTGGATTCCCAATCCCATTTCCCATTCTCCCCCGGCAGCCAGCTCCAGAGCCTTGGACGTACTCAGATCCACATATTTCATATGATTCTCAAAGGAAAACTGGATCTCATACTCCTGCCCCCGCCGGTGAACCGTCTCCATGCAGACAGTCCTCTGCTCACTGTCCGGCGGCGCCAGCGTATACTCTTCTGCCTTCGCCGGCTGCCCCCCGATCCGTACCGCCGTCAGGCGGACATTCCGGATCTGCTCATACTCCAGGGGAACGGGAAGGTAAACCCTGATCCGGGCATTCTCCCGCTCCGCCTCTTCTTTTATCCGCAGCCGTATTTTCATCCGGATCTCTTCTGCCAGATGCCCGTTTTTCCTCATCTCTTCTATGGTCCGATCCAGAATCTCCCCGTGGACGCTCTCTCCGTCCAGCCGCAGATCTAAAATTCTCTTCCGGTACTCTTCCCTGGTCTTCACAATATTTTCCAGAAAATTGTCCCGGAAGTGAACCTCCCCGCGGATGAAAATCCAGTCCGCCGCATCCTCCTCCCAGAGTTCCTTCAGTTCTTCTTCCCTGAAATCCCGGATATTGTCTCTCATCCGCTGCAGCGCTTTCTCCCAGGTATAAGGATACTGCCCCGGAATCTGCTTTAACATTTCTTTTTCCAGCATCAGCCTTTTTCTCAGCCCCTCTGGAAGATCCTTTTTCAATCTCCGGTCAATGACCCGGTCCGCCTGTTCAAATTCACCGGCCCACTTTAACTTCAAAATGTCTTCCGGCAGCGGCACCGCCAGAAACGGAATTTCATCATTATTCAAATTAACCGATCCCATATTATCCCTTCTTCCTCTCATCTGCCAAATATAATCCATTATATTCTACCTGACGGCCATTTACAAGAACCTGCGGAAAGCTGCAGAAACATATGAGCCTCGGAAAATCCGCAGAAACAGCGACTAAAAAAGAAAAGGTCCCGGAAACCTGGCAATTTCCAGATTTCCGGGACCTTTTCAATAACAGAAACTCTAATTTAAACTCTGGCGCTGCGGATACTCCGCGCAATCAAGTCAACGGCCTCTTTCCAATATTCTCCGAAATGAGGAATAAAGCCGTGGCTTGCTTTCGGAAAGCGCTTCACGGTCACCTCAACTCCCACAGAAGCCATCCTTCCAGCGTATTCCTCATCCTCATAGCGGAAATTACATCCTCCCGCAGAGATTACCAGCGCCCGGGGAACCAGACGAAGCTGTTCATCTGAAGCATATACCGGAGAACCATAAGGACATGCCATGCCTTCCTTATCCCCTCCGAAATACAGTTCCGTGAACGCCAGCTCCCGCTCCGCCGCCAATACCCGGCGGTATCCATCCTTTTTGTACAAAGGATGAATAAGATTATCCAGGGGCGGATAGCCCAGTACCTGCAGACACAGACGAAAGTCTCCGCTTTCTCCGGATTTCAAAGCAATGCCGGCAGTCAGCGCTCCCCCGGCGCTGTAACCGCCTATGGAGATCCGGCCCTTATCGCCGCCCCATGCCTCACACTGGTCAAAGGTGTACTGAGCCGCATCATAGCACTGGTCAAAAGCTACCGGCCAGGACGCCTCCCTCGATGTAGTATAATCCAGATCCACCACAATACCGCCGATCTCATGGGCAAGGTAAGAACTGAACATGGAATCACAGGGCGCATGGGGCGCAACAAAGCCGCCTCCATGAATATTAATATGAATCGGGCAGTTCTTTTCACGATTCTTCGCCCGGTAAATGTACAGCGTATAGCTGTAGCCATCCGCCTCGCGGGTTAAAATCTCTTCCTCACTCAGCTTCAGAAAATCCTTATATTCCTGAGGATATTCCGGAGCCGGTGCATTTTTGGGGCGCGGAGAAGTACGGTCCAGCACCTCAAACAATTCTTTTTTCCGTTGTTCCGTTAAAGGCATAAAACGAATCCTCCTTCCAGCTTCATTTGATCACGCCCTTACAGGCTGGCTTCTTTAATGGCGCGGATAATCAATTCCTGGGCCTGCTGCCACTCTCCTGCCATCCGAACCGTGAAGCCGTGAGGGCTGTCCATAAAGCACTTAATCGTCACTTCTGTTCCCATTGCCGCCATGCGCAGGCCGTAGGTTTCATTATCCTTTTTAAATGGACAATGCCCGGCATTAATAATCAGAGTAGGCGGCAGCTCCTTCAACATATCATCCGTAGCAAAGGCAGGGCTGCAGAACGGCAGCTGCAGAACACGGTCATCTCCGTCTGCATACAGTTTGGAGAACGCGTTGGACCGCTCATTTGCCCCAGGCAGAACAGACTGATAATTGTCTAAAGCCGCATAATCCAGGATCTGCATGCACAGCGAAAGCTCTTTCGTTGCGGCAGCCCGCATGGAAATAGCCGCGGTCAGACATCCGCCGGCGCTATGTCCGCCAATGGAAATCCGCTTCGGATCTCCGCCCCACGCCTGGCACTGTTCCGCTACCCATTTTACTACCCCATAACTCTGCTCAAAGGCACAGGGAAATGGGTGATCCCAGGAAGTAGCATAATCAATATCCACCACAATGCCGTGAATCTCAGCCGCCAGATGGGCACAATACATATCGTCATCATGGTCCTGCGGATAAACAAACCCGCCGCCATGCATATTCACATGGATGGGACACCGATCCATTTTCTCCTTAGCGGTGGAAATCACCAGCCGCACCGGGCAGGCCGGCGCATCCAGCGGCAGAATTATTTCTCTCTGCTCCACCTGATCCAGGTAAGCCGCATACTTCAGGGGAATGACCCTCTCTCTTGCCCGGTGGCCGCTGGTACGTTCCAGAACCTCTCTGTAATATTCTTTGTCAGACTGCGTCAAAGCCATTGTTAAACCCTCCATTCAATCACCCGTACACCGGGAAGAAAATATTCGCGCTGATAATCAGCGAAACCATCATAATAATATTATAAGGCAATGTAAACTTCAACATTTTAATAGGGTTGAAGCCGCCCACGGCAAATGCAATCGTAGCAGCAGAGCATCCTGTGGGGAATGCGATTGCCAGGCAGGAAGCCATGGAAACCAGAGACACAACTGCCCGCGGATCCATTCCTCCAGCTACCGCTGTGGATGCCGCAATCGGAGTCAGAATTGCCACTGTACCGTTATTCGACATAAAGGTGGTCATAATCGTTGCCACTACCGTAAAGACAATGGTTACCGTCAGTCCGCTGGGATTGCTGCCCAGAAGGCTCAGAACCAGGTTGCCGATATACTCTCCTGCCCCAGACTGACTCAGAGCGGTAGAGAATACCAGAACGCCCGCTACCATCCAGATCATATCTCCCGTCAGGCCGGCAATGGCTTCCCGGCTGGTCATGACGCCGGTAAAGATAAAAACAATAACAATGACTGCCGGAATCAGATATACATAGCTGCCCAGACGATTGGAGAAGAAGAAAGAAACAAGAGTTACCAGGAATCCCAGGTACACAATCATCTCATGAGTCTGAGACATTACCGCCTGGCCGCCCTGCTTGCCTGCCACTCCCAGATCAATAGCATCCGTCCGCAGCTCCTGCTTGGGAACAAGCCGCCAGGCAAACAGACAATAAATCGTGCCGATAATGGAGGGAAGCAAACCAACCTTCATAAAATCAAAGATACCCAGAAGCTGCGAGGAATCGCCGCCTACCAGTCCTTCATAATAAGCATTGGTAGTCAGCGGCAGCGCCGCGCCCATACCAATTGGAAAACGGCCAAACCAGGTACAGATCATTGTGGCACACAGAAAAATCATCTTGGATTGGGAAATGCCAGAAGCATCATCATCCTTCAGTGTCTGAACAAACAGAAGCATAATTGCCATAACGGCGGTCATGCCCATCAGCTGAGTCAGAAGAGCAGTAAACGCGCAAATCAGCAGAATCAGCAGAAATCCGCCCTTATTCTGTGCCTTTGCCATCAGACTCCGAATTCGTGAAATCAAGCTGGTACGGCTCAGCTGGCCGGCAATTACGATCATGGTCGCAATCAAGACGGTAGTTGTGTTAGAAAAACCAGAGAATGCCGTCTGTACATCAATTACCCCAGCCAGTGTCAGTACAACAACACATGTCATGGCAGTCAGACCATAAGACCATTTCTGAATTACGAATGAAACGATCATAAAGATCATAACTAAGAGCGTAATAATAAGATTAATATTCATTTTTACAGGGCCTCCTTTCCCAGAGACAGAAAATAAGGATTATTTTCCAAAGCTGACGAAGGCACTTCAATCCTGCTGCATCCGGCGGGCCCTGCCGTACAGAGACCTCTTTATGGTCTTTTTTCACAGTTTTTTTATGTATCTCCGTCAATTTCTGTATTAATTTTACATATAGATGTTGTGAACTGCAATCTGTAAAAACTTGGAGAAATCATAGAGAAAACCTATAGAAAAAAATAGAAAAGCTAAATTTTATACGGAGAATTGACAAATTCCCCTGGCGTTTTATATTATAAGAATAAATTTTTGTTTCTGTTTGCTCCCAAAAACAGCCGGAAGCCGAAAGAAGGGTATTTTCATGAATCTCAAGCAGCTACCATACTTCATTGCCATTGCCGAGACTGGCAGCCTGTCCGCTGCCGCCCGGCGGTCAGGAGTTTCCCAGCCCTCAATCAGCGACTATCTGCATGAACTGGAACGCGAACTGGGAACCCCGCTGTTTGAACGCCGCCAGCGCCGAATGTTTCCCACAGAGGCCGGCGCCGCCTATCTGCAAATGGCCCGCCAGGTACTGATCCTGCAGACCCGCGCCCAGGATATGATTCAAAACCGACATCTTCAGAAAAAACAAAGCATCCGGGTGGGCGTATCTCCTCACCGCGGTGTTCAGTGTTTAGCCGCCCTTTATCAATCATTCATCAAACAGTTTCCCCAACAGGAAATTGACCCCATAGAAGGCTATATGCCGGGAATTCTTGAGATGCTGCAGGCGGGAAAGCTGGATCTGTGCTTTGCCACCATTTCGAACCACGTCCCTGATGATTCCCTCTGTTTTTTACCCACACAACAGGAGGAAATCGTGCTGGCGCTGCCCGCTTTCCACAGGCTTGCCCCTTATGCCTCCCAGGAAGCGGCGCAGGCGGCGCAGATCAATCTGTCGGAACTCCAAGACATCCCTTTTATTCTGATGAGCTCCGACAGCACCATTGGTCAGGCCAGTCAACAGCTGTTCAGCCAATGCGGATTTAATCCCGTCATCGTATTTCAGTCCAGCAACATTGTCATGGTCAATGAAATGGTCCATTCCGGCGCAGGGGCAGGGCTAATCCCGGCCTATTATGCCAAGCCTTCCAAAGACGTTGTCTATCTCCGCCTGAAGGATCCTGCTTATCTCTTTTTTGCAGTAGCCTGGCGCAGCGGACATCAGTTGACAGAAGCTGAGCGTTACTTAATCTATTTGAAAACCCGACTGTGGGACAGCAAAAATTCAAATAAACTGACCAACTTTCTGTGGCCGGAAAAACTGCGCCGCATCTTCCAGGAATTTGAGCCGGACTACCCCATTCCAGACATTCAGGAATCCGAACCGATGAAGGAGGCATCATCGTGACCACACAGGTATTAGAATATCTCATCGCCATTGAAGAGGAACACAGTCTGACCCGGGCAGCCGAGCGCTTCTACCTGTCTCAGCCATCATTATCCTACCACCTGGCCAGGGCAGAGCAGGAGCTGAAGGTCAAGCTGTTTCAGAAAAAGGGGCGGTCTCTTCTGCCTACGGAAGAGGGCATCATCTTTTTCAACGCCGCCCGCGCCATTCTCCACGCCGAAGCCCAGACCCGAAAACAGATCGAAGAAATCAAGCAGCAAAAACAGCGGCGTCTGCGCCTCTGCACCCCACCAGCTAACCTTGAGTGGTTCCAAAAAACTGTACTGCCCTCCCTGAATCAAAACATTCAGATACAGCTGACCCCCTGCGGGGAAGAGGAAGCTTTTCGTTCCTTGGAGGCCGGACAAACAGATGCTCTTTTTCTTGTCCACCGCGGTCCCCTGCCCGCCGGTCCCTGGAAGCAGCAGACGCTTCGGCAGGATGTCTGCCATTTTGCTCTTCCTCATATATGGGCCCAGCATCCCCTTCCCTCGGATCTGCTTCCCCTGTGCTTTCTTTCCCTTCAGGACGCCGGTATACAGAACCTTTGGGAACAGGAAAGCCTGACCGCCGCCGGACTGCATCCTAAGATGGTCTGCACAGCACCAGATCTGTCCACCGTCGTCAGCATGATAACCGCCGGACACAGCTGCGCATTTCTTTCGCAGAAAACCATCCAGTCTGCCCGGGAACACATTGCCGTCAGCCCTGCCGTACCATCCTGGACGGTATACTACTCCATCTGCTTCCAGCCTCCCCGCCACGCCGAACAAGCAGTATCTCTGGATACATTACTGACAGCTTTGCGCAGTGTGTTGGCTTGATTCTGCCGGGACATAGTCCCGGCAGAAATTTTTCAAAAGACCGCGCAAACAAGCGCAAACATTAAAATGCAACAAAAAAATCTCAAACCCCTTGATTTTACAAGGTTTTTGAGATTTTTCTTGAGAGGCGACAACCAGATTCGAACTGGTGATCAGGGTGTTGCAGACCCACGCCTTACCACTTGGCTATGTCGCCATATTTTATTCGCTTTTGGTTAATGACCCCAACGAGATTCGAACTCGTGTTACCGCCGTGAAAGGGCGATGTCTTAACCGCTTGACCATGGGGCCTGATTGAGCAATCCTGCCTCTCAAATGCCTCATGCTCTTAGCTCCCCCTGTTGGACTCGAACCAACGACACTGCGGTTAACAGCCGCATGCTCTACCGACTGAGCTAAGGAGGAATACCCTCTTGAGGTTACCAACGTACCCTCAAAACCGCACATTCAATCAACCATTGTTCCATCCAATCCACAACCTTCTGGTTAAGCCCTCGACCGATTAGTAACAGTCAGCTCCATACGTTACCGTACTTCCACCTCTGCCCTATCTACCTCGTCGTCTTCAAGGGGTCTTACTTCCTTACAGAATGGG
>DXFM01000011.1 GCA_019114465.1 Candidatus Lachnoclostridium avicola
ACGGCCGGCGCACGGAAACCTCGATTTCCGTGCGCCGGCCGTCTTATTTCTTTCAATTTTTTATTTCTTCCGGTAGAGAACCAGAGACTCGAAAGGCCTTAACTCAAAGTTTCCGCCCTCCCAGGTTCCGCCGTCATAATTGCCCAGGATTTTCTCAAAACCGGTGAGATCCAGGCCGGAATTCCAGGAAGCGTCCCTTCCATAGAAGTTGTTCACCACCAAAAGCTCCTCGTCCTTCCAGGTTCTCCGGTAGGCGAAAATCTGAGGATGACGCTCCGCCAGGGCTTCAAAATCTCCGTAAGCCACCACGTCGTAATCCTTTCTCAGCTTCACCAGCTTCTGATAGTAGCGGAATACGGAATCGCCGTCCGCCAGCTCCGTCTCCACGTTGATGGATCCGCTGTTTCTGGATACGCCGATCCAGGGAGTTCCCGTGGTAAATCCGGCGTTCTCCCCGCCGGTCCACTGCATGGGCGTCCGCCCGTTGTCCCTGGAGTGGATCTGGATGATCCGGAGAGCATCCTTCGCCGCCATGCCCTTCTCCTGAAGGATCCGGTAATAGTTCAGGCTCTCCACATCCCGGTACTGGGAAATATCCTCAAAATCGCAGTTGAGCATGCCCAGCTCCTCGCCCTGGTAAATGTAGGGGGTGCCTCTCAGGCAGTGGATCACCGTTCCCAGCATCTTTGCCGACTGCTTCCAGAAGGTTCCCTCATCGCCGAACCGGGACACCACCCTGGGCTGGTCGTGGTTGCACCAGAACACGGCGTTCCATGCGCGGTGCTCCGCCATTCCCTTCTGCCAGGAGAACAGAATGTCCTTTAACTTCTGGAAATCGTAGGGCACCATCACCCATTTCTCATTTCCCATGAAATCCACCTTCAGGTGGTGGAAGCTGAACACCATGGACAGCTCCCCGCTGTCCTCGCCGGCGTAGCGGAAGCAATTCTCCATGGAAGTGCTGGACATCTCGCCCACGGTGATGATCTCCGCGTCGGTGCCGAAAGTCTCCCGGTTCAGCTCCTGGAGATACTTATGGATGTTGGGGCCGTCCGTGTAGAACCGGCGGCCGTCTCCCTCGTAGTCATCCTCGAAAGCTCCCTTGCTGATCAAGTTAATCACATCAAAGCGGAAACCTTTCACGCCCTTGCCCATCCAGAAGCGGATCACCTTGCGGATTTCCTTCCTCACTTCCTCATTGTCCCAGTTTAAATCCGGCTGGGACACGTCAAACAGGTGCAGGTAATACTCGTCAAATTTTTCCACATACTGCCAGGCATTTCCGCCGAATTTGCTCTCCCAGTTGGTGGGAGGCACTCCCGGGGCCTTGCCCTTTTTCCAGATGTAGAAATTCTTATATTTCTCATCTCCGGCCAGGGCCTTCTGGAACCACTGGTTCCGGTCAGAGGTGTGGTTGAACACCATATCCAGCATCAGCTTAATGCCCCGCTTGCCCGCCTCCGCGGCCAGCTCCTCAAAATCCTCCATGGTGCCGTAGCGGGGATCAATGTTGTAGTAGTCCTCCACATCATATCCGTTGTCCTTCTGGGGAGACACGAAAAACGGAGTCATCCAGATGTAATCCACGCCCAGCTCTTTGATGTAGTCCAGCTTGGCGGTCACGCCCTTTAAGTCCCCCAGTCCGTCCCCGTTGGTATCGTAAAAGGACTTGGGATAAATCTGATATACCACGCTCTTTTTAAAATCTGCCATCACACGTTCCTCCTGATCACTGGAAAATTTGCCATCTCATATCCTTACTGGAAGTTCACAATATCCGTCTCGCCGGCCTTCACGTCCACGCCGGTCACATACTGAATGTCTTTCGCATCCCCCTCGTCCGTCACCACAAATACGGTGATGGTGGGGTATCCGGCCGCCTTGATCTTCTCCGGGTCAAACCGAAGGAGAGGCTGGCCGCAGCGCACTTTGTCGCCCTGCTTTACAAACAGCTCAAATCCGTCGCCCTGCATGTTGACCGTGTCGATTCCCACATGGATCAGCACTTCCATGCCGTTTGCCAGGGTCAGGCCGCAGGCGTGGCGGGAATCTTCCATGACCACGCTCACCTCGGCGTCAGCGGGAGCCACCACCGTGTTGTCCGTGGGCTCGATGGCCATTCCGTCTCCCATCACATGCTGGGAGAATACCTCGTCAGGCACATTCTCCAGGGGAACCGCTTTTCCGCTTAAAAATGCCTTCAGGCTTGTGGGTGCCGTCTGACCGTCCGCAGCTGCGCCGTCCGCTGTCCGGCCGCTCTCAGCCGCGCCGTCTGCCTCGGCCGCCGCTTTGCTGTTTTCCGGTGCGCTGACAGTCTCCTCCGTCATGTCTCCGCTCTCCTCGCCGAAGCGCTCCTCACGGGAGAGTTTCTTCGATCCCACAATGTAGGTGAGAATGAAGGGAACCACCACAGCCACCACCATGGCCAGAAGGAAGATCAGCCAGAACTGGGGATAAATGGAAAGGATTCCCGGCAGGCCGCCCACGCCGATGCTGGCTGCCTCCACGCCGCATCCCACAGAGATCAGAGCCGCGCAGGCAGAACCGATCATGCCGCACACCAGCGGGAAGCCGTATTTTAAGTTGACGCCGAACAGCGCCGGCTCTGTAACGCCCAGATAACAGGAGATCAGAGCAGGAACATTCACCTGCTGGGCTCTCTCATTTTTCTTCTGCAGTACGCTCATGGCCAGAACGCTGGAACCCTGGGCGATGTTGCTCAGAGCGATCATGGGCCACAGCATGGTGCCGCCTGTGGTGGTCACCAGCTGGGAATCAATGGCGTTGGTCATATGGTGAAGTCCCGTCATAACGATGGGAGCATAGCACAGGCCGAAGATTCCGGCAAAGACAAACCGGAAGTTGGAGGTCAGCCCGGCGTACACCACGTCTCCGATGGCGTTTCCGATCGCCCAGCCGATGGGTCCCACCACCATATGGGCCACAAACACAGCGGGCACCAGGGAACAGAAGGGAACCACGATCATGCTGACCACAGCGGGACATATTTTACGGAAGAATTTCTCCAGATACACCAGCACAAAGCCGGCCATCATGGCAGCGATCACCTGTCCCTGGTAACCGATCATTTTCACCTGGGCAAAGCCGAAATCCCACACCGGGATCTGGTCCGCCGGGGTCGTGGCCACGTTAAAGCCGTTGAGCAGCTGGGAGGAAACCAGAGTCAGGCCCAGCACAATACCAAGGATCTGCGTGGTTCCCATCTTCTTGGTGATAGACCACACGATGCCCACGGGCAGCAGCCAGAACACCGCCTCGCCGATCAGCCACAGAAAGCTGTCCACGCCGGCCCAGGACTGGGAGATCTCCACCAGAGTCTTGGTGCCGTTCTCAAAAAACGCGATGCTGTCGATGACGTTGCGGAAGCCCAGCACAAGACCGCCGCAGATCAGGGCAGGGATAATGGGGGCAAAGATCTCGCCCAGATTGCTCATCATCTTCTGCAGCCAGGTCTGGTTGGTCTTTGCCGCCTGCTTTGCCGCATCCTTGCTCACGCCCTCGATGCCCGCGTAAGCCGTAAACTCATTGTAAAAGGTGGATACGTCGTTTCCGATGATCACCTGGAACTGCCCCGCCTGGGTAAAAGTTCCCTTGACGCATTTGATTTTCTCAATGGTCTTCACATCCGCTTTCTTTTCGTCCGCCAGCACAAAACGCATTCTGGTCATGCAGTGGGAAACCGCTGAAATGTTGCTCTTTCCGCCGATGGCGTCCAGCAGCTCCCGGACTTCGTTCTGATACTTCGCCATGTTAAGCTCCTCCTTCAATCACGAACTTGTTTGAACAACTTTAAAATAGCACGCTTGTTTAAACATGTCAAGTGCATTTTCTTGACTTTCTCCAGCCTTCTCGATATAATAAATTTACGATGTTTAAACAAGTATACGAAAAGGGGGCACACCATGCCAAAAAGCAAATACGACGCAATTTACAAAGACCTGAAGCTGAAAATTGAGGCCGGCGATTTCCCCCGGGGAGAGCTTCTGCCGTCGGAGAATTCTCTGATTCCCGTCTACGGCTGTTCCAGAAACACTCTGCGCAGAGCCATCGCCCGTCTGGTCACTGACGGATACGTCCAGACCATCCAGGGCAAAGGAGTCCGCAATATTTTTATTCCCGTGGAGCAGACCTCTTATACCATCGGAGACATTGAAACCTTCAAGGAGTCCTCTCTCCGCAACCAGAAAAACGGCAGCACCCGGGTGCTGCGGTTCGTGGAACTGACCGCCGACGAGCGGGTGGCGGGCCGCACCGGCTTCCCTGTGGGAAGCGAGCTCTACTACATTCAGAGGGTGCACTCTCTGGACGGAAAACCTCTGATTCTGAACCACAACTATTTCTTAAAGAGCGCCGCCCCCGGCCTGACGCCGGAGATCGCGGAGCAGTCCATCTACGAATATCTGGAAAATACCCTGCACATGACCATCGTCAACAGCAAGCGGGTGATCACTGTGGAAAAGATCACGGAGATCGACGAAAAATACCTGGAACTGAACGTGAACGACTACAACTGCCTGGCGGTCATCACCAGCCACACCTACAACAGCGACGGCGTCATGTTTGAGTTCACCCAGTCCCGCCACCGCCCCGACTACTTTCGCTTCCAGGACAACGCCCTGAGGCGGGGAAACCGATAGTTCTGCGGGTGCAGGGTGGATGCAGAAGTTTCTATAATAAAAAGGATTCCCCAGGCTCATTTTTCTGCCTTCGGAATCCCTTTTCCATTATCTTCCTATTAATAATTAATATGGGGGAACAGATCGTACAGATTATGTCCCAGCATCTTCTCGAATTTTCCCTTCAGCTTCAGGGCCTCCACAATGTGGTAGTGAGTATTCTCATGTACGCCTTTTCTCACCAGCAGGTCAATCAGACGCTTTTCCATGGTCATGGTGTCAAACAGGCACATGAGGTCGCACAGGTTGATAATCTCCTCGTAAGTGTTGTAGCGGTGGGCTTTCAGCTTCTCGCAGCGGAGAGGATGCTCTTTTGGAATGCCTCCCGCCTGACAGGTATAGTCCCCATTGATATAGGAATGGGTCAGACAGATCCAGGCGTCCTGCTCGTCAATTCCCTGTTCCAGGAGATACTCGTAACCCATCACGTCGTGCCACTCCACATTTTTCTCGCACAGGTGTTTTCCGATATCGTGCACATAGCCCAGAGCTCTGGCGTAGTCCGGATCCTCCAGACCCACCGCCTCTGCAATCACAGCCGCCGTATCCCCCACGCTGGTGCTGTGACGGAGGTAATTTTCCTTTCCCTCCATCACAGACGCCGCATGGTTCATCAGTTCCTTTGCCTTTTCCAGTGTCAGTCTCATACGTTTTCCTCTCTTTCTCATCATTATCATCGGATGGTCATATCTCATGGACAAAGCGGATTCCATCCAGCTTTCTGATGTCGTTTAAGATCTCCCGGTGCCTCTGCTTCTTCCCGAAATCCAGCTCCAGAACGGCGCAGATGTCCTTTTTGTACCACTTATACTCCGCCATTCTGGTCAGATTTTTCACCACCGCCTGGCGCTGGGCAAAGTAATCCATCAGCTGAATGAGAATCTGTTCATCCACGCCCTCCACACAGAGCTTCATATAGCGGGACCTGCCGGTGATCACCATATCCAGCAGGGTATACAGCCGGGAGAAACCGCAGACAACCACCGTTCCCGCCACTGCTCCGAAGTAAAATCCGGAACCGATCATAATCCCCAGGGCTGCTGTCACCCAGAGAGCGGCGGCCGTCGTCAGCCCCTTGATCTGATTTGCCCCGGTCACCATGATCGTTCCAGCGCCGAGAAAACCGATCCCGCTGATCACCTGGGCAGCCATTCTGGCTGCATCCCCGCTGCCCCCGGAAATATACAGCATAATATACTCATTGGTCACCATGACCATGGCCGCGCCGATACACACCAGGGAAAAGGTCTTCAGCCCCGCCGGCCGGCCTTTCAGCCCCCGCTCGAAGCCCACGATGCCCCCGCAGACAGCAGCGCAGAGCAGCCTGACCATCACCGACATCAGAAACGCGCCTTCTCCCTGACCTTCAAGAACCGCCCAGAAATTGTCCATGTCTCCACCTCCCGTCAAAAATCTTCCTGATATTGATATACCATGAAATAACCAGGTGGATTTTGTTATTTTTTATTATGGCCGTGCTGTTTTTCCAGGCGGCCCTGCTTTTTCCCTTTCCCCCCGCCGCGCCTCCCCCCTCAGTTGACAGATCACGGATTAACCGCTATAAAAGTAAGTAAAGACAGTTCCCTGTTCGGAACCATTCATCAGGCAAGGAGGCCAACCTATGAAACGCTTTAAGCTGCCGTCTCTGTCACAAAAACTGTTTCTCACCTTTGTGCTGAGCTTTATCATTCCCCTGACTCTGACCGGCGTTTTTCTCTCGTATCTGTTCAGCAATTATCAGTACCGCGACCTGCAGGCCCAGTCCCAGAGCAATCTCCGCCTGATCAGCACCTATCTGTCCAACTACATGAACGACATCAACAACGTCACAAAAGCGCTGTATTACAACTCCTACTTCCGCTCCAAGACGGACCTTTCCCGCATGTCCATCTCCGACCGGAATACCCTGAGCAAGGAGATCGGAGACACCCTGACGCTGACCGCCTATTCCAGAGATGATTTCGGAGATCTTCTCTTTATCTCCGAAAAGGAGGTTCTGTATTTCAACGCGGTCAATTACTACCAGTATCTCTCCACAGTCCAGCCGCTGGAGAGCCGCAGCTGGTACACGGAAGCCATAAAAAAGGAAGGAAAGGTGGCCATCACCCCTTATTACGACCCGGACTCTGACGGCGGTCCCCGGCGGGCGGACAGCTTTTTTATTTCCAGACAGCTGAAAAATCTGTACGACCCGGACCAGGAAAACATCATCATGATCAATATGAAAACCCAGTTCCTGGATGAGCTGTTTTCTGAGATCGACACCCACACACCGGCCATCATCCTCTTCACCAATGACAGCGGGGAATTGATCTATTCCAGCCAGGCAGTGGACTCCGGCTTTTTAAGTCACATGGACGAAAATTCCTTCCGCTATCACTACAATACCTGGATGCAGGAGACTCAGACCCTGGACAGCTTTCCTCTGACTGTCCGCATTTTCCACTCCGTATCCTATATCCACCGGCAGATCGCCGCCTTTATCGTCGGAAGCGTTCTCTGCCTTCTGGCCGCCATCGGCATCGCCTACGCCATCTTCTGCCGGAACAACCGCTGGATCAGGATTCCTGTCAATCACATCCAGTCCGCCCTCAAGGAGATGGAAGACGGCAATCTGAACGCCCGCTGTGAAAACCTTCCCATACGGGAATTTCAGAACATCGGTTCCTCCGTCAATCACATGGCGGAGAAGCTGCAGGAAAAGATCCACAATGAGTACGAGCTTCGGATCGCCCACAAGAATCTGCAGTTCCAGGCCCTGCAGTCCCAGATCCGCCCTCATTTTATCATCAACACCATTTACAGCTTTATCACCCTCAACCAGATCGGAGAGACAGAGCTGCTGAACGACTGTTTTTACAAATTTGCCGCCATTCTCCGCTATGTGCTGAGCAAGGACCAGAATACCACCCTGGGAAAGGAGCTGGACTTTCTGGACAGCTACTGCGCTCTCTTCCATCTTCGTTTTGGGGACCGGATCCGCTACACCATCTCCTGCAGCGAGTCTCTGCGCAATCTCTCCATGCCGAAGCTTCTGCTTCAGCCCCTGGTGGAAAACGCGGTGATCCACGGCATCGAGCCCAGCGAAGTCCCCTGTACCCTGACCATCACCGCGGAGCGGCACGGCGGAAAAATCTACATCATCATTGAGGACAGCGGAGTTGGATTTACTGCAGAGCAGCTCACCTCCCCCAACTCCATCGGTATCCGGAACGTGGAGAACCGCATTCAGCTCTGGAGCCGTGAGATCGCCTTTTACATGTACCGCGTGGACGGTCTGACCATCCAGGCCATTATCATTCCGGAATCTGCACAAGGAGGAGAAACACAGTGAATATACTTGTCATCGACGACGAACCTTTGATTCATATTTCCATTGAAAAACTGATTTTAAGCTGTCAGGATGCCTTCGGTCCTCTTGAGGTGTTCCACGCCTACACCGGCGCGCAGATGCTGAACCAGCTGAAAGAGCGGAGTTTCCAGCTGGCGTATGTGGACATCAAGATGCCCGGACTCACCGGCCTGGAGGCCATCCGACTGGGCAGGGAAATCTCTCCGGACACCCGCTACTACATTATGACCGGCTTCAATGAATTTGAGTACGCCAAGCAGGCCATCAAGCTGAAGGTGGAGGACTATCTCATGAAGCCTCTGGACTTAAAAACCATTCAGGAGACGCTCCGAGCCGCAGAAGCGGCGGAGGCCGTCCGCCTGCGGGAACAGAAAACCATCTTCCGGAACTGGCTGGAGAGCGTTATCAACCGCCGGGAGTCCTCCCTGGGAAAATACAAAGGATATTACGGCTTTGTCATGCTCATCGCCATCGACAATTCCAGCCTTCCCCCGGAATCCCTGCTGGAGATGCTGAATCCCTATCAGGACTGTTTTGTCTCCTCTTTCACCGGCAATCAGATCCTCCTGCTGTGCTTCTCCCGCAACTCCAACGACCTTCACCGCATGCTGATGGACCTGTCCGCCCAGACCTATACCGGAAAAGTATCCTGCTTTGCCTCCTCCGTCACCGGGCAGACCGAAGAGCTGAAAGACGACGTCTCCCTTCTGCTGGAGCACTCCTGCCTGCGGGTTTTGTACGGCATGGAAAAATTTTACTACTTAAATCCCCTGCTCTCCTGCCCGCCGGAGCTTCTGCAGTTCGCCTTCCTCTGCGTTCAGTGGCAGAGCGCCTGCCTTCAGAAGGATTACAGCCGGTTCACCAACTGCAGCGAGCTGATCTGCCGCCGCCTGGAACATTTGGAGGATCGGGAAAAGTACCAACGGAACATTTTTTCCTTCTTCGCCGCCGTGCTCCACGGGGAGGACCCCATTCCCAGCCAGCCAGACAGTCTGGGAAGGTATTTCCGGGAATACGCAAAACAATTTCTTCACGCCTCCGAGGACAGCCGCCCTGCCCAGGCCATCGTCCGCTACATCAACGAACATTACTGCGAAGACCTTTCCATCGCCAGCCTGTCGGAACAGTTCGGATTTTCCGCCAATTACATCAGCAATCTGCTCAAGCAGGAGCTGGGCATCTCCTACAACAAGTACATCTCCCAGCTGCGGATGAACCGGGCCAAGGAACTGCTGCTCTCCACCAGCCAGTCGGTGAAAGAAATCACCTCCGCCTGCGGATATTACAGCCAGAGTCATTTTACCAAGCTGTTTATGGAACATGAGGGCTGCACTCCCACCGAATTCCGCCGCCGGGGATCTAACCGGACTTCACAGTAAAAGAAGACAGCCGCACATCAGGTGCGGCTGTCTCTGGCTTTACTGGAAGAGCTCAGCTACCTGATCCGCCATGCTCTGCACAGCCTCCTCCGGTGTGTAGTCATCCTCCAGAATGCACTTCTGCATCTCATTGGTGATAATGTCTTTCGTCTCCGCGTACTCCGGGATGAACGTCGCCTCCGCGCAGTACTGTACGTTGTCAGTGATAACCTGAAGGTTGGGATCCTCCTCCACCATCTGCTTATAGCTGTCCTGCTCGGTGCAGCTCTGTCTCACAGGAAGGTAGCCGGTGCCGTTAGCCCAGGTGATCGCATTCTCCGTGTTGGTCATAAACTTCAAGAACTCCCAGCCGGCAGCCTCTTCCTCCTCGCTGTGTCCGGCAAACATCATCAGGTTGGAACCACCTGCCGGATAAGCCCGGTCGGTCAGCATGGGGATGGCAGCCACGCCCACCTCAAAGTCACAGGTCTCCTCCAGCCCCTTCAACTGGGCGCTGCTCTGCATGATCATGGACGCCGTGCCGGCGGCAAACACGTTCCTGCAGGCCTCGGAAGAGTTGTAATCCTGTCCGGACGGAACGTGCATGGTGCCTTCCGCGATCATATCCTTCCAGAGATATAAGGGAGCTGTTCCGGATTCGTTGTTGAAGCCGATTCCCGTCTCATCCTCGTTGTAGATGGTTCCGCCCGCATTCATCATGAGGGAGGTATAGTACCACTGATCCAGAGGGCAGGAATATCCATATACGCCGTCTCCCGTCAGGGTTTTTGCCGTCTCCTTCAGCTCATCCCAGGTCTCCGGCGGATTCTCCACCCCCGCCGCGGCAAACTGATCTTTGTTGTAGTAGAGCACCGGAAGGCTTCTGGAGTGGGGAAGGGCAATCAGCTCTCCGTTATAGTAGGAAGCGTCCAGAAGTCCCGGCATAAAGTCGTCCAGATCAAAGTTTTCCGCATCCACATATTTCTGCAGATCCACCAGCTGGCCGGAATCCGCGAATACTCCCAGACTTCCGATCTCCATCTGGGCCACAACCGGAGCTTCCCCGGCTGCCAGCGCCGCCTGCATCTTTGTGCTGGCCTCCGTGTAGGAGCCCTGCTGAACTGCCTTTACGTAAATCTTGTCCTGGGACTCATTGAAGGCTTCCGTGAGCTGCTCGATCAGCTCTCCGTTGGAAGAGCCCATGCAGTGCCAGAACTCAATCTCAATTTTCTCATCGGCGGTCTCCGATCCGTCCGCCGCAGCCGAGGTTTCCCCCGTACTGGAGCCACAGCCCGGCAGCGCCAGGACTGCCATACCTGCAAGCAGCATCGCTAATGTTTTCTTTCTCATGATTTCCTCCTTATATTGATCCCCGCAGGGATATTCTAACACTTACGCTTATTTACTTAATGCCGGAATAGGCAAAGGAATTCCGGATCTTCTTGCTTGCCACAATGTAGATCAGCAGAATGGGCAGCACCAGCACCACATTGCCCGCCATAATAATATGCCACATCTGCAGCGTCTCCGAAGACTTCAGGGCGGCCACTCCCACAGGCAGTGTGCGCAGCGCCTCCTTCGACGTCATGATCAGAGGCCAGAAATAGCTGTTCCATGTGGAGATGAAGGACAGCAGCCCTATGGTTACCAGCGCCGGCTTGGCCATGGGCATCATCACCTTGAACATGATCTTCATATTGCTGGCGTCATCCAATCTCGCCGCCTCGATCACCTCCTGGGGAATCTGCATGAAATACTGACGGAGCATGAAGATTCCGAAGGGATTGGAGATAAACGGCAGGATCAGCGGAATCAGAGTGCTGAGCAGCTTTACCTTGCTGAACATGAAGTACACGGGCAGGAAAGTAACCTGCTGCGGGATCATCTGTCCCAGAAGCACCAGTCCGAAAAACAGCTTTTTTCCTTTATACTCGTGTCTGGACAGGCTGTAGGCCGCCGGCACAATGATCAGATACTGCAGAATCAGCACCGTCACGCTGACGATCACCGAGTTTTTAAAATACTGGGCGATGGGCACCACTTCAAACACGTGGGCGTAATTCTCCCAGTGAAGGCTGGAAGGAATCAGCGTGGGCGGAAACTTCAGCGCCTCCGTCAGATCCTTTAAAGACGTGCTGACCATCCAGTAAAACGGGAAAATAAATATGACAACCACAATGGCTTTTAAAATCACATTCAGCACGCGCAAAACTTTGTTGACAATAATGTCTCTTTCATACGTTGTCTGCATTTGCATTTCCCCCCTATTGATAGTGCACCTTGTTTTTGCTCACGCCGAACTGAACATAGGTCATCACACATACCAGAACCAGCAGCACCACGCCCGCAGCGCAGGCAATTCCCGGTTTTCCATAGCGGAACGCATAAGCGTAAATGTAGTACACCAGCGTGTTGGTGGAATCCACCGGCCCGCCCTGGGTCATGACGTTCACCGCGTCGAAGATTTTGAAAGAGGCGATGGACGCCACCACGCAGGTAAACAGAATGGTGGGCGAGATCATAGGCAGGGTGATTTTGAAAAATGTCCTCACTTTGGAAGTATTATCCAGCTCGGCCGCCTCATAAATACTCACCGGCACAGTCTGGAGAGCCGCCATCACCAGCAGGACGTAGTATCCCACGCTCTTCCACACCATCACCAGCACCAGAGAGATCATAGCCGTCTTCGGACTGGAGAGAAACGGGTATTTTCCCACCCCCAGCTTCGTGAGCACCATGTTGAAAAATCCCGTATCCGGCTCCATGAGCCACAGAAATACAATGGATACCGACACCATGGATATTACATGGGGAGTAAAGATACAGGCCTCCACCATATTATTCAGTTTTTTCTGGCGGGAACCGTTGAGCCACACGGCGATGAGGATCGCCAGCACCATGGTCAGTCCCACAAACAACACTGTGTAGATCACCGTATTGGCCAGCACCTTGTGGAAGGTCTCGTCAAAAAATATTTCCTTGTAATTGTCCACTCCCACAAATTCTTTCTTTGCGGAGATCAGACTTCCGGAGAACAGGGAACGGTAGATCAGGTAAATCACAGGATAAACCGTGAACACACACAGCAGAATGGCTGCCGGCGCCGCCGTTATCACTCCCAGAAGCCGGTCTCTCTTTTCACTTGCGCTTCTCTTCTTTTTCACAGGTACGCCTCCTCCCCGCACTATCTGGAAAATGCGGCCTTGATCCGCTCCAGTTCCTTTTCATCCAGCTCGATCCGCTTTTCATTGCTGTCAAACAGATACATGGCGGAAAACGGAACGCATACGTCCGCCTCCTCCCCGGTTCCCATCTCGTAATCCGTCTTTGCCATGAGCGTTCCGTACTGGCTTCCCAGAGAGTAAATGATCTCCGACCCCAACATTTCCTTTGTGGCCACTCTCACGGAAATTCGGATGTGAGGCTCCTCCGTATCTTTAAAGTACAGTTTTTCCGGCCGGAATCCCAGCATCTTCCCGTCCGGCAGCACATCCCGCAGTACGTTCATCTGGGGAGTTCCGATAAACTGGGCGGCATACACGCAGTTGGGATTGTTGTACAGTTCTCTGGGTGAACTCTGCTGTACAATATATCCATCCTTCATCAGCACAATGGTGTCCGCCATGGACATGGCTTCCGTCTGGTCATGAGTCACATACACAAATGTGGTTCCCAGCTTCTTATGAAGCTCGATCAGCTCCACCCGCATCTGCGCCCTCAGCTTGGCATCCAGATTGGACAAAGGCTCATCCATCAGAAACACTTTCGGCTGTTTTACCATGGCCCTGGCAAGAGCCACTCTCTGGCGCTGGCCGCCGGACAGCTTGGACGGCTTCCGGTCCAGATATTCCGTCAGTCCCACAATCTCACAGATCTCCTTAACCCGCCTTTCCCTCTCTTCCTTCGGCACCTTTTTGTTTTCCAAACCGAAGGAAATATTCTGGCGGACTGTCATTGTCGGATACAGGGCGTAGTTCTGAAATACCATGGCAATATCCCGTTTTCCCGGGGTGATGTCGTTCACTTTCTGTCCGTCAATGTAAATGTCTCCCTCCGTGGGATCATCCAGTCCGGTGATCATCCGCAGTGTTGTGGATTTTCCGCATCCCGACGGCCCCACCAGAACCGTAAAGGAACCATCTGCAATCTCCAGATTCAGGTTTTCGATGACAACATCTTTGTCAAACTGCTTTTTCACATTCTTCAGCTGAATCGTTCCCATCTTTTCATCTCCTCTGTTTTCCTGCGCCGTGCGCTTCTTTCTTACTGAAATCAATATATCATGAAAAAGAGCATCTTTTTTTGCTCTTTTCCACATTGGAAATGCTGTTTTTTGCCGAATTCTGAGATCTGTGTAAAGGAATGGTAAAAAATGAAGTTTCCCACGAAATGAAAAAAAAAGCCCGGAAGGCAAATGCCTTCCGGGCTTTCAAACTGCTTGGACACAAATTATCTATACGGATAAAGTTTTATATTGATCGTTGATCGTTGTTATTACTCGATGATGGAAACAACTCTTCCGGAACCAACGGTTCTGCCGCCCTCACGGATAGCGAAACGAAGACCCTGCTCCATAGCTACCGGGTGGATCAGCTCTACGGTCATCTCTACGTTGTCACCAGGCATACACATCTCGGTGCCCTCGGGCAGCTCGCAAACGCCGGTAACGTCAGTGGTTCTGAAGTAGAACTGCGGACGATAGTTGTTGAAGAACGGAGTATGACGGCCACCCTCGTCCTTGGTCAGAACGTACACCTGAGCGGTGAACTTCTTGTGGCACTTTACAGAGCCCGGCTTAACCAGACACTGTCCACGCTCGATCTCGTTTCTCTGAACGCCACGAAGCAGAGCGCCGATGTTGTCACCAGCCTGAGCCTCGTCAAGCAGCTTACGGAACATCTCGATACCGGTAACTACTACCTTACGGATATCCTCGTGTACGCCTACGATCTCAACCTCATCGGAAAGATGCAGAGTACCACGCTCTACTCTACCGGTCGCAACCGTACCACGGCCGGTGATGGAGAATACGTCCTC
>DXFM01000012.1 GCA_019114465.1 Candidatus Lachnoclostridium avicola
TTTTACTCCCTGGATGACTTCGCCAGACAGCTCGCTGTCCATAACCGTCGCTCCAACAACTTCCCTATGAGGCCCCTTGGCTGGCTTTCTCCTTGCGAATTCGCCGTCCAATATGTTTGACAAACCTACAGCAGAAAGAATCTCTGGACAAGAGCGGCGGACCGGGGGTATAATGCTCCGTGAATATGGGACAGAAAATAACGGAGGACCGATAAGAATGGACATTATTAAGACACTTCAAACGGAGCTGAATATCAAATACAGCCAGGCGGAGGCGGCGGTGAAGCTGATCGACGAGGGCAACACCATCCCCTTTATCGCCCGGTACCGCAAGGAAGCCACCGGATCTTTAAACGACGAGGTGCTCCGCGCCCTGGATGAGCGTCTGAAATATCTCCGCAGTCTGGAGGAAAAGAAGGAACAGGTGATCTCTTCCATCCGGGATCAGGAGAAGCTGACCCCGGAGCTGGAGCAGCAGATCCGGGCGGCGGCAACCATGGTGGCGGTGGATGACCTGTACCGGCCCTACCGGCCGAAACGCCGCACCAGGGCTATGATCGCCAGGGAAAAGGGGCTGGAGCCCCTGGCGGACCTGATCATGCTCCAGAATTTAAACCGTCCGGCGCTGGAAGAAGCGGAGCGGTATGTGTCGGAGGAGAAAGGCGTTTCCAGCAGCCAGGAGGCTCTGGCCGGCGCCATGGACATTCTGGCGGAGCGCATTTCCGACAGTGCTAAATACCGGACCTACATCCGCCGGGCCACTAGGGATCAGGGGACGATCCAGTCGTTGGCGAAGGATCCGAAGGAAAAATCGGTCTACGAGCATTACTATGAATACGAGGAGCCGGTGAGAAAGTGTGCCGGCCACCGGGTGCTGGCCTTAAACCGGGGCGAGGCGGAAAAATATCTCACGGTGAAGATTCTGGCTCCGGAGGACGTGATCCTGAAATATCTGGAAAAACAGGTGGTCACCAGAGACAATCCCCATACGTCGCCGGTGCTTCGCAGCGTGATCGAGGACAGCTATAAGCGGCTGATTGCTCCCTCCATCGAGCGGGAGATCCGGGGAGAACTGACGGACAAGGCGGAAGATGGAGCCATCCGGGTGTTCGGGAAAAACCTGGAGCAGCTGCTCATGCAGCCGCCCATCACCGGAAGAACGGTTCTGGGCTGGGATCCGGCGTTCCGGACGGGCTGCAAGCTGGCCGTGGTGGACGAGACGGGAAAGGTGCTGGATACGGTGGTGATCTATCCCACCGCCCCCCAGAACCGTGTGGCCGAATCCAAGGAGATTTTAAAGAAGCTGATCCGAAAATACCACATCACCCTGATCTCTCTGGGCAACGGAACCGCATCCCGGGAGTCGGAGCAGATTATTGTGGAACTGCTGAAAGAGATCCCGGAGCAGGTGCAGTATGTGATTGTAAATGAAGCGGGAGCCTCTGTCTACTCCGCCAGCAAGCTGGCCACGGAGGAATTCCCCCAGTTCGATGTGGGGCAGCGCAGCGCTGTTTCCATAGCCAGACGGCTTCAGGATCCGCTGGCAGAGCTGGTAAAGATCGATCCCCGTTCCATCGGAGTGGGGCAGTACCAGCACGACATGAACCAGAAGCATTTAAGCGAGACCCTTCAGGGGGTGGTGGAGGACTGCGTAAACCGGGTGGGAGTGGATCTGAACACAGCGTCCGCCTCACTGCTGGAGTACGTCTCCGGAGTCAACAAGACCATCGCGAAAAATATTGTGGCTTACCGGGAGGAGAACGGGGCTTTCGCGGACCGGAAGCAGCTGTTAAAGGTGGCGAAGCTGGGGCCGAAGGCCTTTGAGCAGTGCGCCGGATTCCTGCGGATCCAGGGGGGAAAGAATCCCTTGGACGGCACCAGCGTCCACCCGGAGAGCTACAAAGCCGCAGAGGCCCTGCTGAAGGAACTGGGATATGAGCCGGGGGACCTGGCCCGCGGCGGAATCAAAGGACTGGGACAGAAAATCTCCAACTGCAGGGAGATGGCGGACCGCCTGGGGGTGGGAGAAATCACTCTGAAAGACATTGTGAGCGAGCTGGAGAAGCCGGGAAGAGATCCCAGAGAGGAGATGCCCAGGCCCATTCTCCGGACAGACGTGCTGGAGATGAAGGATTTAAAGCCGGGAATGGTGCTGAAGGGAACGGTGCGCAATGTGATCGACTTCGGCGCATTTGTGGACATTGGCGTTCACCAGGACGGCCTGGTTCACGTCTCCCAGATGACGGAGCGGTATATTAAGCATCCTCTGGAGGCGGTGAGCGTAGGAGACATTGTGGAGGTCAAAGTGCTGAGCGTGGATCTGGAAAAGAAGCGGATCAGCCTGACTATGAAGCTGTAGGGGACGGCCCGGCAGGGCAAAGGAAAGGATTATGAAAATGATTATCGAGACGAACAGTGCGGAGGAGACCTATCAGCTGGGAAAGCAGATGGGGGAAAAGGCCGGCGCAGGGGAGATCTACTGTCTGGACGGCGACCTGGGGACGGGAAAGACGGTGTTTACCCAGGGGTTTGCCGCCGGGCTGGGGGTGGAAGGCCCGGTGAACAGCCCCACCTTCACCATTCTGCAGCAGTACGACAGCGGCAGGCTGCCCTTGTACCATTTTGACGTCTACCGCATCGGAGACGTGGAGGAGATGGATGAGATCGGCTATGAGGAGTGTTTCTACGGAGAAGGGGTGACTCTCATCGAGTGGTCCTCCCTGATCCGGGAAATCCTTCCGGACCAGGTGATCCGCATCACCATTGAAAAGGATCTGGAAAAGGGCTTCGACTACCGCCGGATTACTGTGGAGGGAAAAGAAGGATGAAAATACTGGGAATTGAAAGCTCCTCACTGGTGGCGTCCGCGGCCATCGTGACGGATGACATACTGACAGCGGAATACACGGTAAATTTCAAAAAGACCCATTCTCAGACCCTGCTGCCCATGATCGACGAGATCGTGTCCATGACGGAGACGGATCTGAATGAGATCGACGCCATAGCGGTGTCGGGAGGGCCTGGGTCCTTTACCGGCCTGCGCATCGGCTCTGCCACAGCCAAGGGCCTGGGCCTGGCGCTGAAAAAGCCTCTGATCCACATCCCCACGGTGGACGCCCTGGCATACAACCTGTGGGGGGCGGCGAATCTGGTGTGTCCCATTATGGATGCGAAGAGAAATCAGGTGTACACCGGCATCTACCGGATGAAGGACGGACTTCAGGCGGTGAAGGAACAGTGCCCCATGGATATGAGACGTCTGATGGAAGAGCTGAACGGCCTGGGTGAGCCGGTGATCTTCCTGGGAGACGGCGTCCCCGTCTATGAGCCGGTGATCCGGGAGACGGCGGAGATCCCCGTTTCCTTCGCCCCGGCCCATATGAACCGCCAGAGAGCGGCGGCGGTGGCGGCTCTGGGAGCCATCTACTATGCCCAGGGAAAAACAGAGACGGCAGCGGAGCACGGGCCGGATTATATGCGCAAATCCCAGGCGGAGCGGGAGCGGCTGGGGGAGAGTCTGTGACCGGGAACCTGCCGTCCGGACTGGAATACGGGACCGTCCGGATCTCTGTGATGGAGAAGGGAGACGGGGAAAAGGCGGCTGTCCTGGAACAGCTCTGTTTTTCTGACCCCTGGACAGCCGGGGACGTGGAAGAATTTGTCCGGAATTCTCTGGACACCTGTTTTGCTGCCTGGAATCCGGAGACCGGGACCATGGCCGGCTATGCCGTCCTGCGCCAGATTGCCGGGGAAGGGGAACTTCTGCGGATTGCGGTGGACCCGGCCTGTCAGGGCCGTGGAATAGGCCGGAAACTGCTGGAAGCGGTGACAGCGGCCGCCAGGGACGGAGGGACGGACGCCCTGTTTCTGGAGGTGCGGGCCGGCAATGAGCGGGCGCGGAACCTGTATAAATCCGCGGGTTTTCGGGAGACGGGCCGGCGGAAGGCCTATTACCGCCGCCCGGTGGAGGACGCGGTGCTCATGGAGCTTCGCCCGGTTTGAAAGAATTACCACTTAACAAGGGAAAATCGTATGGTATCATAGGGGAGTATCCGGGGAGGCAGCCGGAGTACAGAAAGGTGAGGATAACATGCGAAAGTACGGACACGGCGGCCGTCTGGAGACGGTGATCTGCAACGGCTGTGGAAAAAAACTGGTGGTGGAGGATGGAATCGTGCGGGAGGGCGTGCTCAGCATCGACCACGCGTGGGATTTTTTCTCTGAAAAAGACGGAGAAGTCCACCATCTGGACCTGTGTGAAGCCTGCTGTGACCGAATCGCCGGAGAGCTGATGATTCCGGTGGAGATTGAGGAACAGACAGAGCTGCTGTAAAAAGGAAAGAGAGGGAGCTGGACCGGACAGCGGGCGGCCCCTCTTTTTCTTATGCTCTTATGGCGGATCCCTGGAAAAAGTCTTGATTCTCCGCTGGCTCCTGTGCTATGATTCCACTTAGGGCTCAAAAATCCGCCCATGAAAGAAGAAATGAGGAATACTATGTTAGATATCTGTTTGCTGGGGACGGGAGGAATGATGCCTCTTCCGTACCGCTGGCTTACGTCCATGATGGCCCGCTGCGACGGCAGCAGCCTGCTCATCGACTGCGGCGAGGGAACCCAGGTGGCGTTAAAAGAGAAGGGCTGGAGTCCCAAGCCCATTGATGTGATCTGCTTCACCCATTATCACGCGGACCATATCAGCGGTCTGCCGGGGCTGCTTCTCACCATGGGAAATGCGGAGAGGACGGAGCCGCTGACTTTGATTGGGCCGAAAGGTCTGGAGAGAGTGGTGGGGGCCTTGAGGACCATCGCGCCGGAACTTCCGTTCCAGTTAAAGTTCATAGAGCTGACGGAGGCCAGAGAGCAGCGGAAGATCGGCCCTTACGTGATCGACGCCTACAAGGTCAACCACAACGTGGTCTGCTACGGCTACTCCATCTCCATTCCGAGAAAGGGAAAATTTGACGTGGACAGGGCCAGGGAGGCAGGAATTCCCCAGCGGTGCTGGAACCGCCTGCAGAAGGGGGAAACTCTGGAGATGGACGGCAGAGTATTTACACCCGACATGGTTCTGGGACCGGAGCGGCGGGGATTGAAGGTGACTTACTGCACAGATACCAGACCGGTGCCTGTGATCGCGGAGTACGCAAAGGACGCGGATCTGTTTATCTGCGAGGGAATGTACGGCGAGGAGGGCAAGGAGACGAAAGCCAGGGAGTACAAGCACATGACCATGTACGAAGCGGCCCGCCTGGCACAGAAGGCTCAGCCCAGAGAGATGTGGCTGACCCATTACAGCCCCTCTTTAAACCGGCCGGAAGAATATATGGAAGCGGTGCGGAAGCTGTTTCCCAGGGCAAAGGCGGCAAAGGACGGCTACACCCTGGAGCTTACGTTTGACGAAGGAGAATGAAAATGAATGAAGATGTACTGATACTGGCGATTGAGAGCTCCTGCGACGAGACGGCTGCGGCTGTGGTGAAAAACGGCCGGGAAGTGCTCTCCAATGTGATTTCCTCCCAGATTGACCTCCACACTCTGTACGGAGGAGTGGTGCCGGAGATCGCCTCCAGAAAGCATATAGAAAAGATCAACCAGGTGATCGAGGAGGCCCTCTCCCAGGCGGGAGTGACGCTGGAGGAGATCACCGCCATCGGAGTTACCTACGGCCCCGGTCTGGTGGGGGCTCTGCTGGTGGGAGTGGCGGAGGCCAAGGCCATCGCCTACGCGGCGAAAAAGCCTCTGGTGGGCGTGCACCATATTGAGGGCCATGTGTCCGCCAATTTTATTGAGCATCCGGATCTGGAGCCGCCGTTTATCTGTCTGATCGTCTCCGGCGGCCACACCCATCTGGTGGTGGTAAAGGACTATGGAGAATTCGAGATCATCGGCCGCACCAGGGATGACGCGGCGGGGGAAGCCTTTGACAAGGTGGCCCGGGCTGTGGGACTGGGATATCCCGGCGGGCCGAAGATTGACAAGGCGGCCAAAGGGGGCAATAAGCACGCGGTGGAGTTTCCCCGGGCGAAGATCGAGGGAGCTCCCTATGATTTCAGCTTCAGCGGATTAAAGTCCGCGGTCCTCAACTATATCAACCACGCCAAGATGACCGGGCAGGAGATCTGCGTGCCCGATCTGGTGGCTTCCTTCCAGAACGCGGTGGTGGACTCTCTGGTGAGCCGCACCGTGGCGGCGGCGAAGGAGTACGGCTACGACAAGGTGGCCATTGCCGGCGGCGTCGCCTCCAATTCTGCCCTTCGGGCGGAGATGAAAAAGGCCTGCCGGAAAGCCCATCTGAGCTTTTACCACCCCTCTCCCATATTCTGCACCGACAATGCAGCCATGATCGGGGTGGCGGCTTATTATGAGTATCAGAAAGGAGTCCGGGCGGGCTGGGATTTAAACGCGGTGCCCAACCTGAAGCTGGGCGAGAGATAAACGAATACGGGGGAAGGAATATGTCGGAGATGGAATACACACAGGCGGGCCGGACTGCGGCTGTTGTGCTGGCAGCGGGCCGGGGAAAACGGATGAAGAGCAGCGTGCAGAAACAGTTTCTGGAGCTGTGCGGCAGGCCGTTAATCACTTACGCCCTTCAGCAGTTCGAGGAGAGCGGGGTGGACCAGGTAGTTCTGGTGACGGGGAAGGAAGATCTGGACTACTGTCGGGAGCATATTGTGAAGGAATTTGGGTTTCACAAGGTCACCGCTGTGGTGGCCGGGGGAAAAGAACGGTACCACTCTGTCTACGAGGGGCTGAAAGCCCTGGCCGGACAGGGGATTTCCCACGTGCTCATCCACGACGGAGCCAGACCTCTTCTCACCGGCCGGATTATCCGGGACGCTCTGGAGGGAGCCAGGACCTACTCTGCCTGTGTGATCGCTGTGCCGGTGAAAGACACCATCAAGATCGCCGATGAGCACCTGTTTGCGGCGGAGACTCCCAGAAGAGACCGCCTCTGGCAGATCCAGACCCCCCAGGCCTTTTCCTATCCCCTGATTATGGGCGCGTATGAAAAGCTGTTTTCCAGGGAAGAGTATCAGACAGGAGTGACCGACGACGCCATGGTGGTGGAGACTATGACGGAGGTGCCGGTGCGCCTGATTCCCGGGGACTACCGGAATATAAAAGTGACTACGCCGGAGGATATGATTCTGGCAGAGGCTTTCTTGCGTGCTTTCCAGCAGGCGGAAAAGGCCTGAAAAACGGGGAAAAACGGCGTAAAATGGAAAATCAGAAAAAAATTTGAAAAAATTCAAAAAAAGGGTTGACAAAAACAGCCTGATTAGATAGAATAAATGAGCACTTCGGCGAGAGCTCCTGAGTCGAGCGATGCGAAAGCACCGGAGAACGCACATGGAGAGATATCGAAGTGGTCATAACGAGGCGGTCTTGAAAACCGTTTGTCCGAAAGGGCGCGTGGGTTCGAATCCCACTCTCTCCGTTAGGACGAACACGAGACGTCCGATCATATGGAAAATGTGATTCAGCAGAAGTACCCAAGTGGCTGAAGGGGCTCCCCTGGAAAGGGAGTAGGTCGTTAATAGCGGCGCGAGGGTTCAAATCCCTCCTTCTGCGTTGAAGATCAAAAAGATCTTCAAAAAAATAAAAAAAGTTGTTGACAAAGCGAACGACTTGTGATAAGATAAGAAAGTTGCTGCTGAGGCAACAACAAAGCGAAGAACCTTGAAAATTGAAGATTAAACAGTATGTAAAACCCTGAAAATTCTAAGAACAAGAAGGTCTGGTTTGGACCTTGAGTTCGAGAAGAATTCAGAACGAAACCAAGTAAATGGATATGGTTGAAAAT